>CAJUSE010000019.1 GCA_910588975.1 uncultured Oscillospiraceae bacterium | reverse complement strand
ACCCTCACCATTGTCTTTGAGGTTCGGGGCACCGGCACCGACTGGCTGGCCCAGCGGGAGGTTGGGGACAAGCTGGATGTGCTGGGTCTGCTGGGCCACGGCTTCCAGATAGAGAGCGAGGGCCGCTACCTCCTGGTGGGAGGCGGCATTGGCGTGCCCCCCATGCTGGGCTGCGCCCAGTATGCCGGCATCCACCGCTGCGATGTGGTGCTGGGCTTCCGGGATGAGGCGCACATGCTGCTGGACCGGGAGTTCCAGGCCTGCTGCGGCACGGTGGCCGTCGCCACCGAGGACGGCAGCGTGGGCATGAAGGGCTTTGTCACCGGCCCCATGGAGGAGCTGCTCAAGCACTGGCAGTACAAGGCCGTGCTGGCATGCGGCCCCAAGCCCATGCTGAAGGCGGTAGCCGCCCTGGCCGCCCAATACGGTCTTCCCTGCCAGGTGTCCATGGAGGAGCGGATGGCCTGCGGCGTGGGAGCCTGTCTGGGCTGCGCCACCCCCATGACAGACGGCACCATGAAGCACGTGTGCAAGGACGGCCCTGTATTCAACGCCTTGGAGGTGGACTGGAATGGCTGATATGAGAGTCAATTTGGCCGGCGTGGAGCTGAAAAACCCCATTACTGTGGCCTCGGGTACCTTTGGCTTTGGCCGGGAGTACGGCCAGTTCTTTGACATCGCCCGGCTGGGGGGCATTTCGGTGAAGGGCCTCACCCCCCTGCCCCGGCAGGGCAACCCCGCCCCCCGCATCGCCGAGACCCCCTTGGGGATGCTCAACTCGGTGGGTCTGCAAAACCCCGGGGTGGACGCCTTCATCGCCCACGAGCTGCCCGAGCTGAAAAAGAAAAACATCGTCATCATCGCCAACATCTCGGGCAACACCCCCGAGGAGTACGGTGAGATGTGCGAAAAGCTGTCCGCCGCCGGGGTGGACATGATCGAGGTCAACATCTCCTGCCCCAATGTGAAGGCGGGAGGCCTGACCTACGGCACCAAGCCCGAGATGGCCGCCGAAGTCACCCAGATCGCCAAACACCACGCCACCGTGCCCGTCATGGTGAAGCTCTCCCCCAATGTCACCGACATCGCCGAGATCGCCCGGGCGGTGGAGGGAGCCGGGGCCGACGCCATCAGCCTGATCAACACCATCCGGGGCATGGTCATTGATGTGAACACCCACCGCCCCGTGCTGAAGATGAACACCGGCGGTCTCTCCGGCCCTGCCATCCTCCCTGTGGCCGTCCGCATGGTGTGGGAGGTGGCCAGCGCCGTTCAGGTACCCATTCTGGGCATGGGAGGCATCTCCACCGGCGCTGACGCCGCCCAGATGCTCCTGGCCGGGGCCACCGCCGTGGCGGTGGGGGCTGCCACCTTTGCCGACCCCATGGCCCCGGTGCGCATCCTCGCCGAGTTAGAGGACTACTGCACCGCCCACGGCATTGAGAAGGTCAGTGACCTCACAGGGGCCGTTCAGCCCTGGTAAGGCGGGTATTTCCCGTGGATTTTATCATCAACCCCATGGAGACTGGTCCCGAGATCGAGGGCAAGGGCTACGTCCATTGGAAGGCCTGGCAGGAGGCCTATACCGGCCTGATCGACCAGGACTTTCTGGATGGCCGCAGCCTGGAGCAGTCTGTTGAGGCCGCCCGCAATCATGTCGTCAACACTCTGATCGCCAAGGAGGGTGAGCAGGTCATTGGCTTTGTGGTCTATGGTCCCTACCGCTGGAAGGACCTTCCCGAAACGGGGGAGGTCATGGCCATCTACACCCTGCGGGAATACTATGGCGGAGGTGTGGGCCACACCCTGATGGAGGCCGCCCTGGCGGCCCTGCGGGACTACCCCCAGGTGGCCCTTTGGGTCCTGAAGGGCAACGAGAGGGCCATCCGGTTTTATGAAAAGCACAGCTTTACCTTCGACGGCACAGAGCAGACCGACCTCATGGGCAAGCCTGTCACCGAGCTTCGCATGATACGCAGACAATGACCTCCCGCTCTACTTACATCAATAAGAAAGAGGGCGCACTATGACCCGCATTTATCTCATTCGCCACGCCGAGGCCGAGGGCAACCTCTTTCGGCGGGTCCACGGCCGCTATGACAGCGGTGTGACCGCCAACGGGCAGCGGCAGATCGGCGCCCTCAGCGATCGTTTTCGCTACATCACCGTGGATGCCGCCTATGCCAGCGACCTGCGCCGCACCCAGCAGACCGCCCAGGCGGTGGTAGTACCCCATGGCCTGAGCCTGAACATCGACCCCGAGCTGGGGGAGATCGACCTGGGAGAATTCGAGGACAGGACCTTCGGAGATTTCGTCTATCACAATGGGGAGCAGTTCCGCCAGTTTGTCACCTGCTCCCCTGACTTTGCCCCCGCCGGGGGCGAGACCTTCGCCCAGGTGGCCCAGCGGGTGAGCCGGGCCATCCTGCGCATCGCCCGGGCCCACCCGGACCAGACGGTGGCCATCTTCTCCCACGGCACCGCCATCCAGTGCTTCCAGGCCGCTCTGCGGGGCGTTCATCCCGCCGACAACACCGAGTTGGGCCACCCCCAGAACACCTCTGTATCCTGCTATGAGCTGGACCAGGGCAAGCTGTCCATCGTCTTTGAAAACGATATTTCTCACCTGCCCCCGGAGCTGGACACCATGACCCGGCAGCGTCGCCACGGCCGCCAGGCGACGGCCTGGTTCAAGCCCCTGGAGGACGATCAGGACTGGGACCTCTACACTCTGGCCCGGGAGGAGGCCTGGCGGGAGGTCCATGGCTCCCTCCGGGGCTACGACGGCCCCGGCTTCCTCTCCGAGGCCCGGGACCAGTGGTTTTTGGACCGCCGTGCTGTCCAGCTGGTCATGTCCGAGGACCAGGTGGTAGGCCTGCTCCATCTGGCCACCGGCCGGGAGGCCACCGAGGGCATCGGTCACGTCTCCTTCCTCTACGTCGCCCCCCAATGCCGCCGCCACGGCCTGGGTATCCAGGTATTGGGACAGGCCATCTTCACTTATCGCTCTATGGGCCGGAAGATCCTGCGGCTGCGCTGCGCCCCGGACAATCTGCCCGCCCAGACCCTCTATCGCTCCGCCGGTCTTGTCCGGGTAGGCACCGCTCCCGGGGCCGACGGCGAGCTGGACATTCTGGAATTGGCACTGTAAGCGGCAAAATAGAGCCCCGGCGGACCCCCGCCGGGGTTTTTCTCTCCCCCGCTGTCCCTGCGGCCCGGCATTTTCCATTTTGTCAGCTATCGGTTGCAATTTGTTCCTTTTTCATTGGAAATTTCAAATTAATTCGCCAAAAAAGTTTCCCACTCTCCCGGATTTAAGGCTTGGACAGCGGATTTTTGTCACTTCTTCCATTTACAGGCAGGGAAGATGTGATATATAATAATTTTATTGACATATTAAATTTTAGAATATATGGCAGGAAATGACCCGTCCCTGCCCAAATGGGAGGAGTTCTCCATGAACGCCCAACTCATCATCTCCATGGCCGGAGCCATCGCCCTGTTTCTCTACGGCATGTCCACTATGACCGAGGGCCTGGCCCAGCTGTCCAGCGGCCGGCTGGAGAGCATTTTGGAAAAGCTCACCGACAATGTTTTTAAGGGCATCCTGATGGGCGCCCTTGTCACCGCCATCATCCACTCTTCTGCCACCACCACCGTCATGTGCGTGGGCTTCGTCAACGCCGGTATCATGAAGCTGGAGCAGACGGTGGGCATCATCATGGGCGCCAACATCGGCACCACCATCACCGCCCAGATCCTCCGGCTGAGCAGCATTGAGGGGGGCGGGGACAACCTGATCCTCACCCTGCTCCAGCCCTCGGTGTTGGGCCCGCTGATGGCAGTGGCTGGCATTATCTTCTATATGTTCCTCAAAGGCGGTATGCGCAAAAACATCGGCCAGGTCCTGTTGGGCATGGGCATGCTTTTCATCGGCATGAACACCATGACCCAGTCGGTGGCCCCCCTGCAGAACGAGCCCTGGCTCCAGGACCTGTTCACCGCCTTCTCCAACCCCCTGCTGGGCATGGCCGTGGGTGCCGCCATCACCGCCCTTCTCCAGTCCTCCACCGCCTTCACCGGCATCCTTCAGGCCCTGTCCACCACCGGGGCAGTGCGGTTCAACACCGCCATCCCCCTCATCATGGGCCAGAACATCGGCACCACCCTCACCGCCCTGCTCTCCTCCGCCGGGGCCAACAAAAACGCCAAGCGGACCGCCCTCATCCACTTCATCTTCAACGTGGTGGGCTCTCTGTTCTTCCTGGCCGTGCTCTACATCGGCAACGCCCTGTTTTCCTTCCCCTTCTGGCAGGACGTGATGAACATGGGGACGGTGGCCAACTTCCACCTCATTTTCAACCTGACCTGTACCGCCCTGTTCCTGCCCTTCCGCAAGCTGCTGGTGCGGGTGGTGGAAACTCTGGTCCCCGGCGACAGCGACCTGCAGGAGCTCTCCGCCCTGGATGAGCGTTTCTTCGCCTCCCCCGGCCTGGCTTTGGAGCACGCCCACGACACCGTGGTCAGCATGGGCCAGCTGGCCCTGGAAAACTACCAGGTGGCCACCAGCCTGCTGGACAACTTCGACACCAAGGCTCTGGAGCAGCTCAAGGAACGGGAAGTGACCCTGGACAAGATGGAGGAGGCCCTGGATAACTACCTGATGAAGCTCTCCGACCAGCCACTGACCACCCAGGAGAGCACTTTGATCACCGGCCTGCTCCACGCCATCAGCGACTTTGAGCGTATTGGAGACTACTCGGTGAACGTGTCCGAGTCGGCCAATGTACTGGCCGAGAAGTCCATCCCCTTCTCCCCCTCCGCCGACCAAGAAATTCACGCCATGGCCGCCGCCGTGGAGGAGGCCATCTCCCTGACCCTGAGCTGTTACCGGGACCGCTCCTACCATGTGGCCCTTCAGGTGGAGCCCCTGGAAGAGGTGGTAGACCTGCTGCGGGACGACCTGCGGATCCGCCATGTGGAGCGGCTCAAGGAGGGCGAGTGCACCATCGAGCAGGGGGCACAGTTCCAGGACCTGCTCATCAATCTGGAGCGTATCTCTGACCACTGCTCCAACATCGCCCTGTCCATCCTCCGGCAGACGGCCCCTGAGGGCTCTCTGGTCCGCACTGACATCCACGCCTACACCCATGCCCTCCACCAGGGCAGCGACCCCCAGTTTGAGGCCATGTTCGCCCACCAGAAGGAGCGCTACTATGACCCCCTGGAGATCTGCAAGCCCCAGAGCATGAAGGATAAGGCCACCGGCCTGGGCGGAACCCATTGACCGGATCCCACCTTTCAACGAAAAACACCCCCGGAGGAATACTCCTCCGGGGGTGTTCTGTTTTCTCTTATTTCTCCTCGTCCTGGGACTCCTTGCGCTCCTCGATCTGCAGGGGCTCGGGGGCCTTGGGGCTGTCCAGCGCTTCCATCTGGTGGCGCATGGACTTCAGGGCGTCGTCATGGCTGGCAAACTGGCTGGACATGTCCCCCAGGGACTTCTCCACCTTCTGGATGTCTCCGGCAGCCTGGGCCAGGGTGCTCTCCAACTCGGAGCGCAGACGGCCGTATGCCACGCCCACCTTGTCAAGCCACTCCACAAGCTGAAGCTGCGCCTTCCTGGCCTTCTCCTTGGCGGTACGCTCAATGGCCTGGGCCCGGCCGTGGGCCTCCAGCTCGATCCCGGCAGTGCGCTCCTTCACCGTCTCATAAGCGGCGGCCAGAGGCTCCAACCGCTCCACCTGCCGGCGCAGCTGGGCCGCCTCGGCCCGAAGCTGATCCCGGGCGGTAACGGCATCGCTGAGCTCCCCGGTGCGCTGGGTCAGTTCGGCGGTCAGACGGCTGTTCTCCTCCTCCACTTGGGCCAGGCGTTCGGTCAGCTCCTGGAGCTCCTGGGTGGAGGCCTCCCGCTCGGTACGGAGCTGCTCCAGCTCCTTGGTAAGCTGCTCCACCTTCTCGCCGTGCTCCTTGGCGCTGGCCTCTACGAAATTGAGTACATCCTGCTTTTGAAAGCCGCCAAAGGCAGCAGTACGGAACTGAAATTGACGCTCGCTCATAAGGGGTTCCCCCTGTTTCTACAAGTTTTCCCCTCCTGCAACAAGGAAGGGCACATATTGATATTGTATCATATATTTCGACAGATGACAACCTCGGAAATTGCCCGCCTTGACACTTGGTCTGGAATGGGTATATACTGGGGGCGAAAAATACGGACAGGAGGGCTGCGCTGTGGAGGAAAAAACCTTTGACACTGACTATGGCACCATCCACTATTGGGATAACAGCCTGGCCTCGGACCTGCCCGCTTTGGTGTTCCTCCCCGGTCTCACCGCCGACCACCGGCTCTTTGACCGGCAGATTCAACACTTCCAATCCAGCCGCCGCTGTCTGGTCTGGGATGCCCCCGGCCACGGGGCCTCCCGGCCCTTTCGGCTGGACTTCACCCTTACGGACAAAGCAAAGTTTCTCCATGGTATCCTCTCCGACCAGGGCATTGAGCGCCCCATCCTGGTGGGCCAGTCCATGGGGGGCTATGTGGCCCAGATGTTCGGCCAGCTATACCCCGGGGAGATGGGGGCCCTGGTCTGCATCGACTCAGCCCCCCTTCAACGCCGCTACCTCACCGCCGCCGAGCTGTGGGCTTTGGAGCACGTGGAGCCGGTCTACCGCCTCTACCCCTGGAAGGCCCTCCAGCGGGCGGGGAGCAGGGGCTGCGCTACCAGCCCCTACGGGCAACAGCTCATGGCAGACATGATAGCCGACTACAGGCGGGAGGAGTACTGCGCCCTGGCCGGTCACGGCTTTCGCATACTGGCCCGGGCTATCGCCGACGATCTGCCCTACGAGCCCCGCTGCCCCGTGGTCCTCATCTGCGGGATGTCTGACCGGGCAGGCTCGACCAGGCGGTACAACAAGGCCTGGGCCAAACACACCCGCTACCCCATCCACTGGCTGGCCGGGGCGGGGCACAACTCCAACACTGACCGGCCCCAGGCGGTGAATGCCATTCTGGCGCAGATCGTCCTCCCATAAATGCCCCTACGCCGGGCACTCCAGCTGCCGGTCGAAGGGCTCGGCCTCCACATGGGCGGGCATGACTTCCCGGGCATCCACACAGCCCATGGCCCGGTAAAAGGCCTGGCTCTCCACCGCCGAGTGGGCCGAGATGTAAAGGGCCTCTGCCCTCTGGCTATGGGCAAAATCTTTGGCCAGGCCGAACAGGATCCGGCCCACCCCCTGGCCCCGCAGCTCTTCGGAGACGTGAAGGCTGGTCAGATCCCGGTACTGGCCCTGGCTGCCCAGAGGGGTGCCCTCCACCGAGACAAAGCCCTTCAGCGCTCCATCTCGAAAGGCGCCGTAGACCACACCGCCGCCGGAGAGGGTGTTTTGCAGACACTTCACCAAAAAGGCGTAGTCCTCTGCTGACCAGTCATCCACAAAGGGATCCCTGCGGACCACCCAGGCCCCATTTTCCCGGCGGAGACAGTCGGTGACCACCTGCCGGCGATGGAACTGTGCAAAGAGGCCCTGGGTGATCTCCTCCGGCTTCAGCTTGCGGTATTCTGTCATGGGCTGTCTCCCCTCTCGTTTTCCCCTATCCTATCATATTCCGCCTTCAACTGCAATCCCCCATATCTGTGAACAGGAGGTGCCCTATGGATACCCTGCCCCCCTCCATCCGCTCTCTGCTATCGGAGACGGACTACACCCTGGACCAGATCGGCCGCTCCCACAGTCAGATCCTTCTCTTTCCCGACCGGGTGCTGAAGATCCAACCCCTGGGCACCATCCAGCGCAATGAAGCCGCCATGCTCTCCTGGTTGGAGGACAAGCTCAACGTCCCCCGGGTGCTGGCCTGCGAGGAGATGGGAGAGGTGCAATATCTGCTCCTCTCCCGGCTCATCGAGCCCATGGCCTGCGACCAAGTCTGGCTGGAGCGGCCCCACGCCCTTATCGAGGCTCTGGCCGGAGCTCTTAACACCTTCTGGGGGGCAGATACCGCCAGCTGTCCCTCAGTCATCACTCTGGAGGAGAAGCTGGCCCAGGCCCGGCAGAATGTGGAGGCGGGGGACATTGACCCCGACCCGGCCACCTTCGGCCCCAGGGGCTTTCCAAGCCCGGAGGCCCTGCTTCGCTGGCTGGAGGACAACCGCCCGGACCAGGGGGCGGGGGTACTCACCCACGGGGACTTCTGTCTGCCCAATATCTTCCTCTCCCCCACCGGCCGCCCCGGCTACATCGACCTGGGCCTTGCCGGGATAGGGGACCCCTGGCGGGACATCGCCCTGTGCCGCAGGAGCTTGGCCGGTAATCTGTCCGGCGGGTACGGCGGCCCGGCCTACCCCGGGGACCCCGACGAACTGTTCTCCGCCCTGGGCCTTGCCCGGGATGGGGAGCGGATGGAGTACTACCTGCTGCTGGATGAGCTGTTTTGATATAAAATACCCCCTGCACATTGTCTGTGCAAGGGGTATTTTACTGTTTTCCCTTAGTTGTGCTGGTAGAGGGCCTTCATACCCTTGTAGGTCATATAGCAGTCCAGCTTGCTGGTGATCTCGAAGGGGGAGTGCATGGCCATAACGGGGGTGCCGGCATCCAGGGTATCGATGTCCCGCTCGGCCATCATGGAGGCCACCGTCCCGCCGCCGCCGGCATCTACGGCACCCAGCTCGGCGATCTGCCAGATGACTCCGGCGGCGTCCATGGTCCGGCGGACAAAGCCCACCACCTCGGCGCTGGCGTCGGAGGAGCCGCCCTTGCCCCGGGAGCCGGTGTACTTGGCAAAGCCCACGCCGTAGTTGATATAGGCGCTGTTGCGCTTCTCGTAGGGGCCGGGGAAGCAGGGATCAAAGGCGGCGGTCACGTCAGCGGAAAGGCAGAAGGAGTGCTCGTAGCAGCTCTTCAAACTCACCCGCTGGGCATCGCACAAATCGGACATAAAGGTGTCAAAGGCGGCGCTCTTCATGCCGCTGACGCCGGTGGAACCCACTTCCTCCTTATCGGCCAGCATACACACGGCGGTGTGGGTGGGCACTTCAGTGTCCAGCAGGGCGGCCAGGCAGGCATAACCGCAGACCCGGTCGTCCTGGCCGTAAGCGCCGATGAGGGAGCGGTCAAAGCCCACATCGCTGGCCTTAAAGGCGGGGACCACCTCCAGCTCGGCGGAGATAAAGTCGGCCTCCACAATGCCGTACTTCTGGTTGAGGATGTCCAGGATGGCCAGCTTCACCCGCTCGCTGCCCTCGTCGTCCTTGAAGGGCCGGGAGCCCACCAGCAGGTTGAGCTGCTCGCCGGTGATGCCCTCGTTCAGGCTCTTCTTGGACTGCTCGGCAGCCAGATGGGGCAGCAGGTCGTTGATGGTAAAGACGGGGTCGCCAGGGTTGGTGCCGATGGCCACCTTCACGCTGGAGCCGTCCTTTTTCACGATGACGCCGTGGAGCTCCAGAGGGATGGCCACCCACTGGTACTTGCGAATGCCGCCGTAGTAGTGGGTCTTGAGATAGCCCAGCTCAGTGTCCTCATAGACAGGCTGGGGCTTCAGGTCCAGCCGGGGGGAATCGATGTGGGCGGCGCCGATGCTGACGCCGTCGGCCATGCTCTTTTCACCGATGACGGCCAGCATAAGGGCCTTGCCCCGGTTGATTCGGTAGAACTTGTCCCCGGGCTTGACGGTCATGCCCCGGGTGAAGGGCACAAAACCCCGGGCCTGGGCCAGGCGGACGGCCTCGTCCACCACCTCACGCTCGGTCTTGCCGGCGTCCAGAAAGCGCTTGTAGTCCTCGCAGTAGGCCTTCATGGCCACCTCATCCTCGGCGGTGAGGCGATCATAGCCGTTCTTCTTCACGTCCAGCAGCGCCTCCCGGCGCAGCTGGCCCTGGGTCTTTTCTTCCATGGGTAGGACCTCCTTATTTGGGTTTGATAATGCTTAGCATACCACAGAAATATGAATTTTTCTACGGTGTGGGAAACTTTTTTGGGTGGATCTCATGCCCATTGTGCATATATTCCACGCAGGGGCGGTCTTTGGCCACCCGATCTTTTTACAGCAGATATCCGTTCTCGCACGGATCGGGCGGCCAAAGGCCGCCCCTGCGGAGATCACAAGATGGACTCAAAGAGGGTGCGGGCTCGGGCGGCAAAGGTCTCGGGGGTGTCGGTCTCGCTGTTCTCCAGCACGTAGTCGCTGTGGGTGCGGAAAAAGTCCTCCCCCTTCTGGGCCAGAGCACGGCGGCGGGCGTAGCCCTCGTCGATGTTGTCCCGGGCCATGATGCGGCGAATTCGGGTCTCCAGAGGGGCCAGGACGGCAACCACCACGTCGCAGCGCTGGGCGATGCCGCTCTCAATGAGGGCGATGGCGTCAATGGCCACGGCGGGGCGGCCCGCCTGCCGGGCCAGGTCGGCTCGGCGGAACAGCTCGTCCACAATAATGGGGTGGGTCAGGGCATTCAACTCCTCCAGCCGGTCCGGATAGACAGCGACAGAGAGCTTTTTTCGGTCCACCTTGCCTGTTTCGTCCAGAATACTGTCCCCAAAGGCATCAGCCAGCAGGGCGGTCAAATGGGCATCGCTGTCCAGCAGCTGGTGGTAGACCCGGTCGGCGTCCAGCACCTCGGCCCCCAGGTCAACGAGGGCATTGAGGGCGGTGGTCTTCCCCGCCCCGGTGGGCCCGGTGATACCGATGATTTTCATGTATTCTCGGCCACGGCGGCTTCCAGGGCATCCTCGGTCTCGGCCATGGCCCGGAGGGTCTTATCCAGCAGGGTCTCCAGCTCCCAGCCCAGCAGCTCGGCCCCATGGTCGATGACCTCCCGGGAGCAGCCGGCGGCAAACTTCTTGTCCTTGTACTTCTTCTTCAGGCTTTTCAGCTCCATGTCCTTGGTGGACTTGCTGGGCCGCATGAGGGCGGCAGCGCCGATAAGGCCGGTGAGCTCATCACAGGCGAAGAGGACCTTCTCCATCTCGTGGTCGGGCTGGGCGGTGGAGCCCGTCATGCCCCAGCCGTGGGCGCAGACGGCGTGGATGAGCTCAGGGGTGCAGCCCCCCTGCTCCAGCAGCTCCACGCACTTGGTGCAGTGCTCCTCGGGCCAGTTTTCATAGTCCACATCGTGGAGCAGTCCGGCCAGAGACCAGAACTCGGCGTCCTCGCCGTAGCCCAGGTCCTGGGCAAACCAGCCCATGACGGCGGAGACGGTGAGGCCATGGCGGATGTGGAATGCCTCGGCATTGTACTGCTTCAGAATTTCCAATGCTTTTTCCCGGCTGACGCCGGCAGACAGTGTACTCATTTTCAGTCCCTCTTTTCTTTTATTTGGAAAGCCACTCGATGGCTTCGCTCTCCGTGGACACAAAACATACCGTCTTTCCCCGGTTGCTCTCCCGGATAAAATCCTGGAGGGGCTTGCTGGTGTAGTGGGAGAAGTCCCCCACAATAGCCAGCTTCATGCCGTAATTGGTGAATTTTTGCAGCACCTCGCCGGCGAGACCGGTGGAGAGGCGGAAAAATTCCTCGCTCAGGGCCTCTTTGGGCAAAATCAACGCCCCACAGCCCGTCTCATACCGAACGGTAGCGATAACGTCCATGGCGTCCTGGGACGTGGGAATCAGGCACTCGTCTCCACACACCGCCGCCACAGTCTCTGTTCTTTTTTCTATCTTCATTTCCTTTCCCTCCAAAGCCCGAAATGGGCCTCCAAAATCTTCAATGTATCCTCGATGGTGCTCTCCGGCCTGCGCAGATGGGTAAAGAAGCCGCTGTTTGCAAAGGCTTCATACCGTTCCGGGCTGTTGGCAAGGGTCACACAGGCCCTGAAATTCGCCATGGTCCACTCTGGGTCCGGGCACTCCATGATCTTCTGATAGAGAAACTGCTTCTCCCGGTCCGGCCGGTCAAAGAACCGCTCCACCGACAGATGTTGGGGGCTCAGCATAACGGCCACATGGTCCCAGGGTGCGATTTCCTTCAGCTGCTCCAAAGAGAGATTGGTATCCACGAAGATCTTTTTCCCGCTCTGGGACAGGCGAAGCAGCTGGATGATCTCCAACTGGGCGGCCTCACGGGAGGTCCCATCCAGCCAGGCCACATACTCATCCGGGGACCTCGATACGAAGGCCTGCCAGCTTTCCATTGTCTCAAAGTAGCCCAGGTTCGGCTGGTGCTGTGGGTCGGTGGCCCCCATCAGCACATCGTGATAGTTCTCCCCGCACTCAATGCCGTCGTGACGCTGAGCCAGCAGGCGGACCATGGTGGATTTCCCAGCATAAGCCGTTCCATTGACAAAGTAGCAGTTTTTCAATAGGGCCCGCAGGATATTATTTGCAATCTCCATAGCTATCCTTTCCCATTCAAATGTGCAGCTTAAACCTCAATGATATGGAACCCGGCGGCCTTGTTCAGCCGGTTGGTGACGGCCAGGCCCAGGCCGGTGTCTGTGGGGGACTGGGCCCAGATATCGGTGACCTCCAGGTGGTCAAAGGCCCGGAGGGCATCGAAAATGCGCCGGGCCTGGGCGGCCTGGTCAGCGGCGGGGCCGATGGTCTGCACTGGGTGGCCAGGGAAAAAGTCCCTATACTCGTCAAAGCAAATGACCCCGGAGAAATCATTTATTTTTTCTTGGATGTACGCCGCCGTACACCTTGCCTCCCCTTTTACAACAGTAACAGGAGCCTTTGGGGCGTAGTGGCGGTA
The DNA here is from genome assembly GCA_910588975.1 of uncultured Oscillospiraceae bacterium. GTDB lineage: Bacteria > Bacillota > Clostridia > Oscillospirales > Oscillospiraceae > Vermiculatibacterium. Next base: position 22,858 of record CAJUSE010000019.1, on the reverse strand, counting down.
TTTCATACCGGGGGCCCGGGGCTGCTCACCGGGAGCCATGAGCCGCCGGACGGCATCGTCCACGGCCACCTCCCCCAGCACCTCCTCCAGCTCCTCCAGGGTCACCCCGCCGGGGCGGAGGAGCCGGGGCGGGGCCACGGTCAGGTCGATGATGGTGGACTCCACACCCACCGAGCAGGGCCCGTCGTCCACCAGGGCGTCGATCTTGCCCTCCATGTCCTCCAGCATAGCCTGGGCGCTGGTGGGGCTGGGCCGGCCCGAGGCATTGCCGCTGGGGGCGGCCACAGGAAGGTCGGCGGCAGCGATGATGTCCCGGGTCACCTTGCAGTCGGGGCAGCGCATCCCCACAGTGTCCAGTCCCGCCGTCACGGCGTCAGGGACCATGCTCTTCCGCTTCAAGATCATGGTCAGGGGACCAGGCCAGAAGCGGCCCGCCAGCTCGTAGGCCACCGCCGGGATGTCCTCGCAGTAGCGCTCCAGCCAGCTTTCATCGGGCACGTGGAGGATGAGGGGGTTGTCCTGGGGGCGGCCCTTAGCGGCAAAGATGGCCGCCACCGCATCCGGGTCCAAACCGTTGGCCCCCAGTCCGTAGACCGTCTCAGTGGGGATGCCCAGCAGACCGCCACGACGGATGACATCGGCGGCCTCAGAGACATGGGCGGCGGTGAGATGCTTTGTGTCCATCCCCTTCGCCTTCTTTACTGGTAGATGGGCACCACGGCGCCGTTGAGCTCCATGGTGGTCTCGGGGGCGAAGCCCGCCTTCTGGAGGTAGTTCTTCACCGCTACGATGCCGTACTTGGGATTGACCTTGTCCTCGTCCAGCTCCAGCTCCACATAGCCGGCGCCGGTGTCGACAAGCCCCGAGCCGATGAGCCAGCCGTCGTCCTCCAGGACGGCGTCCAGCTCCTGGCGCATTTTGTTCAGGTCACGGCCCGCCGGCAGGGCGGGAAATTCGATGCGAATGATCATACTCCTGTCTCCTTTTCCAATCTGGCCGCCTGGTCAGCAGTGACCAGGGCGTCGATGATCTCGTCAATGTCGCCGTCCATGACGGCGGAGAGCTTATAGAGGGTGAGCCCCACCCGGTGGTCGGTGAGCCGGCCCTGGGGGAAGTTATAGGTGCGCACCCGCTCGTTGCGCATCCCGGAGCCCACCTGGCTCTTCCGGTCTGCGGCATAGGCTCCCTCCACCTTCTCCCGCTCCTGCTCATAAAGCCGGGAGGCCAGCAGGCGCATGGCCTTTTCCCGGTTCTGGAACTGGCTGCGCTCCTGCTGGCACTCCACCACCATGCCTGTGGGGCGGTGGATGAGCCGGACGGCGGAGGAGGTCTTGTTGATGTGCTGGCCCCCCGCCCCTGATGAGCGGAACACCTGCATTTCCACGTCGGCGGGGTTGATGGTCACGTCCACCTCCTCCATCTCGGGCAGGACGGCCACGGTGACGGTGGAGGTGTGGACCCGTCCGCCGGACTCGGTCTCGGGCACCCGCTGGACCCGGTGGACCCCGCTTTCAAACTTCAGCCGGCTGTATGCCCCCTCCCCCTGGATGGTGAAGCAGATCTCCTTGAGGCCCCCCAGCTCGGTCTCGCTGGCCGAGTCCACCTCTACGCTCCAGCGGCGGGCCTCGGCGTACATGGTGTACATTCGATAGAGGGAGTGGGCAAAGAGGGCGGCCTCCTCCCCCCCCACACCGGCCCGGATCTCCACGATGACGCTTTTCTCGTCGTTGGGATCTTTGGGGAGGAGAAGGAGCTTGAGCTGCTCCTCCAGAGCCGGAATAGCCGCCTTGGCGGCGGCGAACTCCTCCCGGGCCATCTCCCCCAGCTCGGGGTCGGAGAAAAGGGCCTGGGCCTCCTCCACCTCCCGGAGGGCCGAGCGGTAGGAGCGGTAAGCGTCCATGAGAGGCTCCAGCTCCCGCTGCTCCTTGGAGAGCTTGGCCGCCAGGGCGGGGTCATCGTAGGTGGCCCCGTCGGCCAGGCGGGCTTCGATCTCCTGATAGCGCTGCTCAACGGTTTTCAGCTTGGAGAGCATGACAAGGCCTCCTCTCAATGAAGTGTTGGGATTGCGCCGGACAAAAAATGCCTCTTTTCCGGCTCCCATGGTAGGAGTGATGCCCGTAGGGCATTGGGGCGCCTCCGGCGCCATGACACGTAGTGGAAAGCGCAAGATCTCGTCCGGCCACGTGATAGAAATGTTGCCGGAGAAGGGGCATTTTTAGCCCGACCCATCGGGTGGACAGGGCAGAACGGGCGGGGTAAAACACCACCCCTTATCGGTCAAAGAGGAAGGATTTCACCAGAGCCGCAGGCTCCCGGAGGAAATTGCGGATCACGGCGGGGCGGTAGGTCACCGGAGCGGCCAGGGTGGAGATGTACTGATCGTTGTAGGTCTCCCCCGGCAGCCGTGCCACCCGGGCCCGGTCCCAGAGCATCTCAATGCGGGCCAGGTGAAAGCCGTTGGACACCAAAAGCACGTCCTCGGTGAGGCTGTACCCCTCCTGCTCCAGCAGGTCCAGGGTGTAATTCACGTTGGTCCAGGTGTTCCGGGAGCGGTCCTCCTGCAGCACCTCCCCCTCAAAGCCGTGGTCGGTCAGGTAGGTGGCCATACACGCCGCCTCGGTCATGGGTTCGTCCTCCCCCTGGCCGCCGGTGACCACCACCGTCATATCCGGGTGGTCCTTCAGGTAGTCCAGGGCGGTATCCAGCCTGTCCTGCAAGGTCTGAGCCGGGCCGTCAGAGCGCACCTGACAGCCAAAAATGACCATGATCCGGGGTTGGCCCACAAGCCGGGTGCCGCTGCGCAGGCCGATGTAGACCTCCAAAGCAGCAAAGGCCATAGCCCCCAACAAGAGGAGGACCAGCAGTGCTTTCAGCCAGGGGTATTTTCTTCTCCCCGCATAGGGCTTATAGCCGTCGCCATAGCCACGCAATCTCTTTGCCATATCTCTATCTCCTTATTGGCTCTCGCCCTTCATCTCCTCCAGCTCAGCGGCCAGAGTCTCCCACACGGTATACAGGTGGGCGATCTCCTCCTCCAGAGCATGCTGCTCCTCGTAGACCTTTTGCAGCTCCAGGTAGTTGTCCGAGACCTCCTCGGCCCGCTGGGACAGCTCAAACTGCCGCTCCTCGGCCTTGGCCACCGCCTGCTCGGCCTGGCGGACCTGCTTTTCCAGCTCCTTGGTACCCCCGCTCCGCTTTTTGGCGGGGGGCTGTTTTTCCGGGGCGGGGGCGCTCTCCTGTTTGGCCGCCCCCTTGGCAAAGGCCTTCTGCCGCTCCAGATAGGCCAGGTACTCCTGATAATCCCCCTTGAAGTCGGTGATGTGGCCCTCCTCCAGCATCCAGATGCGCTGGGCAAATTCGTTGATAAAATAGCGGTCGTGAGAGACAAAGAGCAAATTGCCCTCATAGGCCCGCACCGCCTCCTCGATCCAGTCCCGACTGTCCACGTCCAGATGGTTGGTGGGCTCGTCCAGGATGAGCAGGTTGATCTTCTGGCTCATAAGCTCGCACAGCTTGAGCCGGCTGCGCTCGCCGCCAGAGAGGGTGGAGACCTCCTTGAATACATCCTCCCCCCGGAAGTTGAAGGCGGCCAGACGGTCCCGGGCCTCCTGGGTGGTGCAGTTCAGGTCATAGAGCAGGGTGTCCACCAAATTCCGCTCCGGGTGGTCGAAGGTGACAAGCTGGGGCAGATAGCCAATGCGCACCGTGGGGCCGAAGCGCAGCTTGCCCCCGGTGGGAGTCACCTCCCCCAGCAGGATCTTCACGAAGGTGGACTTGCCTGTGCCGTTGTCCCCCAGGATGGCGATGCGCTCGCCGCCGATGACCTCCAGATCTACCCCGTCAAACAGAGTTCGCTCTCCGAAGGCCATGGCCAGGTCGCTGATCTCCAGCACCTGGTCTCCCCGGAACTCCCGCTCCCCAAAGCCCATGGCCAGCTTTTTTTCCTTGGTGGGGCGGTCGGTGGTCTGGAGCCGCTCGATGCGCCGCTCCATATTGATGGCCCGCTTGTAGAGCTTATCATTGCCCAGAAAGGCCCACAGGCGCATCTTGTCCGCCGCTTCCTCCAGCTGGTGGACCTTGGCCTGCTCCTTCTCGTACTGGCGCAGCTGCTCCTGGAAGCGGCGCTCCTTCTCCTCCACGTAGAAGGAGTAGTTGCCCGAGTAGAACTCGGCCTTGCCGTTTTTGATCTCCACACACCGCTGGACCACCTTGTCCAAAAACCAGCGGTCGTGGGAGATGGCCAGGACGGTGCCCTTATAGTGGGAGAGATACTCTTCCAGCCACTCGGTGGCGTGGAGGTCCAGGTGGTTGGTGGGCTCGTCCAGCAGCAGGATCTCGGTATCCTCCAGCAGCAGCCGGGCCAGATTGATCCGGGTCTTTTCTCCCCCAGAGAGCTCGTCAAAAAGCTGGGAGCGCATGCTGAGGGGGATGTCCAGACCGTTACAGACCTTGTTCAGGCTCATCTCGGTCTCATAGCCCCCCTGCCGCTCAAAGAGGGCGGTGAGGGTGTCGTACCGGGCCATGGCGGAGCGGTCTCCCTCCCCCATCTTCTCGGCCAGCTCTGCCAGCTCCTTCTCCATGGCGTGAAGGCGGCGGAAGGCGGTGTTGAGCACGTCCTCCACTGTATAGCCGGCGGGATAGGTGGGGATCTGGGAGATGAGCCCCACCCCCTTGCCCGGGGCGGTGCGGGCCTCCCCCTCGTCGGGGGAGAGCTTTCCGGTGAGCAGCTTAAACAGGGTGGTCTTGCCCGCCCCGTTGCGGCCCAGCAGGCCCACACGCTCCCCCTGGTCCACCTGGAAGGTGAGCCCGTCTAAAATTTTCTTCCCCTTCTCAAATTCGATGGAGAGATTGGTCACTTGAATGTCTATCATATGTGGTTCCTCAAACAAAAATGGTTGTCCAAATTTATATCCGGCGCACGGTGTGCGCCCTTACTCCTCTTTTGTGATGCTCTTCAGATATTCGGTGAGCTTGTCAAATTCCATCCCCCGGCTGGCCTTCAGCAGGACGGTGGTCCCGGGGCGCACCAGGTCCTTCAGCACCGGCTCGGCCTCCTCCCGGGTGGCAAACCAGTGGCACTGGGGCACGTCGGAATGCTCGGCGGCGTCATAGATGTCCCGGGCCAGCTCCCCGATGGCCACCAGGCAGTCGATGTGGCTGCGGCCCAGGAACTCGCCCACGCCGGCGTGGAGCACACCGGCCAGGGGGCCCAGCTCCAGCATATCCCCCAGCACAGCCACCTTATACTCTCCGGTGTAGCCGTCCAGCACCTCGATGGCCGCCCGCATGGATTGGGGATTGGCGTTGTAGGTGTCGTCCAGAATGGTGATCTGCTCCTGCCGGGGCAGCACGTTCATCCGCATCTTGGTGGGGGCAAAGTTGTGGACCCCGGCGGCCATTTCCTCCAGCGTCATGCCAAACTTCTCCCCCACGGCACAGGCCATGAGGGTGGGGTAGATCATGTGCTCCCCCAGGCCAGGAATGACCATATGGTGGCTGCCCCGGGGGGTGGTGACGGTGCAGGAGACCTGGCTGCGCCAGTCGCTCTCCAGCTCCCCGGCGTGGTAGTCCAGCCCCTCCCCCCGGCCACAGAGCAGCACAGAACCCACCCCCTGACTCTCCAGGGTGGGGGCCAGAGTGCAGAGCAAGGGGTCGTCTCCGTTCAGGATGGCGGTATAGCCCGGCGTGGCACAGGAAAAGACCTTGGCCTTCTCCTCCAATGTGGTCTCCCGGGTGCCGAAGTTTTCAATATGGGCATCGCCGATGTTGGTGATGACGGCAATGTCGGGCTGGGCAATGCCCGAGAGGAATTCCATCTCCCCCGGGTGGTTGACTCCCAGCTCTACCACGGCGATCTGGTGCTTGCGCTCCAGCCGCAGCAGGGTAAAGGGCAGGCCCACATCGTTGTTGTAGTTGCCCTCGGTCTTGAGCACCTCGTACTTCTCGCTGAGCACGGCGGCGATCATGTCCTTTGTGGTGGTCTTGCCCACGCTGCCGGTGACAGCCACAATGGGGATGTTGAACCGGTTTTTATACCACACCGCCAGATCCCGCAGGGCCTTGCGGGTGGAGTCCACTTTGATATAGAACTTGCCCGGCATATAGTATTCCCGCTCCCGGGCGGTGACACAGCCGGCGGCCCCGTTCTCCAAAGCCGACTCAATGTAGGCATGGCCGTCCAGACGCTCCCCCACCACCGAGAAATAGAGGGCACCGGGGGTGATGGTCCGGCTGTCCTTCTCAATGGTGTCTACGGTGGCGTCCAAATCGTCAAAGTCTCCGATGAGCCGGCCGTTCATGGCCTCCAGAAGCTCTCGCAGTGTTAGCCTTTCCATACAGAACTCTCCTTACCCTCTTCGGTTTTGCTTCAAAGAGGAGTCAATGATATGCTGGCACAGGGTGGGGTAATCCATCCCCACCGCCGCCGCCTCCTGGGGCATGAGGCTGGTGGGGGTCATACCGGGCAGAGTGTTGGCCTCCAGCAGCCAGAACTGCCCGGCCTCATCCCGCATGAAGTCGATGCGGGAATAGACGCTCAGGCCGATGATCTCAAATACCTTCTCGGCATAGCGCTGAAGGGTGGCCGTATCCCCATCGGACAGATGAGCGGGGCAGATCTCCTCGCTGGCCCCCACCTGATACTTGTTCTCATAGTCGTAGAAGCCCACCTTGGGGACGATCTCAATGGGGGGCAGGGCCTTGCCGTCCAGCACGCCCACCGAGAACTCACGGCCCTTGATGAAATCCTCGATGACGCACTTGCCCCCGTGGCGCAGCCCCAGCTCCAAAGCAGAGCGGAGGGCGGAGCGGTCATGGACCACCGACACGCCGATGGAGGAACCGCTGGCCACCGGCTTGACCACACAGGGGACGGCGGTGTCCTGAGTCAGGCGGTCAATGTCGGCCTGGGTGTACTCCACAAGGGTCCAGTTGGGGGTGGGCACCTCTCCCCGGACCAGCCGCTTGGTCAGGTCCTTGTCCATAGCCATGGCGTTGCTGAGGTAACCCGCCCCGGTGTAGGGAATGCCCAGCAGGTCAAAGGCGGCCTGGACCCGGCCATCCTCGCCGCACTGGCCATGGAAGGCCAGAAAGACCACGTCGCAGTTCTGGCAAAGCTCCAGCACGCCGGGGCCAAACTCACTCTTGCCCTGCCACTTCCGGCTGGCCCGGACGGCGGCGAGATCGGGCTCGCTGCGCTTGACCTTCTCCCACTTCTCAGGGGCGGGAGCGGCATAAAGCCCCTGGGGGTCGGTGAGCCCGGGATAGTCCTCCAGCCCAAAGTACATATCCACCAGGGCCACCTGGTGGCCCAGCCCCCGCAGAGCGGCGGCGATTTTAGTGCCCGAGGACAGGGACACGTCCCGCTCGGGGGACAGGCCCCCGGCCAAAACCACAATTTTCATATGGGATACCTCCTATCTTTTCCGCTGACGGCATACCTTGGCCCACGGGTCAGGGTACGTTTCCATTTTATGCTTAATTATGTATTCTACCACACCGACGGCAGAAACACAAGGCCGCAGAGCTCTATAAAATCACAGAAACCCCCTTGATTTTCCCACTTTCTGGTATTATAATTGTCCCGTCCTAAATGCCGGCCACCGGAAAAGGCAAAATCATCTGTGCATGATTGCGAATCCCGGGGCCCGGAGGCATTGTTATGGTAAAAGCGATCGTAGGAGCCAACTGGGGCGACGAGGGCAAGGGAAAGATCACCGACCTCATGGCCGAACAGTCCGATGTGGTGGTCCGCTTTCAGGGCGGGGCCAACGCCGGCCACACCATCATCTGTGACTACGGCAGATTTGCCCTGCACCAGCTGCCCTCGGGGGTGTTTTACCCCCACATCACCAACATCATCGGCGCCGGCGTAGCCCTGGATGTGACCAAGCTCCTGGATGAGCTCAAGTCCCTTGCCGACGGCGGCGTGCCCGCCCCCAAGGTGATGGTGGACCAGCGCACCCAGCTGCTCATGCCCTACCATGTGCTCCAGGACACCTATGAGGAGGCCCGGCTGGCCGGTAAGGCCTTCGGCTCCACCAAGTCGGGCATCGGCCCCTTCTACGCCGACAAGTACGCCAAGATCGGCATCCAGCTCTCCGACCTCTTTGATGAGGGCCGGCTCATGGAGCGGCTGGAACACGTCTGCGAGCTGAAAAACGTGCTCTGGATCCACCTCTATCACCAGCAGCCCCTGAACCCCAAGGCCCTCTTTGACGACCTGATGGCCAAGCGGGATGCCATCGCCCCCTATATGGGGGACACCGTCACCTTCCTGCACCAGGCTTTGAAGGAGGGCAAGACCGTCCTGCTGGAGGGCCAGCTTGGCTCCATGAAGGACCCCCACTTCGGCATCTATCCCTTCGTCACCTCCTCCCACACCCTGGCCGGCTTTGGCACCGTGGGTGCCGGGGTGCCCCCCACCGCCATCCGGGATGTGGTCTGCGTCTCCAAGGCCTATTCCTCCAGCGTGGGCTCCAGCATCGAGCCCTTTGTCAGCGAGCTCACCGGCCCCGCCGGTCAGGAGCTTCGGGATCGTGGCGGCGACAAGGGGGAATACGGCGCCACCACCGGCCGGCCCCGCCGAGTTGGCTGGTATGACACGGTGGCCAGCCGGTACGGCTGCATGGTCCAGGGGGCCACCGAGGTGGCCCTCACCGCCATCGACTGCCTGGGCTACCTGGACGAGATCAAGGTCTGCACCGGCTACGACATCGACGGCACCGTCACCCGGGACTTCCCCACCCCCGCCCTGCTGAGCCGGGCCAAGCCCGTGTTCACCACCCTCCCCGGCTGGAAGCGGGACATCCGGGGCATCACCGAGTTTGACAAGCTGCCCAAGCAGGCCCAGGACTATGTGAGGTTCATCGAGAAGGAGATCGAAGTGCCCATCAAGATCGTCTCCACCGGCCCCAAGCGCCACGAGATCATCGACCTGCACTAAAAATCCCAAAAAGAGGGGCTGGACAGTCTGTTTTCCACTGTCCAGCCCCCTGTTTTATGCTCTTTTTGGCCTCTTGCCGACCTTTTTCCTCTGTCGCAGAGGCCTTTCAGGGGCTTTTCACCCCTGTTTCCCCTGCTTTTTGCCTGTAAATTTTCTCTTTTGGACCGCCTTAGCCCAGCTTTTTCACATACTCCCCGTCCACAAGCGCAAAGCCCATGGAGCGCAGGTACTTGTTGTGGCTCTCGTCCCCGCCCTTGCTGCGCAGGGTGTGCACGCCAAGGCCGGGCAAGCGGCTATACAGGTATTTGCCCACCGAGAAATCCCGATGGGAGGGGGCGGCGTAATCCACCTCCACCTGCAGCTCACCGGGGGCCACCTCATGGCCCACCAGCGCCCCCACAGGGGTGGCGTCCAGATAGACCAGATAGCCCCGCCGCCCCTCGTCCTCCTCCCAGCTCCAGCCGGGGAAGTAGTTGGCCACATTGCCCCGGTAGACCCGCAGGAAATGCTTGAGGGCGCTGTCGTTGCCGTGGGCGCTCTCCACCGAAAAGACATGGTCGGGCCGCATCACCTTGTAGAGGAACCACAGGTCAATCAGCACCAGCCCAACATTCATAATGGCGGTGGGATAGGAGCGAATGCCCAGGGCGTAAGCCGTGAACAAGGCCGCCCCCACAGCGTTGATGATGCGCAGCTTGACCACTGAGGTCATCGTCAGAGAAATTAGCACCAGGGCCGAAGCTACATAGCCTATCAACTCTAAAATTTGCCGCTCTGTCATACTGAATCAGACTCCTTTCCATATGGGCTCCCATTGGAAAAATCCATTCTAACTGACAAATTCAGTATATCATAGCGCTCTGCCCTCCACAAGGGCTTTTTCGTCTCAGGACACACTTTTTCTTTACATTTCCCCCTCTATTGGATATAATAACCTTAAAGGCTGCTGATTTTTTCACCCCTTCCCCGGTCCACCGGCGAGAGGGAACAACCTTAAAAAAACAAACCTTCAAAGGAGTGCTTGATTATGAGCCGTATGGTCGGAACTGTCTCCCGGGGCATCCGGGCCCCCATCATCCGTGAGGGGGACAACCTGGCCGCCATCGTCACCCAGTCTGTACTGGAGGCAGCCCAGGCCGAGGGCTTCTCCTTTCATGACCGGGATGTCATCGCCATGACCGAGGCTATCGTGGCCCGGGCCCAGGGCAATTACGCCACCGTGGACCAGATCGCCGCCGACGTGAAGGCCAAGCTGGGCGGCGGCACGGTGGGCGTGGTCTTTCCCATTCTCTCCCGTAACCGCTTCGCCATCTGCCTGCGGGGCATCGCCATGGGCTGTGAGAAGATCGTCCTCCAGCTCAGCTACCCCTCCGACGAGGTGGGCAACCACCTCATCAGCCTGGACGCCCTGGACGAAAAGGGCGTGGACCCCTACAAGGACGTGCTCACCCTGGAGCAGTACCGCTCCCTCTTTGGCTACGAGAAGCACCCCTTCACCGGTGTGGACTATGTGGAGTACTACGAGGGGCTTATCAAGGAGAGCGGTGCCCAGGTGGAGATCATCTTCGCCAACGACCCCCGGGCCGTGCTGGCCTACACCAAGAATGTGCTCACCTGCGACATCCATACCCGAGAGCGGTCCAAGCGGCTGCTGAAGGCCGCCGGCGGACAGGTGGTGCTGGGGCTGGACGACATCCTCACCGCCCCGGTGAACGGCTCGGGCTGCAACGAAAACTACGGCCTGCTTGGCTCCAACAAGGCCACCGAGGACAAGGTGAAGCTCTTCCCCCGCAAGGCCCAGGGTCTGGTGGAGGACATCCAGAAGCGGATGCTGGAGGCCACCGGCAAGCACATGGAGGTCATGGTCTACGGTGACGGTGCCTTTAAGGACCCCGTGGGCAAGATCTGGGAGCTGGCCGACCCCGTGGTCTCTCCCTTCCACACCGCCGGACTGGAGGGCACGCCCAACGAGCTGAAGCTGAAATATCTGGCTGACAACGACTATGCCGAGCTCAGCGGCGAGGCCCTGAAGCAGGCCATCTCCGGGGCCATCAAGCAGAAGGATGCCGACCTGGTGGGCAATATGGCCAGCGAGGGCACCACCCCCCGCCGGCTCACCGACCTCATCGGCTCTCTGTGTGACCTGACCTCCGGCAGCGGCGACAAGGGTACCCCCATCGTCTTCATCCAGGGGTATTTTGACAACTACACCACCGAGTAAAATTGCTGCTTCAAAAAGCGGGCACGGCAGGCGCTATGGTCTGCCGTGCCCTTTTTCTGTGTGCCGGGCGAAATGCCCGGCGGCGCTTGTTGTCAGGAAAGGCCCTCTCTGGCCCGGTCCACCGCATCCATCAGTTCCTGAAATGTGGCAGGATATTTGTCCATGGCCCGGATCTTGTTCTGAAGCTCCAGGGACAGGCCCTGAAAATAGGACTCTGCCCGGGGGTCCTCCGGCAAAAAGACATATTTGTCCGTGCTCATGTCCCGGTGCATGCGCTGCTTGTCTGCATTCCGCCCCATGATATTCTCCCCTTTCTCTCACAGAGAAAGGATGTCTCACAATGAAAAAACTATTCTAAAACATCTGCAAGGGTCATTTCCTTCATTGGCTTTCTCTCTTTACTTTTTCATCGGTTTTGGTATAATTAAGCAAAGAATGATGTTTTGAGATATAGGAGGTGTTTTTATGGCCGATGGGATCAAAGGGCCCATTTTTGTAAAAGAAAGCAGTCAAAGTACCGAACAATTGGCCCAGCTTCAACAGCTATTGGATATTGCTCCCGATGATATCAAGGGAAAAATCCAAACAGATATCCGTTCCCTGCAAGCTGGAATATACGGCGAAAATACCATTGCCTTTGAACTGAAAAACAGTCATATTCCCATGCTGATCCTCCATGACCTATATCTTGTCCACAATGACCTCTCTGCCCAAATCGACTATCTTATTTTAACTCGCAAACACATTTATGTATTGGAATGCAAAAACCTGTATGGAAATATCGAGATCAATAACAACGGAGATTTTATCCGTACAGTATCCTATGGAAAACGGGTAGCAAAAGAGGGGATCTACTCCCCTATCACGCAGAACAAGCGTCATTTAGAGCTTTTATACGAACTCCGAAAGGAGCAGAAGAGCAACTTCCTGACCAAATTCCTTTTTGACCGCAGTTTTTCTGAAACATATCGATCCATTGTGGTGCTCTCTAATCCCAAAACAGTATTAAATGCTCGCTTTGCCAAAAAGGAAGTGAAAAATCAAGTTATCCGTGCGGATCAATTGAATGAATACATCAAGAGAATTGATGCCACTTCTAACATTGACTCTTCCGACCAGACACTCTGGGAATTGGCTAACTTTTTCTTGGAGGCTCATCAGGAAAGTCCTGTAAATTATGCTGAAAAGTATTGTATCACTATTCCAACACCTCAAGACGTAATTCCTCCTGCCCCCCAGGAAACACCCTCTACATCTGCGCAGACAGAGCCTGAACTGATATGCCCATCCTGCGGTGCTCCTATGATAAAACGCATCGCCAAACGGGGTGCCCGGGCAGGAAAGTCATTTTATGGCTGCTCCCGATACCCCGACTGTCGCTTTATCATTAACATCGAATAACACATTCCACCTTGCTTTTGAAACGAGGTCTTTCCATGAAACGAACCCGTCCCTATCCCATCCTCACCATCACGAAAAAGGGCCAGCGATCCATTGAGGGTGGCCACCCCTGGGTCTATGCCGGGGAGGTGCTCGCCTGTCCGGAGGGCATCGAAAACGGCGCCATTGTGGACGTGTGCTCGGAAAAGGGCAGCTGGCTTGGAGCAGGGCTTATCTCCCACCACTCCCTCATCCGGGTGCGGCTTCTCTCCCGCAACCCCAACGACCGCTTTGACGAGGGGTTCTGGCTGCGGCGTTTCCAGTACGCCTGGGCCTATCGCAAGACGGTGCTGGAGCCCCAGGACCTCACCGCCTGTCGGGTGATCTTTGGTGAGAGCGACGGCCTGCCCGGGCTGACGGTGGACCGGTTCGGGGATGTGCTGGTGGCCCAGACCCTGTCCTTCGGCATGGACCGGCGGAAGGACACCCTCTTTCCCCGTTTGCTCCAGGCTCTTCGGGAGGACGGCCAGGATGTGCGGGCCATCTACGAGCGCAATGACGATTCCCTTCGGGGCAAGGAGGGACTGGCCCAGGGCAAGGGCTTCTTCCCCCTCCCCAACCTTGAGATACCGGGCAGCACCGTCACTCAAATCACAGAAAACGGGGTCAAATACTCCGTGGACTTTGAAAACGGCCAAAAGACCGGCTTTTTCCTGGATCAAAAGTACAACCGCCGGGCGGTGGCCCGGCTCTCGGCGGGCAAGCGGGTACTGGACTGCTTCACCCACACCGGCTCCTTCGCCCTCAACGCCGCCTACGGCGGGGCGGAGCGGGTGACGGCGGTAGACGTGTCCGCCCCGGCCATCGAGATGGCCCGCTCCAACGCCCGTCTCAACGGGCTGGAGGAGCGGATGGATTTTGTCACCGCCGACGTCTTTGACCTGCTGCCAGCACTGGTGGAGGAAAAGCGCCGGGACTGGGACTTCATCATTTTGGATCCCCCCGCCTTCACCAAGTCCCGCCGCACCGCCGACCAGGCCGCCCGGGGCTACAAGGAGATCAACTACCGTGCCTTGCGGCTGCTGCCCCGGGGCGGCTATCTGGCCACCTGCTCCTGCTCCCACTTCATGGACGCCCACCGCTTCAGAGGGGTGGTGGCCGCCGCCGCCCGGGACGCCGGGGTCCAGCTCAAGCAGGTGGAGGAGCGCCAGCAGGGGCCCGACCACCCCATCCTCTGGGGGGTGGAGGAGACCGACTACCTCAAATTCTACATCTTCCAGGTGGTATAACCATACAGGGCCGGCAGTTTCATAACTGCCGGCCCTGTTTTGTCATGGAGTGGGTACACATAGGTGGGCCCTTACTTTTTCCTGTCTATATAGCCCAAAATCTCTCTTAGGTCGTCGATGATGTCGGTGGCCCCCGACTGGTCCATGCCGAAATAGGTATCCCGCCGGGCCAGTACCTCCATCCCTGCCGAGCGCCCGGCGGCGATGCCATAAGGGGAATCCTCCACCACCAAACACTCCTCCGGCCGCAGGCCAAAGGCCCTGGCACAGAACAGGTAAATATCGGGGGCGGGCTTGCTATGCTCAAAGTCATGGCCTGTCACCAGGCGGTCGAAATAGGCCCCCAGGCTGCACTGCTGCACCATGCTCTGCAAATAGCCCCCGGCGCTGGAGGATGCACAGGCAATTTTTAACCCTTGCTGCCGCAGCCCCTTCAGGGTCTCCACCACATCGGGATATAAAATATCTTGGAAGGGCATGGGGCCCATCCGCTCCGCCTTGAAGGCCTCAAATTTGGCCTTGAACTCCTCCAGGGTCCAATCGGTTTTTGCCTGGGCGTAGATCTGGGGCCAGGAGTCCTCCATCAGTTGGGGGGAGGCCCCCACTGTCACGGCAAAGGCCATGGGGTCAAAGCCCAGGTGGTACTCCTCCACAAAGAGAGCGTTATACCTCTGGTGGACCCGCTCGGAGTCGATGAGCACTCCGTCGCAGTCAAAGAGCACCGCCTTGATCATATGTCATCCCCCTTGCAGATAAGCCGGACATTCCGGCGGCAGCCGCCGCTGGGAGTGTCCCATCAGATGTGGCCATCCTACCACATCCATGGCCAAAAAGCAAGGGCCGATGGCCTGTTACAAAAAGGGCTTCAGCTCCTCCACCCCGGCCTGTCCCGCCGCCATGAGCCGCTGGGCCAGGTCCCGGGCCGGCCCGTCTCCGTGGTAGTCGTGGAGATGCTGGAGGGTCTTGCTCACCCCCATGTTGTGGCCCTGGATGGTCATTTCGGCAATTTTGGAGCCCGAGCGGTCCATGAGCAGCTTGCCCGCCGACATGACCTCGGTGGAGGCCTTGGTCATAGCGCCCACCTCCTTGGGGATCTTGCCCCGGGAGCGCAGCTCGTTTTTGGCCTCCTCCCGGAGGGTACGGTAGATCTCCTCCTGCCCCCGCAGGGTCCGTTTCAGCTCCTCGTCCTGGACGTAGCCCAGCACGGCATGGATGCCCTCCCGGCCCATATCCGCCCCTTTGCAGACATATTGCAGCAGCTCTTCCTCTCGTAACACGGCGTTTTCCTCCCTGTTTTGGGGTCTGACACCCCTTTTCTGGCCCTACTATGCCCCGAAAAGGGCCTGAAAATTCCGAAAAAGGGACAAAAAAGCTGTGACTGCCGGTCTTTGGGCAAGAAAAACAGGGGCTGACCGGTTTGGTCAGCTCCTGCTGTGTATTGGTTATTTCTCCTCTCCACCCTCGGCGGGAGAGGTATCCTCTGCCGGGCGGGTGGGCTTCACTGTCTCTTTGAGGTCTGTTGCCAGCTGCTTTGCTTCATCGGCCGCCGTTTTGACCCCTTCGTCAATGGGTTTCTTCCACATTTCATAGATACCCCAAGCGGCAAAAATAGCGCCGGCAAAAAGCACTATCACACCTATCAACGGAATGCCGAGCATCACAGCTCCTATTACTGCAAGCCCAATACCGGTCAGGGTGAGTTTAATTCCGTAAAGCTCATGCTTCATCCTCTTTCCCTCCGTTCATGTCCTTGCCGGCGGTCTCTGCTTCAGGGGCAGGGACATCCTCTTTTTCCGTGGTGAAAAGTTCGCCGATGGGGGACTCCTTCGCTTTGGTCCATGCTCCCTCGTCACCATTCAGCTTATGCCACAGGGAGGTCAGCTCCTTGCGCCACAGCTCCACAAGGCCCCAGATGAAGAAGCCCAGGCTGAGAAGTTCAAAGAAATCCCCGTGAAAGACATTGGCCGCCAGCCAAAACAAGACAGCAGTAACCATACACTGGACCCATCGCTTTTCATCCATAAATCCCACTCCCTTCCCTTTCTTTAGCTTCATTGTACCATTCCATTTTCTCCCTGTCAACGACTTCACTTTCTCTTGCCATTCCCCGGACAAGGCGGTATAATGTTACCCAAACAGACCCATAAACAAAGGAGGAAAACACCATGGATCAGCAGATCACCCGGGACCTTGTGTCCTTCATCAAAAAGAGCCCCAGCGTGTTCCACGCCGTCGCTCAAATCGAAGCGCAGCTTCTCGCCGACGGCTTCACCCAGCTTCAGGAGGGCCAGGGCTGGACCATCGCCCCGGGGGGCAAGTACTATGTCAAGCGCAACGGCTCCTCCATCATCGCCTGGAAGGTGGGCAGCGACCTTTCCGACTACAACTTCCAGGTCACCGCCTCCCACTGCGACAGCCCCACCTTTAAGGTGAAGGAGAATGCCGAGCTTCAGGTGGCGGGCAAGTACACCCAGCTCAACACCGAGGGCTACGGCGGGATGCTCTGCGCCCCCTGGCTGGACCGGCCCCTGTCGGTGGCCGGCCGGGCCATTGTCAAGACGGAACAGGGCTACGAGACCCGGCTTGTGAATGTGGACCGGGATCTGGTGCTCATCCCCAATGTGGCCATCCACATGAACCGTGGGGTCAACGACGGGCTGAAGTACAACAACCAAATTGACATGA
This sequence comes from uncultured Oscillospiraceae bacterium, assembly GCA_910588975.1. GTDB lineage: Bacteria > Bacillota > Clostridia > Oscillospirales > Oscillospiraceae > Vermiculatibacterium. Next base: position 6,339 of record CAJUSE010000019.1, on the reverse strand, counting down.
TCCCCCTATTCTCCGCCGGGGGCGAACAGAAGCAGGGCGCCTTCAAGGCCCTCATCGCCGGGGAGCTGGGGGTGGATGTGGAGGACATTCTGGGCCTGGACCTCTACCTCTACAACCGCATGGCTCCCGCCATCTGGGGGGCGGAAAATGAGCTGGTCTCCTGCCCCCAGCTGGATGACCTCCAGTGCGCCTATACCTCCCTCCAGGGCTTCCTGCGGGGAAGCAATGCCAAATCGGTGAACGTCTACGCCTGCTTTGACAATGAAGAGGTTGGCTCCCGCACCAAGCAGGGGGCGGCCTCCACCTTCCTCTACGACGTGCTCAAGCGGGTGAACACCGCCCTGGGCAAGGACGAAGAGGGCTATTTCCGGGCGCTGACCTCCAGCTTCCTGCTCTCCTGCGACAACGCCCACGCCGTCCACCCCAACCACCCGGAAAAGACGGACAAGGTCAACTGCGTCTATATGAACGAGGGCATCGTCATCAAGTCCAACGCCGCCCAGAGCTACACCAGCGACGCTGTGGGAGTGGCCATCTTCAAAGCTATCTGCCAGAAGGCCGGGGTGCCTGTCCAGTTCTTCGCCAACCGCTCCGATGAGCGTGGGGGCGGCACTCTGGGCAACATCGCCATGATGCAGGTGTCCATGAACAGCGTGGACATCGGCCTGCCCCAGCTGGCCATGCACTCCCCCTACGAGACCGCCGGAGTGAAGGACAGCGCCTACATGGTCCGTGCCGTGGAGACCTTCTACAACTGCCATCTCTCCACCACCGGGGACGGCAACTTCCGGCTGGAGGACTGATTTTCACAGGGAACAAGCTGCAAAATAAGGGCCGGACTTCCATCGGAAGTCCGGCCCTTGCCCGTTCTCACTCAGGATTGAATGGCCATGGTGTAGATCTCGTAGGCCGCATTTCCCCGCTCCTCCCCCACCAGGGTGCGCAGGCGGGCCTGCAGGGCGGGGGTGGCCGCCAGGTGGTCCACAATGTCCGGGTCATACCGGGTGCCCTTGCCCTCCTCCAGCTCGGCGAGGACCTGGTCAAAGCTCTTGGCCCCCTTGTAGTTCCGGCCCAGACTGTCGGTGGCGGCATCCAGACTGTCACAGATGGCCACAAGATTGATGATGAAGCGGTAGGGGGAATTGGTGTTGTCAAAGTCCTCGGGGTAGCCCCCCTGACCGCTGTAAAATCTATGATGGCCCAGCATCACATCGCCGTAGCGCTTCAGATCGGCATCGCCGCCAATGAGGGCATAGCCGTATCCCGGGTGCTTGCGGATCTGGGCAAACTCGTCCTGCTCCAAAGAGCGGACCTGGGTGTTGACGATCTCGGCGATCTCGCTCTTGCCAATGTCGTGGAACAGGGCGGCCTTGGTGACGTACTCCAGCAGGTCCTGCTCCCCCAGAAGGGCCTTCACCGGCTCGAAAAGCTGGGGCCGACTGCCCAGCAGGGAGCGGGCGATGGTGTCGCACAGCCGGGCCACCATCACCGAGTGGAGATAGGTGAGAAACTGCTTGCGCAGCACCAGGTTGAACATCCACTCCTCCTTCTCCTCCCGGTCCTGGAGATAGGGCAGCATGGTGAAACACCACCTGGCCAGCCCCTTGGCGATGGTGGTCTCGGGCAGGCCGGCAAATCGGCGGATGAGGATGGTATGGGTATCCTCCTTCAGCTTGTTGAGAATTCGCTCCTTCAGGGCTTCGTCAGTGCACTCGTGGAGCCACCGCTCCAGGGTCAGAGGGGTCTCCAGCAGGAAACTGGCCTCCTCCATGGTCATACCCCCGTCCTCGCTCTCCTCGGGGTGATCCATACGCTGGACATAGTAGTCAAAATAGTGCTCCAGGGCCTCGTCCCAGCTCTGGTCCCCCTGAAGGACCCGGGCGTGGTAGTAGGCTGCGCAGACGGCGTTGCTGCACTCGTAGGGCTCCTCAATGGTCTCCTGCTCCTCCTCGAAGCAGTCCCCGGCCAGCTGGCAGAAGTAGGCAATGGCCGGCTCCTGGGCGTTGTCGATCTCATTTTCCACCGACAGCCACTCCTGCTGGGTCAGGGTGACGTACCACAGAATGTGCTCGTTCTCTCCGTCCAGCCGCTGGACGGTCTCGCTGTTCCACAGCTCCAGCATCTCCCGGAGGTAGTCGTAGGACTCGTCCACGCTCACCAGGCCCTCGGAGCGCTCGGCCACACAGATGTTGTAATAGGCCATGAAGATCTCCAGCCGGGAGCGCACGTCCCGGAGATTTTCGTACTCGCTGCGCAGCTCAATGATCTTCCGGCTGTACACCGTCTTGGAGAGCACATCGTCCCTTTCCATTCTGGCCGAAGAAGGGGCCAGGGCGTTATAGACGTATCCATAGAGCCGGGCCAGCTTTTCCGGGTCGTGGTGCTCTTCATAGTAGGGGATGAGCATGGACAGAATGGGCATGGCCACCCGGCCACCCTGATGGCGCTGGCTGCTGCGCTTGAGCAGTCTTTCACACAAGAACTGAGCGGCCTCGGGGGTCAGCTTCTCCTCCTGGGCCGTCTCCCGCAAAGAGGCAGCAATGGCCTCGTTCTGCCGGAAGAGCTGGTCCAGCCGGTCAGATCGCTCGTGGAAGGCATCCAGCCACTCCTTCTCCCCTTTTTTCTCCTGCAGGGCCTGATCCAGTTCGGCTTGAATGCGCAGGTTGTCCGAATATGTAGCAAGCAGCTCACTTTTTTCCCAGGTATCCAACGCATATCCCTCCATATCTGTCGCCTCTGCCCTCTACCCAATTTTTGGGTGATCCTGCGGAGTCGGGCCCGCCGGCAGGGGACGAATGGGGCAATTGATCCACTTATCGGCATATCACCGCAGGCCCAACAGGTCGCTGCGGCATGTCAGTTTTCGTCTATATAAGAGTATTTTACCACACTTTTCCCGCCAGCACAAGGCCCAGACAGCACCGGCCCTCTTCATGGAAAAACACAGGAGGACAGAGCCCCCTTCCGGGCCTGTCCTCCTGTTCTGCGGTGTTTACTCTCCCCGGTTGGCCACAAAGGTGATGTGGTCGCCCAAACGCTCCAGATTGGACACCAGGTTGATAAAGGTACCGCTGGTTTCAGGCTTGCAGGCCCCTGCGTTGAGCCGGTCAATATGGCCGTTGATGAGGCTCTTGCGCAGGGCGTCCACCTGGTCCTCGGCGGCCGCCACCTTGGGCAGCAGGGCGGTGTCGTCGGTGAGCAGATAACTCCGGGTGTAGCCAAAGAGCTCCCGGAGCTTCTCCACCATCTCCTCGATGCCCGTCCTGGCCTCCTGGGTAAACTCCTGATTGTGGTCGCACAGCCGCCGGGTGTACTTGGTCAGGTTCTCGGCGATCTCGGCCACACGGAGCAGGTCCCCCAGATCGTTGTGGATGTCCGAGATGTCCTTCTCTGCCCGCTGCCCGGCGTTGCTGGCCGAGGCCTTGAGCAGGTAATCCAAAATGTGGTCGCTCTTTTTCTGGACCTTGACGATAAGCTCGTTGACCTCTCCGGCAAGGCCCTTGTCCTTCTCCCGCAGGCCACGATACGCCACCTCAAAGGCCTCCATGGCCATGTCGGCCAGGACCACTGTCTCCCGCTTGAGCTGGGTCACGGCGATGGCCGGGGTGACCAGCATACGCTCGTCCAGATAGGTGAAGTCCGCCTTTTCCTTCTTCTCCTTCACAAGGGCCTGGGACAGCTTCACAAAGCCCTCGGAGAAGGGCAGGAACAGGATCGTGCACACCACATTGAAGAAGGTGTGGAACATGGCGATCTGCACGGCGGGGGCGGGGAACCACCGCTCGAAGGTGGCATCCATAAAGCCGGGCCAGGCCAGCAGCACGGCCATGAAGATAAGCGAGCCGAAGCTGTTGAACATCAGGTGGATCAGTCCTGTCCGCCGGGCGTTGGTCCCCGAGCCCAGAGAGGACATAAGGGCCGTGACGCAGGAGCCGATGTTGGTGCCCAGGATGATAAAGAGCATCTCGTTGCCCCCGGTGCCGATGCTGAGCCCGGCCACCGACATGGCGATGATGACCGAGGTGGTGGCAGAGCTGGACTGGACCAGGGCGGTGAGGACGATGCCGATGAGGAAGAGCAGGAAGGGATTGGTCACATTCTCAAAGAGAAGCTGGATGGCGTCCCGGTTGCCCTTCATAGCGTCGGACATGACGCTGAGCCCTACAAAAATGAGCCCCAGGCCGGCCAGAATGAAGCCCACCTGGCGCACCCGCTCCTTTTTGCACAGCATGGTAACGAGGATGCCCACCCCTGCCAGCACCTGGACATAGGTGGTGATGGGGAAAGAGCTCAAAGCGGCCACCTGGGCGGTGATGGTGGTGCCGATGTTAGCTCCCATGATCATAGCGGTGGCCTGGCTCAGGCTGACGACCCCAATATTGACGAAGCCAACGATGAGCACAGTGGTAACGCCCGAGCTTTGAATAAGGGCGGTGGTGGCAGCGCCGATGCCTACGTTGACCAGCTTCTTGCCCGCCGTACGGCCAAACAGGGACTTGATCTTGTCGGTGGCCAGCTGCTCAATGTTCTCGGTAAGCAGATGGACGCCCACCAGAAAAACGCCGGTGCCGGCAATGAGCCGGACAATGAACAGCATCAGTTCCTCCATGGTCATAGCTTCCTACTCCTTTTTTCATATTAGTATGGATAAAAAAATGAGACCCATGCACAGCAAAACAGCTGCACATGAGTCTCGTTACAATGTGCCAAGCCAGCGGACAAAGGCCCGCAGTGATGTTGACCTGACCTGTACGGTATCGTACATAACTACTCCCCCATGGGATATTTTGCCTCGCCCCGCCGGGCAAAGGCTTTTCCGGAAAAATTATATCATAGGTTAGGAGTGCAGGCAAGAAAAATTTTCCTCCCTGCAGCTCATTCCCCCGCTTTTTGGCCTTCTGGCAACAGGGATGGAGGAAATTGCAAAAAAGCATTGACAAACAAAGCGTGGATATGCTATCATACTAAAGCTGACGTTGAGGATGTCAGACCTGTGCGGGTGTAGTTCAATGGTAGAATCCCAGCCTTCCAAGCTGGTCGCGTGGGTTCGATTCCCATCACCCGCTCCAAATGCGCCAGTAGCTCAGGCGGATACTTACTGTCGCTTAACGACCGCAGTGAGTTTAGCGACAGTTAGTGCCTGCGAAGCAGGCGGAGCAACTGCCCCTTTTCAGGAGGCAAACCCATATGCGCCAGTAGCTCAGGTGGATAGAGCAACTGCCTTCTAAGCAGTAGGCCGGGGGTTCGAGTCCCTCCTGGCGTACCATTTCAATCAACGCAGCAGGCGGTTCCTCCCCGGCGCATCCCCTTGTTCATTTATATGGTGGGCGTAGTTCAGTTGGTAGAGCATCGGATTGTGGTTCCGAGTGTCGAGGGTTCGAGTCCCTTCGCCCACCCCAGAATGGCATAAGGGCCGGAGCATAACGGCTCCGGCCCTTTGCTTTTTCCCCATTGGGGTGTAGCCAAGCGGTTAAGGCACGGGACTTTGACTCCCGCATCGCTGGTTCGATTCCAGCCATCCCTGCCAATTGTCGGAGCAAACTCCGGATCGTTCGCCCCACCGCATGCGGCAGGGCTCATTCCCTCCGTTGCTCCTCCTCCCCAAACCGAAATCCTGATTTCGGTTTGGTCAAGGGCAAAGGGCGTGGGACCCTACGTCCCCGTTTTCATATCTTATGACCCGCTAGCTCAGTTGGTAGAGCACCTGCCTTTTAAGCCGGTTGTCCGGGGTTCGAGCCCCCGGCGGGTCACCAACGCAGAAAAAGCCGAAGGGCCACCCAACGCCGCAAGCGGCGCCGGGTTGGCCCTTCGGCTTTTTCTCTTCCTTTCCCCGCAAAAGGCCGCAAGTGTTTATCACTTGCGGCGATTTTTTGTATGTATTGGGGCATACTGTTTGGGGAGGGAGAACCATGACGCCTAAAAACAAGAAACGGATCTGGCCGCCCCAGGCGGTGGAGGAGGAGTTGGAGAGGCCTATCCCGGAGGAGGCGTATCCCGTGCTGGATACCGACCTTGCCCGGGATAATCTGGAAAACGACCTGCCCGCCGCTGATCTGGAGGATCTTTGAAAAGGAGAAACCGATGGCAAAGAAGGGAATGAAGCGGCCTGAGATCAACCCCAAGCCGCCCAAAAACGAGGTGCCGCCTGTGCCTGAGATACAGGGAAAGGCCAAGACCACCAAGTGTAAGGCAAAGCCTATCACGGAGAAATAAAAATTCCGGGCCGGACACCTCTGTCCGGCCCGGAGTTTTTCATACCACCTGAAACAGATAGAATTTCAAATAATTCGTCTCAGGCACGCCCCAGAGGATGGGGTGGTCAGGGGCCTGCTGGCGGGC
>CAJUSE010000018.1:14214-35691 GCA_910588975.1 uncultured Oscillospiraceae bacterium | reverse complement strand
GCATGGAGCACACCACCCTGCACCTGCTCTACTCCCGGTTCTGGCACAAGTTCCTCTACGACATCGGCGTCGTCCCCACCAAGGAGCCCTACGCCAAGCGGACCAGCCACGGCATGATCCTGGGCGAGGGGGGCGAGAAGATGTCCAAGAGCCGGGGCAATGTGGTCAACCCTGACGACGTCATTGCCGCCTACGGCGCCGACACCATGCGCACCTATATCATGTTCATCGGCGACTTCGAGCAGGCCGCCGCCTGGAGCGACAACGGCGTGAAGGGCTGTAAGCGTTTCCTGGACCGGGTGTGGAACCTCTCTGAGCAGCTCAAGGAGGGGGAGCAGTCCGAGGCCAACGCCGCCGCCCTCCACAAGGCCATCAAGAAGGTCTCCGACGACATCGACAACATGAAGTTCAACACCGCCATCGCCACGCTGATGAGCCTGGTGAACGACTTCTACGCCAACGGCTGCACCAAGGGGGACTACAAGGCCCTGCTGCAGATGCTCTCCCCCTTCGCCCCCCACATGGTGGAGGAGCTGTGGGAGAGCCTGGGCTATGCCGCCAGCGAGAGCAAAATGGCCTGTCAGATGAGCTGGCCCGCCTATGACGAGAGCAAGACGGTGGCCGCCACCGCCACCATCGCCGTTCAGGTGGGGGGCAAGCTCCGGGGCACTGTGGAGGTCCCCGCCGGCAGCGACAACGCCGCCGTGGAGGCCGCCGCCAGGGCTGTTCCCAACGTGGAGAAGTTCCTGGATGGCATGGCCGTGGTGAAGGTCATCCACGTGCCGGGCAAGCTGGTGAACTTCATCGTCAAGCCCCAGTGAGCACCTGTGGGGCAAATACAATAAATGCCGCTTGACAAGCGGCGAGAAATCACGTATAATGCTACTGTTAAAGCCATAGCTATGTGGCCCTTTCGCAGTCGGGAAAATATACCACTGCTTCGGAGGGAGGGGAAAGACAATGTCGGAAATTCGTGTGAAAGAGGGCGAGTCCCTGGACAATGCACTGAAGCGCTTTAAGCGCAGCTGTGCCAAGTCCGGTGTCCTTGCCGAGGTCCGCAAGCGGGAGCACTATGAGAGCCCCAGTGTGAAGCGGCGCAAGAAGTCTGAGGCCGCCCGCAAGAACCGGAAAAAGTTCTACTAAGAAGCCTGAAAAGCCCTGCGTTTTTATAAACGCAGGGCTTTTTTCGTTCTACGACAGGATGTCCTTCAAAATGTCCTGGGTCTCCTCATAGGGCAGGAAGGCGGTGGAAATGCCCAGCTCCCGGCCGATCTGCAGCTTTTTGCTCAGGCTGCGGGCATCGTCAAAGAGGACGAAATGACCCTGCTCCCCCGCCATGTAGGTGAAGTAGTGGGCACAGAGCTGGTGGTCAAAAAAGACGCTCCCCCCCTGCTTTTCCCGCAGCTCCTCCAGCTGGGGAGCCGTCAGGGGCGTGCCCGAACCGGTGGGCGAGGGCAGCAGGAAATCCTCCCGGACCCGCTCCACCCACAGGGCCACCCGACCGGGGCCAAAGCGGCCCTGGGCCTCCTCCAGCCGGGAGCGGAGGGAGCCGCCGGAGAGGGCGGTGGGAATGAGCACACGGGCCTGGGGGGCGGCGGCGCCGTAGGGCTCGGACACGTAGCAGCTCAGCCCCCGCTGGGGGCAGACCTCCCCCAGCCGCCCCGCCGCCTCCTCCAGCTGGGGATGGACCCGGCCCAGAAAGCGGCAGACCACCCCGCTAAACCGCCGGGCGGCACACTCCCGGAGGACCTCCCCGCAGAAGGCCTCCACCTCCCTGCCCCCCTGAAACCGTGGGGCATCCATGACCAGCAGCCCGCCCCGGGGGGACACCGGGGAATTGCTGCGGAACAGGTGAGGGCCGCCCCCCACCCGGTAGGCCAGATGGGCCATGGGCAGGCCCAGCCGCCCGGCCGCCATCACCGAGCCGGGGGGCACCGCCAAAATGAACGTTTGTTTTTCCTCCATATCCATTTCCCCCTTGTCCAAGTGGGTCATTTGGTGATATAATAGCCTATAACGGCCTGTTTGCCCGGGGCATGCCGCCCGGGCTCCTGCTATTTGTATGCCGCTGCGGCGGAAAACAGAAGTCCCCACCCCCAAAAGAGGTGATTTCCTTTGCCCTGCCCCCTGATCCCCTGCCACCTGATGGAGAGCATCTACTGGCTGACCCCCGCTGTTCTGAAGGAGCTGGGGGTCCGGCTGGTACTGGCCGATTTGGACAACACCCTGACCCCCTATGAGGAGCCCCTCCCCTCCCCCGCCCTGCGGCAGTGGAAGGAGGAGCTGGAGGGCAGCGGCATCACCCTGTTTGTGGTGTCAAACTCCCGGAAAAGCCGGCGGTGCCCCGACTTCTGCGAGGTCCTGGGCATCCCCTACGTCCGCCATGCCGGCAAGCCGGGGACAAAGGGCTTTCAGCAGGCCCTCCGGCAGACCGGCATCCCGGCATCGGAGGCTTTGATGGTGGGGGACCAAATTTTCACTGACATTCTGGGGGCCAACCGGGCGGGCATCCGCACCGTGCTGGTCCGGCCCATGGCCTGGGGGAAGAACCCGGGCCGACGGCTGCGCTATGCCATTGAGACCCCCTTTCGCATGGCGGCTATGGCCCGCCACGACCGCTGATTTCTCCCCAAGGAGGTGGCCCCATGACTGCAAAATTCGGCCCGGCGGGCAACGCCGATGCATTTCCCTACAAATCCTCGGTGGAGGCCCCCGGGTGGATCGCCTCCCTGGGGCTGGACTGCTATGAATACCAGTGCGGCAAGGGGGTCCATGTGGGGGAGGACACCGCCCGGAAGCTGGGCCAGGCCGCCCAGGAGGCGGGCATCACCCTCTCCCTCCACGCCCCCTACTTCATCAACCTGGCAAACCCCGACCCCGAGGCCCTGAAAAAGACCATCGGCTATATCCTTCAATCCTGCCGGGCGGCGGACTGGATGGGGGCCGGACGCATCGTTATACACACCGGGGCACTGATGAAGCGGAGCCGCCGGGAGGCCCTGGACATCGCCCTGGGCTCCATGGAGAAAATCCTGAAGGTCTGGGAGGGAGAGGGCTTTGGCCACATCGCCCTGTGCCCCGAGACCATGGGGAAGATCAATCAGCTTGGGGACCTGGGCGAGGTGCTGGAGCTGTGCCAGCTGGACGAGCGGCTCATCCCCTGCGTGGACTTCGGCCACCTCTACGCCCGAACTTTGGGAGAGCTGGAGGGCCACGACGCCTGTGTCCGGATGTTGGACCAGATGGAGCAGGCACTTGGGCGGTCACGGGTGAAAACCTTCCACTCCCACTTCTCCCAAATCGAGTTCACCCCCAAGGGGGGCGAAAAGTGCCACCGCACCTTTGCCGACAACGAGGGCTTTGGCCCCGACCCGGCTCCTCTGATGGCCGAGATCGCCCGCCGGGGCTGGGGCCCCACCTTCATCTGCGAGAGCGCCGGGACACAGACCGACGACGCCCTGACCATGAAGGGGCTGTACCAGGCGGCGAAGTGAGGGACGGCCCGCCTTTACAGCTCCTTCCCCGTCAGGACCAGCAGCTCCAGGCCCAGCTGGATGCCGAACAGGAAATAGCGGTAGTTCTCCATGGTCTCCCGCTCGGCGTAGATGTCGTTTATCTTATCCGCCATCTCCTCACCCATGGCCTGGTGGATCCTGCCCAGCAGGTCTATACGGACACTTCGGTTTTCCCTGTATTCCGGTGTCTGGGGCTCCGGCTCCTCTATCAGACGGTAAAACATGGTTTCCAGGAAGTTCATAGTCATTTACTCCTTTTGAAGATTTAATCTTTATATATTATACAGATTATTTCTTCAAAAGTCAAGGAGGAATTTTTGTGTTTGACGCAAGTATTTTTGGCAAACGCCTAAAACTTCTCAGAAAGCAAAAGGGCGCAAAAAGGGCTGATATCGCAAATCTATTGAATATTTCAGTCACCCAGGTGGGTGATATGGAGCGGGGCAACTCTGGCACCACTATGGCCCGGCTGTATACCCTCTGCGAGTACTTCAACGTCTCCGCCGATTATCTTTTGGGGCGGAGCGACACGCCGTAAAAAACGGGCGCACACCGTGTGCCCCTGTGACCTCATATCAAACCTTGAAAGGAAGGATCACTATGTCCCGTATTCAAAAAATCGTCGCCAAGCTCAATGAGTACCACATCGATGCCATGCTGGTCACCAGCCACCCCGGCGAGCTCTACGCCTTCGGCTGCAACGGCGAAAGCTACGGCATCATCGCCCCCAAGGCCGCCCGGTACATCACCGACTCCCGGTACACCGAGGTGGCCCAGGAGAGCGTGAAGGAGGCCGAGGTGGTCATCGTGGACGGCCAGCGCAACTACGCCGCCTACATTCAGGAGTTCGTGGACGCCCACGGCATCAAGGCCCTGGGCATTGAGGACAGCTATATGTCCCTGGGCCAGTACAACTACCTGAAGGACAACCTGAAGGGGGTGGAACTGGTCTACGCCAACGACCTCATCGTCACCCTCCGGGGGGCCAAGGATGAGGAGGAGCTGGCCATCATGCAGGAGGCCCAGCGTATCACCGACGAGGCCTTCACTGCCATTTTGGACTACATCAAGCCGGGTATGACCGAGGCCCAGATCGCCGCCCAGCTCACCTTTGAGCAGATGGCCCGGGGGGCCCAGCGCATGAGCTTCCCCGCCATTGTGGCCAGCGGCCCTAACGGCTCCCGCCCCCACGCCATCCCCGGCATGCGCCAGATCCAGAAGGGAGACCTTATCACCATGGACTTCGGCTGTGTCTACAAGGGCTACTGCTCGGACATGACCCGGACCATCGCCGTGGGCAGCGTCAGCCCCGAGCAGGAGAAGGTCTACTACACCGTTCTGGCCGCCCAGAAGGCGGGCATGGCCGTCAGTAAGGCCGGGGTGCTGGGTATGGACATCCACAACGCCGCCGTAAAGGTCCTTGACGAGGCCGGCTACCCCGGGCTCATGGGCCACGGCTACGGCCACAGCCTGGGCATTGAGGTCCACGAGGCCCCCAACGCCAACAGCCGGGGCACTACCCCCATGCCGGTGGGGGCCATGGTCTCCGCCGAGCCGGGCATCTACATCCCCGGCAAGTTCGGCGTGCGCATTGAGGACTGCGTGCGGATGCTGGACGGGGGCTGTATGTCCATCACCAAGTCGCCGAAGAACGAGCTCATCATTTTGTAATTGCTCTATCCACGAAGAAGGAGGACCATCCATGGTCGTTGAAATCATCCAACGTGAGGTGCCCACCCGGGGCATCGGCTACATCATCCTCCGGGACTGCCCGGAGGAGCGGCTGGGGGAGGCTCTGGGCAGGGGCATGGAAAAGCTGAAAAAGGCGGGGGCCAAGTCGGTGCTGGCCACCTCCCTGCCCGAGGGCGAGCCCCTTCACCCCGGCCCCTGCGGGGTATGGCGGCTGACCCATGTCCACGACATGGTGGCCATGGAGGCCCCCCTCACCGGCCGGGAGAAGCCCCAGGACAAGCTGGTGCTCCGCCCCCTGAAGCGCTCCAGTGAGGACAGGGTATTTTTGGAGCTGGCGGGCCGCTCCTTTGACGGGGTGCCCAACGCCCGGACCTACACCGCCGCCGGCCTGCACCGGCAGGGCATCCGGGCGGGACTGGCCTATCAGGGCGAGGAGCTGGTGGGCCTTTACGAGGTGGACCTGACCGAGAAGATCCCGGCCCTTGCCGCCCTGGCCATCGCTCCCGATCTGCGGCGGCAGGGTCTGGGCCGGCGACTGCTGCGCACCCTGCTGGATGGGATGCGCTCCCCCACCTGCACCCTCACCGTCTCCTCGGCCAACCTGCCCGCTTTGGAGCTTTTCCGCTCCGAGGGCTTTGCCCAGACCGGGGTGGTCTCCAACTGGTTCGAGGTGGTGTGACCTCCTCCCGGGGCATCGGAACACGAAAAAAACCGCCCATTCCTGTCGGATGGGCGGTTTTTCTGCGTTTGGGCGATCAGGTGCGGTTGTCCTCCCCCCACTGGCACATCCCGTCCAGGATGGGCATGAGGGATTTGCCCCGGGGGGTAAGGCTGTACTCCACCTTGGGGGGCACCTGGGGGTACTCCTCCCGGTGGACCAGGCCGTCTCGCTCCAGCTCCTTCAAGGTGGCGCTGAGGGTCTTGAAGGAGACGTTGCCAATGTAGCGGCGCATCTCGTTGAAACGGACCACCCCGAATTCCGACAGGGTGTAGAGAATGGTCATTTTATATTTTCCGTTGATGAGGGAGAGGGTATAGGCAAAGCCGGTGCTCTCCAGCGCCTCGACAGAGATGCAGCGTGAGGTCATAGGTACACTTCCCTTTCTGTAAGTATATTACTTAAATGTGCGTACTTGTCACAAAGTTCTGTGCTTGCTATTATGATAGCAGAGCCCATGCTCAATTTCAAGGAAAAGGGAGTTTTTTTATGTCCAAGATCGTCGTTCTCACCGGCTCGGCCCGAAAAAACGGCAACAGCGCCGCCATGGCCCAGGCCTTTATCGACGCCGCCGCTGCCAAGGGCCACACCGTGATCCGCCATGACGCCGCTGTGCTCAATGTGGGAGGCTGCCACGGCTGCGAGACCTGCTACTCCACCGGCAAGCCCTGCACCTTTGACGATGACTTCAACCGCATCGCCGACGACCTGCTCACCGCCGACGGGCTGGTGTTCGCCATGCCGGTCTACTGGTACTCCATGCCCGGCCAGATCAAGAACGTCATTGACAAGATGTTCTCCTTTGTCATCGGCGGCAAGGACTTCAAGGGCAAGAAGGTGGCGCTTATCGCCTGCTGCGAGGAGCAGGACCCCGCTGTACTGGACGGCATCCGCATCCCCTATGAGCGCACCGCCGCCCTCAACGGCTGGACCGATGTAGGCCAGGTGCTCCTCCCCGGGGTGCTGGAGGCCGGCGCCGTCCACAGCACCGACGGCGAGGCCCGCTCCGCCACCCTGGCCGAGAAGTTTTGACCCTACATTCCCAAAGAAAAAAGCAAGGCAGACCAGGCTGGTCTGCCTTGCTTTTTTTCTTTTAGTTTTCCACAAGGATGTCGCTGATGTCCACGGGCTTGGCATCGCTCCACAGCCGCTCCAGGTCGTAGAACTCCCGGGCTTCCTCATTGAAGATGTGGACCACCACGGCGGAGAAGTCCAGCAGCACCCAGGTGCCCCCCCGGTGGCCCTCCACATGGTGGGGGTCCTCCCCGGTCTGCTCCTTCATGGCCTTTTCGCAGGCCTCGGCCAGGGCACGGATCTGGGTGGAGGAGGTGCCTGAGCAGAGGACAAAGTAGTCGGCCAGGGTGGTCAGCTCACCTGTCTCCAGCACCTTGATATCAAGTCCCTTGCGGCTGTCCAGCGCTTTGGCCAGCAGCAGGGCGGTCTCTTTTGGGGTCATATTGTCAAAGCCTCCTTCTTATTTTCGCAAGTCGACCGGCGACAATGGACGCCGGGGCATTTCTGTTTCAGGACCTTACACCCCGGGGGGCAGGATGGGCTCGTCCTCGGGGGGCAGTACCACCGGCGGCGGCGTGAAGGTGGGGACCTCCGGCGCCGGAGTTGGCTCGGAGGTGGGCTCCTGGGTCACGGCGGGGGGCACCACAGGGTCGGTGAGACCGCCGTTGGGGGTGGAGCTGGGGGATGCCTCCCCTCCGGTGTTGCCCTCGGTGGGTTTGGGCGAGCCGGTGGGCTTGGCGGTGGCCTCCGGGTTCCGGGTGGGCCGGGTGGTGATGACCACCCCCGGAGGCAGCAGCGGAGTATCGCTGGGCTGGATGCTCTCAGTGGGGGCGGGACTGGCCGAGGGATCCGGACTTCCGCTGGGCTTGGCACTCTCGGTGGGTTTGGGGGTATCCTTGGGCTTGGGCGTGGCCACCACCGAGGAGTCGGCCAGGGTCAGCTCGCTGAGGTGAATGTCGTCCTTGTAGGGGTTGAAGCCCTCGTTCACCGTCTTGACGATCTGCCGCCCCACAGGCAGCAGATGAGCGCCGTCGCCGGCCTCCACATAGGGCAGGGTGGTGAAGCTGACGCTGTCCATATCCAGGCCGCCGTCGCTGATGGCCGACTGGGCGAAGTAGGCCATGTTGCCCGCCGACAGGTCAGTGACCACATTCTTCTGGACAATGCCGATGAACTTGCTCAGGTTGCTCAAAATGACCTCGGGCTGAAGGCACTTTTTGATGGTGGCCTTCAAAAAGGCCTGCTGGGTCTTAATTCGGCCGATGTCGCCCTCGGCGTAGCCGTAGGAATAATCGGGCCGGCCGGTGTCGCCGATGCTGTTCATTCGCCAGCGGATAAGGCCCATAGCACCGTTGCCGTCCAGCACCTGAAGACCGGGCTGCAGGTCAATTTTGAAGTGCTGGCTCAGATCGTTATAGTACATCCGGAAGGGGACCTCGAACTCCACCCCGCCGATGGCGTCCACCAGCTCGCCCAGGGCCTCCCACTGGACGATGACGTGGAAGTCAGGGTAAACTCCCGTCAGCCGCTGGACCTCCCGCTTCAGGGCCTTGATGCCCTTGTCATCTTTTTCCCCGCCGGCACGCATATAGACCGAGTTAAGGAGCACTCCCCGGCCGTTGTACATCACATAGGTGTCCCGGGGCAGGCTCATGACCCCCAGCTTCTGGTTGGTCACGTCATAGGCGGCCAGCATCATGGTGTCGGTAAGACCGCCGCCGGTGTCCTGGCTCTGGCCCACCAGCAGGAAGGTATAGAACCCCTCCTTTCGGTCGGCCGAGGTGCCTGGGATCTCCACCGGCACCAGATTGCCCTTGTCGTCGGGCACCATGGTGTACTGGGGCCGGGCCACCACGTCCACCCCATTGGGGTCGTCGCCGTCCACCACGGGCGGGGTGACGACGGGGGCGGCGGCAAACATCTTCCACCACAGAAAAACGGCCACAATGATGGCCGAGACCACCGTCAGGGCAATATAGGCCCGACGGAGGATCACATCGGTGGTGAGCTTCTTGGCGCCCTTGTCAGCGGCCGCCTTTTTCTGCCCTGTCCCCGCCTTCTTGGAGACGGGCTTTTTGCTGTTCTGATTTGATGCGCTCATTGGCATGATTGTCCTTTCCCATGTGTCAGCATCCAGTCAAGGGCTCCCTGGGTGTTTGGATGAATGTCCTTGCCCCGCTCCTTCAGCTCCTCCACGCTCATGGTGAAGGCCAGGGTGAGGGCGGCGTCCAGATCCTCATAGCACAGCCGCCGCAGTTCCTCCACCCCGTCAAAGTCCCGGTTTGGCTCCATGTAGTCGGCCAGATAGATGAGCTTTTCCAACAGGGTCATATCCGGCCGGCCGGTGGTGTGCCAGTAGATGGCCCAATAGACCTGCTCGTTCTGGCCGTACAGGTGCCGGGCCAGGGCCGCCCCGGTTTTGGAGTGGAGCAGCTTCTCGCTGACCTGCTCCAGCTCGTCCAGGGGCACATTATATTCTTTACAGATGGCCAGGTGTTCAGCCAAAGAGAGATATTTGGTGCAGTCGTGAAGGATGCCAGCGTGGCGGGCATCGGCCTCGTCGGCGCCCCAGTGCCGAGCCAGACGCACCGCCTCCTCCTCCACCCCTCGAATGTGAGCATGCCGCTTGGCGTAGACCATGCTCAGCGAGCAGCAGCGCAGCTCCTCATCGGTGAGGTGCTTCAGATCCGCCCGGGTGCCATAAAGACCGTTGCGGAGAATGTAGCCATAAACCGGGTCAGTCAGCTCCGCCGGGCGCTCCCCACGGGCCAGCTCTTCCCGCAGCCGGGTGGAGGATACCTCCACCGTCTCGGACAGCTCCAGCACAGTGGCCCGGGCCCCGAAGGTCTCCTTCAGATGATCTGCCTGGGTCTGAAGCTGGGGCAGGTCCTGTGCCCCATGGCGGGAGAACACCGCCAGATGGGCCAGAGCGCAGATCTGCTCCGGGTGGTACCAGTTTTGCAGGGAGATGAACATATCGCTGCCCATGAGCAGCCACAGCGCATCCTGGGGGTAACGCTCATGGAGCAGGGCCAGGGTGTCGGCGGTAAAGCTCTTGCCCTCCCGGCAAAGCTCCAGATCATCGGCCTGCACCCTGTCCCCCATCCTGAGACCGTCCGCCGCTATGGCCGCCATTTCAAAGCGCTGCCGGGCGGTGGGGCTGCCCGGGGGCAGCTCCTTGTGGGGCGGCGTACCCGCCGGGACAAGCAGCAGCTTGTCCAATCTCAGCTTCTCCACCGCCTGGGCTGCCGAGGTGAGGTGCCCCAGGTGGGGTGGGCTGAAGGTCCCGCCGAAAATACCGATTTTCATGGCCTTTCCCCCTTCCCTGCCGATGCCTTATTTTTTCAGGAGAACGATCTTGTCCTTTTTGTCCTTTCGATGACTTTGACGATAGAGGACGAATTTTGTTCCGATGACCTGGACTACCTCGCTGCGGGTAGCCCGGGCCAGGGCCTCGGCGGCCTCCCGGGGGGTGTACTCCGAGGTCTCCAGCACCCGGCACTTGATAAGCTCCCGGGCCTCCAATGCGTCGTCAGCCTGACGGATGAGGTTTTCCCCCATGTCCTCCTTGCCGATGTGGACCACCGGGTCGATGCCGTTGGCCAGGGCCCGAAGCTGGGCCCGCTGCTTGCTTGTCAAATCCATGGGGATCTCCTTCCCGGGCGGCAAGCGGCCGCCCCGCTTACAATTCCTTCAAATACTCCCCCAGCTCCTCCCGGAACTTGGCCATGGCCCGGCCCCGGTGGGAGATGGCGTTCTTCTCTTCCCCTGTCATTTCGGCAAAGGTCTTGCGCTTTTCGGGCACCAGGAAGATGGGGTCATAACCGAAGTCCCCATCCCCCCTGGGGGTGTAGGTGATAAGCCCCGGGCACTCCCCCCGGGCGGTGATGACCTTGCCATTGGGGAAGCAGGCGGTGATCACCGAGACAAACTTGGCGCTGCGGTCCAGCTGGCCCTTCAAATTCTGGAGCACCAGCTCATACCGGCCCTTGTCGGTGAGCCCCTCCCCGCCGTAGCGGGCGGAGTAGACCCCCGGGCCGCCCCCCAAGGCGGTGACACACAGCCCCGAGTCATCGGCTACGGCAGGCAGGCCGGTACACTCCATGACGCTTTTGGCCTTGATGAGGGAATTCTCCTCAAAGGTCTCCCCCGTCTCCTCCACTTCAATGTCCAGATCCACATCGGCCTCGGAGAGGACCTCCATGTCCAGTCCCTCCAAAAGGGCACGCATCTCCACGATCTTGTGGGTGTTCTTTGTGGCCATGACCATCTTCATATGCTTCAACCTCCCAGTACGCTTTTCTGGATGGCTCCGATCTCGGTGATGCCCTTGGCGCACAGGTCCACCAGGGCCCGCTGCTCCTCGATGGTGAAGCTGCGGCCCTCCCCGGTGCCCTGAAGCTCCACCAACCGGCCCGAGCCGGTCATGACGCAGTTCAGGTCCACCTGGGCGGAGGAGTCCTCCTCGTAGCACAGGTCCAGTAGCAGCTCATCGCCTACGATGCCCGCCGACACGGCGGCCACACAGTCGATGAGGGGCATTTCCTCCAGCACGCCCTCCTGGACCAGCTTATAGAGGGCCAGGGACAGGGCCACAAAGCCGCCGGTGACGCTGGCGGTGCGGGTCCCCCCGTCCCCCTGGAGCACGTCACAGTCCACGGTGATGGTCCGCTCCCCCAGCTTTTTCATGTCCACGCAGGTGCGCAGAGAGCGGCCAATGAGCCGCTGGATCTCGGCGGAGCGGGGGGAGAGCTTCAGCTTGGCGATGTCCCGCTTGCTCCGCTCCCGATTGGCCCGGGGGAGCATGGAGTACTCGGCGGTGACCCAGCCCTCCCCCTCGGGGACGTGGGGCGGAGTGCGCTCCTCCACGCTGGCGCAGCAGAGCACATGGGTGTTGCCGCAGCGGATGAGGCAGGAGCCCTCGGCAAATTTGTTGATGTTGGGGATGATCTCCATAGGGCGGAGCTCATCGTTTTTTCTTCCGTCAATACGGGACATATGGTTCCCTCCAAAGCAAATTTTCGTCATATAGGATAAAACCTGATGGGAGCGGGCGGCCGCAGAGCGATGCCCGCTGGGGGCGGGTGTTTATCGCCGACCGAGACGGTAGCCGAGACCACGCCCCTACGGCGTTGAGGCACAAGGCAGAGCAGGCTTAGATCAGCGCCTCCACAAATTCCTCGGCCTCAAAGGGCATCAGGTCGTCCACCCTTTCGCCCACGCCGATGTACTTCACCGGCACGCCCAGCTCCCGGGCGATGGCGATGACGATGCCGCCCTTGGCGGTGCCGTCCAGCTTGGTGAGCACCACCCCGGTGAGGCCGGCGCTCTCCTTGAACTGCCGGGCTTGGATAAGGCCGTTCTGGCCGGTGGTGGCGTCCAGCACCAGCAGGGTCTCACGGCTGGCGTTGGGGCACTCCCGGTCGATGACCCGGCTGATCTTCTCCAGCTCGTTCATCAAATTCTGCTTGTTGTGGAGCCGTCCGGCGGTGTCCACCAGCACCACATCGGCCCCCCGGGCCTTGGCGGCGGAGCAGGCGTCAAAGACCACGGCGGCGGGGTCGGCCCCCTCGCTCTGGCGGACGATCTCCACCCCGGCCCGCTCAGACCAGATGGTGAGCTGGTCGGCAGCGGCGGCCCGGAAGGTGTCCCCGGCGCACAGCAGCACCCGCTTGCCCTCCCCCTTCAGCAGGGCGGCCAGCTTGCCGATGGTGGTGGTCTTACCCACCCCGTTGACCCCGATGAAGAGGACCACGGCGGGGGCGGCGGCCAAATTCAGGGCACCTTCCCCCACATTGAGAGCCTCCACCAAAATGGCCTTGAGCACATCCCGGGCCTGGGCGGCCGTTTTGACGTGCTCGTCCCTGCACCGGCGGCGCAGCTCCTCGCTGACCCACAAGGCGGTGTCCACCCCCATGTCCGAGAGGATGAGGGTCTCCTCCAGCTGGTCGTAGAAGTCGTCGTTCAGCTCCCCGGCGAAAAGCTCGCTGAAGGAGTGGCCGATGTTCTGTGTGGTGCGGGCCAGGCCCTGCTTGATTTTTTCAAAAAAGCCCATATGCTCTACTCCTCACTCTTGGCGTCCCAGTTCAATTCCTCCCCACAGCGGGGACAAAATTGAAGATACCCTCTCCGTACTCCCGGTAAATGGCCTAGCCAGCTATTGCAGTGGGGACAGCGCATCCATTTGGAGTCCATGATACAATCCACAGCGAATAGGAGCACCAGCCACACAAAGCTCAAGATTGAAAAGGTCCTGTTATCAGCAATGAGGGCCAGCCCCAGCGGCACAAAAGCCGCAATGTCAATCGCCGCCAGGGTCCGCATTTTCTCCCGAAAACTACGCTGCTTTTTCATTTCCCATTCATCTCTCCTCATCCCTTGGCGTCCCAGTCGATCTCCGTCCCACAGTGGGGGCAATAGGAAAACAGCTCCATATTCAAATCATTTCCCCCATCCAGTGCATTTCCGCACCGTGGGCAGCGCAGCTTGCGGACTGCATACAGCCAGCCATAGAGCATCAGGGCACCACTGCCAACAATAACAGCGCCTCCCCATCCCCAGCCGGCCATGTAACCAACAAACAGCCCCACCAGCATGCCAATGGTCCCCCACAGCATACAGTTGATAAACCGTTTTTTCGTCTCCCGCAGGCTCAATTTCCTCATTTGATATTCAGCTCTTTTTCCACGTCATTGAGGTTGATGGTCAGCACCCTTGTGACCCCCTGCTCCTGCATGGTGACGCCATAGAGCACGTCGGCCTCCTCCATGGTGCCCCGGCGGTGAGTGATGACGATGAACTGGGTCTTGTCGGCCATCAGGCGCATATAGTGGGCAAACCGGGCCACGTTGGCATCGTCCAGGGCGGCCTCGATCTCGTCCATGACCACGAAGGGGGTGGGCCGGACCTTCAGAATGGCGAAGTAGAGGGCGATGGCCACAAAGGCCTTCTCGCCGCCCGAGAGCAGAGTAATGATCTTCAGCGTCTTGCCCGGGGGCTGGACCTTGATCTCAATGCCGCAGTTCAGAATATCGTCCGGGTCCTCCAGCTCCAGAGTGGCCTTGCCGCCGCCAAAGAGCTCCAGGAAGGTCTGTTGGAAGGCCTCGTTGATTTTGGTGAACTGCTCGCCGAAGATGCGCTCCATCTCCCCGGTGACCTCGCCGATGATCTGCTCCAGGCCGGCCTTGGCCTTGCGCACATCGTCCCGCTGGTCGATGAAGTAGGTGTAGCGCTCATTGACCCGCTGGAATTCCTCGATGGCATCCAGGTTGATGTTGCCCAGGCCCGAGATGGCCTTTTTCAGCTCGGCCACCCGCCGCTGGGCCTTGGCCACGCTCTCCAGCTCCACCCGCTGGGCCCGGGCGGCTTCGTGGGTGAGCTCGTAGGTGTCCCAAAGCTTTTCCAGGATCTGCTGCTCCTCCATCTCGGCGGCCGACTTGCGCTGCTCCAGGCGGGAGACCTCCCGCTCCATGTTGAGCAGCTCGTTATTCTTCTCCCGGCTGGCCCGGTCGGCCTGGGTGCGCTCCCCCTCCAGAGCAAGGCGCTCCTCGTTGAGCCGCTTGATGTCGGCCTGGGCCGACTCGGTCCCCGCCTTGATGGCCTGAAGCTGGGCCTCCTTCTCGGCGATCTGCTTCTCCAATAACTGGTTCTGGCCCTGGAGCTCCTCGATGCGGCGAGACCGGTCCTCCCGGTCCCCCACCACGTCCCGGCGCAGGTCCTCCAGCTCCCGAAGGGACTGGCGGGATGCCAGGTCCTCGGCCTCCAGGGCGGCCTTTTGCGCCCGGAGGGCGGCCATCTCGGCGCTGATGCCCTGGCTGCGCTCCTGCAGGTCGCTCTGGCCCTTCTCCTTAGCCTCGGCCTCGGCCCGCAGAGCGGCGGCCGAGCCCTCCAGCTCCTCAATGCGCCGCCGGGCGGCGGCGGTGTCCTCCTCGGTGCGCTGGGAGCGCTGGGAGAGCTGCTCCAGTTCCGTCCGCAGGCTCTCCTGCTGTCCCTCCTGCTCGCTCAGGGCGGTGCGCAGGTGGGCCACCCGCTCCTCCAGCTTCAAAATGTCGTCCTCGTGCTGTCGCTGCTGGGCCTGGGCGGTGTCCATCTCGTACTGGGCAGCGGTGACCTCCCGCCGGGCCTCCTCCAGCTCCTTGCCGGTCTCCGCCAGCTTGCCGTTCAGGTCCCCCTCCTGCTCCCGCAGCCGCTCCAGCTCCCCCTGGCGGGACAGAATGCCCGCCGTCCGGGAGGCCGAGCCGCCGGTCATGGAACCGCCGGGGTTGAGCACCTGGCCGTCCAGAGTGACGATCTTCAGCCGGTGGCGGTATTTCCGGGCCATGGCGATGGCCACGTCCATATCCTCGGCGATAACGGTCCGCCCCAGCAGGGAGGAAAAGATCTTCTCGTATTTTTTCTCACAGGTGATGAGCTCGTCGCCCAGCCCCACAAAGCCGGGCTCGTCAATGACCCCCGTCTCCTTAAACTCGGCGGGCTCGATGGCGTTGAGGGGCAGGAAGGTACACCGGCCCCCATCCCGCCGCTTCAGGTACTGGATGGCGGCCTTGCCGTCCTCCTCCCGCTCGACCACGATGTCCTGCATGGCAGAGCCAAGGGCGGTCTCGATGGCCACGGTGTACTTGCTCTCCACCCGCAGCAGCTCGGCCACAGGGCCCAAAATGCCCTTGAGCTGGCCCCGCTGCCGCTCCCCCATGACCAGCTTCACCGCCTTGGAGTAGCCCTCATAGACCTTCTCCATCTCCTCCAGCATTTTGATCCGGCCCTGGATGGTCCCCAGGTCCATCTCCAGCTTGCGGTGGCGCTCCTCCACGGTCTGGAGCTTGCTGTTCCGGCTCGACAGCCGCATGGCGTAGCCGCTGATGATATTCTTAATGGAGTCCCGGTCCTCCCGGGCCTCCTCCAGTTCCTTTTCGGCGGCCTTACACTCGGTGCGGGCCTGCTCCAGCTTCTCCTCGCCGGCGGCCAGGTCCTGGCGCAGACTGTTGTCCCGGTCCAGCACCTCCTGGGCGGCGGCGGCCAGGGCAGAGAGCAGGGCTCGGGCCTCGGAGGCCGAAGCGGTCTCCATCTGCTCCTTCTGCCGCAGGGCCTCCATCTCGCTGGCCAGGGTGCCGGCGCTGCGGCCCAGCTCATCGGCCTGGGCCTGCTTGGCGCTCAACTCCCCCTCCAGCCGCTCCAGCTCGGCCTGAATTTCCTCCAGCCGCTGCTGCCGGGCCTCGATCTGGCCGGCGATGGAGCCCGCCCGGCCCTCCTGGGCCTCCAGCTCTCGCTTGAGCTGATCGGTGTTGGAGATGTTATTCTGAATGTTGGCCTTCAGCACGGCGATGGCGTTCTCGCACTCGTTGGCATCGGCCTGACGGCTCATCATGCGGAAGCGGATGTCCTCGGCCTCGGTCTCCTTGGCCCGCATCTTCTCCCCGATGGCCTCGGCCTGGGCGTAGAGCCGCTCCACCTCCTGCTGGATGGCAGTCTTTTCCCGCAGGGCGTTTTCGTAGTCGGTCTTGACCTTGATGGCCCCAGTGCGGATGTTCTCCAGCTGCTCCAGCCACAGAGAGATCTCCAGCCCCCGCAGCTCGTCCCGGAGGATGAGGAACTTCTTGGCCTTCTCCGAGGCGATGCGCAACGGCTCCACCTGAAGCTCCAGCTCGTCAATTTTATCGTTGACCCGTACCAGGTTCTCCTCGGTTTTTTCCAGTCTCCGCTCGGCCTCCTCCTTGCGGTGGCGGTAGCGGGAGATGCCGGCGGCCTCCTCGAAGATCTCCCGCCGGTCGGCGGATTTCACCGACAGGATCTCATCGATCTTACCCTGGCCGATGATGGAGTAGCCCTCCCGGCCCAGGCCGGTATCCATAAACAGCTCGTTCACGTCCTTCAGACGCACCGAGCGGCGGTTGATGTAGTATTCGCTCTCTCCCGAGCGGTAGTACCGCCGGGTGACCATGACCTCGCTCTCCTCCATCTGGGGGAAGATGTGCTCGGTGTTGTCCAGCACAAGGGAGACCTCGGCAAAGCCCACCTGCTTGCGCTTGGCGGTGCCGCCGAAGATAACGTCCTCCATCTTGCCTCCCCGCAGGGCCCGGGTGGACTGCTCCCCCATGACCCAGCGGATGGCGTCAGAGATATTGGATTTTCCCGACCCGTTGGGGCCGACGATGGCGGTGATGTCCTCACCAAAGGACAGCACGGTCTTGTCCGGGAAAGACTTAAAGCCTTGGACTTCCAATGCTTTCAGATACGTAGCGCCTCACCTCACTCATAGGGGCATATAAAGGGGCATAGTCTAAGTAGTTTATTATACCAATTTCCGCCCCAAAATGCAAACGCTTTTCAGGAAAAGAATGAAAGAATGACGCCGGAGAAAAAAAGTTTCATTTTCCTCTTGCCAAGGCCGCCGGAAAGTGTTATCTTACGCCTTATGGATGCCTTTGCCTGGCAAAGGCAGAGGTAAAAAGAAAAGAGGTTTCCTGCTATGGCTTCCCGCTCCCACGAGATCGACATGCTCAACGGGCCCCTGCCCCCCAAGCTGCTCCGCTTCGCCTTCCCCCTGATGCTCTCCAGCATCCTCCAGCTGCTTTTTAACGCCGCTGACATCATTGTGGTGGGCCGCTTCGCCGGGGACGCCTCTCTGGCCGCCGTCACCTCCACCGGTTCTCTGGTCAACCTGCTGGTCAACCTATTCATGGGCCTGTCCATCGGCGCCAACGTCACCGTGGCCCACGCCATCGGCCACGGTCACCCCGAGCGGACGGAAAAGACCGTCCACACCTCCATTCTCCTCAGTCTCATCGGCGGCGTCATTCTGGCTGTGGTGGGCTTTTTCTTCGCCCGGCCCCTGCTGGAGCTCATGTCCTCGCCGGAGAATGTCATTGACCTGTCCGCCCTCTATTTGAAAATTTACTTCCTGGGTATGCCCGCCTCCCTGGCCTACAACTTCGGCTCGGCCCTGCTCCGGGCGGGCGGGGACACCCAGCGGCCCCTGGCCTTCCTCTCGGTGGCCGGCGTGGTCAACGTGATCCTTAACCTGATCCTGGTCATCGTCTTTCATCTGGATGTGGCCGGCGTGGCCATCGCCACCGTCATCTCCCAGTGCATCTCCGCCCTTTTGGTGCTGCGCTGCCTGATGAAGGAGGAAGGCCCCCTCCACCTGGAGCTGAAGTCTCTGCGGCTGGACGGCAGCGCCCTGAAGAGCATCGTCCAGATCGGCCTGCCCGCCGGGTTCCAGGGCATCGTGTTCTCCATCTCCAACGTGGTCATTCAGTCCTCGGTGAACTCCTTCGGGGACATCGTCATGGCCGGCAGCGGCGCCAGCGCCAACGTAGAGGGCTTTGTCTATGTGGGCATGAACGCCTTCTACCAGACCTGCCTCACCTTCACTGGCCAGAACTACGGCGCTGGCAAGCTGGACCGGGTGGACCAGACAGTCATTTGGTGCCAGGTCTTTGGCTGTGTCACCGGCGTGGGCCTGGGCGGGCTGGCCTATCTCTTTGGCCCCCAGCTGCTCTCCATCTACTCCTCCAACCCGGAGGTCATTGCCTCGGGCATGGTGCGTATGGCCTATGTGGGCCTGCCCTACTTCCTGTGCGGCATCATGGACGTAATGGTGGGTGCCCTCCGGGGCCTGGGCTGGTCGGTGGCCCCCATGGTGGTGTCCATTCTGGGTGTCTGCGGAGTCCGGCTGGGCTGGATCGCCACCATCTTCCAGCATAACCACACCCCCCAGTGCCTGTTCCTGTCCTACCCCATCAGCTGGATCATCACTGCCCTTATCCACATCCTGTGCTTCCTCTACTACCGCAAGAAGCTGTGGAAGCAGCACCGGGACCATCTGGCCGCCCAGGCAGCCCAGATCTGAACAGTGGGCTTTTTCACCACCTCTCCCGGCCGGGAGAGGTGGTTTTTTGTGCTCTTTTCCCTTCCATTGCTCGTCATAAAAATAACAGTCGAAAATAGGCAAAAAGGTCTTGAAATCCAAGGGGAAAGATGGTATGTTACCTTGAGTTACCGCCCTGCGTCCCCCCCCCCGCAGGGTGCAGGATCTCCCAAGGAAAAAGAGGTATCACTGACATGAAACGACACGAGATCGATATGCTCAACGGGCCTCTGTGCCCCAAGCTGTTCACCTTCGCCATTCCCCTGATGATCTCCAGCATGCTCCAGCTGGCCTTCAACTCGGTGGATATCATTGTGGTGGGCCGCTTTGCCGGCGATGCCTCTCTGGCCGCCGTCACCTCCACCGGCTCGCTGGCCAGCCTGCTCATCAACGTGTTCATGGGCCTCTCAGTGGGCACCAATGTGGTGGTGGCCCAGGCCATGGGCCACGGGGACCGGGACCGGACAGAGCGGGTGGTCCACACCTCCATCCTCACAAGCCTTGTGGGGGGCGTCCTGCTGGCCCTGCTGGGCCTGTTCCTCTCCCGGCCTCTGCTGGAGCTCATGGGCTCCCCCGCCGAGGTCATGGACCTGTCCACCCTCTATCTGAAGATCTACTTCCTGGGGGCTCCCGCCGGCCTGGCCTACAACTTCGGCGCCGCCCTGCTCCGGGCCGGAGGCGACACCCAGCGGCCCATGGTCTACCTGTCCCTGGGCGGTGTCATCAACCTGGTGCTCAACCTCATCACAGTCATCGTTTTTGATATGGGCGTGGCCGGCGTGGCCATTGCCACCGTCATCTCCCAGGTGGTCTCGGCCGCCCTGGTGCTGTGGTGCCTGATGAAGGAGGAGGGCGCCCTCCACCTGGACTGGAAGCGCCTTGCCATCGACAAGACCATCTTCTTCAACATCGTCCGGGTGGGCCTGCCTGCCGGCTGCCAGGGCATCGTGTTCTCCCTGTCCAACGTGGTCATTCAGTCCTCCATCAACTCCTTCGGCCAGACCGTCATGTCCGGCAACGGCGCCGCCGCCAACATCGAGGGCTTTGTGGGCATTGGCATCAACGCCTTCTACCAGGCCAACCTGACCTTCACCAGCCAGAACTACGGCGCCGGCAAGCTGGACCGGGTGGACCAGGTATTCGGCTGGACCATGCTCATGGGCACGGTCTCCGCCCTTCTCATGAGCGGCCTGGCCTACCTCTTTGGCCCCCAGCTGCTGGGCATCTACTCCTCCAACCCCGATGTCATCCAGATGGGCATGATCCGGGTGATCTACGTCATCCTGCCCCTGTTCCTCAACGGCATGGTGGACATTGTGGTGGGCTCTCTCCGTGGCCTGGGCTGGTCCATGGCCCCCATGATCGTGTCGGTGGTGGGCATCTGCGGCGTGCGTCTGGTATGGATCGCCACCGTGTTCCAGTCGGTCCGCACCCTGGAGTGCCTCTACCTCTCCTACCCCATCAGCTGGACCATCACCTTCCTGTGCCACACCGCCTGCTTCCTCTTTTTGCGCCACCGGGTCCGCTCCAAAGCCTCGGCCTACGTGACCGCCGCCAACCGGGCATAAGGAGTCTCACCATGAAAAAGAGTAAGCTGCAAACCGCCCTGGCGACCCTTGTGACCGCCCTGTTCTCCCTCACCGCCGCCGTGGCCGTCCCCATCCTCTGGCGGGGCTGGTACGCCCTCCAGATCGGCCCCCTGGGACTGGAGGACTACACCGGCTGGAGCCGTGAGACCATTTTGGATGCCTACAACGCCGTCCTGGACTTTCTTGTGAAGGGTGCCCCCTTTTCCACCGGGGCGCTGAGCTATTCCGAGAGCGGGATGGCCCACTTCGCAGACTGTCGGGTGCTGTTCCTGCTAAACTTCCTGGCTCTGACCCTCTCTGCGCTCTTTCTGCTGGTGCTGCTCCAGCGGCTGCTCCGCTCCACTCCCGCCATCGGCCACCGGCAGCCCTCCCCGCCCCTTCTGGCCCTGGCTGTCACCGCCGGGGTGTTCCTGATCTTCGGTGCCTGGGCCTGGCTGGACTTTGAGAGCCTGTTCACCGCCTTCCACACTCTCTGCTTCCCCGGCAAGGACAACTGGGTCTTTGACTGGCGCATGGATGAGATCATTCTCATCCTCCCCGAGGCCTTCTGGGCTCGGACCGCCGCCCTGGTGGCCGAGCTCACCCTGGCCATCGAGGCCCTGCTGGCCCTGATTTGGGCTCTCCTACGCCGCTGGCGCACCCCCAAGACGGTCTACGAGGAACTTCACAAAGCCTAAATACGCAAATAAAGAGCGCCCGGGACAACCGTCTCGGGCGCTCTTTCTATCTCTCTTATAAAGATTAAACGGGGCAATAACTTTGCATCGCTCCGCTTAATCTTTAGTTTCTTGTCGATTTGCAATATTAATCATTTCTTGAAGTTTATCTCTATCCCAAAGAAGTATACCTGTTGCCACTGCTGCCTCAATACCTCCAATGGTAAAATATTGATTTGTCATGACAGCTCCAATTTGGCACTTATATATTGCCTTACCTGCATAGACCTCTTGCACTGGTACATTACCAAGATCTGATGTATAGCATTTGCATTGAATTGCGTAATGAATACCATCCTTAACTGCCGTAATATCTACACCCTGGTCTCCACTTCCCCGAGTAACTTCAACCTCACTAAATCCATCG
>CAJUSE010000018.1:0-14204 GCA_910588975.1 uncultured Oscillospiraceae bacterium | reverse complement strand
TTTATTAAGCGGAAATACTTTTCATACAAGAATTGACGAGCAGGTTTTTTCTTAGAAGTTCTGCACACCAACGTTCAAACTCGTGCCCTCCCATTCCATCCACTTGTGACAACTCAAATGACGCAATGGCAGTTCTTTGTCTGCTATCTTCAACTAAAAGTTCAGTCAAATTACATTCGTGACACAAATACTGATATAGGGCGCAGGCATATTTTCGATTTTCTACGTCTAATCTGCAACAACAATCATCAAAATCCTTTTTAAAGGCTGTTATCCGCATTTTCGTATGTTCTCGATCATATTTGTATATACCTTTATGTTCGGTGACTATTTCAGAACTTCCCCGCTCTAATACATCATGAATGTGCTTTTGGTATTCTTGCTCAAGGCGAATATACTCTGTAAATAAATGACCACTGTCAGTTGATATGCTCGTCACTTTACCATCAAGTTTAGCTATTTTGTGGCAAGCCTTTAGGGCCAGATCATAATATAAAATAAACTCTGACAAAGACCTGGTTTTGTTTGCCTTTTTTGCATTAAGTTGTGCCTCTAACATCAGGTCCATTGCAAGGCTATTTCGCTTGGAAAGGAAAAGCGGAACTTTAAAATCCCAATCATCATATAGTATTGGTTCAACTGGCAAAAGTTCTAGATACTGTTGTCTTGCCGCTAACCGGCTTTCAGTGGTCAAAACAATTCTTGATTTGCTAGCATTAAATGGGCCAATTATTAGTTCTTCCTCTAGCTTGTCTATAATGTTTAGGGCAAGGCTATAGCTAAGGTTCAAATTCTGTTGTAATAGTGATATGCTTGCCATATTTTCTCGGCGGACAATTTCAACCGCCTTATTATAAAGTTCATCCATCTCCTCATCTGAGGCAAAACAAATTGCGTGTGTGTCTTCGTCAAGGATTGCATCAATATTCTCACTCTTTCCAGGCTTCTCCTTAGATGCATTAAACAATCCCATATAAGCACTCCAAATAATGAACGATAGTATTTATATTATATGCTACCATATATAAATGACCAACTTTCTATTTCTGTTGAAACAGGCCGCCATCAAAATCGCAAGGCATAGACTAAGAATGGCATCTGATGGAAATTTTCTACCAAATACTATTCTTGGTCACGTCTGCAATTTTTATCAAAAACCCAGATTTTCAAAAGCATGTCCCGTTGCAACTGCGCACTATCATTTTATATTGCACCTGTAATCCACCAAACGGCGCACTTCAATAATTCTTCTCAGCACAGCATTTTTGTCTTGCTCATATTTTTCTGCCAAATCTGATAAAAAAGCATTTTCAGCATCTTGTGATATGATACATTCAAATTCACATAGTTTCGTTTCTATCTCATCTAAAGGCATGATAGATGCTGCAGTTAAATAGTTTACTTCTTGTTCCTCATCGCTAGGAGTCTTTCCTTTTACCCTTCTCGCAAGTTCAACAGTTACCTTGTTGCCCACCTTTATATCTCTAAAATAGTGGATCAACTCATGCCGAAAAGGAAAGCTGGTAATTGCACAGTCTCTTTGTATCCTAATTACACCCAAATGAGCAGAATCCTCTATGGGGCATAGTATTGCTTCCGTATTCTCTGGCAGCTCATCGTCATCACAGTACTCAACAGCCAACTTCAACTTACTCGCCAATGCTTCGTCTGACCCATCCGAACTGTCTCTATATGCATCTATATCATATTCTTTTAGTTCTTTTTCCAGTGCCGCCATAAGGGTAATCTCATTTTCTATTCTCTTCTGCAATATAAGAAATACCTTTTTGGTAATTCCTGATGACGAGTAAAATAATTCTTGAATTTCGGATAAATCTAACCTATCAATAAGGTCGCCACTACCCGCTCTATCAAGGATATCATACAGGCTCAAGTTCTGTTCACCATACTTGCCTTCCCGATATTTCCTAATTATCTCATTGTATTTGTTCAAGTATTTCATGATAATTCACCAATTCATTTTCATCATAGTTTTGATTCATTATAAGCCAACGAGTAAAATCTTCCGGATACTTAACCTTTTGTTCCCAATCCAGTACGGATTCCTGATTAAATCTTCTCATGACTTCTTCTGACTTCTCAAGTTCAAAAGAATGGAAAGATACTTCCACTTCCCCTCCATATATTCCAATGTGAGGTTCACTTTGCAGATAATCACAATAGAATGAGGTAAGTACATCCCATTCGTCATCATTCAATTCTCTAAAAGCCTCCGGTCTAACGAAGCTGACCTGATAGCCGGTAGAATACTCTACAACCTCACCAGTTCGATATTCATATGTACCATCTTCTTTTGTATGCTGAAATTCATTAAGTGTTTTCAGTACATCAACTACTTTTCTCATAGCTATATTCATCCCACCATTTTATCTTTCTATAATCAATCGTTCCGTAAAGTTACTGCCCAATCCTATAGGCAATCATATTTTGGAAAACTCCCTACAATTCACTTTGCATCACACAAGAACTAATATACATGAATGCGTTGTCAAATTTCTGTAAAAACTCTTGACATTCTGCTTTTCTATCTGCATTTTAACTAAAAGCAATCTATTTGTCAAGTAATTTTAGCTTTTAATCGCATATCACGCTTTACCTTGCCTTCCTGATATAGTCGCCATATATAAAAGGAGCCAGGATAATCCCTGGCTCCTTTAGCATAATATCATCTATTCATGTTCTACCTTGCCTTATCCATCCTGCCTTTCTACAAATGGGGTACTATGGAATCCCATCTATCAAGCCCTAGAAACCGCTGAAATTTCTAATGTTTCCTCAATCCAGCGGTTTCATAGTCGGGAACAACAGTACATCCCGGATGGAGTCTGCCCCGGTGAGGAGCATCACCGCCCGGTCGATGCCCATGCCCATGCCGCCCGTGGGGGGCATGCCGTACCCCAGGGCATTGAGGAAATCCTCGTCCATCATCTCGGTCTCGTCATCCCCCCGTTCCCGCTGCTCCACCTGCTTCTCGAAGCGGTGGCGCTGGTCGATGGGGTCGTTGAGCTCGGAGTAGGCGTTAGCCAGCTCAGAGTGGCAGATGAACAGCTCGAACCGCTCGGTGAGCCGAGGGTCTGCCGGGCTCCGCTTGGTCAGGGGGGAGACCTCCACCGGGTACATGGTGATGAAGGTGGGCTGGATCAGCTTCTCCTCCACCCGCTGGTCAAAGCAGGCGTAGAGGGCGTTGCCCCAGGTCTTTTCAGCGGCCTCGGCCAGCTCCACCCCCTTGGCCTTGGCAGCGGCCACCGCCTCGGTGTCGTCAGAGATGGCGCCGAAGTCGATACCCACATACTCCTTGACGGCCTCCACCATGGTCATCCGCCGCCAGCCGGGGGTCAGGTCGATCTGCTCCCCCAACCACTCCACCTGATAGGTGCCCAGAATTTCCTTGGCGGCCCCGGAGAGGACCCCCTCGGCGATATCCATCATGCCGTGGAAATCGGTGTAGGCCTGGTACATCTCCACCGTGGTGAACTCGGGGTTGTGCTTGGGGTCCATGCCCTCGTTGCGGAAGATACGGCCCACCTCGTAGACCCGGTCCATACCGCCCACGATGAGCCGCTTCAGGGGAAGCTCGGTGGCGATACGCATATACATATCCAGATCCAGGGTGTTGTGGTGGGTGACGAAGGGCCGGGCGGCGGCACCGCCGGCGATGGTGTTCAGCACCGGGGTCTCCACTTCGATATAGCCCATGTTGTCCAGATAGTCCCGCAGGAACTTGATGAACCGGGAGCGGATGATGAAATTCCGCTTCACCTCGGGATTCATGATAAGGTCCACATACCGCTGGCGGTAGCGCAGTTCCTTGTCCTGCAGGCCATGGAACTTCTCAGGCAGGGGCAGCAGAGACTTGCTGAGCAGGGTGATGTCCTTGGCCCGGACGCTCATCTCCCCCCGCTGGGTACGAAAGACCTCGCCGTCCACGCCCACAATATCGCCGATATCAAACTTCTTAAACTTCTTGTAGACTTCCTCATCCATCTCGTCCTGGCGGGCGTAGAGCTGGATACGGCCGTCCTTGTCCTGCAAATCGCAGAAGGACACCTTGCCCATGCCCCGCTTGGACATGAGCCGACCCACCACCTTTACGGGCTTGCCCTCCATGGCGTCAAAGTTGTCCTTGATCTGCTGGCTGGTGGCGTCCCAGTCGAACCGGGTCTGCCGGAAGGGATCCTCTCCGGCGCTCTGAAGCTCGGCCAGCTTCTCCCGCCGGATGCGCAGCAGGTCGCTGAGCTCAGGCTGGGGGGCGTTGTTTCTCTCTTGCTCTGCCATACTATTCTTCTCCTATCGTCAAAGGCCGGGGCCTCTCAGTTCTTCTGAATGTCCAGGATCTTGTACTTGAGCACGCCGGCGGGGGCCTCAACCTCCACCTCGTCCCCCACCTCTTTGCCCAGCAGGGCCTTGCCGAAGGGGGAATCCTCCGAAATACGGCCGTTCATGGGGTCGGCCTCCTGGGAGCCCACAATGCGGTAGGTGCTCTCCTCGTTGAACTCCTCGTCCAGCACCTTCACCTGGGCGCCCAGGCTGACAGCGTCAGGGGCAAAGTCGTGCTCGGTGATGACCACGTAGTTGGCCAGGATCTCCTCCACCTCGGCGATGCGGGAGTAGAGCTTGCCCTGCTCGTTTTTGGCCTCGTCATACTCGCTGTTCTCACTCAGATCGCCGAAGGACCGGGCCTCCTTGATCTGCTCGGCCACTTCCCGCTCCCGGACCGTTTTCAGATAGGTCAGCTCCTCCTGGAGCTCCTGGAGCCGCTCGGGGGTCAATTTGTACTGCTTCGCCATGGCTGTGTTCACCTTTCCAAATTGTGTCATATACGGAAAGCGGCCTCTCTCGCCCCGTCGGGCGGAGAGGCAGGGCGCCTTCCTATTGAAACTGCCTATCATTATATGGTTTTTCTCCCCTTCTGTCAAGGGCAGGGGACGGGAAAAGGACACAAAAAAACAGGCCCTTTTTCCCTATCAAGGACTCAGAATGCCGATTTGGTCTACCTCCAGCCGGCCGCTTTCCCAGAGCAGAGCCAGGAAGGGGTCCCGGGGCAGGTCGGGGGGCAGGTCCAGGGGGCAGTTCAACACCAGGCCGGCCAGGTCGGGCTCTCCCCACAGCTTGAGCCGCCGGGCCCCCGGGGGCAGGGGAATATTTTCTGCCGGGGGCCCCAGCTCCACCACCACCTGGGGCGGCTCTCCCCAGGCCGGGTCCAGGGGCGGGGCGCCATAGTCCCGCTGGAGCTGGCGGGCCAGCTCCTCTCCCCCCTTCTCCAGCTCCAGCGCTAAGGCGGTCTGGGGACAGAGGGCGTTGGCCAACGCCCGGAGGTTGACGTCCACTCCCTCTCCCCGAAGGAGAACACGGCGGCGGCGTGGGGGGACATCCTCCAATAGCTTCAGGCATAGTCTCTCCCCTATGGCCCGGTACAAGGGCAGGGCCTTCACCGGGAAAAGCCCCTGCTTTTTGGCTCCTTCCTCCCACTTTTCGGGCATCAGAGCACGGAAAACCCCCTGTTTTCGCAGGAGCTTGGCCCCCCTTACCCCCTGTTTTTCCCGGGTTTTGGCCGCTCTGCCCCCCTGTTTTTCCGGGTTTTGAGGCCATTTTACCCCTGTTTTTTCCCCTTTTTCGGGGGAAAACGCCACCTCCAGAAGGGGAAAATTTGCTATCCGGACCGGATGTGCCCGGGGGAAAAAGATTTTTTCCTCCCCCTCCCGCAGCCAGCCCACCATACCCTCACCCCCCAGGCAGAGTATGCAAAACCGGGCAGGAGTATGAGGGGAAGGGGGACGCAGGACGGGACAACGGGCAGAGCCAGAACGCAAAGGGAAAAGAACGGCGGGACATGTGACAAGAATGGAGTACGAGGGGCGAAAATTACTTTCCCAAAAGCTCCAGTGCCTTGGCAAGCTGGGTGTCCCTGCCGCTGTCGTCAAGGTAGACTTCGGCATCCAGGGTCACCCCGGTGCCCACCAGGGACACCCCGCCCCCAGTGGTATATCGGGCGGTGGAAATATTGATGGCCCCACCGCTGGAGAGTGGGAAGGTCTGCTGGGAGTAGCCCTTCCCCGAGGTGGGCTCCCCCACAATGATGGCCCCCGCCGACTCCTTACATTGGGCGGCAAAGATCTCGGCGGCAGAATAGGTGTCCTCGTTGACCAGCACGGCCATGGGCAGGCCCAGGCCCTCCCCTGTGGCCTCCTCTATTTCCTCTTTATCTCCGGGGTACTGGATCCGAAAGACAGGGCCGGCGGGCAGGATGTGCTTCAGCATGGCGGTGAGCTCGCTGACATAGCCTCCGCCGTTGCTGCGCATATCGAAAACAATGGCCTCCACCCCCTGCTCCTTCAGCTCATCCGCAGCGGCATTGAGCTTTTCGGCGCTGCCATGATAGAAGTTGGCCAGCCGGAGATAGCCCACGTTGCCCTCCAGGACCTCGTAGGACACAGGCTCCACCTCCAGAGCGGCCCGCTCCAGCTCCACCCGCCGCTCCTCCCCTGTCTCGTTGAGCAGAGTCAGGGTCAGGGCGGTGCCCGCCTCTCCACGGATGAGGTCGGCCCCGGTCCAGCGCTCCTCCCCGGACACCGGCACCCCATCCACGGCGGTGACCACCTCCCCGGGGGCCAGGCCAGCCCGGTGGGCGGGAGAGCCCTCCCGGACCTCTTCAATAAGCAGCCCCCGCTGGTCGGCATAGCTCACCGTGATGCCCACACCCACATAGGTGTTGTTCCTGCGCTGCTGCTGGTCGGCATAGTCCTCCTTGGACAAAGCGTAGCTCCACCGGTCTCCCAGAGCGGCCACCAGGCCGTCCAGAGCGCCGTCCAGAGCCTGGTCGGGGTCATAGTCCCCCACGAACTGGGTCTCGATGATCCCCCAGGCCTCCACCAGGGCCAGTGCCCGGGGGCCCAGCACCAAGAAGGCGGTGAGCAGCACCCCCAGCACCACCGCCAGGGCTCCCCCCAGTGCGGAGAGGATGAGCTGCAGGGTGGTATACCGTTTTTCTCGCATGAAAAGGACCTCCTTGGAAAAGGCAAAGGGCGGGCGGATCACTCCGCCCGCCCGGGATTTAAGAGTTGCTGCTCCCGTAAGGGTACTTGAAGGGAACGTTGGGATAGAGGGTGCGGGCATCCTGGCGCACACCGTTGATCCGCAGCTCCAGATGGAGATGGTTTCCGGTGGCCGAGCCCGTCATGCCCACCTTGCCCAGCACCTGGCCCTGCTTGACGATATCCCCCTCCTTCACCGTGCGGGAACCCCGCTGCATATGGGCGTAGAGGGTGACATAGCCGTCGCCGTGGTTGATGACCACATACTCGCCGTAGGAGCTGGAGGCATAGGCCGAGGTCTGGACCACACCGCCCCGGGCGGCGTAGACCGAGGTACCGCCGGGGGCGGCAATGTCGGTGCCCGAGTGGTTGTTGGGCTTCTTGGTGATGGGATGGGTCCGCCAGCCAAAGATGGAGGTAACGCTGACGTTGCCCTTGGGCAGGGGGTAGTACCAGCCGGTGCCCGGGTCAAACTGGATCTGCTTGGAGGCGATGAGCTCGTCCAGCTCCTTCTGCTTCTTGGCAATGGCGGCGTTGATCCGCTTCTCCTCGGCCTCTTCAGCGGCCACAAGGGCCTCGGCATGGGCCACCTGGCTCTTGAGCTCACTGAGCACGGCCTCGGCCTGGGCCACCTTCTCAGCCTGCTCGTTGCGCTGGATATCCAGGGCTGTCCGCTGCTCGCTCAGCCCGTCTTTGGCCTCGTTGAGCTCGGCCAGGGTGTTCTCCACCTCCACCCGGGCGGCGGCCAGGGTCTCCACCACCGTGTTGTCGTAGGTAACGATCTCGTCCACCATGGCCAGCCGGTCCAGCAGGTCCAGGTAGCTGTCGGCCTGGAACAGGATGGACAGGTAGGAGATCTCCCCCGCCTCCTCCATGGCCCGGGCCCTGGTCAGAAAGCGGTCATAGGCGTCGCTCTCCCGGGTCTGGGCCTCCTGAAGCTGGGTCTCGGTCTCGCCGATGAGGACATTATAGGCGTCGATCTGCCGCTGGGTATTGGAGATCTGCCCCTCCAGAACGGCAAGCTGCTGATCCAGAATGTTTTTCCGCTCCATGGCCTTGGCCGCATCCTTTTCGATGGCCTTGAGCTGGGCCTCCAGCTCCTTGCGCCGGGCAGTAGCCTCGGAGGCGTCCCCCTTCAGGGAGGTGATCTGACTTTTTAAATCGCTCTCGCTGGCCATGCCCAGGGTCAACAGGCTGCCCAGCAGGGGCAACACAAGGGCCACCACCATGACCAGGGCCATAATGGCGGTAAAGAGCCTGCGTTTATCAAGTTTACGGCTTTTCCGGGGCTTTTGCTGTTTTGCCATAAAGACCTCCTGAGAACAGGGATGCACCGCCCCCTCTTTGGGGCGGGATGGATGTTATCTCAGACCTGCAGAAACTTGTGCAGGGCCATGACCGAACCGATGGTGCCTACCAGCAATCCGGCGCCGGCGAACACCCCCAGCAGGGTCCAGGCGATCTGCTGGAAGGGGATGAGGGAGATGAGCTCCACGGCCCGGCCGGTGCTAACCGTTTTGGTGATCACCTCATAGATGCCCCACTGGGCAAAGAAGGCCACCAGGGCCCCCACAAGGCCCAAAATCAGGCCCTCCACAATGAAGGGAGCCCGAACAAAGCCGTTGGTGGCGCCCACCATCTTCATGATGGCCACCTCCTCCCGGCGGGTAAAGGTGCCCAGGCGGATAGTATTATAGATGATGGACAGGGAGATGATGAGCAGCAGCACGCTGAGGATGATGGCCACGGCGGTGGCCACATTGCGCACCAGTACCAGGCCCTCTGAGATCTCGGGGGCGGCCTGATAGCCAGCGATGCCCTCCACCCCCGCCACCGCCGTCACCGTCTGCTGCAGAAGGCTGATGTCGGTCATATGGACCGAGTAGCGGTCCCGAAAGGTCTCGTCGGGCAGGTCGGCATAGAGACCGGCGTGGTTGTCCTCGGCGTGCTTGGCGGCAAAGTCGGCCTTGGCCGTCTCCTTGGCGATGAAGGTGACAGTGGACACATTGTCAATGCCCAGCAGCTTCTCCTCCAGAGCACGGGCCTGCTCCCGGGTATAGCTTTCGTCCACAAAGGCCAGAAACTGATTTTCCCGCTCCAGATCTCCCAGCTTGCTCTCCAGATTGACGGCCACCAGAGAGAATGACCCCATGATGAGCAGGCAGGAGACAATCATGAAGATGGCCGCAAAGGACATCAGGCCGTGGGTAAAGATGGAGCGGAAGCCCTCGGTGATATGGTAAGTAAAATTATATGATCTCTTCATTTTTATAATACCCGCCTGTCTCGTCGCTGATGATACGTCCGTCCTCGATGGCGATGACCCGCTTGGTAAAGACGTTGACCAGCTCCTTCTCATGGGTGACCACCAGCATGGTGGTACCCAGCTCGTTGATTTTCTCCAGAAGGCTCATGATCTCCAGGGATCGGTCCGGGTCCAGGTTGCCCGTGGGCTCGTCGGCAATGATCATCTGGGGGTTGTTCACCAACGCCCGGGCGATGGCCACACGCTGCTGCTCGCCGCCCGAAAGCTGGCCGGGATACCGCTCCCCCTTGCCATCAAGGCCCACCAGGTCCAGCACGTAGGGGATGCGCTTCTTGATCTCCCGGGGGGAGGCCCCCACCGCCCGCATGGCAAAGGTCAGGTTCTCCTTCACCGTCTTTTTATCGATGAGCCGGAAGTCCTGAAAGATGACCCCCAGGGTACGGCGCATATAGGGCACCTGGCGGGGGCGGATATCGCCCATGTTATAGCCGTTGACCATGATGCGCCCGGCGCTGGCCTGCTCCTCGCCGGTGATGAGCTTGATGATGGTGCTTTTGCCCGAGCCCGAGGGGCCTACCAGAAAGACAAACTCACCGTCGTCAATGCGCATGCTCACCCGCTTGAGGGCCTTGGTCCCGTTGTCATAGGTCTTTTGGATGTCCAGAAAACGGATCATGGCGACGCTCCTTCATTGGTAACTGACAAAAGCGATTGACGACCGGGGAGAGATCGTCAATCAGCTTTGTTTATTATAGACGTATTTCCCCCGGATTTTGTTCCCGGAGGGGGGTTAATTGTCGATGCCCCGGGAGACCAGATACTTCTTGACCATGAGGGCCACCTTGAAGGTGATGGCATCGTCAAACTCCCGCAGGTCCAGCCCCGTGAGCTTCTTGATCTTCTCCAGCCGGTAGACAAGCGTGTTCCGGTGAACAAAGAGCTTACGGGCGGTCTCGGACACGTTCAGGTTGTTTTCAAAGAACTTGTTGATGGTGAACAGGGTCTCCTGATCCAGCGCATCAATGGGGTTCTTCTTAAAGACCTCCTGAAGGAACATATCACACAGGGTGGTAGGCAGCTGGTAGATGAGCCGGCCAATGCCCAGGTTGGCATAGTTATTGATGCTGCGCTCGATGTCAAAGACCTTGCTGACCTCAATGGCCATCTGGGCCTCCTTATAGGAGCGGGCCAGGTCCCGGATGTTGCCCACCACCGTGCCGATGCCCACCACGATCTTCTGCTCCAGCTCGCTCTCCACGCTCTCCTGGATCTGGCGGGCCAGCTTGTCCAGGTCCCTGCCCTCCATATTCTCGGGCAGCTGCTTGATGACGGCCACATCGGTTTCGTTCACCGAGAGGACAAAGTCATTCTGCCGGTCGGGCAGAAGGGTTTGGATAACGTCCATCATGGCCGTATTGGAGTCCTCCAGCTGCCGGACGAGCAGCACGCCCCGAGGGGCATCCACAGTGAAGTGAAGCTCCTTGGCCCGGACATAGATGTCACCCAGCAGGATATTGTCCGAGATGATGTTCTTCACAAAGGTGCCCTTGTCATGCTTTTCCTCGTAGCTCTGCTTGGCGCCGTTGAGGGCCACAGAGGCCACTCCGCACAGGGCCTGGGCCAGCTCGTCCTCCCCCTGCACGAAGCAGGCATAGTCGAACTGGGTGCCCCAGCTGTTCAGGGCCTTGAGGGTCTTGCCCTCATAGGTGACCATGGCACCGTCGGCGGTGTTGACCATCTCCACCGCTCCGGCCCAGGTCTCCCCCACCAGCTCTACGTCACCGCAGGAGACCACGGTTCCCTCGGCATCAATGACACCGACTGTCCGGTCTGTTCCCTCTTTCATTTGCAGGACTACACCCTGAAAGATTCGATTGGACATCAGGCACGCCTCCTTGACAAAATTCCCGTCGTGGCGGGGTCAGATGGTCTTATTATAGCAGGCTTTTTCGCTGTTTTCAATATTTTTTTGTGAAAAATTTGTGGAAAACGCCGAAAAAGGGGAAAGAAAGTGCCGGAAGGTCCTGTTTCTTGCCCTTTTACTCCCCCGCCTAGCGCAGCAGAGCGGTCTCCGGCTCGGTCAGGGGACGCCATTCCCCGGGGGAAAGTGCGCTGTCCAGCGCCAGGGGGCCAAAGGAGATCCGCTTCAGCCTTGTCACCGGCTTGCCCCGGGCGGCGCACATCCGCTTCACCTGGTGGTATTTCCCCTCGTGGAGGGTCACAAGGCCGCTGGAGGGGCCAGTGGGCTCCAGCCCGGCGGGCAGGCAGGTGTAGCCGTCGGAGAGGGTCATGCCGGCGGCGAAGGCGGCCACGTCTGCCTGGTCCAGCTCGCCGGCCACCTCCACCTCATAGACCTTGTCCACGTGGCGGCGGGGGGAGAGCAGGGCGTGGGAGAGTGGGCCGTCGTTGGTGAGCAGCAGCAGGCCGGTGGTGTCCTTGTCCAGGCGGCCCACGGGGAACAGGCCCAGCCGCTGGAGGTGCTGGGGCAGAAGGGAGAGGACGGTCTGCTCCCGGGGGTCCTCGGTGGAGGAGACAAGCCCCTGGGGCTTATGAAGCATGAGGTAGACAGGGCCTGTGGGGCCCAGGGGCTCTCCGTCTACGGTGACCGTCGCCCCGGCGGGGACCTTTTGGTCCTTGGCCTGGGCGAGGACACCCTCCACCCGCACACGGCCGGCCTTGATGAGTGTGTGGGCCTCCTTCCGGGACCAGTGGCCGGTATTGGCCAGCAGCTTATCCAGACGTTCCACGGCAGGGCCTCCTTTCCGTTTTTTTCTCATTTTATCATAGGCCAAGCCCTTTTTCCATAGGGTATAGGGCAAAGATGAAAAAAGGGGCGATGGAGATGCTCATTTGGACGGCAAAAGTGGATCGGAAAAAGATCAAGGTGCTGCTGGGCGGGGCGTTGGTGGTCTGCCTGGCGGTGGCGGGCGTGGTGCTGCGGGGGGCCGGGGCACAGGCGGCGGCCTACCCCAGTGCCAAGGGGATCAAGACCCAGGAGGACAGGGCGGACTACCTCCAGCAGTGGGGCTGGGTGGTGAGCGGAGACCCGGTCAGCGTGGAGGAGCTGCAAATGCCCGACAGCTTCGGGGAGGAGTACAGCGACTACCTCACCCTTCAGACCGGGCAGGGCTTCGACCTGAGCAAGTTCACCGGCAAGCGGGTGAAGCGGTACACCTATGACCTGCTCAACTACCCCGGCGGGGCGAAGGCCCAGGCCCACCTGCTCATCTACAAGAACCGGGTCATTGCCGGGGAGATACTGGGCGAAGGGTTTTTACACGGACTGGCGATGCCGGGATAAGAGAAGCGGGCGGCCCATCAGGGCTGCCCGCTTTTTAGCGATAATCTTTCATGGCACGGTAGAGGAAATAGAGGAGCTGTACAGATCTGTCCCTCCTATTCAGGGGAAAATGCAGGACTACGGCAATGTAGTACAGGGCCTCCCCCGTCATTCAGTTCCACACCGGGCTGTTCCACTTTGCTGCCCCCTCAAATAGCCTTACTGCTCCACGATATGGACGTTGACATGGGGGTAGGTCATCTCCACCCCGGCGGCATCGAAGGCGGCCTTCACCTGCTCCTGGAGGTCGAAGTACACCTGCCAGTAGTCCTCCGTGGCACACCAGCAGCGGACGATATACTCGATGGCATTGTCCCCGTAGGCGGACACCCGGGCCATGGGCTCAGGGGTGGCAAAGGTGAGGGGGTGCTGGCCGATGCACTGGAGGATACAGTCCTTCACCGTCTCGGGCTTGGCGTCATAGGAGGTGGAGAAGGTCAGCTCCACCCGGCGCTTATCCTCGGCGGAATAGTTGACGATGGTCTTGCCTGAAATATCGCCGTTGGGCACATAGACTACCTTGTTATCCGCCGTATTCAGCTTGGTATAAACAAGGCCCACCTCACTCACTGTGCCGCTGACCCCGCCGGCCTCCACAAAATCGCCGGCGGAGAAGGGATGGGCGGTGAGGAGCATGATGCCCCCGGCCAGATTGGACAGAGTGCCCTGAATGGCCAGGGAGACGGCCAGGCCAAGGACGCTGAGAAGGGCCACCAGGCTGGTCATGGGCACCCCCAGATAGCCCAGCAGAACGCAGACGGTGACCATCCACAGGGTGACCCGCAGCCCGGAGCGGAGGAAGGTGCGCACCCCTCGGTCCATTTTGGCCCGCTCCATGGCACGGTCCATCAGATTGACAGTGACTCGAATGACCACCAGGCAGGCCACGGTGAGGCCAGCCAGAGCGCCCAGCTGCTCCCAGGAAAAGTTGTGAAAGGCGTCCCCCAGCACTTCCAGGGTTTCCTGGGTAGTGGGGGAATCAACGGCGGTGGAAAGGGCCATGACCGCTCCTCCTTTGGAATGAGATTTGCTGCACCCTCCTCCCTTCTACATGGAAGGGCAGGGGCACAGGGCTGTATCGGGGCTATTCTACCACAGATCGCCGGATTTCGCAACAAGAGCAAAAAAGGACCTGCCCAATGGGCAGGTCCTTTTGGTTGGCAAATTGGAAATTAGCCGTTGATGCCGATAACAACGCCGGAACCGACGGTGTGGCCGCCCTCACGGATAGCGAAGCGCAGGCCCTCCTCGATGGCGATGGGGGTGATCAGCTCCACGTCCATCTCCACGTTATCGCCGGGCATGCACATCTCAACGCCCTCGGGCAGGGAGATGACGCCGGTCACGTCGGTGGTACGGAAGTAGAACTGAGGACGATAGTTGTTGAAGAAGGGGGTGTGACGACCGCCCTCGTCCTTGGTCAGAACGTAGACCTGGCCACGGAACTTGGTGTGGGGGTTGATGGAGCCGGGCTTGGAGATGACCTGGCCACGCTCGATGTCGGTCTTGGCGATACCACGCAGCAGGGTGCCGATGTTGTCGCCGG
>CAJUSE010000017.1 GCA_910588975.1 uncultured Oscillospiraceae bacterium | reverse complement strand
CATGGTGGTCAGCCACATCATCTCGGGCTCGTTCTCGCCCAGACCCTTGGAGCGCTGGATGTTTACCTTCTTGCCCTCGCCGATCTCCTTCAGAATGTCGTCTTTCTCCTTGTTGGAGTAGGCAAACCAGGTCTTTTCCTTGTAGGTGATCTCGTAGAGGGGGGACTCGGCGATATACACATACCCCCGGTTGATGAGGGTGGGGGTGAGCCGGTAGAGCATGGTGAGGATGAGGGTGCGGATCTGGTAGCCGTCCACGTCGGCGTCGGTGCAGATGACCACCTTGTTCCACCGCAGGTTCATGAGATCGAAGGCGGCCAGGTCCTTGGCGTGCTTGTCGTGGACCTCCACCCCGCAGCCCAGCACCTTGAGCAGGTCGGTGATGATCTCGCTTTTGAAGATGCGGGCGTAGTCGGCCTTCAGGCAGTTGAGGATCTTGCCCCGGACGGGCATGATGCCCTGGAACTCTCCGTCCCGGCTGAGCTTGACGGCGCCCATGGCCGAGTCACCCTCCACGATGTAGAGCTCCCGCTTCTCCGGGTCCTTGCTGCGGCAGTCCACGAACTTCTGCACCCGGTTGGCCAGATCCATGGTGCCGGTGAGCTTCTTTTTGATGTTCAGCCGGGCCTTCTCGGCAGATTCCCGGCTGCGCTTGTTGATGAGCACCTGTTCGCCGATCTTCTGGGCATCGAAGGGGTTTTCGATGAAGTAGACCTCCATCTGGGCCTTGAGGAAGTCGGTCATGGCCTCCTGAACGAAGCGGTTGTTGATGGCCTTCTTGGTCTGGTTTTCGTAGGAGGT
This sequence comes from uncultured Oscillospiraceae bacterium, assembly GCA_910588975.1. Classification (GTDB taxonomy): domain Bacteria; phylum Bacillota; class Clostridia; order Oscillospirales; family Oscillospiraceae; genus Vermiculatibacterium. The sequence continues at coordinate 35,767 of CAJUSE010000017.1, read as the reverse complement.
CTGGGTGGAGAAGTTGTTGGACACCATCACCAGGCAGTCCTCCACGTCGGCCCAGGTGATCTTGCTCTCGGTCTTTTGGTACTTGCCCTGCTGGCGCAGGTAGCCGTCGATGGCCGAGACGAAGGCCGACTTCACCGCCTTCTCCGGGCTGCCGCCGTGCTCCAGCCAGGAGGAGTTGTGGTAGTGCTCGATGATCTGCACGGTGTTGGAGAAGCAGAAGGAGACGCTGAGCTTCACCTTGTACTCGGGCTTGTCCTCCCGGTCCCGGCCCCGGCGCTCGGTCTGCCAGAATACGGGGGAAGTGAGGCTCTTCTCCCCGGCCAGCTCGGTGACGTAGTCCTGAATGCCGTTTTCATAGAGGAAATCGGTGGTCTCAAACTTGCCCGGGGCGGTCTCGTTGCGGAAACGGAAGGTGACCCCGGCGTTGACCACCGCCTGGCGCTTCATCACGTCGGTGTAGTACTCGGCGGGGATGTTGATGTCGGTAAAGACCTCCAGGTCGGGCCGCCAGCGGAACTTGGAGCCCGTCTTTTTGCCGGTGTAGGGGGTCTTGTGGAGGAAGGTCTCGGTGGGCTCGGTGATCTCGCCCTTCTCGAAGTGGAGGGTGTACTCGAAGCCGTCCCGGTGGATGACGGCGTCAAAGAACTCGCTGGCGTACTGGGTGGCGCAGGAGCCCAGGCCGTTTAGGCCCAGGGAGTATTCGTAGTTGTCCCCGTCCCCGCCGTACTTGCCGCCGGCGTAGAGCTCGCAGAACACCAGCTCCCAGTTGTACCGGCCCTCCTTCTCGTTCCAGTCCACCGGGCAGCCCCGGCCGAAGTCCTCCACCTCGATGGATTTGTCCAGGTAGCGGGTGACGGTGATGAGGCTGCCGTGGCCCTCCTTGGCCTCGTCGATGGCGTTGGACAGGATCTCGAAGACGGCGTGCTCGCAGCCGTCCAGCCCGTCCGAGCCGAAGATGACCCCCGGGCGCTTGCGCACCCGGTCGGCCCCCTTCAGCGAGGAAATGGAGGAGTTATCGTATTCCTGCTTCTTCGTTGCCATGTATTTTTCCCTCACAGTACACAAGATATGGAAGCGCCTGCTTTGGCGCATAACAATTCATCATAATTTTACCCTAAAAATCCATTTCCGTCAAGGAAAGGGAGAAAGGGGGGCGCCGGCGGGAAAAGTCTCTTGTGCCTGGAAAGGAATTGTGATAAAATGTGCTTGCGACATAGCGTAATTTTCATTCCAACCGGGCATACATTTTTGGTAAAAATGTATGCTTCGCTGTCATACCCGGTTGGGAATGAGCTGTGTCGCAACAGAAGGCGGGGCTGCGTTTTTCGGTGCGTGGCTTTGCCACGCACTTTTTTTGCGGATGGCCGCCCCATTCGTAAAAATTTCACGCCCTATATAGAGAGCAGGACCGTATCACACAAAAACAGAAATAGAAAGGTGTGGACAGGATGAGTACAAAAACAGAAAAGCGCAGCGCAGAGGAGACTTTGAAGCGGTTGAAAATGGGGGGAATTTTGGCTGTTGGAATAATTGTTGCTATGGTCATTGTCGGCATTGTGTGCGGCAATGCCAGTGCAAAGCGAGTGGATGCCAAATACCAAGAGACACTTGCAAAGTATCAAACACAGATAGATGATTTGGAGGATAAATTAAGCAATCCGATTGCTTCGTATGAGGATACAGCATCTACGGAGGTAGTTTTAAGCCAGGTTGATTTACAAGTGAAGGAAATCGGAGAATTGACAACAATGGAATACCTATATACCGATGTGGGAATGTTTGCTGATCCCAAAAAGATATTTGGAAAGAATATCCCATTCACCACAAAATCCTTTATTAGTAAATGGGATGGAATAATTAAAGCAGGAATTGATTTTACAAAAGTAACTATTCAAGTGGATGAAAGCACAAACGTATTAATCATCGGAATTCCGGAGGCGGAGATCCTCTCTCATGAAGTGGATGAAAACAGCGTAGAAACACTAAATCAAACGGACGGCCTGTTTAATCCGGTCAAGGTGGAGGATGTCCGGTCATTTGATGCGGAGAGCAAGGCGGCAATGGAAAAGCGAGCCATAGAAAATGATTTGCTTATAAAAGCGTATGACAATGCAAAAAGAGTAATATCCACGCTGGTCAATGCTGTACCAGGGGTTAAAGAAACTTATACTATCCAATTTGAAGACCTTACATAAGGCGGCACAGCTCACTTCCTGAGCTTGGGCACATCTGTGCCGGGTCCTTACCCTCTGGTCAAGTCAAACAGAGGGTAAGGGCTTTCGCTCCGGCCCAAAATATCGGCTTTTATTTTAATGGCGTTTATGCTATACTGTTTCCAGGAAGGGAGGCGAAACCATGGCCCCATATACTGTTGAAGAGCTGCGCACCATTGTGGCGCCCATCGCCCGGGCCCATGGAGTGGAGAGCGTATCCCTGTTTGGTTCCTATTCCAAGGGAACGGCTTCGGCCCAGAGCGATGTGGACCTGAAGATCGAAAAGGGGGCGCTGCGCTCGTTGTTTCAGCTCAGCGGCTTTCGTCTGGCGGTGGAGGATGCCCTGGCCCTCCCTGTGGACCTGGTGACCTCCGAGGCATCGGACCGGGCGTTTTTGGATGCCATTGAGAAAGACGAGGTGTTGCTTTATCGAGCGGCGGGATAAGGTGATCTTGCAGAAGATCGTGGGATATTGCCAGCGTATTGCCGACAACCTGGAGCGGTATACCCACGATTTTTCTGCCTTTGAAGAGGACCATCTGTTTCAGGACGCCTGCTGTATGTGTGTGGTCCAGATTGGGGAGCTGGTGGGCCAGCTCTCCGAGGAGACAAAGGGCAAAAACACAGCCATCCCCTGGCGTGCCATCAAGGACACCCGGAATTTCTATGTTCATGCCTATGGGGCCATCGACATTCCATCGGTGTGGGATACTCTGAACGAGGACATCCCTGCCCTGAAGCAGGCCTGTGAGGCTCTGCTGTCCGAACTGTAACGGTCCATCCCCCCGGCCATACCTGCGGCCGGGGGATTTTTTTGCCCCGGGCCTTGCGCCGGGAGGTTCAATTTGTTATGATGAAAGTACCATTTTACACAAAGAAAGGGAGAGATACCCATGATCGCAGAAGAGAGACTTTACAAATACGCCAAGCTGCTGGTGGGCACCGGCTGCGCTTTGAAAAAGGGCCAGCCCGTGCTCATCTCCGCCCCGGTGGAGATCGCCCCCTTTGTCCGGCTGGCCGCCAAGGCCGCCTGGGAGCTGGGGGCCGGGGATGTCACCGTCCAGTGGTCCGACCCCGAGGTGGACCGGCTGCGGTATGTCAGCGGTGACGCCGCCCTCTTTGACACCACCCCCGCCTGGGAGGTCACCCTGCTGGAGACCGCCGCCGAGAAGGGGGCCGCCGTCCTCCGGCTGGGGGGCGGCATGTTCGGCATGGAGGGGGTTGACCCCAAGCGGATGACCGCCAAAATGCGTGCCGGGCGGCGGGACTGCCCCAAGTTCAACGCCGGACTGGGCAAGGGCAGCACCACCCGCTGCGGCGCCGGGGTGCCCACCGCCGCCTGGGCCAAGAAGGTGTTCCCCGACCTGCCCGAGGCCGAGGCCATAGACCAGCTGTGGGAGGCCATCCTGAAGGTGGCCCGGGCCGACGGCCCCGACCCCGCCCAGGCCTGGGCCGACCACGCCGCCAGCTTCCAGCGGCGCATTGGCCTGCTCACCGCCCGGCAGTTTGACACCGTCCACTACACCGCCGCCAACGGCACCGACCTGACCGTGGGTCTGCTGCCCAATCACCGCTGGCACGGCGGCGGCATTGACAACGAGGATGGGGTCTACTACTTCCCCAATGTGCCCACCGAGGAGATCTTCACCTCCCCCGACCGCCGGCGGACCCGGGGCGTGGTCCACGCCTCCCTCCCCCTCAGCTATCAGGGGGAGATGATCCGGGACTTCTGGCTCAAGTTCGAGGAGGGCAAGGTGGTGGACTTCGGCGCCGCCGCCGGGGAGGAGAAGCTGCGCAGCATTATCGAGGCTGACGACTCCTCCTGCTACCTGGGGGAGGCCGCCCTGGTGCCCCAGAGCTCCCCCATCTCCCAGCTGGGGCTGCTGTTCTACTCCACCCTCTACGATGAAAACGCCGCCTGCCACCTGGCCCTGGGCCGGTGCTACCCCTTCTGTCTGGAGGGGGGCAACCAAATGAGCGAGGAGGAGCTGAAGGCCCACCACCTGAACATTTCCGCCGTCCACTGCGACTTTATGATCGGCACCGCCGATATGGCGGTCACCGGTATCCTCCCCGACGGCACCGAGGTGCCCATTTTCAAGGACGGCGACTGGACCGGGGAGTTTGTGTAAGCCGTGAGCGAAAGCGCTCTCCCCTCCCCGTTGATTGACACATTTTTCCATAGATGGTATACTGGCGAATAGAGGGCCCCACACAAAAAGGAGGAATTTCACATGAAAGTTCTGTTCCTGGGCAATAGCCACACCTTCTACAACGACATGCCCCAGATCTTCGCCGACATCTGCGCCCAGCGGGGCAAGGATGTGGAGGTGGCCATGCAGGCCCACCCCGGCGTCACCTACGGCTGGCACTACAAGCAGCTCACCGAGCTGCGCTTTGCCCTCCTCCACGGCGGCTTTGACTACATGGTCATGCAGCAGGCTGCCCACTCCCCCTGCCCCAGCAAGGAGGAGACTTTGGAGGACGCCGGCAAGATCATCGCCCTGGCCCGCCAGTGTGGGGTCACCCCCATCCAGACCATGCCCTGGGCCGAGAAGCGGGACCCCGACCACCAGAAGGGGATGTACGACATTTTCACCACCCTGAGCAAGCAGTACGATGTGAAGCTCACCGTGGCGGGCAATGTCTTTGAGGATGTGTTTTATCATCACCCCGACATCGACATGTACTGGGTGGACGGAGAGCACGCCTCCCCCTACGGCTCCTACGTCATCGCTATGGCCGCCTACGCCGCCATCTTCGGCGAGAAGGTGGAGGGCCTCTCCCCCAAGAGCTACGACACTTACCCCATCGCCGAGGGCCACCGGGAAGAGGTAGCCGCCGCCATGGCCGAGTTCCAGAAGGACATGAGCGACCCCGCCCCCTATCTGCGGGTGAAGCAGTATTTCCTGGGTCCGGTGAATGACAAGAGCCAGATCGCCTGCGCCCTGGATCCTGCCAAGGCCGCCACCCTCCAAAAGCTGGTGGACAAGTACGCCTTTGGGGAATAAGAAACGAGACAGCAAGCGGGCGGCCCGGATGGGCCGCCCGCTTCTTTTTTTGTGTTTGTCAGGGCTTGCGCTCAAAATTGCCCCCCTGAAAAGAGAAGGAGCCGTCAAAACAGACCTGCTGGGTAGATACCAGTGTAAAGCCCAGCTTTTTCAGAAATTCACAGGAGGGGGTGTTGTCCAGGGCAGTCCCCGCCATAAAGCGGGCCACAGGATAGGTTTGGGCCATAAAGGAGAGCAGGGCGCTCACGCTTTCCCGGGCGTAGCCCTTTCTCTGGTGGGCCGAGTGAAAGCAATAGCCCAGGTCGTAGTCCTCTCCCTCCCGGTGAAAGCACACATACCCCACCATTTGCCCCTCCTCCAGGGTGCGGACGATGAAGAAGTAGCCGCCGTCCATAAACTGCCGTACCAGGGCTTTGGACTCCTCGTCCCCGGTGGGCAGGGGCCTGTCGTAACGGACATAGGGCGAGCGGTTAAAATCGAGAAAAATCTCCCTCATCTCCGGCCAGTCCCCCTCCACCAACGAACGGATAGCCAGCCGCTCTGTGTGCAGTTCCATAAAACCCCTCCCTAGCGTTTTTCACAAGTATATCACGCCGCCCCAACTCACGCAAGGCCGGGCTTGCCTTGCATTTTCCGGCGGGTTTTGCTACAATGCCTGTATAAAACCCATCATCCCTGGCTGTCCAAAGGAGGTCCAACCCTATGAAACTACTCATGCACACCTGCTGCGCCCCCTGCTCGGTGGCCTGCGTCAAGCAGCTCCGGGGGGAGGGCATCGAGCCGGTGAGCTTCTGGTACAACCCCAACATCCACCCCTTCACCGAATACCGGGAGCGCCGCAACTGCCTGCGGGAGTATGCCAAGAGCATTGACATGGAGCTTATCGAGCAGGACGAATACGGCCTGGAGACCTTCGTAAAGGCGGTGGTGAGCGACATCCCCGGCCGGTGCAATTACTGCTACGCCGTCCGCCTGGGGGCCACGGCCAAATATGCTGCCGACCACGGCTTTGACGCCTTCTGCACCACATTGACGGTGAGCCCCTACCAAAATACCCCCCTCATTCTGGAGACTGGGGAGAAGCTGGCCCAGGTCTACGGGGTGAAATTCGCCCCCTACGACTTCTCCCCCCACTACCAGGAGGGCCAGGACGAGGCCCGGGCCCTGGGGCTTTATATGCAAAAATACTGCGGCTGTATCTTCAGCGAGGAGGACCGCTACCTGGGCTGGAAGAAGCGCCGCAAGGCCCGCCAGGCCCAACGGGCGGCCCAGGAGGCAGGCGCCTGACCCCCATTGAGATCAAAAAATAGAGGAGCCCCGGCATAGCCGGGGCTCCTCCTGTTTCAGGGCGGCAGACTTTACTGCCCCGCCCCAAAATGTTCTTCAAAAAAGCGGACATTCGCCGCCTCGATCTCCGTATCCATGACCACTGCCGGGGCGTTCCCCTGGATTTCCCTGGCGCCGGTGTAGGTCCAGTCCTCGCCCTTCCGCTGGTTAGCGTTGATGAATACCGTGTATTCCCCACAGGAAAATGTTACCCAGCCCAGGGCCACATCGGCCTCCTCCTCATAGTGATACTCCGATATGCCAATTCCCTCGAAGAAGTCAGCAAGGGGCATGACCTCCGAAGTCATCGGAAAAAGGGCCGAGACCGGGGCCGCCACCCCGCAGCAGTTCACCCGCTCCGGGTACTGCTCCATGCAGGGCAGATAGTCCACCCCCTGGGTGCCGAAAAACACATAGCTGGTGTCCGAGCCCTTCTCCCCAAAGCAGATCAGCGCCGTATCGGGCAGGCCGTCGGGGCGGTCATACACCTCTCCCGCCGGGAGGTTATCGTTCAGAGCGGACAGGGACTGTCCTACGGAAACAAGGCTTTCCGATTTTATGGCGGTCTCCTGCTCCTTTTCCTCCGGGCCTTGCCGCCCCACAAGCAGGAAAAGGCCAATGCCCAGCAGGCAGGCAAGCAATATGAGGTTCCGTTTCATCATGTACCCTCCTTTTGCTGCTTTAGGGGCTTTACTGCTCCATCACCAGCCAGGAGTTATCCTCGTGGAAGCCGAACTTCTCGTAGACCGGCCGGCCCAGCTTGGAGGCTCCCAGCCACATGAGCCCCACCCGGCGGGCCTTGGCCTCCTCCTTCACAAGGCCCAGCATGTGGGTGGCAATACCCCGGCCCCGGTAGGCGGGGGCGGTGTACATATTGGTCACATAGCCCCGAATGCTCACCGGGTTAAAGAAGGCGGGAGGGAAATCGTAAAAGACCACCGCCCCGGTGGCGATGATCTCTCCCTCCTCCTCGGCCACCCACTCCACCATGGAGCCGTCGGCCATGTGGCGGTGGAAGAAGGCGGAGAGCTCGGTGTCCATATCCCCCTCGGGGGCATAGCCCTCGTCGATGAGCTGGAGCTTGCGCAGCTTGCCCAGGGTGGGGATATCCTCCAGAGTGGCTTTTCTGTACTGCATGACGGTCCATCCTTTCTGTATGGGTTTGAAGGGGCCGCAGGCCGGCCCCTACGGGAGATGCAATCGGGATTTGCCGTGGCTGGGGGTGTCGGGCCGGCCCCTACGGTTTCTTCCCGGCACGGCGGAAAGCGGCCTCCATCTCCCCGGCGGGAAGACGGACGTTGTTCTGGCGGAGGATGGCGGCGATCTCCCCCTCCACGCTCTCCACCTCACTTCGCAGGTCCTGGGCGGAGAGCCGCAGGGCCCCGTGGCCCAGGATGATGAACTGCTCGGCGGCGTCCGAGGTGGCCACCCGGACCCGGCCCCCCTCTTTGCTCAGCTCATAGCTGGCCTTCTCAATGTAGGCGTCGGCGGTCTCGGCCTCCTTGGTGTAGACCACATGGATGTTGTGGTATTTCATCACCGAGCCGGTGCCTTGGGGCACCTTGTAAGCGTCAAAGACCAGAATGACCCGGTTTTTCCGATATCCCTGATAGTTGCTCAGCAGGTCCATCAGGGTCTTGCGGGCCACATCCAGATTTTCCCGGGCCAGCTTGGCCAGCTCCTCCCAGGCGAAGATGATGTTGTAGCCGTCCACCAGCAGGTATTCCGGCCCGGTTTTCGGCTGGACCAGGGGGCGCTTGGGGTGGGGGCTGTCCCGCAGGTCGTGGCGGGCGGGCTTGGGGGGCGGCTGGAAGGCCCGGGGCTTAATGGGCCCGTAAGTCTTTTCAAAAATGGCCTGTAACTCCTTGTCGGCGGCCAGGCCGCCCCCAGCGGTCTTTTTGGGGGCGGTGGGAGGGGGAGCCGGGGCCTCTTCCTCCTCTGGCTCTGCCAGGTCCAGCCCCTCCAGGTGCATATACTCCTCTACTTGGTTCCAGGGCACGTTGAATCCCGCCCCGTGGGCGCAGAACACCGACCCGCAGGGGTCGTCCACGTCCCGGTCAGGGTCGTAGCCCAGTCCGGCCACAATGGCCTCCTGGTCGGCGCAGGGGCGGTAGCCCCCGCTGGTGCAGGTGAGCCGGCCCATGCCCCGGGTGTAGGCGGTGACCTGACTGGCGTAGTCTCGGAGCTGGGACACAGGGGCGGCGCCGGTGAGGACGCTCTCCTCCCCCACGCTCACCGGGTCATCACACTCGCCCCCCATCCGCTGCAGGTCGCTGAGGGCCCGGCCCAGGCTGGCGGTGGGCACCTCCAGCCGGAAGTCGTACCAGGGCTCCAGCAGGACACTGTCCGCCTTCCGCAGGCCCTGGCGAACCGCCCGGTAGGTGGCCTGGCGGAAGTCGCCCCCCTCGGTGTGCTTCAGATGGGAGCGGCCGGTGAGGATGGTGATGCGGATGTCGGTGATGGCCGAGCCGGTGAGCACACCCCGGTGGGCCCTCTCGGCCAGATGGGTGAAAATGAGCCGCTGCCAGTTCAGGGCCAGCACATCGGTGGAGCAGGCGGTGGCGTACTCCATGCCGCTGCCCGGGGGCAGGGGCTCCAACAGCAGGTGGACCTCGGCATAGTGGCGCAGGGGCTCAAAGTGACCCACTCCCTCCACCCGGTTGCGGATGGTTTCCCGGTAGACGATGCTGCCCGGGCCGAACTCCACCGCCAGGCCGAACCGGTCGGCGATGACCCGCTGGAGAATCTCCGCCTGGACCTGGCCCATGAGCCGGACGTGGACCTCCCCCAGGGCCTCGTTCCACTCCAGATGGAGCTGGGGATCCTCCTCGGCCAGCTGGCGCAGCTTGGGCATGACGGTGTGGGCCTCGGTGCCCGGGGGCAGGATGAGCTGGTAGGCCAGGGCGGGCTCCAGCACCGGCGGAGCCCAGGGGCCCTCTGCCCCCAGCGCCTGGCCGGGAGCGGTCTGGGCAAGGCCCACCACAGCGCAGACGGTGCCCGGCCCGGCGGTGTCCACGGCGGTGAACTTGGCCCCCGAGTAGATGCGGATCTGGTCCACCTTCTCCCCGGTCTCCAGTACGGTTTTCACCTTTAATGTGCCCCCGGTGACCTTCAAATGGGTGAGCCGGGTCCCTGATGGGTCCCGGGAGACCTTGAACACCCGGGCGCTGAATTCCTCCCCGTAGAGGGGGCGGGGGGCAAAGCGGGCCAGGGCGGCGAGCACCTCGTCCACCCCCTCCAGCTTCAGCGCCGAGCCAAAGAGGCAGGGAAAGAGCTTCCGCTCCCCGATGAGCCGCCGGAGGGTAGCGTTGGAGAGGGCACTCTGGGCCATGTACTCCTCCAAAGCCTCCTCGTCCCCCAGGGCGGCCTCCTCCCAGAACTCGGCGCCGCCGTGGCCGGCCAGGTCCAAAATGGCGGGGGACAGGCTGGCGTGGAGCTTGTCCAAAAGGGCGTGGCGGTCCACCCCGGGCTGGTCCATCTTGTTGAGAAACAGGAACACAGGCACATTGTGCCGCTCCAGCAGCTTCCACAGGGTCAGGGTGTGGCCCTGGGGGCCATCGGGGCCGGAGACCACCAAAATGGCGCAGTCCAGCACCCCCAGCACCCGCTCCGCCTCGGCGGAGAAGTCGGCGTGGCCGGGGGTGTCCAGCAAGGTCAGCTCCACATCCTCCAGGGGCAGGACGGCCTGCTTGGAAAAGATGGTGATGCCCCGCTCCCGCTCCAGGGTATCGGTGTCCAGAAAGGCGTCGGCGTGGTCCACACGGCCCAGCTTCCGCAGGGCGCCCCCACGGTAGAGCAGGGCCTCGGAGAGGGTGGTCTTGCCCGCATCCACATGGGCCAGGATGCCCAGGGTCAGCTTGTCCATAGAACATCTCCCTCTCTATTTCCTGCGTTTTTCATGCTTTTGCTATCCCGGCAAATTTCGCCCCCACGAAATCGCACAGGTCCTGGGGCTTCAGGGTCACCTGCCGGCCCACCTTGCCCGCCGAGACGGTCATCTCGTCCAGGCCCTGGGCCGAGGCGTCGATAAAGGTGGGCAGCCGCTTCTTCATGCCCACCGGGGAGCATCCCCCGTGGATATAACCCGTCAGGGGGAGGAGCTGGGCCTGGGGGATCATCTCGATGAACTTCTCCCCTGCCGCCTTGGCGGCAGCCTTCAGGTCCAGCTCCCCGGTGCTGGGGACCACAAAGACGTAGTTGCGCTTGCTGGCCCCCACGGTGACCAGTGTCTTGTAACAGCTTTCAGGCTCCACCCCCAGCCGCACAGCGGCGGTGACGGCGTCCAGAGTGCCGTCGCTCACGTCGTACTGCCGGGGGGTGTAGGGCACCTTTTTCTGGTCCAGCAGCCGCATCACATTGGTTTTGTCCTCAGCCATATGGCAGCCCTCCCAAGGGAACAGGTTTTCCGTATCTTTCCCTATTGTACCGCAAACAGAGCAGAAATTCAAATTATAAACAGAGGGTATTTCTCGAATAGAGAAATACCCTCTATTTATGCCTGCCGTCTCCGTCGGGGATAGGCCTCGGCCACGTCAGTGAGCCCCAGCAGGTAATCCGTACTGGTGCCGTAGTACTCGGCCAGGCGGATGACCACATCCAGGGGGTAGTTGAGCACCCCGATCTCATACTGGGAATAGGTGTTTTGCTTTACATTCAGCACCTGGGCGATCTGGCTCTGGGTCAGCCCCCGGTCGATGCGCAGATCCCGGATCCGGGCAAAACGCAGCACTTCATTTTTCATTTCATCACCGATCATATCATATGTTATCTGATATTCAGATATTGACATTTATCTTAAATTCAGATATTATGAGGAAGAAGGTGATGATATGACGGATTTCCCCGAGCAGTTTCGCCCCCTGGCCGAGGTGGAGGAGCTGAGCGAGCTGAAACGCCGGTACGGCATTTATAACAATACGGTCCTGCGCCGCTGGGCGGCGGTGGTGACGGGCAGCCACCGCCAGGCCATGGAGGAGCTGCTCCGGGAGCGGGGAGCGGACGAACCGTAAAAGGGCCCAGAGCGATACCCGCAGCACGTAATGCAACGGCATTTCCCGTAGGGGCGGCCTGTGGCTGCCCGATCTTTTATGGGACACAGATTTGTTTTGCACAGGAGCGGGCGGCCCCTACGGCGGTGGGCCGCAATCTAATAAGGGCGGGCAGCTTGTAAAGCTGCCCGCCCCTCTCTTATTTTAGAGCTATGCGCCCTGCCGTTCAGGCCTTCTCCCCGTTGAGGAAGTCCCAGGCCACCTGGCAGTGGAGGGCCACGCCGGTGCGGAAGGAGTCCTCGTCAAAGACGATCTGGTCGCTGTGGTTGGGCAGGTCGGTGCCGCCCCCCAGCATGGCGAAGGCGCCGGGGACCAGGGCGGTATACTCGGCGAAGTCCTCCGAGCCCATGGTGGGGTTGCCCGGCACCAGCATGGCGGGGTCGTCCACCGCCTTTTCGGCGGCCCCCCAGAGGTAGGCAAAGGCCTCGTCGTGGTTGATGAGGGGCTCCACGATGTGCTGGTAATCCACCACCGCTTCGCAGCGGAAGGCGGCGGCGGTGTGCTCGGCGATGCGGGTGATGGCGGGGCCCACCCGGCCGGTGAACTCCGGCTCATAGTAGCGGACGGTGCCCTCCAGAACGGCCTGGCCCGAGATAATGTTGAACCGGCTGCCGCTGGTGAGCTTGCCCACAGTGGCCACCAGGGGCTTGGTGGCGGGGAACTCCCGGCTGACCACGGTCTGCAGGCTGGAAATGACGGCGGCGGCGCAGACGGTGGCGTCCACGCACTCCTGGGGGTTGGCCCCGTGGCCCGTCTTGCCGTTGAGGGTGATGGTAAAGGTGTCGGCGGCGGCGGCCGAAGCCCCGGGACACATGGAGACCACGCCCTTTTTGCCCGGGCCGGAGATGTGCAGGCCGAAGATCATGTCCACACCCTCCAGGCCGCCCTGGGCGATGACCGCCCGGGCACCCTCGCAGGTCTCCTCCGAGGGCTGGAAAATGAGCCGGACGGTGCCGGAGAGCTGGTCCTTGATGTCGTTGAGGACCTTGGCCGCCCCCATAAGCATGGCCACATGGGTGTCGTGGCCGCAGGCGTGCATGAAGCCCTCATTCTGGGACTTGTAGGGCAGGTCGGTGTGCTCGTCCAGGCTCAAAGCGTCGATGTCGGCCCGAAGGGCCACCGTCTTGCCCGGCTTGCCCCCCTCGATGGTGCCGATAACGCCGGTGGGCTCCAGCCGGCGGTAGGGGATGCCCAGCTTGTCCAGCTCCTGGCAGATCCGGTCGGTGGTGCGGAACTCCTGCATGCTGGCCTCGGGGTGCATGTGCAGGTCGTGGCGCAGGTCGATGACCTGGGCGGCCACGTCTTTGGACAGAGCCTTGAAATCCATAAAACCGTCTCCTTTCAAATGTGGGGCGCTGCGGATAAAACCTTGCGGCTCCTGGGAAACGGCCCTCCCGGCAAAGGGGAGGGGACGCCCGCTGCCGCTTCGGGTCCACTTGAGAAAAGCATATCACATCCGGCGGGAAAAGGCAAAGGATTTCGGCCCCGCCGCCCCTGTTTTTGCCTGCCCCTTGACAAGAAGGGTATAATAAGAAGATAGAAAGCAAATTGACCCACAGGCAAAGAAAGGACTTGATTTTATGACCAAGATCGACATTATTTCCGGCTTTTTGGGGGCGGGTAAGACCACCCTCATCAAAAAGCTCATCGCCGAGGCCTACCCCGGGGAGAAGCTGGTGCTCATCGAAAACGAGTTCGGCGAGATCAGCATTGACGGCGGCTTCCTCAAGGACGCCGGCGTCCAGATCTCCGAGATGTCCTCGGGCTGCATCTGCTGCACCCTGGTGGGGGACTTCAACCAGGCCCTGAAGGATGTGCAGGCCCAGTTCCACCCCGACCGCATCCTCATCGAGCCCTCCGGCGTGGGCAAGCTCAGCGACGTGATCGTGGCCGTAGAGAACACCGCCGACGAGACCGAGGACATGGTGCTCAACAGCTTTGTCACCGTGGCCGACGCCGGCAAGGTGAAGGTCTATATGAAGAACTTCGGCGAGTTCTACAACAACCAGGTGGAGGCCGCCGGCACCATCATCCTCTCCCGGACCCAGAACCTCTCCCCCGAGAAGCTGGAGGCCAACGTGGCCCGGCTCCGGGAGAAGAACCCCACCGCCGCCATCCTCACCACCCCCTGGGAGGAGATCGACGGCAAGACCATCCTCACCGCCATTGAGAAGGTCTCCCTGGCCGACGAGGTCCTGGCTGAGATGCGCCGCCGCCACGAGATCGAGGCCGCCGAGCACGAGGCAGAGCACCACCACGACCATGACCACGAGGAGGGCTGCGGCTGCGGCCACCACCATCACCACGCCGAGGGTGAGTGCTGCCACGACCACGAGGGGGAGGAGTGCCCCCACGGCCACGAGAAGGGGGACGAGGGCTGCCACGAGCACCATCACCATGACGGTGAGTGCTGCCACCACGACCATGACCACGAGGAGAGCTGTGGCTGCGGCCATCACCACGACCACGCCGACCACGAGCACCATCACCACCACGCCGACGAGGTCTTTGCCTCCTGGGGCAAGGAGACTCCCAAGATCTTCACCCGGGCCGACATTGAGGCCATCCTCACCGCTCTGGACAGCGGCGAGTACGGCCAGATCCTCCGCTGCAAGGGCATCGTGAACGGCGGCGAGGAGGGCTGGCTGGAGTTCGACATGGTCCCCGCCGAGCATGAGATCCGTACCGGCAAGGCCGACTACACCGGCCGGCTGTGCGTCATCGGCGCCCAGTTGAAGGAGGATAAGCTCGCCCAGCTCTTCGGCCTGTAAGAGGACAGCCGACCTTAGCAGGGGCGCACGGTGTGCGCCCGCCCACGACCACCCAAGCACAAAGGAGGGCCCCTCATGGCCAAACAAATTCCCGTCTATCTCATCGCCGGCATGCTGGACGCCGGCAAGACCGCCTTTATCAACGACACCCTCCGGGACGGCTTCTCCGACCGGGACCGGACCCTCATCATCTGCTGTGAGGAGGGGGATCTGGAGTATGACAAGCGCTGCCTGCGCAATGTCACCGTGGAGACGGTGGAGGAAGAGGACGATCTGAACCCGCTGCTGCTCAACCGCTGGGAGCGGGAGCACCGCCCCGACCAGGTGCTTATCGAATACAACGGCATGTGGTCCCTGGAGCGGCTCTACCGGGAGGTGCTGCCCAAGAACTGGGTCCTCTACCAGATCATGACCCTGGTGGACGGCCGTTCCTTCGACCTCTACGCCAAGAACATGGGCCAGATCATGATGGAGAAGATCACCAATGCCGACCTTATCATTTTCAACCGCTGCGACCGGGAGCTGGGCGAGTCCCTGCGCAAGCGGAACCTGCGGATGGTCAACCGCCGGGCGGACATTTTCCTGGAGTTTTTGGACGGCTCCAGCGAAAACTACAACGACGGCAGCACCCCGCCCTTTGACCTGAGCGGGGAGGTCACCACCATCCCCGACGAGGATTTTGGCGTATTCTACGTGGACGCCATGGACCACCCCGAGCGGTACAAGGGCAAAAAGCTCCATATGCAGCTGGTCATGTTCCGCTCCAAGAAGTGGGACAACGTGGCCTGCCCCGGCCGGTTCGCCATGGTCTGCTGCGCCGACGACATCCAGTTCTTGGGGATGCTGGCCGACGGTGAGGGGCTGGAGCCCTATAAGGACCGCCAGTGGATCGACGTGGTGGTGGAGATGGACGTCACCAACCACAAGGCCTATGGCCCCGAGCCCGGCCCGGTGATGCACGTGCTGGAGATCCACCCCGGCGAGGGCTGTGACCC
Organism: uncultured Oscillospiraceae bacterium; assembly: GCA_910588975.1. GTDB lineage: Bacteria > Bacillota > Clostridia > Oscillospirales > Oscillospiraceae > Vermiculatibacterium. The sequence goes on along the minus strand of CAJUSE010000017.1, from coordinate 20,403 downwards.
CGAAGTGGTCAGCTTTTGAAAAGATAACGAGAGCGCCTCCGCAGGAGGCGCTCTCGTTGTATTCTACCCCGCCAGGGGTACCCGGTCTACGATTTGTTCTCCCTCAGAGTCTATGACCTCTACCTGAAGCCAGGTATGTATTTCCGGCCCATCCGTGCTGTATTGGTAGGTAACTGAATAGGAGGTCACTCCGTTCATGCCCGACATCCCGCAAAATACTTCTTCCACGTTGTAAATGTCCTCCAAGAAGCCTCCACCCAACAGTCCCAACCCGCTTTCCGACAGGTCGATGGTGTAATCCCACACGGTGTCCTCATTTCCCATGCGATCAATGGTAAAGACGATACCTCTCTCCGTCTCCCATGTGCCTACCAGGTCGTCCCGGGTCAGGTCGGTGATCCACTCGCCTCGATACAGCCGGGAGCCGCCTGCCGCCTCACTGACCGCCTGGGCGGCAAAGTCAAAAAAGTCGTCCAGTGGGCCACTTTTGCTCTCATTATACCAGTACATCCCATAGTCTGCCGGGTCAAAGCCGTAATGGGTCACGTAGTCCTCATAGTTCCATTCCGAATGATCTTCTTCGCTTTCTGGGGACGGGGTAGGCACCAGTTCCGGCGTTGTCATTACGGGGCTCGGTTGAACAGAAGAGGGGAGAGACTGGGCGGCACCCTCCCTTTTGCTCAAATAACGCACCTCTGGAAAAAGTCCGCCGCTATCTAACGTTATGCTGGCCTGCTCCCGATTGCTATAGATCATGTCCAGGATATCATATATGGTGCTCCCGTGAAAGGCGTTGTCCCTGTTGAGGCGGTACCCGCCCACGTCAATGCGGTCCACTCCAATAGAATATTGATCCTCTCCAGCCACTTCGATCTGGAAGCATATCTCTATGCTCCAATTTTCCGTCTGACCCAACAGGCTGTCACTGCGACAGGTCCCCCGCCAACCAGCAAAGGCCACCCCATTATCTTTTAGTGCGTCTTTGCTGGAGATGTTGAACCATTCCCCATCCTGGTCAAAGCGATCCAGGGCATCACCGATGGATCGGGTGTAATGATACTGCGTGAACACCGCACCCTGGGCAATGGAGGAGGGACTGGCCGCCTCGTCTTTTGCGTACCTTACCGCCCAGAGTGCAACCAAAACCATCGCCAAAACACAAAGCCGCCTCAACCATGTGAGCGTATGCTCCATCTTCTTGTGCCGCTCTAACTTTACCTTGGCCTCCTCCCGAAGCCGCTCCGCCTCTGAGTCCCCCTCGTTGACCACGAGCCGGGATAGATATTGTATCAATCGGTCTCTTTCGTATTCTTCCCAATAGGTTTGGTGCACTGCAAGTCCTTTTTCTCTAAGTGCGCCCCAACAGTTTATCTTGCCATTTGCCAAGTTCAAACGCACAGTGGCATAATATCCTGTCAGCTCAAGGGTAAACTCCCCTTCCACGGATTGTATCCGGCGCACGTCTCCCTCTCTCCAGGGATGCCGCTCCAGCAGGCCCTCCAATTCCTCTAAATCCCCTGCAAAGGGCACTCCCTGTCAGTTCCTTTTGTCCAGCTGGAAACCTTGCACGATGGGCCATACATAGGCCACGACCCCTCCAACAATCAGCACGAAGAACAAAAAATCTCCCATCTCTATCTCTCCATTCCGCATAAGCTCTGACCTGCTTATGGCAGGTGATATCGGCAAAATTATACCCCAAAAGTTCTCTCATGTAAACCCTATAAGTTTATTTATAAGTACAACTTTTAGGGTTACACTTCAAAGAGAGAGGGGGAGGGGCCATGGATTTGATCGGCATTGGTCAAAGAATTCGTAAACAGAGAGAATTCATTGGCTATACCCGGGAGCAGTTTGCGGAATTGCTGGATGTGACACCGAAATTCTGCTCTGACATTGAACTGGGCGTGAAGGGCATGTCTCTGTCTACTCTATGCAAAATTTCCGAGCTGTTGAAGCTATCCACCGATTATCTGCTTTTTGGGCGTGAAAATCGGCTGGACGCACCGCCTATTTTTCACATGCTCCAAACCTGCCCTCCCGAAAAGCAGGTCTATGCAGAAACCATTTTGAAAAACTTCCTTTTGGCGCTGGACGGCGATAACAGGTGAGTTGTACCGCTTGAACATACAAGGCGCCGGCTCGGAGGACGCAGCTTTTGAAACAAAAAGAGGGCGCCGACCATTTGGTCGGCGCCCTCTCTGTCTGTTTCAGCTCAGTCCTCGTAGAACAGCTTTGTGCCGCTCTCCACCGTGCCGATGCCCATATACCGGGCCTTGTAGTCCCGCAGCAGCTTGAAATACTGCCCGGACAGGATGAGGATCACGGCCACGTTGATAAAGGTGGGGATGGCCGAGGTGATGTCCACCAGCACCCAGATAAAGCCCTGGTTGTTGGTCTTGACCAGGTACACAAGCCACAGGAAGCCGGGCAGGGAGCGGATGGCATAGAAGCACTTGAACACCACCGTGCGCAGGGGGCTCTCCTCCTTGAACATGTGGTTGAGGATGGCCATGTAGTAGGTGAACCAGCCGCCGCTGGTGGTGACGGTGAAGATGATCATGATAACGGCCAGCAGCAGCCCGCCCACCGTGCCGAAGCCGTGCTGGAAGGCGCTCAAGGCCAGGGTGCCGCCGTTGGTGCCGTCAATCCAGCAGCCGGACAGGACCACGCTCAGGCCGGTGATGGTACAGATGACCATGGTGTCAAAGAAGGCCTCGAAGGTGCCCCACAGGCCCTGTTCCACCGGGTGGCGGGTCTTGGCCGAGGCGTGGATCATGGGGGAGGTGCCCCAGCCGGCCTCGTTGGAGTAGACTGCCCGGGCCATGCCAGTGGAAACGATGGAGCGCACCGTGGCCCCGGCGAAGCCGCCTACGGCGGCGGTGCCGGTGAAGGCACCGGAGAAGATGGAGTTCAGGGCGGTGGGGACGGCAGACAGGTTGGTGAAGATCATGCCCAGGCCCATGATGATGTAGGCGATGGACATAACGGGCACCAGCTTGGAAAACAGCTCACCGATCTTCCGGGTGCCGCCGGCAGTGACAGCGTAGCTCAAGACCACCAAAATGACGCCCATGAGGATCTCCCCCTCAATGGCCACCGGGCCAAGCTGGAGGGTGGGCACATGGAAGGCCCCCGAGACCACCTGGGCGGCGGTGAGGGTGCCCGAGGTGACAAAGAAGGTGGAGAAGATGCCGATGCCAAAGATGACGGCGGGGATGGTCCACAGCTTGCCCCAGTGCCGCTCCTCTCCCAGGCCCCGCTCCATGTAGTAGGTGGGGCCGCCGTAGGGGTCCCCCTCCTCGTTGGTGTGGCGGTAGTAGCAGCCCAGGGTGACCTCCACCTGCTTGAGGATCATGCCCAGGCAGGCAGTGAGCCACATCCACACCAGGGCGCCGGGGCCACCGGCGGCCACAGCGGTGGCCACACCGGCGATGTTGCCAAAGCCCACCGTGCCGCCGATGGCGGTGCAGATGGCCTGAAAGGGGGTGACCATACCCTTGTCCCCGTCGTCAGCGTCCCGGTCCTTGTTGAACAGCTGCCCGCCGGTGCGCTTCATAATGTAACCGAAGTGCCGGAACTGGAAGAAGCCGGAGCGGATGGTGAAGTAGAACCCCGCCACCACCATCAGCACGATGAGGGGGGTGCCCCAGAGGAAGGCGTCGAGCTTGTTGAGGAAGTTTACCATGATGTTTTCTCTCCTTTTTGTCGGCACAAAAGGATGCTGGGCTGTGGAAATCTCGTCCCCCGGGGCAAAAAAGAAGGGGCGGTGGTCATGGAAAAACCACCGTCCCAAAACAAAGCACAAGGATGCCCTGCGGGTCAATAGCTCCTCCACCTTGGCAGGTGGGAGTGCGCAGCCTGTTTGACTGCGCCCCAACTCCAGAGCGGTACGGGCCAACTCTGTGTTTCGGCGGAACTCCCTTTCGCTGTCTTCATAGGCCACCGCAGCCTCCGAACAGGTACTCTTGAGATCCGCACCTCTATTGCCGACTATGAAATTGGGCCTATTTTACGACAGAATGGTTCCTTTGTCAACCCCAAAATGAAAATTTTAGCCCACCCCGGCCCTCAAAAGGGCCTCCGAAGGGCATTTGCCTCCGGAGGTTTCTCCCGCCGGAGCGTCTTTTCTCCCCCCTTGGGCCATATACTTGGCTCAGAAAAACCGATAAGGAGGGTCTTTTGTATGAAAAGCTTTGTGTTGGGCCGCAAACGGTTGGCGGCCCTAGGCTGCGCCCTGGCCGCCGTGGCCATGTTCGCCGCCGTCAATTCCCCTGCCGTGGTGGCCTCGGCCACCAAGCGGCAGCTGCCCATCTACTGCGTCCAGCGGGACCAGAAGATGCTCTCCATCTCCTTCGACGCCGCCTGGGGCAACGAGGACACCCAGCAGCTCATCGACATTTTGGCCAAGTACGACATCAAGGCCACCTTTTTTGTGGTGGGGGACTGGGTGGACAAATACCCCGAGTCGGTGAAGGCCCTCCACGAGGCGGGCCACGAGGTGATGAACCACTCCAATCACCACGACCACTTCTCCAAGCTCTCCCGGGAGGAGATCGTGGCCGACGTCAACGCCTGTAATGACAAGATCGAGGCGGTCACCGGGGTGCGGCCCACCCTCATCCGCCCCCCCTACGGCGAGTATGACGACAAGGTCATCGCCGCCATCCGCTCCATGGACATGGAGCCCATCCAATGGGATGTGGACAGCCTGGACTGGAAGGAGATCTCGGCCTCGGAGATCACCCAGCGGGTGACCAGCCGCATCCAGCCCGGCTCCATCGTCCTGTTCCACAACGCCGCCAAGCACACCCCCGAGGCTCTGCCCGGGCTTATTGAGGCCATCCTCCAGCAGGGCTATACCTTTGTGCCCATCTCGGAGCTGATCCTGCCCGGGGAGTGCGATACCGACTACACCCTGGACCACACCGGCCGCCAGTGTCCGGCGACCTGACCGCCGCAGCCGGAAAGCCGCCGAGATGCCAATGATGAAAAATCATTGGACCACTCCCCATTGCCCTCCTGTTGTGCTATAATACAGAAAAACCCCAAAAAGCTGCTGCCCCCGGAGCTCCCGCCCCGGCTCGGCGCCGCAGCACACAGGAAAGGATGTTCCCAATGAAGCAGCTCTCCCAAGAGACCCTCCGCCGGGCGGCGGGGCTCCTCGCCGGGGCCGGTGCCCTGATGGCGGGCACCGCCTATGCCACCACCCGGGTGCTGGCCAAGACGGCCATCGACCGCCAGCCGCCCCGCATCCTGGAAAAGGCGGGCAGCCGCATCGCCGGAGCGGTGGCCGAGGAGGAGGTGGTGGTCCGGCAGCGGGAGGCCGCCCAGCGGCTGGAGCAGCGGCAGACCGAGCGGGTGCACATCACCGCCGATGACGGCGCAGAGCTGGTGGGCCACTGGTACCCCGCCCCCGACCCCCGCCGGGTCATGATCGCCGTCCACGGCTGGCGCACCTCCTGGAGCCGGGACTTCGGCCTCATCACCGATTTTGCCCACGAGAGGGGCTGCTCGGTCCTCTTTGTGGAGCAGCGGGGCCAGAACAACAGCGGCGGGGACTATATAGGCTTCGGGGTGTTGGAGCGCCACGATGTGCGCCGGTGGGTGGACTTTGCGGCGGAGCGTACCGCCCTGCCCATCTACCTGTGCGGGCTGTCCATGGGGGCGGCCACCGTGCTGATGTGTGCCGATCTGGACCTGCCCGACCAGGTCCACGGCATTATCGCCGACTGCGGCTTCACCTCCCCCGACGCCATCTGGCAGCACATCGCCAGCAACAACCTCCACATGGTCTATCACCTGCGCCGGACCATCGCCCAGAGCATCTACGAGCACAAGCTCCAGGCCGCCAGTTTCCGCTGTTCCACCCTGGACGCCCTGGGGGAGGGCCACACCCCGGTGCTCTTCATCCACGGAACCGCCGACCGCTTTGTGCCGGTGGAGATGACCTACCAGAACTACCTGGCCTGCACTGCCCCCAAGCGGCTGCTCATCGTCCCCGGGGCGGGCCACTGCATGAGCTATCTGGTGGAGCCCCGGCGGTATGAAAAAGCTCTGGAGGAATTCTGGGCCGACTTCGACTGATGTCCATTTCCCGGGAAAAAGGAGCCAAACAGGCTCCTTTTTTCCCAATTTGTGCCCAAATTCCCCTCTGCGCCCACCATGTGGTGTTGACAAGCATCATATAGTTCTGATATACTATTTTACTGTAATATTTTGCGCTACATAGGAGTGTGACAATTCAATTATGGACGACATAATCCCCCGAAGTATTCTGGTGATCCTACTGGTGCTGCTGGGCGGCTTCTTCGCCGGAGCGGAGACAGCCCTGTCCAACTGCAACCGGGTACGGATGAAAAGCAGGATGGAGGACGGAGAGCGGGGCCCTGCCCGGGTGGAGAAGATCCTCACCCGGTTTGACAAGGCCCTGGTGACCATTCTGGTGGGCAACAACGTGGTACACGTTCTGGCCACCGCCAGCGCCACCATGCTGGCCGTGCATTGGTTTGGCCCCTACGGCTCCCTTTACTCCACCATTGTCATGACCCTGGCCATTTTCATTCTCAGCGAGACCATCCCCAAGAATTTCGCCAAGGCCAACTCTGACGCTTTCGCCATCGGAATATCGGGGCCTCTTTATGCCCTGATGGTCCTTCTGACCCCCATCTCGGCCATCTTCACCGCCATCAGCGACCTTTTGAAGAAGCTGTTCCACACCTCCGGGGAGGAGCCCAGCATGACCGAGGACGACTTCAAGTCCATGATCGAGGCCATTGAGGACGAGGGCGCTCTGGAGAGCGAGGAGAGCGAGCTCATCCAGTCCGCTCTGGAGTTTTCCGACATCACCGCTTACAGCGTCCTCACCCCCCGGGTGCGCATCACCGGCATCGACCTGGGGGACAGCGAGGAGGTCAACCAGGAGAAGCTGCGCAAGACCACCCTCTCCCGCCTGCCCGTCTACGACCCGGACCTGGACCACATCGTGGGCATCCTCAACACCAAGGCCTACCTGCTCCAGCTGCTCAAGACGGGCAGGGCCTCCATCCGGGAGCTGATGGTAGAGCCCTACACTGCCCCGGCCAACGTGGGGGTCTACGACCTGTTTCAGGAGATGTCCCTGCGCAAGCAGCACATGGCCATCATTCTGGACGAGTGGGGGGGCACATTGGGCCTTGTGACCATGGAGGATATTCTGGAGTCCCTGGTGGGCGACATCTGGGACGGCGGCGAGGCACCGAAGCAGGAGGACCGGACGGCCCCTGCCGCCGACCCCGCTCCCGGTGAGGAGGTGGCGAAATGAATACCGCACTGATCGCCGCCGTGGTGATTTTGGTGGCCGGCTCCGCCTTCTTCTCCAGCGCTGAGATCGCCTACAACTCGGCCTCCCCCCACAAGCTGCGGGCCAAGGCCGAGGCGGGGGACAAGCGGGCCCTGCTGGCCCAGTCCATCAACGAGAAATATACCCAGGCCCTGTCCACCATTCTCATGGGCAACAACCTGGTGAACATCGCCACCACCGCCATCATTACCGTGCTGCTGGTGGACGCCTTCGGCCCCAAGGGCCAGGGCTATGCCGAGCTCATCACCACCGTGATCCTGCTCATCTTCGGGGAGATCATCCCCAAGATCTTGGGTGTGGAGTACTGCAACCGGCTGGTGCTGGCCTACGGCGCCCCCCTGCGCTTCTTCATCACCCTCTTTATGCCCATTGTGTGGGTGGTGGGCAAGCTGGTGGACGCCCTGAGCAAGCTCTGGACCCCCGAGGAGGCCGAGCCCTCCATGACCGACGAGGAGCTTGTGATGGTGGTGGATTCCATCCAGGACGAGGGGGTCATCACCGAGGATGAGGGGGAGCTCATCAAATCGGCCATCGAGTTTGCCGATATCACCGCCCATGAGATCATGATCCCCCGGGTGGATGTGCTGGCCGTGGACGTGGACGACAGCGTGGAAGAGTTTTTGGCCAGCGAGGGCATCGACCACTATACCCGCATCCCCGTTTACGAGGAGAACATTGACCACATCGTGGGCATCGTCAACGTCAAGCAGGTGCTCCAGCTGGCCCTGGACCCGGACAAGCGGGGGAGCATCAACCTGCGGGAGCTGATGGTGGAGCCCAAATTTGTCCACATGACCAAGAGCATTGACGATCTCCTCAAGGAGCTGCGGGACGAGGGCCGGAACATGGCCGTGGTGCTGGACGGCTACGGCGGCACCGCCGGAATCCTCACCATGGAGGATATCCTGGAGGAGCTGGTGGGCGACATCTGGGACGAGGCCGACGAGGTGGAGTACGACGTCACCGAGATGGGCGAGCACGAGTTCCTGCTGGACGGAGACATGAACATCTACGACGCCTTCGAGTCGGTGGGCTACGAGCCCGGCGAGGAGTTCGACAGCGAGTACAACACCCTGGGGGGCTGGATCACCGAGATGCTGGACCGCTTCCCCCAGCCGGGAGACACCTTCACCCACGACGGGCTCCAGGTCACCGTCCTCTCGGTGGACGAGCACCGGGTGGAGCAGGCCAAGATCCTGGTGGAGCAGCCCGAGGGCGAGGAAAAAGAATAAAGCAAAAACAGAGCGGGTGTTTTGAATACACCCGCTCTGTTTTTATGCTCCTGGGTATGACATCCCACCCTCGTGCCCTCCAACCTGCACTTTGTAGCAGGCTCCCGGGCACGGACGTAGGGGCGATGCCCTTACCGAGCTGCAAAAGAGCCGCCCCCTACTCCCCCGCCAGGGCCAGCAGCTCGGGCAGGGTAAAGTGGTGCCACAGAGCGTCCTGCAGCTGGTCCAAATTGGGCTGGGAGTGCTCCACCTCCAGGCAGAACCGGCGGAAAACCTCCCCAAAGTCCTGCCCCTCCAGCCCGCTTAGCCCGGCGCACACCGCCGTGGCCAGCACCGCCAGCTCGCACCAGGTGAGCACATCTCCGTCGTTGAGACAGCGCAGCCAGTGGCGGTAGAGGAAATACTCCGCCCCCCGGCGCATCTCCGCCCCTGCCGGGGCGGGGAGGTCTCCGCCTCCGGCCAGCCGGGCCCGCCCGGCGGAGAGCAGCTCCCCCCACGCCGGTTGAAGCTGTTCCAGCCCGGCCAGGGTTTCCAGCGCCTTGGCCAGTGTCTCCCGCCGGGAGGGCAGCGCCACCCCCTCCAGCAGGGGCAGAGCGTCCTCATAGAGGGCGCAGATGTCGCCTATGGCCCCCTCCTTCCCCTCGTCCAGGGCGTTTTGCAGGTGGTTGCCAAAGGCCAGCAGGGCACAAAGCCGCTGGCCCAGAGGGGCCTCCTCCCGGAGCAGCCCCAGGGCCGTCTGCCGGGTCTTCAGCATGGGGGCGAGCAGGGGGTCCTCCTCCCCCTCCCCCGCTTCGGGGGTCCGGGTGAGGGTCAGGGTGAAGTCGCCCTCCAAAATAAGCCGGGCCGCCTCGGGGCAGGAGGCACATAGCCCCTCCTCCCGGATGCTGCCGTAGTCGTAGGAGAACCGGGGGTGCTGCCGGCAGACGGCAGGCAGGGCCCCCTCTCCCTCCTGGAGCTGGAGGGCGCACAGGCCGTTTTCCTCCAGCAGGGGGCAATAGCCCCCGGTGAGGGCCAGGCAGGGGTCTCCCTCCTCGTCGGTGGTGAGGGCCGCCCTGGCCCGCTCTCCCAGTGGGTCGGAAAGGTCCTTCAGCCGATGGAGGGTGGGCTCGTCCACCGGCACCTCCCACCAGGCGCAGCAGGTGTGGGGGCAGGCACCGGCCAGGCAGTGAAATTGTGTAAAATAGCTTGGGGTGTGGACTTCCATAGAGGGGCCTCCCGTCGATAGGCCCTGGGTGAAACCACCCAGGGCCTTTTGGCTTTATGATGCGCTTACACCGTCCGGTTTTTCAGAGGGAACCAGTCCAGGGCCTCCTGGATGTACCTGTCCCAGTAGTTCCAGTCGTGGATGCCGGGGTGCTCGGTGTAGTGGGGCTCGATGCCCAGGGCCTGGAACTTGGCTCTGGCGGTCTGGTTGTTTGCGTAGAGGTAATCCTCAGTGCCGATGGTCTGGAACACCGGGGGCAGGGGACGGCCCTCCTGCTGCCGTTTTTTGGCCAGCACAAAGAGGTTGGCCTCCCCCCTCCGGGCATCGTCGGCATCCTTGAAGATGTTCCGCCACATGGCCCGGCGGTCGCTGCTGTCAAAGTTGGCCAGCAGATCCTCTACGTCCAGCGCCCCGGAGAGACTGGCGCAGGCGGCGTACTGCTCGGGACACTGGAAGGCGCACTTCACCGCCCCGTAGCCCCCCATGGACAGGCCGGCCACAAAGGTGTCCTCCTTTTTGTCGCTGACGGGGAACAGGCGGCAGATGAACCGGGGCAGCTCCTGGGTGATGTAGGTCAGGTAGTCGGGGCCGTGGTACATGTCCTGGTAGAAGCTGTTGCCCACCGCCGGCATGATCACCGCCAGCCGCCGGTCCTGGACGTAGCGCTCGATGGCGGTATAGCGCAGCCAGTTGGTGTGGTCGCCGTAAAGCCCGTGGAGCAGGTAGAGGACTTGGTACTTCACCCCATCGGAGAAGTAGTCCATGCCCCCGGGCTGCTGCATCTCGGTAGAGTCGGGGGTGGGGATGATAACAGTGACACTGGTGTTGGTCTGAAGGGTGGGGGAAAACATCTGGATCTGAAACACGGCCATGGCGGCTCATCCTTTCGTTTTTATATGGATAGGGGTGGCACCCGCCTTTTCAGAATACATCCCGCTTCAGGGGCATCCAGTCCAGGGCCTCCTGAATGGCCTGGTCCCAGAAGGTCCAGAAGTGGATGCCGGGATGCTCGGTGTAGGTCAGCTCGATGCCCAGCCGGGTGAGCTCCTCCCGGGCACGCCGGTTGTTTTCATAGAGGTAGTCCTCGGTGCCGATGGTCTGGAACACCGGGGGCAGGGGGCGGCCCTCCTGCTGCCGCTTTTGGGCCAGCACGTAGAGGTTGGCCTCCCCCTCTGCCGCCTTGGATACATCCCCAAAGACGGCCTGCCACAGCTTGGCCTTGCCGGGGTCGGCCCCCAGCCCGGTGAGAAGGCTGGGCACGTCCAGCGCCCCGGAGAGGCTGGCGCAGGCGGCGTACTGCTCGGGGGCGTGGAAGGCACACTTCACCGCCCCGTAGCCCCCCATGGAAAGCCCGGCGATGAAGGTGTCCTCCCGCTTGCCGCTGACGGGGAACATGGTCTGGATGAACCGGGGCAGCTCCTCAGTGAGGTAGGTCAGATAGGCGCCCCCCAGGGCCATGTCCTGGTAGAAGCTGTTGCCCGCCGAGGGCATCACCACTAGCAGCCGACGGTCCTGGGCGTAGCGCTCGATGGAGGAATAACGGGTCCAGTGGGTGTAGTCCCCGGCCAGGCCGTGGAGCAGGTAGAGGACCTGGTATTGGATGCCGGGCTTGAAGTAGTCCATCCCGCCGGGCTCGTCGTACTCGTAGGAGTTGGGGGTGGGAAGGATGATCTTCAAATCGGTGTTGGTGTACAGGGTGGGAGAGAAAAAATTCATGTGAAGCTCTGCCATGTAAGACCTGCCTTTCTGTTGGGGTGGTGGAGCCTGTCAGGGTGTTCCGGGATTGGTCTTTATATAACTTAAGATGCTTTAGAAACCTTAAGCGCTCTCTGGCCGCTTCCGGCGGGGACTTAATGTATATAAAGAGGGGGCTTTAACCAACTTAATTTCCCATCGCCATCTCCTCGGGGTGAAAGACCGCATCGAAGCGCTCTGCCGTCAAAAAGCCCAGCCGGAGGCAGGCCTCCCGCAGGGAGATGTTCTCGGCGTAGGCCAGCTTGGCCACCTTGGCGGCGTTTTCGTAGCCAATGTGGGGATTGAGGGCGGTGACCAGCATGAGGGAGTTGTGGAGGTTCTGCCGGCACTTCTCCCGGTCGGCGGTGAGGCCGGCGAGGCAGTTTTTGTTGAAGGAGTCCATGCAGTCGGTGAGCAGCCGGGCCGACTGGAGGAAGTTGTAGGCGATGACGGGGAGGAACACGTTGAGCTCGAAGTTGCCCTGGCTGGCGGCCATGCCCACGGCCACGTCGTTGCCCATGACCTGGACAGCCACCATGGTCACCGCCTCGCACTGGGTGGGGTTGACCTTGCCGGGCATGATGGAGGAGCCGGGCTCGTTGGCGGGGATGCGGATCTCCCCCAGGCCGTTCCGGGGACCCGAGGCCAGCCAGCGCACGTCGTTGGCGATCTTCATCAGATCGGCGGCCAGGGCCTTCAGACCCCCGTGGGCGAAGGCCACCTCGTCCCGGCTGGTGAGGGCGTGGAACTTGTTGGGGGCGGTGACAAAGTGGCTCTCCCCGGTGAGCTCGCACACGGCCAGGGCGGCCGCCTCGGCAAAGCCCTTGGGGGCGTTGAGCCCGGTGCCCACGGCGGTGCCTCCCAGGGCCAGCTCAAAGAGCCCGGGCAGGCTGGCCCCCAGCAGCTCCCGGCACCGCTCCAGGCTGGCCCGCCAGCCGCTGATCTCCTGGCCCAGGGTGATGGGCACGGCATCCTGGAGGTGGGTGCGGCCCGACTTGACCACGTCGGCGTTCTCCTCCTCCAGCCGCTTCAGGGTGGTGACCATGCGCTCGATGGCGGGCAGGACGGAGTACTTTACAGCCAGTGCGGCGGCAATGTGCAGGGCGGTGGGGAAGGTGTCGTTGGAGGACTGGGACATGTTCACGTGGTCGTTGGGGTGGAGCAGGGCCTCCCCGGCGATCTGGTTGCCCCGGTAGGCGATGACCTCGTTGACATTCATGTTGCTCTGGGTGCCCGAGCCGGTCTGCCACACGGCCAGGGGGAAGTGACCGGAAAGCTCCCCGGCGATGATCTCGTCGCAGACCTGGCCGATGAGGGCAAAGCGGCCCTCGTCCAGCTTGCCCAGCCGGTGGTTTGCCTGGGCGCAGGCCTTTTTCAGGATGGCGAAGGAGCGGATGATCTCCTGGGGCATCTTCTCCTCCCCAATTTTGAAGTTTTCAAAGCTCCGCTGGGTCTGGGCCCCCCAGAGCCGGTCGGCGGGGACCTTCATCTCCCCCATGCTGTCGTGCTCGATGCGGTAGTCCATGCTCGCAGCCCCTTTCTTTTGTTTGGTAGGTAATCCTATGATCTATTATACCGGGAAAGGGCCGACCTTTCAAGGGTCGAAGGTGTAGAAAAAGCAACGGCAGGCGAAGGATCGGGCCTTTTGGAGAGGGGGAGGGGGGCAAAAAAGCGTTCCTGTTCTCTCCCGAAGGGGGAACAGGAACGCTTTTTGTCGTTTTTATGAGTGTTACAGCGCCTGGGGGCCGGCGATGATGCCGGGCTCGATGGGGCAGTCGTAGCCGGCGGCGGCCGAGACTGCAAACTCTGCCCGGACCTTGGAGAGCAGTTCGGGGTCGGTCATCAGGTCCTGGATGCTCCCGGCCAGCACCTTGGCGGCGTAGAGCACCCCCTTATAGCCGATGGAAGAGTGGCCCAGGGACACATTCTGCCAGGAGTGCCCCGGGGAGCCGCTGGCGAAGGTGACGGCGGTGAACTGGGCGGTGGGGGTGAGCCAGCTCACGTCCCCCACGTCGGTGGAGCCGGGGGAAAAGGAGAAGCCGGGGACATAGGGCACGATAAAGTCATTGATGGCCCGCCCGCCGTTCTCGCTCTTCTGGGCGATCTCGGCCTTGGCGGCGGGATTGGCCAGGACGGTCTCGTCCCCGGGCAGGCCCTCGTGGGGGTAGGTCTTGCAGATCTCCCCGGCCAGGGCCCACTCCTCGGGGGTGTACTGGGGCAGAGGGGCCAGGCCCATATTTTTGTAGAGCAGCTCCTCCAACACCTGGTTGGACAGGGTGGAGGCGGTGCCGTCGATCTGCCGCTGGGTGACGGTGGTGCCTGTCATGAGGGCGGCGCCCTGGGCGATGTCGTCCACCCGCTTTTTCAGGGCCTTGGCCTTGGTGACGTCCTCCCCCCGGATCATGTAGAGCACGCTGGCGGTGGGCTGGACCACGTTGGGGGAGATGCCGCCCACGTCCAGGAAGGAGTAGTGCAGGCACTCCTTGGGCCGGATGTGCTCCCGGAGGAAGTTGGCCCCCACGTTCATCAGCTCGGCGGCATCCAGAGCGGAGCGGCCGTCCCAGGGATCGCCGGCGGCGTGGGCGGAGAGCCCCTTGAAGGAGTAGATGTACTGCAGGGAGGCGGCATTGGAGCCGGTGGTGATCTCGTTGGTGGAGCCGGGGTGCCAGGTGAGGGCGGCGTCCAGGTCTTTGAACATCCCCTCCCGGGCCATGAAGGCCTTGCCGGCGCAGCCCTCCTCGCCGGGGCAGCCGTAGAAGATGACGGTGCCCTTCAGCTCGCCCTGTTCAATGGCCTCCTTGATGGCGATGGCGGCCCCCAGAGAGGCGGCCCCCAGCATATTGTGGCCGCAGCCATGGCCGCAGGTGTTGGTCTCTGAATGGCGCTTGCGCTGGGCGGTGCCCGCCTCCTGGTCCAAACCGTCCAGGGCGTCAAACTCGCCCAGCACGCCGATGACCGGGTGGCCCGAGCCGTAGGAGCCGGAGAAGGCGGTGGCCACCCCGGCGATCTGGCGCTGGACGGTGAAGCCCAGCTTCTCCATCAGCTCGCAGTAGTATTCGGCGGTCTTGTATTCCAGAAGGGACAGCTCGGCCAGCTCCCAGACCTTGTCCGAGAGGGCGATGATGGTTTCGGCGTTGCGTTCCACGCTGTCATAGAGCTTTTGCTTGTCCATGAAAAACACCTCGTTTTGTTAAAATAGCCGGAGCCAAAGGCCTCCTTTTCTGCGGCACCGCTGCAAATTTGGAGCAGAAAAGGGGGCCTTTGGGCCGGCGTGATGGCTGTTACAGCACCTTCCGCAGGAACTCCTGGAGCCGGGGGTGGTTGGGAGCGGCAAAGACCTGTTCGGGCTTGCCGTCCTCCAGAATGTTGCCCTCGGCCATGAACAGCACCCGGTCGGAGACCTCCCGGGCAAAGCCCATCTCGTGGGTGACGATGACGCTGGTCATGCCGGTGTCCACCAATCCCTTGATGACGTCCAGCACCTCCCCCACCATCTCGGGATCCAAAGCGGAGGTGGGCTCGTCAAAGAGCATCACGTCGGGCTCCATGGCCAGGGCCCGGACGATGGCCAGCCGCTGCTTCTGGCCGCCGGAGAGGTTGTTGGGGGCCTCGTTGAACTTGTCCAGCAGGCCCACCCGATTCAGGAGTTCCCGGGCCATGTCGTCGGCCTCGGCCTGGGTCTTCTTTTTCAGCATGACGGGGGCCAGGGTGATGTTCTGGGCCACCGTCAGATGGGGAAACACATTGAAGTTCTGGAACACCATGCCCATCTTCTGGCGGTGGATGTCGATGTCCACCGGCTCCTTGCCCTTGCGCTTCTTGGCCGGTTCTCCGGGGGCGGGGTTGCCGGTGATCTCGGTGCCCTCGAAGAAGATCTGGCCCTGCTCGGGGACCTCCAGCAGGTTCAAACAGCGCAGGAAGGTGGACTTGCCGCCGCCGGAGGGGCCGATGATGGAGATTACCTCTCCCTTCTGGATGGTCTGGTTGACGCCGGTGAGGACGTGGAGGTCTCCAAAGGACTTGTGGAGGCCCACAGTTTTGATCATTTCCATTGTTGTGTTCCTCCTTTACTTTCTGAGTTGGTGTTTACGGGCCCGGTCGGCGTACAGGGCCTTCAGGTCGGTGTTGGGCTCATCGCCTTGGTCGTCAGTGCCCTCCACCATGCCCGACTCATAGGTGGCGTGCTTGGGCATCTTCTTATAGCTGTTGTCGTTGGACATCTTCTTTTCAAACCAGCCCACCAGCTTGCTGAGGGGATAGGTCAAACACAGGTAGATGATGCCCACGATGAGCAGGGTCTCCAGGGAAATGAAGGTGGCGCCCCGGATCTCCTGGTACTTGGTCATCAGATCGCCGATGTAGAAGGTGGAGGCCAGGGAGGTCTCCTTCAGCATCATAATGAACTCGTTGCCCAGGGTGGGCAGGATGTTGCGCACGGCCTGGGGCAGAATGATCTTCCGCATGGTCTGCCCCGAGGACAGGCCCAGGGACCGGGCGGCCTCGGTCTGGCCTTTGTCCACCGACTGGATGCCCGAGCGGATGACCTCGGCGACGTAGGCCGAGGAGTTGACGGACAGGGCCACCGCCACCCAGGCGAATTTACTCAGCTTGACAAAGGTAAACACCTGGGGCAGAGCAAAGACAAATAAGTAAAGCTGGAGCAGGATGGGGGTGCCCCGAATGACCTCGATATAGACATTGACAAAGAACCGAATGATCTTAAACCGGTTCATTTTCAGGATGGCCACAACGGTGCCCAGCAGTACGCCCATGGCCACGGCGATGGCGGTAAGCTCCAGGGTGACCACCAGGCCGTCGAGGAGAAGCACATCCCAATATTCGGTCCATACCTTGATCACATTGCCCCAAAACAATTCAAAATTCATAGCAGGGAGTCCTTTCACAAAATGGTGATGTGGGGGAACAAGACCGATAGCCGAAGGCTACCGGTCTTGTCTGGGCGTTGGCGTTCTCAGTTGGTGCCCTCCTGGCTGACCACGTTGCCCTGGTCGTCCAGGGTCTCCTGAACGCCGATGTTGGACAGGGCGTAGGCCTCGGCGATCCACTCGGAATAGTGCTCCTTGGCGCCGGGCAGCACGCTGTTGATGGCCTCGGCCATGGCGTCGTTGCCCTTCTGGATCAGGGCCACGGTGCCGTCAGCGCTGTAATCGAAGTAGTGGCCGGTAAAGACCAGGTCGGGGTTGGAGGCGATCATGGTCTTGCCGTTGGTGACATCCACGCTCATAATGTCGAAGTCGCCGGCCCGCAGCTGCATGATGCCGGTGTTCAGGTCGCTGTAATAGACGATCTCGGCGTTGGGCAGCTGCTCCACAGTCAGCTGCTCCTGGAGGGAGGACATCTGCACGCCCGCCTTCAGCCCCTCATAGTTGGGCAGGTCGGTGTACTTGTCAGCCTTGTCGGCCAGGCAGATGGAGGTTTGGCCCTCGTCCTCATCCTCGGTGATCTTGTAGGTGTCGGAGAACAGGTAGTTCTCGGCCCGCTTATCGGTGGGGGCGTAGCCGTTCACCGAGAAATCGGCCTGGCCGGAGGAGACGGCGATCTGGCAGGCCTCAAAGCTCATGGGAGAGAGGACCAGCTCCAGGCCCAGCTCCTGGGCGATGTACCGGGCCAGCGCCACCTCGGTGCCCACGTAGCGGTCCTGGCCCTCCTTGGAGGGGTCCACGAAAACGGTGGGGGCAAAGTCGGGGGAAATGGTGACGGTCAGCTTGCCGGGGGTGACGGTCTTGAGGGTGCCGTCGTCGGCCTGGTCGTCGTCATTCCCGCCGCCGCAGCCGGCCAGAACGCCGGTCATCATAGTGGCGGCCAGCAGCAGAGCAGTCAGCTTCTTGTTTTTCATATGTCATATCTCCTATTCTGAACTCGCCCGGGGGCGATCATTTCGGTTCTCTTCACCGATGAGCTGATTATACGCTGTATATTATACATTGTCAAGCGAATTTTCATACATTTGTGCCCAAGAATACAGGGCTTCTTTTATGGAAATTACACAAGTCTATTCATGTATTTATGTATAAACATAAAAATATACGAATTTTATCAAAAATATGCGAATGCGAGAGGGCGTATTTCTATGCACATTATACTGTATATTATGTATAATATGCGCTTGGATGATCAAAAAAGCCCCGCCCCCGGCCATTGTCGCCGGGGGCGGGGCGAGGGTAACGATCACAGGGTAACGGTGGCCTCCACCCGGCCCACCCTGGGGCTGTGGACGGTGAGGGTGAAGGGGGTGCCCTTGTCTGCCTTCACCACATAGACCAGCTGCTTTTTGGTGGGCTGGGTCTTGGCCATGTCGTAGAAGTCCCCGGCCACCATGGTGTCGTCCATGGCCGAGAAGCCCTCCAGGTGGCCCAGCCGGCACTCTGTTTCGCCGGAGAGGAGCTCCCCCTCCACCTGAACGGCGGCGGTGAGGGGGTGGTCGGTGCCCAGGTGCCGGGCCTCATCGCAGACGAAGGTGGGCAGGTAGCCGGTGTTGGACACCAGGGCGGTGACCTGGTAGACCCCGGGGGCCTGCTCCCGGGCGGTGAGCCTTTCAATGGCCAGCTGGGGCAGGGCCTGGGCCAGCCGGAGCTGGGCCCGGGTGTTCTTTTCCACCTCCTGCTCCAGATAGCCCGGCGGGCAGTTCTGGAAGGTGAACTTAAAGTCGGCCGAGCCGATCTCCACCTTCCCCAGCTGGGGGTGGTCAAAGGGGGTCCAGGGCTTGATGGGGCAGCCCCCGGGGTAGTCGGTGACGTGCTCGTCCACCCACTTGAAGCAGGCCAGGGTGGTTTTCAGCTGCTGCTCGGGAGGCTCGGGCTTTTTGGGGTGCTCGTCGGGGATGCCCGCCCGGACGGCCAGATCCCACAGCTCTGCGGTGTAGGTGGGGATGCCCTGGGACTGGTACATCCAGTCGTCAAAGGCGCCGGAGGAGTAGTTCACCGTGTCGGTGAGGAAGTCGTCAAAGATGTTGTAACAGCCGTAGCCCGTCTCCTGGGTGGCCATGGCCCCCAGCTCCCGGAACATCCGCATGTCCCGGGGCTCGGCGTCCTTTTCGTGCTTGGTTCCGGGGGGATAGATGTACATGCCCCCGCTGGTGTGGTAGCTGACGGCGGCGCAGATGTTGGGGTGGGCCAGGACAAAGTCGGCCACCGCCTTGATCTCCGGGTTGGACAGGGGGTACTTCCCCGCCCCGGGCTGCCGGGCCTCGGGGAACCAGCCGAAGGGGTAGTTGCGGTTGAAGTCCAGCCCCCACTTGTTCTCGGCGGGGAAAACGTGCACCCCGTCATAGTCCTCGATGTCCCCCTCAAAGTAGAGCTCGTAGAACTTGCCGGTGCGGTCGGAGGGGGAGCGGCGCATCATCACCCGGGGATCCTCCGGGCACTCCTTCCAGGCCCCGGCGGGGCTCTCCAGGCGCATGAGCCGGATGACCCCGTCCCCGTCCATGTCCTTGGCGTGAAGGCCGGGGGCCCGCTTCTCGTGGGGGTAGGGCCGGTCCACGCTGCGCAGCTTCTCCGCCGTGGCCAGATAGGCTTCTCCTCCGTCGGGGCTGATGCGGGGGATGATGTAGACGGTGGCGGTGTCCAGCAGCCGGGTGATGGCCTCCTCCCTGCCGTAGCCCTGGACCAGGGTGACGGCAAAGTGGAGGGCGGCCATGCTGCCGGTGACCTCCCCGGCGTGGTGCAGGCCGTCCACATAGTAGGCGGGCTTGGTCAGGGCGGCCCCGGTGGCGGCGTTGGTGATGGTGCAGGCCCACACCTCCCGGCCCCCCGGGGTGGTGCAGATGGACTCCAGCTTCATCAGCTGGGGATAGTCCCCGGCCAGCTCCTCCAGGCAGGCGGTCAGCTCGCCGTAGAGGTAGTAGTGGTCAAATTTGTACGGCTTCATTGGTATTCCCTCCTGAGCGCAGTTTCTCGAGCTTGCTATCCACATTATACTATACTTTCCCCCTCTGTCAACGGTGGCTTCGAGAGCGGCGGGGCCGTGATTGCCGCACAGGCGGGAAAAAAGGGAGAAAAAAGGGGTTGACAAAGATGGTTAGCCATGGTAAACTACCTACGAAATGAGAGTTAGGTATGTCTAACTCTTTTCTTTGGCGGGCGTGTTAGCTATAACTAACTATCGTCGAAAAACCGGGAGAGAACAGGAGGGAGGAAGGATGATGCCCCTATCTATGGCATTGCCGGGAGAGCCGGTGGTCATCCGCAAGATCACGGGCCGGGACGAGGTGCGCCAGCACCTGGCCGAGCTGGGCTTTGTGGTGGACAGCGTGGTCACCGTCATTTCCGAGCTGTCGGGCAACCTGATCCTGCAGGTGAAGGACAGCCGGGTGGCCCTGGACAGGACCATGGCGAACCGGATCTTAATTTGAGAAAAAGGGAGGAATTCGCATGAAAACACTGAAGGACGCCAGGGTGGGGGATACCGTCACCGTGGCACGCCTCCACGGCGAGGGGGCCGTGAAGCGCCGCATCATGGATATGGGCATCACCAAGGGCACCGAGATCCACATCCGCAAGGTGGCTCCCCTGGGGGACCCCATGGAGCTCAACGTCCGGGGATATGAGCTGAGTATTCGGAAAACGGATGCTGAAATGATCGAGCTGGTGTAAAAATTTTGCCCTTACATTTTTGCTGGTGTTCTGTCCTTCCGTAGGGGCGGCCTGGGACCGCCCGATCCACGAATGACAGATCTGCCCCGCAAAAGGAGCGGGCCGCCCCAGGCCGTCCCTACTACCTCCCCTTTGGGAGGCTTATTTTGACCCGTAGGTTAGCCATTGCTAATTTTCGAGAGAAGGAGGAATTCTCATGGACATCAAAATTGCCCTGGCAGGCAATCCCAACTGCGGCAAGACCACCCTGTTCAACGCCCTCACCGGCTCCAACCAGTA
>CAJUSE010000016.1 GCA_910588975.1 uncultured Oscillospiraceae bacterium | reverse complement strand
TGCGGTAGGGCTCGTTGGTGCCCTTGGTGACCAGATCGTCGATGAGCACCCCGATGTAGCCCTCCTCCCGGCCCAGGATGATCTCCTCCCGGCCCAGCAGCTTCATAGCGGCGTTGATGCCCGCCATGAGCCCCTGGGCGGCGGCCTCCTCATAGCCCGAGGAGCCGTTGAACTGCCCCGCCCCAAAGAGGCCGGAGACCCGCTTGTGCTCCAGGGTGGGGCGCAGCTCGGTGGGGTCCACGCAGTCGTACTCGATGGCGTAGGCGGTGCGGGTCATCTCGGCCTGCTCCAGGCCGGGCAGGGTGTGGAGCATGGCCACCTGGACCTCCTCGGGCAGAGAGGAGGAAAAGCCCTGGATGTAAAGCTCCTCGGTGTTCAGCCCCATGGGCTCGATGAAGAGCTGGTGGCGGGGCTTGTCGGGGAAGCGGACGATCTTGGTCTCGATGGAGGGGCAGTACCGGGGGCCGATGCCCTCGATGGTACCGTCATAGAGGGGGGAGCGGTCCAGGTTGGCCCGGATGATGTCGTGGGTGCGCTCATTGGTGTAGGTCAGGTAACATACCGCCTGATTTTCCAGTGGCTGGGTGGTGGAGAAGGAGAAGGGCTCGGGGTCGGGGTCCCCGGGCTGAAGCTCCATCTTGGAAAAGTCCACGCTCCGGCGGTTGACCCGGGGGGGCGTGCCCGTCTTGAAGCGGCGGAGGGTGACCCCCAATTCCCGCAGGGAGTCGGAGAGGGACCAGGCGGCGGCCAGGCCGTCGGGGCCGGAGTCCCTGGTCACCTCGCCCACGATGGTGCGGCCGGCCAGGTAGGTGCCTGTGCAGACGATGGCAGCCCGGACGGCGTAGACCGCCCCATTCTGGGTGCGGACGGCAGAGACAGCCCCATTTTCGGCCAGAATGTGGGTGATCTCGGCCTGCTTCACCCACAGGTTCTCCTGCTGCTCCAGGGTGTGCTTCATGATCTCCTGGTAGCGGCGGCGGTCAGCTTGGGCCCGGAGGGACCAGACGGCGGGGCCCTTGCCCCGGTTCAGGGTGCGGTATTGGATGCAGGCCTTATCCGCCGCCTTGGCCATCTCACCCCCCAGGGCGTCGATCTCCCGGACCAGGTGGCCCTTGCCTGTCCCCCCAATGGCGGGATTGCAGGGCATGTTGCCGATGGCGTCCAGATTGACGGTGAAGCACAGGGTTTTCAGCCCCAGCCGGGCGCAGGCCAGGGCGGCTTCTATCCCGGCGTGACCTGCACCAATGACAGCCACGTCAAAGGTTCCAGCGTTATAATCCATAATAATGCCCCTCCAATACAAAGCCGGGATAGAACCCCGGCCCAGGGGCCGGGGCGGGCGAAGCCCGGCGCAGGGCGGAATTCACTTCCGCCCTGCAAGAATTGAAGTCACCGGCGTGACCTGCGCCGATGACGGCCACGTCAAAGGTTCCGGCGTGATAATCCATAGGGTTTCCCTCCCGTGGGAAATGTGATGGTTTTCGGCTTATTATAGCACTCAATTCTCCGGGGCGCAAGATTGACAAGCGGGCGGTCAAACTGACCGCCCGCTCCGTTGCTTTTTATGACCCGAACACAATGGGGATGGCCTGGTGACAGGCCGTGATATGGCTCAGGGTATGCTGGCCCCCGTTCTCCCCGTCCAGGGTAAAGGGCAGGGGCTCGTCACACTCCATGGTCAGCCGGGCGGTGTGGAAGCCGATAATGCCTGTTTCCTTGGAATAGGTCTGGGTGGCAAGGCCCCGGATCATGGCGTTCAGGTCGGCCATGGTCTTGGGCATGGGGATGAGCAGCACCTCCAGCTCGCCGTCGTCCAGGGCCACCTCCTCGGCAGGCAGGCCAATAAGCCCGCCCACCGACACGGTGTTGCTCACCATGCCGTAGAGGAACTCCCCCTCCAGCTCACCGCCGTCGTGGGTCAGCTTCAGGTGGTAGCCCTTGATGTTGGCAAGCTCGGTGATCCCCCGGAGGACATAGGCCAGATGGCCCAGGACGTTTTTGAACTGCTGGGGGGTATCATAGGCCACGCTGGTGAAGGCCCCAAAGGCAGCCACATAGACGAAGTAGTCCTCCTCCAGCCTGCCCACGTCCACCCGCCGGGCCGCCCCCGTGGCCGCCAGGGCGGCCTTGGCATCCATTTTCCGGGGCAGGGAGAGGTTCTGGGCAAAGTCGTTGGTGGTGCCGGCGGGGATATAGCCCACCACCGGGCGGTGCTCCATAGGCAAAGCCATGAGGCCGTTGACCACCTCGTGAAGGGTGCCATCCCCGCCGCAGACCACCAGCCGGTCATAGTGCGGGGCCAGCTGCCGGGCGGCCTGGACGGCATCTCCGGGGCCCTGGGTGGGATAGGCGGTGACCACCTGGCCCACCCGGGTAAAGGCGTTGAGCAGCTCGGCCAGGCGCAGACGGACACGGCCCTTACCGGCGTGGGGGTTGTAAATGAAAAGCAGCTTGTCCATAGGCTCCTCCTGTGATGGTGGGGACGGTTTTAGAACGGCAAAACCGGATAAAATATACCCCGGGGAATATTTTGCGCTTCTTCCCTATTGTAACAGGGCCCGCAGGGCCGCCGTGACTATAATTTTTGGTAAATATCATAATCCCTGGGGCTATTATAGCACAGTCAGCACCGAAGAAACAATCTTCTTCATATTTTTTCATAGTTACTGCCTCCTAATAGAGGCTCCCTTTGTATCTTATCGCCCTTGCGAAGGGCCCTATTCTGTGTTATCATAGGCTTACCAAAGGAGGTCAGTTTTACTATGTACAATACGAGAAAAATCACAGAGGAGCTGTACTGGGTGGGCGCCAACGACCACCGCACCACCCTTTTTGAAAACATCCACCCCATTCCCCGGGGGGTGAGCTACAACGCCTATCTGCTGCTGGACCAGCAGACCGCCCTGCTGGACACGGTGGACTGGTCGGCCTGCCGGCAGCTGCTGGACAACCTGGAGCATCAGCTGGGGGGCCGGGAGCTGGACTGGGTGGTCCTCCACCACATGGAGCCCGACCACGCCGCCTCCCTTCAGGTGGTGCTGGACAAGTACCCCAAGGCCAAGGTGGCCGCCTCGGCCCAGGCCTTCCGGTTTTTGGAGCAGTTCGGCTTCCAGACCGGGGAGCACGAGCGGCGGGAGCTGAAGGAGGGGGACAGCCTGTCCCTGGGCCGGCACACCCTCACCTTCTACACCGCCCCCATGGTCCACTGGCCTGAGGTGCTGGTGTCCTACGATGAGACCACCGGCGCCCTCTTCTCCGCCGACGCCTTCGGCACCTTCGGCGCTCTGGACGGCAAGCTCTTTGCCGACGAGGTGGACTTTGACCGGGACTGGCTGGAGGACGCCCGGCGGTACTACGTCAACATTGTGGGCAAGTACGGCGTTCAGGTCCAGACCCTGCTGAAAAAGGCGGCCGGGCTGGACATCAAGCTCATCTGCCCCCTCCACGGTCCCGTGTGGCGGGAGGAGCTGAGCTATTTCCTGGGGAAATACGACCTGTGGAGCCGCTGGGCCCCGGAGGAGCCGGGCGTGCTTATCGCCTACGCCTCCATGTACGGCAACACCGAGGCCGCCGCCCAGGCCCTGGCCACCCAGCTGGTGGAGCAGGGGGTCCGGAGGGTGGAGGTCCGGGACGTGTCCACCACCCACGTGTCCCACCTCATGGACCTGACCATGCGCCTGTCCCATGTCGTGCTGGCCGGGGTGACCTACAACGGCGGGGTGTTCCCCCCCATGGCCGCCTTTTTGGAGGACATGAAGGCCCTGGGGCTGAAGGACAGGACCTTCGCCATTCTGGAAAACGGCACCTGGGCTCCCGCCGCCGGAAAGCTCATGGCCGCCGCTGTGGAGGGTCTGGCCGGCTGCTCGGTGCTGGCGCCCTCCATCGCCCTGCGCTCCGCCTTAACAGAGGGAGGGCAGGAGCAACTACATGAACTGGCTCAGGGCATAGCAGAGAGCATAAAATAAACGCCCGTTTTTCACCTCAGAAAACAGGCTTGCATCCTTTTCTTTTAACGGGTAACCGCTATGACCCCACTGACGATGAAAGATATTGACACAGAATTTTTGTAGAAAGGCGTGCTATGCCATGAAAAAGAAAATGTTCTCTGTTTTGCTGGCTTTGAGCCTCTGCCTGGGGCTGCTGCCCGAAACCGTCTTGGCGGCGGAGGACAGAGTGGCCACCGATGGAGCCATTACATTTCATATGGACATGGCGGATTTTGGCACGCTAAAGTACGGCTACAAAAAGGAGGATTGCCCTACCCTCACGATCACCCTCACCAACACAAGCGGTAGGAGCCTCTGGTACATCAATTTTGGCCTCTACATGGGCAACAGTGCGTTTAAGCCCACGGTGATCAGGGAGGGCTGGGACGACATTCAGCGGCATGGAAGCTTTCCCGCTGTCTACGCTATGGAGCTGAAGCCCGGCTCCTCTGCCAGTGTGGACCTGACCCTGCAAACTGGGCGTATGGAGGGAGGCGCCGACTTTCCTGCCGGGGTGTATGAGGGGAATTTGGAGTTCTATTTCTCTAACACCGGCGAACCCACCGGCGAGAGTTACGGCAAGCCTGTTTTTGCCGATGGCGCCTACTACGTCCTGCCCTACCGCTTTGAGGTGGTCTATGACGGCTACATGGGCGGCGAGGATGCCATGAAGCTGGACCGGGAGAGCGTGGACTTCGGCCTGGTGGAGATCGGTGAGGAGGTCATCGAAACCCTTTCTGTCACCAATACGACCAAGGTGGACTTGGCGCTGGCGGCTAAGCTGACAGGGGATGGCCTTTGGCACGGAAGGAAGTCGAGTATGAACGGGTACCTGTCTCTGGAGGAAAGCAGATGGACGCTGGCCCCCGGTGAGACGGCCCAAATCCAAATCCATAAGAACAGCAACCGCCCCGAAAAGGGACGCCGGGGCCGGTACGAGACCGAGCTGGTGCTCACCTCCCTCTACGAAGTGGAGGGGGGCGGCAAGAGCATGGGCTATCGGGACGAGAAGGTGGTACCCATCACCTTCACTGCAGTGGAAAATGGCTGTCTGCCTGTCTTTGTCGGGCTGGAGCACCCAGAGGGTCCCGCAGGCTATTTCACCTCCGCCGACGGTTCCACCACATACTGGGGCAATGATACCTTTGAAGTGCCCTATGGTGGGGACCTGAAACTGAACCTTGTCCCCTTTATCCAGGAGAAGGGCTATGTGGTGGCGGTGGAGAAAAGCGATACATTGTGGTTGGACGATCTCTACTATGTAGGCTGTGGCAATACCCTCTCTGTCCAGGATGTGACGGACAGCCAGCTTTACCAGGTGACCATGGCCTCCTGCGCCGTTCCCCCTGCCGATTGGGCCAGGGAGGCAGTGGGCAGGGCCTGCTCACTGCATCTCTACAACTTCGTTGATATGCCGGGAGAGTATGTTGGCAGCACGTTCTCGGCCGGTGCCGACGGGGCGATACGCAACTCCTCCTACGCCGATCCCATCAGCCGGGAGAAGTTCTGTAAGATAGCCCTGAATCTTTTTAAGAAGGTCTGTCCGGAGCAGTATAAGGAGATCCCCGACGGTTACTATGAGCCCGACAAGCTCCCAAAGTTCACCGACACCAACAATGAGTATGTGCGGCAGATGGCCTATCTGGGGGTGGTCACCGGCGTCAGCGAGGGTGTGTTTGACCCCGAGGGTCAGCTGACGAGAGAGCAGGCCGCCACCATTCTCTGCCGTTTGGCAAATGCCATGGAGCTGAAGCTCCCTACGGCGGCGCCCAACTTTACCGACAACGCCGCCATCTCCTCCTGGGCCAAGGATGCGGTGGGCCAGATGCAAGCCGCCGGCATTATGGGCGGCCTGGGTGACGGACGGTTCGGCCCCCAGGGCACATATAGCTGGGAGCAGTCCATCGCCACCATTATGCGCCTCAGCGATACCCTCCTCTTGGAAGTCGAGTAAAAATATACCGGCAGGCCTATACCTGTTCCGACGGATATGAATAGAAAAAAGGACGGCACTTTGAATGTGCCGTCCTTTTTCATTCATTTCGTTTTCACTGGTGTTCGCCGGGGGTGTAGGCCACCACGGTGCGGCGGTTGGGCTCCACGCCGATGGAGTAGGTGGACACGTCGGGGTAGTCCTGCAGGGCGGTGTGGACCACGTGGCGCTCGTAGGCATTCATGGGCTCCAGGGTCATGTTCCGCCGGTAGCGGATCACCTTTTCGGCCACACGGCGGGCCATCCGCTCCAGAGACTCCTCCCGCTTGGCCCGGTAGCCCTCGGCGTCCACACGGATCCGGGTCCGCTTGGTCTGACCCCGGTTGATGGCGTAGCCGGTGAGCTGCTGAATGGCATCCAGGGTCTCGCCCCGGCGGCCAATGACGGTGCCCAGATTGTCCCCCACCAGCTCCACCAGGTAGTTGCCCTCGGCATCCACGCTGACCCGGGGGGTGGCCTGGACCTCCATGTGCTTCAGAAGGCCAGTGAGAAATTCCATGATCCGGCCGGCGGTGTCATCGTCGGCCGCCACGGGGGCGGGCTCGGGCTCGTCCACAAAGAGAGGGGCCTCCTCCAGGCCCTCGGACATAGAGGAAAGGGCCTCGGCATCGGCCGCCTCCACGGCGGCCTTTTTCCGCTCCTCCCCGGTCAGCGGGGCCGGCACCTCCTCCACCACCTCGGGCTCGTCGGGAGCGTCGAAGGTGACCTTCACCTTGGCAGGGGTACCGCCAATGCCCAGAAATCCGGCCTTGGCCAGCTCCAGCACCTCCACCGACACCTCCTCCCGGGTGAGACCCAGAGTCTCCAGGGCGGTGGCGATGGCGGCGTCCTCGGTCTTGCCGGTAAACTCAACAGATTTCCGCATAAGATGCTATCTCCTTCCCGTTTGGGATGTGTCAGTCCTGCTTTTTATCCTTCTTGGGCTTCACCGGCATGGGGGCGGTCAGGCGGTCCACCGCCCGCTCGTCATACTCGGTGACCCCGCTGAAGCGGTCGGGCTCGTAGGTGCGGCCCCGGGCGTACTGGCGGATGCCCACCCGGCTGGCCTCCCGCTGCTCGGGGGTGGCACGGCCGTCGTCCTCGGCCTCCTTGGCCTTCTTCTTGCCCTTGTTGAGCCGGGCCTCCTCGGCCTTGCGGGCCTTCTCCTCGGCCTTCTCCCGGCGCAGGCGCTTCTCCTCTTCCTTCTCCTCGATCTCCCGCTGGCGCTGGGCCTCCCGGGCCCGCTCGTAGTCGCCCTTGAGCATAGCGCTGCAGATGTACTCCTGGCCGATGCCCAGCAGGCTGGAGGCCATGAAGTACACACTCATGGAGGCGGGCATGGAGAAGCCAAACCACAGGAACATGATGGGGGACATGAGCATCATAAGCTTGTTGGTGCCCTCCATCTGGGGGTTGGACTGGCGGCTGATGTTGTTGGTCTTCTGGCTCACGATACCCATGAGCCAGGAGATGGCGGCCGAGGCCACGGGCAGCAGGAACAGGCCGATGCTGCCCCAGGACCAGCCGTTGGTCCAGAACTTCCAGGTGGGCTCCTGGATCAGGTTGATGCCCAGGAAGCTGTAATTGATGGAAAAGATCTCCTTGGCGGGGGTTCCCACGGCGGCCACGGCGGCCTTGACGGCCTCCACATTCTCTGGGGTAATGAGACTGGACAGGTAGAGCTGATGATAGGTGGGGACAACGCCGCTGGCCTTGACAGAGGCGCCAAAGCTGGTGATATAGGTCTCACCCTCGGCAACGGCCTCCATAGCCTTCTGGATAAAGTCTGCGTTGATCCAGCCCATCTCCACGGCCACGCTGTCCCAGTTCACCGCCTGGGCGATGGCCTGGAGCATGGCGTCGGCATCGGGGCCCACCACACCCATCATATACTTGATGGGCTGGCGGATGATGGCAAACAGGGGAATGATGATGAGCATGGGGATAAACATCCACAGGCAGCCGCCCATGGGGTTCACATTCTCCTTGGCGTAGAGCTTTTGCAGCTCCTCCTGGTACTTCTGGGGGTTGTTGGCATACTGCTTTTGCAGCCGCTGCATCCTGCCGGAGAGCATATTCATCTGGATCATGCTCTTTTTCCCCTTCAGCGAGACGGGGAACAGGATCAGCCGCACCACGAGGGTGAACAGGATCAGAGCGATGCCGTAGCTGCCGACAAAGCTGTAGAAGGTATCCAGCACCCATACGAAGGGGGTCATGATCACATAGCTGAAGTCCATGCACTTGCCTCCAATTTTGATGGATTACTCATGGGACGGGGTCGTACTCGATGGTCTCTTGTCTGTGAAAGGGATGGCATTTCAGCACCCGGCGCAGGGCCAGCCAGCCCCCCTTGAGGGCGCCGTACTTCTCCACCGCCTCCAGGGCGTAGGCCGAGCAGGTGGGGATGAAGCGGCAGCAGGGGGGCTTTGTGGGGGAGATGTACTTGCGGTAAAAACGGATGCACCACAGAAGCATAGCCTTCACCTGTGGTACACCCCCAGCTTGTCCAGCGAGCGCAAAAGGTCCCGCTGCAGCTCCCGGTAGGGGGCAAAGGCAGACCGGACCCGGGCCACCACCACAATGTCCCACCCCGGGGCCATATTCCCCTCGTGGATGCGGTAGGCCTCCCGGAGCCGGCGGCGGACCCGGTTGCGGACCACCGCCTTGCCCACCTTGGTGCCCACGGTGAGGCCCAGGCGGCTCTCCTTCCGGCCATTGCGGCGGACATAGACGGCCAGAGTGGGACAGGCCGTGTTCTGACCCTTGTTATACAGGCGGCGGAAGAGATGGTTTTCCTTCATGGATACGGTGTGCTTCATCTCTCTCGCCCCCTTTCTCCCCATGCACCGCAGGGGCGGCAGAAAACTCCACCGCCCCGCTTTATCTGCTTATTCCCTTACACGGTCCATCTCAGTGGGTCAGACGGACCCGGCCGGCACGGCGGCGACGGGAGAGGACCTTCCGGCCGTTGGCAGTGGCCATCCGCTTGCGGAAGCCATGGACCTTGCTGCGCTGACGCTTCTTGGGCTGATAGGTACGGAACATGCAGAACACCTCCTGTATTCTTATCTGGCGGGGTGGCCCCCGCCCACCACAACACCCGGCCCAGGGCCGGATGCGGTCGTTAAATGGATGCGCCTGTACAGAAAAGCGCAAATAGCATTATACTAAATAACAAAACACCCTGTCAACCTCTATTTTTTCAATTTTTTTGCCGATTTGACTGCAAAACCCCACATATTGTGGTCGTTTTTCCTCTGTCCACAAGTGAGAAAAATAATGTGGAAAACTTTTCGTTTCTGGTGTATTTTTTGTTGTCAGAAGAGCTCTTTTTTGGTATAATGGGATGGTTACTATTTATAGTAGGGTCCTGTGCCCTTTTTTGCAGGAATTGAGAGAGAAACGAGGGATAGATCGCATGGATTCCGCCGCTGAGATCTGGAAAAAGGTACTCGCTCTCATGGAGGGAGAACTGACCGCCACCACCCTGAGCACCTGGTTTGACGACGCCCAGGCCCTGGCCTTTGAAAGCGACCGGCTGGTGCTCTACACCCCCAACAACTTCAAGCGGGACATCATCACCTCCCGCTACGTCCCCGCCATTCAGAAGGCCCTGCGGGAGCTGTTTTCGGCGGACTTCGAGGTGAAGGTACTGGGGGAGGGGGAGAACCTGGACATGGGGGAGGGAGACCCCTCCTTCCTGCCCGGCACCGATGAGTACACCTTTGCCAAGTTCGTGGTGGGCTCCTCCAACAAGTTTGCCTACGCCGCCGCCAAGGCGGTGGCCGACGAGCCGGGCAAGCCCAAGGGCTACAATCCTCTGTTTATCTACGGCGATTCGGGCCTTGGCAAGACCCACCTGCTCTACGCCATCGCCCACGCCATCCACGAGCGGTTTCCCGACTACCGCATCGTCTATATCAAGGGAGATGCCTTTACAAACGAATTGGTCACCGCCATTCGGGAGGGCAAAAACCAGGAATTCCGGGACAAGTACCGCTCCTGCGACGTGTTTTTGATGGACGATGTGCAGTTCATCGCCGGCCGGGAGTCCTCCCAGGAGGAGATGTTCCACACCTTCAACGCCCTCTACGAATCGGGCCGGCAGATCGTCTTTACCGCCGACCGCCCTCCCAAGGAGATGCTCCGACTGGACGAGCGGCTCAAGACCCGGTTCGAGTGGGGCCTTCCGGTGGACGTGCAGCCCCCCGACTATGAGACGAGGGTGGCCATTATCAAAAACAAGGCTATTCGCCGGGGGATGAACCTGCCCGACCCGGTGCTGGGCTATATCGCCGAGAATATCACCGCCAATGTGCGCCAGATCGAGGGCACAGTGAACAAGATCCTGGCCTTCCAGGAACTCATGGGCGAGCAGGTGGATGTGGAGACCGTCACAAGGGCGGTGCGGGATATGTTCAAGGACAAGTCCGAATTCTTCCCCTCCACCGATGTCATCATCGAAGAGGTGGGCAAGTTCTACAATATCTCTATCCACGACATCAAGGGCCAGGGCCGGACCAAAGACACCGTGCTGGCACGGCAGATCGCCATGTACGTCATCCGGCGAATGACCAAGCTGTCTTTGAAGGAGATCGGCGCTGAGTTTAACGGCCGGGACCACACCACCGTTATACACTCCATTGAGCGCATTGAAAAGTTGGCCAAATCCTCGCCCGAAACCGGGGAAGTCATCAAGGACATCGAGGCCAATGTGAACGCCAGATACGAGTAAATTATCCACAAAACCCATCCACCGATATTCACAAGTGGAAATCATTTTGTGGGTTTCTCAAACCGGGTGTGGAAAGGGTGGAAAAGTGCCCATTTTATCCACAGGGGGTTGTGGAGGGTGAAACCCTTCTTCTTTCCCCATTTCAGGGCAGATTTCCACATATTCAGCCCCCCTACGACTACGGCGAATAAAAAAATATCATTATCTTCTCTAAAAGCAAAAAGAGAATGGAGGATGCACCATGAAATTTTCCTGTGAGAAGGCCCTGCTCCAAGCAGCCATTGCCACCTCCTCCCGGGCCACCGCCCCCAAGAGCTCCATCCCCGCTCTGGAGGGTATCCTGCTGGAGTGTGACAACGAGCTGAGACTTACCGGCTACAATCTGGAGACCGGGATCCGCACTGTGGTCCCCTCTGACGTGGCGGAGGCCGGCTCTCTGGTCCTGTCTGCCCGACTGTTTGGCGACATCATTCGCCGCTTGCCTGACGATATGGTCACCGTCTCCACCGAGGGGCTCACCGTCCACATTGAGTGCGGCGTCAGTCAGTTCCACATTCAGGGCATTGACCCCGAGGAGTTCCCCGAGCTGCCCAGCGTAGAGCCCCTGAACGCCCTGGTTTTGTCCCAGGAGATGCTCTCGGATATGATTGGCCGGACCATCTTCGCCGTCAGCCAGAACGACGGCCGGCCCATCCTCACCGGCTCCCTTTTTGAGGTGATGGACGGCCGGCTCACGGTGGTGTCGGTAGACGGACAGCGGCTGGCCCTCCGGCGGGAGAAGCTGGAGGAAGCCCCCGACCAGGACTTCTCCTTCGTGGTGCCCGGGGTGGCACTCAACGAGGTCCGCTCCATCTGCGGAGACGGGGAGGAGAAGGTGTCCATTACCACCGGCGCCCGGCACATCGTGTTCCGCATCGGCTCCACCCTGCTGGTGACCCGGCGGCTGGAGGGAGAATTCCTCAATTACCGCCAGTCCATCACTTGGAAGAGCACCATCTCCCTGAAGGCCGATGTCCGCAGCCTTATGACCTCCATTGACCGGGTGAGCCTCATTCTCCACGACAACACCAAAAACCCCCTGCGGTGCATCGTGGGGGAGAATATGCTCTACCTGTCCTCCCTCACCGCCATTGGCAGCGCCTCTGACCAGTGCCCGGTGGAGGGAACCGGCGACGACCTGCACATCGGCTTCAATCACCGCTTTATGATGGATGCCCTGAAAGCCGTCCCCACCGAGGAGGCCAAGCTGCTCATGGGCACCCCCTCCACCCCCTGTATCATCGTCCCGGTGGATCAGGCCGAGGGGGAGGAGGACTACCTCTTTATGGTGCTGCCCGTCCGCATGAGCGCCACCTGGGATAAATAAGGCGCAAACCACTGGGAAATCTGAAAAAATGTTCCACGTGAAACGTGAAAAACGTCCACACAGAACTGTAAAAAAGGGGATAACTCCGCTCTGGGGCTCCCTTTTTTCGGGAGGGATCTGACGTGAGGGAAGAAACTGTCCCCATTACCACAGAATACATCAAATTGCAGGACCTTTTGAAGTTTTCCGGCGCCGTGGAGACCGGCGGGGAGGCCAAGGCCCTCATCCAGGAGGGCCAGGTCCTGGTCAACGGTGAAGTCTGCACCATGCGGGGGAAGAAGCTCCGGCCGGGGGACACCGCCGTGCTGGATGGGATCAGGCTGGTCGTGGCATGATATTGCAGCGTTTGGAGCTGGACTTCTTCCGCAATTATGTCCATGTGGAGGCCGACTTCGCCCCCGGGGTCAATGTGATTTGGGGGGACAACGCCCAGGGCAAGACCAACCTGCTGGAGGCGGCGGCCTATCTCTCCTCGGCGAAAAGTCACCGGGCCCGGTATGACCGGGAGCTGATCCAGTTTGGGGTGGACCACGCCTTTCTCAAGGGGGAGGTCCTCTCCCGCCAGCGGCAATTCACCCTGGAGGCCCGGCTCCACCGGGGGGAGCGGCGGCAGCTGCTGTCCAACGGGGTGAAGCTGAAAACGGCGGGGGAGTTGGGGGAGGTGTTCAACACCATCCTGTTCTGCCCGGAGGATCTGTCCCTCATCCGGGCGGGGGCGGCTGAGCGGCGGCGGTTTCTGGACGACGCCATCTGTCAGCTGCGGCCCAAGTACGCCGCCGCACTGGGAGAATATCGGCGGCTCTACGACCAAAAGACCCGGATCCTCCGGGATTGGGAGGAAAAGCCCTCTCTATTGGACACCCTGGACGACTTCAATCTCCGCATGGCCCAGGTGGGGGCGGTGCTCATCCACTACCGGGCCCACTTTGTCAAGCGGCTCAGTGCCCTGGCGCCCCCTATTCAGGGAGATTTCTCCGGCGGGCGGGAAAAGCTGACCCTGGGCTATGAGACGGTGAGCACCGTCACCGACCCCGAGGCCCCGCCAAAGACCATTCTGGAGCAGCTGCTGGAGCATCAGCAGAGCCACCGCCGAGCGGAGTTGGAATCCCGCCAGTGTCTGTCCGGCCCCCATAAGGACGATTTGGCGGTGAACATAGACGGCCAGTCCGCCCGGCAGTTTGCCTCCCAGGGCCAGACCCGAACGGCGGCGTTGAGCCTGAAGCTGGCCTGTCGGGAGCTCTTTCAGGAGGACACGGGGGAATGGCCGGTACTGCTGCTGGACGACGTGCTCAGCGAGCTGGACGCCCGGCGCCAGGCCTTTGTGCTGGAGCGTATTGACGGGGGACAGGTCCTCATCACCTGCTGTGAGGAGGACAAGACGGTGCCCACTGACGGCAAACGGTTCCAGGTCAAGGGTGGAACGTTGGTATAACGGAGGAGACAGGTGATATTTTTACTCTTTTTTGGCGCCCCCATGGCGGTGGCCATTCTGGCAGAGTACCTGTGCTGCCGGCTGCCCAAACACCGCTGGTGGCGGTGGCTCCCGCCCGGGCTCACCCTGGCCCTGGCCTTGCTTGGGGTACTCTACCGCAGCCATGAGTGGGGGGCGGGAGTCCCCCTGGAGACCCTGCTCTTTTTCCCCGGCCTGCCCGCCCTGGGCATCCTGTGCGGCTGTATTCTTGGCTACAAGCTCTGGAAACGGCTGTGGACCCCCAGGGTCAAATGAGGGGTGAAGCTATGAAGGACAAATTGATCCTGCAACAGGCAGCAAGGGAATTTCCAACCCTGCTTTTCCCTGTTTTTGGGACACTTTTGGCAGTGAGACTTGTGAAAAACGCCATTCCAGGCAGAATTTTAATGGCCCTGTTCTATGGCTTGGAGCAGACAGGGGCTGTGGATCCTGATGGGACGGTGGGTATCCTGTTTCTTTTGAGTATTCCTCTGCTTTTCATCACAGCAATGATATCCACCCTGCTGAATTTGGGGGCCTTTCGCCTGTGCCTGGGGCGGGGCGAGGGCCGAACAGAAAAAATGCCCTGGACCATCTTCAAGGAGGGCCGGTGGTACATAAGCTGGGCGGTCTGGATGGGTGTTTTTCCCGTAATTTGGCGCATAGGGAAACAGGTTCTCTTTGCTATTGTCACTCACACTGTGGATGCAGATACTGTTTATCGGCTCTATTCCTATCAAAGCTACTGGAATGTGGCTCTGACCCTTCTTAATCTGGTGCTTTTCATGCTTTTATCCCTGTCAATCAAGACGGCCTATCTCCGCACCCCGGAGCAGGGCTTCTGGCGAGCGGTTGGCTTTGGTTTGAAAGAGGGCTTTCAAAAGTGGCCCCAAACCATAGGACCCCAGATAAAATTTGTGGTCCCAGTGTCTGTGGGAATGTCGCTGATCTCTATTCTGCTGGCTCAACTGTCCTTTCAAATGAGAAGTCATTTCATTTCCAATGTCTGCAATCTGACGGGCTCCCTTGTCAGCTTGCTGGCGGAAACTTGGGTTTTGATTTTCTATGGTATCCTTGCCGCCTGGCGGTATGCCCCGCCCGACGGGGTTTTGGAGGAGGGGTAGGATGTATCTCCATCTGGGTCAATCGGTGGTGGTGCCCCATGAGGCGGTCATCGGTATTTTCGATTTGGACAACGCCTCCTGGTCCCGCCGCACCCGCTCCTTTCTGGAAAAGGCGGAGCGGGAGGGGAGGGTGGTCCTGGCCACCGAGGATCTGCCCCGGTCCTTCGTCCTGTGCCAGCACTGGGGGGACGAGCCCATGATCTACCTGTGCCAGCCCTCCTCGGCTACCCTGAAGGGCCGAATGGAGAGCGGCTGGGTGGAGTAGGGGCCGATGTATCAAAAATAAATTAGTAGGGTTCGGCGAGGTAGAGAAAAACTGCCTTTGACAGTTTTTCTGTGCTCCGTAAAAAATACAAAAAACTTTGTGAAAAGCCCTTTTGGGGTCCCATAAATAAGGGGCCCCCGCAAAAGGTGAAACCTTTTGTGGGGGGGAGGAGGCACAGCGAAATGAGCGAGCTTTGGCCATTAGGCCGAAGCGAGGGATATGGAGTTTGTGCCGACGATGCGACGACGTAGGAGGTTTCAACATGAACGAAGACAAGCTGAATCAAGAGCAGCTGACCCCGGAGGAGGACCAGGACCTGACCGCCCTGGACATCCGGGACGGAGAGGACTGGGCCGGTGTCAGCCAGACCGAGCATGAATACGGAGGCTCGGAGATCCAGGTCCTGGAGGGCCTGGAGGCCGTGCGGAAGCGGCCCGGTATGTACATCGGCTCCACCTCGTCCTCTGGCCTGCACCACCTGGTCTATGAGATCGTGGACAATGCCATTGACGAGGCCCTGGCCGGCTACTGCAAGAACATCGAGGTGGAGATCCTGCCCGGCAATGCCATTCGGGTCACCGATGACGGCCGGGGTGTCCCCGTGGACATTCAGCCCCAGACAGGCAAGCCCGCTCTGGAGGTGGTCTATACCGTGCTCCATGCCGGCGGCAAGTTCGGCGGCGGCGGTTATAAGGTCTCCGGCGGCCTCCACGGCGTGGGCGGCAGCGTGGTCAACGCCCTCTCTGAGTGGATGGAGGTCCAGGTCCATAAAAACGGCAACATCTACGAGGTAAAGTTTGCCCGGGGGGCCATGACCCAGGAAATGACCATCATCGGCACCACCGATAAGACGGGCACCATCGTCACCTTTAAGCCCGACCCGGAGATGTTCACCGATACCACGGTTTACGACTATGACATTCTCCACACCCGCCTGCGGGAGGAGGCCTTCCTCAACGCCGGTCTGCGTATCTCCATTCAGGACAAGCGGGAGGGCCAGGAGCAGGGGGACGAGATGTGCTATGCCGGCGGTATTCGGGAGTTCGTCACCTTCCTGAACACCAACAAGACCCCCCTTCACGAGAGCGTCATTTACATGGCCGGCCAGAAGGACGACGCCATTGCCGAGATCGCCTTCCAGTATAACGACAGCTACAACGAGACCATGCTCTCCTTTGCCAACAACGTCCACACCCCCGAGGGCGGCATGCACGAGGACGGCTTCAAGCGGGCCCTCACCAACGTGCTCAACGCCTATGGCAAGCGGATGAAAATTCTCAAGGACGAGGACAAGGTCTCCGGCGAGGACTGCCGGGAGGGTATCACCGTGGTCATTTCGGTGAAGCTCACCGAGGCCCAGTTCGAGGGCCAGACTAAGGCCAAGCTGGGCAACAGCGAGATCCGCACCCTGGTCAACGCCATTGTTACCGAGAAGTTTGACCAGTACCTGGAGGAGAACCCCGCCGTGGGCAAGGCCATCCTGGACAAGGCCCTCACCGCCAACCGTGCCCGGGAGGCCGCCCGGAAGGCCCGGGAGAGCGTGCGCCGCAAGACGGGGCTGGAGGGTGGCCAGATGCCCGAAAAGCTCCAGGACTGCAACGAGCGTGACCCCTCCCTGTGCGAAATTTACATCGTGGAGGGCGACTCGGCCGGCGGCTCGGCCATCCAGGGCCGGGACAGCCGCTTCCAGGCCATTTTGTCCATGTGGGGCAAGATGCTCAACGTGGAGAAGGCCCGGGCGGACAAAATTTACGGCAACGACAAGCTCTATCCCATGATCGTGGCCCTGGGGGCCGGCATCGGGGAGGAGTTTGATATCTCCAAGCTGCGCTATCATAAAATCATCATCATGGCCGATGCCGATGTGGACGGCGCCCACATCCGCACCCTGCTGCTCACCTTCTTCTTCCGCTATATGCGCCCCCTCATCGACAACGGCTACGTCTACTCCGCCGTGCCCCCCCTCTACAAGCTGACCAGGGGCAAGACGGTACGGGTGGCCTACTCTGACGAGGAGCGGGACGCCATCTCCGCCGAGCTGCGGGGGGGTAACCCCAACGTGAAGGTGGACATCAACCGCTTCAAGGGCTTGGGCGAGATGGACCCCCACGAGCTGTGGGAGACCACCATGGACCCGGAGAAACGGACCCTGCGCCGGATCACCCTGGACGACGCCATTGCCGCCGACCAGATCTTCACCGTCCTCATGGGCGAAGAGGTGGAGCCCCGGAAGCAGTGGATCGAGCGCAACGCCCAGTATGCAGTGAATATTGACATTTGAGGAGGTGACGAATTATGGCACATAATCGAGACTATAAGCCCGAGGACATTCTCTTCCCCGACCAGGTCATTACCGAGTCCGAGCTGGTGGGGGAGATGGAAAAAAGCTACATCGAATACGCCATGAGCGTCATCGTGGGCCGTGCCCTGCCCGACGTGCGGGACGGCCTGAAGCCCGTCCACCGGCGGATTTTGTATACCATGTACGAGGGGGGCCTCACCAGCGATAAACCCTTCAAGAAGTCGGCCACCTGCGTGGGCGACGTGCTGGGCCACTATCACCCCCACGGTGACGCCAGCGTCTATGACGCCATGGTCCGTCTGGCCCAGGACTTCTCCCTGCGTTACCCCCTGGTGGACGGCCACGGCAACTTCGGCTCAGTGGACGGCGATCCCCCTGCCGCCTACCGTTACACCGAGGCCCGCATGGCCAAGGTGGCCAACGAGATGCTCCGGGACATCGACAAGGAGACGGTGGACTGGGACCCCAACTTTGACGAGAGCCGGAAGGAGCCCCGGGTGCTCCCCTCCCGGTTCCCCAACCTGCTGGTGAACGGCTCCAGCGGCATCGCCGTGGGCATGGCCACCAACATCCCTCCCCACAACCTGCGGGAGGTCATCGGGGCCTGCATCGAGGTGCTCAATAACCCCGAGGCCACCCTGGAGGACCTGATGCGCCATGTGAAGGGCCCCGACGTCCCCACCAAGGGCATCATCATGGGCCGCAGCGGCATCCGCTCGGCCTACGCCACCGGCCGGGGGAAGATCGTCATTCGCTCCCGCACCGAATTTGAGGAGTACGGCAAGGACCGGGTGCGTATCATTGTCACAGAGCTGCCCTATCAGGTGAACAAGCGCCAGCTCATCAAGAACATCGCCGAGCAGGTGAAGGACAAGCGGCTGGAGGGCATCTCCGACCTGCGGGACGAGACCGACCGCAACGGCATGCGCATCGTCATCGAGCTCAAGCGGGACGCCAACCCCCAGGTGGTGCTGAACCGGCTCTTTGCCCAGACCGCCCTGCAGTCCAGCTTCTCCATCATCATGCTGGCTCTTACCGACAACCAGAAGCAGCCCAAGATCCTCTCCCTGCGGCACATTTTGGACGAGTACCTCACCTTCCAGGAGGAGGTCATCGTCCGCCGGACCCAGTACGATTTGAAGAAGGCCCAGGAGCGGGCCCATCTGCTGGAGGGCCTGCTCATCGCCCAGGACAACATCGACGAGGTCATTCGGATCATCCGCTCCAGCTACGACAACGCCAAGGAGCGGCTCATGGAGCGCTTCGGTCTGGACGACATCCAGGCCCAGGCCATCTGTGACATGCGCCTTATCGCACTTCAGGGCCTGAACCGGGAAAAGCTGGAGGGCGAGTACAAGGAGCTGGAGGAGAAGATCGCCTATTATAACCAGGTGCTGGGCGACCCCGAGCTGGTGAAGAGCATCCTGAAGGAGGAGCTCCAGGCCATCGCCGACAAGTTCGGCGACGACCGCAAGACCGACATCGAGGACGTGCTGGACGAGATCGACATCGAGGATCTCATCGAGGAGGAGGAGTGCGTCTTTACCCTCACCCAGGCCGGCTACATCAAGCGCACCCCGGTCAGCGAGTACGCTGCCCAGGGCAAGGGCGGTCAGGGCCGGAAGGGCATCACCACCCGGGACGAGGACTATGTGGTGGACGTGTTCACCGCCTCCACCCACGATTACATCCTGTTCTTTACCGACACCGGTAAGGTCTACCGCAAGAAGGGCTATCAAATTCCTGAAAGCGGCAAGGCGGCCAAGGGCACCAACATCGTCAACATTCTCCAGGTGGAGCAGGGCGAGCAGATCCAGGCCATGATCCACTTCCGGGAGATGAGCGAGGAGGAGCTCTATTTGATGATGGTCACCCGCAACGGCACGGTGAAGCGGCTGCCCGTCTCCACCCTGAAAAACCTGAAGAATATCGGCATCCGGGCCCTCCGGCTGGACGAGGGGGATGCCCTCATGTCCGTGCTGGAGACCAACGGCAGCCGGGAGGTGCTCATCGCCACCCACGATGGCCAGGCCATCCGATTCCCCGAGGACAAGGTCCGCTCCATGGGCCGGGACGCTTACGGCGTCCGGGGCATCAGCCTCCGGGAGGGCGACTGGGTGGTTGGTGCCGGCGTCATTGAGGAGGGCAAGCAGGTCCTCTCCATCACCGAGAATGGCTATGGCAAGCGCACCGACACCGAGGAGTACCGCATCACCAACCGGGGCGGCGTGGGCATCCGCAACTACATGGTCACCGAAAAGACAGGCAGCGTGGTGGGGGTGAAGATGGTGGACGGCAGCGAGGATCTGCTGCTGGTCACCCACTCCGGCGTCCTTATCCGCACTCCGGTGGAGAATATCCGCCTCACCGGCCGCTCCACCCAGGGCGTTATCGTCATGCGCTTCAAGGAGGAGGGGGACCAGGTCATCTCCATGGCCATCACCGACCATGAGGAGGAGACCGAGACGGCCCCCACCGAGACCAAAACTGCCGAAGTGATTGAGGGGGAGCCCCCCGAGAGTGGCGAGACCCCTGACCAGGAATAAGCCCTTCGCCTGATGAAAAGGGCCGGGAGAGAAAGGAGAGGGGGAAATGCTCTCATTTTTACTCCGGGAAATTGACATGGATGTTTATGGTATTGTCTATGTGGTGATCCCCATGCTCCTTGGCTTTCTCGGCCTGGTCCTGCTGGTCCTCCGGGCCGTGATGAAGGACAGGGAGGGTCCCCGGGCCAGAAAAATGGCCCGGGGGCTGGACCGGGTTTTCGAGGTCATAGGCCACTGGTTTGACCGGGAGGAGGATAAAATGCCCGTGACCCCCAACAGGGCGGACACCCCGCCCGCACCCGCTGGGGACAGCGCCCCCCGGGAGCCCGCCGCCCATGACCACATCCCCTCCACGGCCTTGGATGGGGAGGAGGGGCTCCGGCAGCTGGACCGGCTGCTGGAGGCTGGCCTCATCGACCGGGAGGAATACCGGGAGCGGAGGAAACGGTACGAGGGCAGTTAGCCCCTGCTGTTGCAGTTTGTGACAGGCATCGTCTTCTTTTTGTAGAAGCAAAGGAGGCGCTTTTATGAAATCACTTTTAGCTTTGGTGCTTGTGGTATTTGCCGTGGTGAACAATGTAAAAAAGGCAAATAAGAAAAATGAGTCTATTGTAGGCACCCTTTTGGGCTCCGGCCGGGCCAATACCGACCCCACAGGCCGGGTGGAGCCCTCCACGCCTCCGGTCACGCCGACCCCCACCGCCAAATTGGACAACTGGGACGAGGAGGACGACTGGGGAGAGAGCCACTACTTCTCCGCCGATGAGAGGGGAGAGGGCCATGTGGCCAGCGTGGGCCTGAGCCGGGAGCGCCAGCTGGAGCAGCTGGAGGTCTGGAAGGCGGCCGGCCTCATTGACGAGGAGGAGTACAAGGACCGCAAGTGGAAGATCAAAAGGGGGTAAGACCATGGCAAGGAAGAATATCCACTATCGCCCCGGCAAGGCCCAGGCCCGGATGGGCCTTGTGGTGGGAGGAATTTTCATTCTCATCGGCCTCTGTGTGGTCATCCCCACCTTCGGCCCCTTTGGTCTGCTGTGGACGGGCATCGCCATCTACAATACGGTCATCAACGCCAAGGTTGTCTTTGGCAGTGAGGAGGACACCAAGGACTACTTCGGCGGCTACGTAGTCACCGAGGAGGAGCCCGCCCAGCCCGCAAAGCCCGCCCAGAGTGCTGACGAAGGCCACGACCACATCCCCTCCATGGCCCTGGACGCCCAAAAGCGTCTGGAGCAGCTGGAAAGTCTGAAAACCGCCGGCCTCATCACCGAGGCCGAGTACCAGGAGAAGCGCCGGGAGATCCTGGAGGAATTATGAGCCAGGAGAAAAAAGGCTTTTGGGCCTTGGGTCCTCTTTTGTTGCTGCTTTTTTTGGTGAGCCTGGTTCTCTGGCTGCCCGCAGAGCGGGAATACCGGCAAGCGGAGCAGGAAAAGAACGCTCTTTGGGCTACGCTGGTGGAAAAGGCGGCCGACGGCACCGCCACAAAAGAGGACCGGGACCGGGCCATGGCTGCCTCAGACCGGTACTGGACGCTTCATCACAGGCATACTTTGCGCAGCAGAGACAGGAGCATGAGCTTGAGCTGCGGCATTGGCCTTTTTCTCTGGGCCTTGACTGCTGCGGGAAAGCTCATTTTGCACTTGGCCCAGGGCGGCGTGGAGCGGGAACAGCGCCGGCAGGAGGACCCTTGGAATATGTGATCCAACCGGGAGACCCCCGGTGGAAATAAAAAATGAGAAAAGGAAGCGAAGGAAAACATGAAGAAACTGAAACTGTTAAATCGTGCCCTGGCTCTGAGCCTGGGTGCGGCGCTGCTGCTGACCGGCTGTGGCGGAGATCCCGACCCCTCTGAGAGCGTGTCCCCCTCGGAGCAGGTCCTGGACGAGAGCACCGGGTACGATTACAGCAAGTACAACACCTATCTGGATCTGAACAACGAGATGTACGACATTGAGGACGTTCTGGATGTCTATTTCCGCAACGTGGATTACACCAAGGACTTCGCCTTGGTGGAGGGCGGCGACTACGCCGCCCTTAAGGACGTGCTCGAAACCTATACGCCCACCACCCACATTGCCCAGAAGGCCCTGGGGTATGTGGAGGATAAGCCTGCCTACCCCGACGTGGATGAGCTGGTGAAGAAGCTGGACACCAGCGTGGAGGAGGTCATGACCGCCCTGAACCATATCGGTTCCTACGTCCGCTTTGACGAGTTCACCGAGGACGATCTGGCCAAGGCCCCCGAGCTCCACGCCGAGCTGTGGTCGGCCCTGGAGGTCTACGACCTGTACTATATGGACTTCATGGACGCCATGAGCGCCCTCTCCGAGCAGCTGGATGAGCAGTATCTGGAGCAGCTGTGGAACAGCGGCGATCTGGTGCTCTACTACTCCGAGTGCATGATCGGCAGCGCCCAGGATGCCCTTGGGGAGATCATGGATCAGCTCAATGCCGCCATTGACAGCGGGGCCGAGGGACTGCCCGAGCTGGAGATGAGCAAGCTGGGGGACTACTTCAACCAGTTCAACGAGCACTACAACACCCTCAAGACCACCCTGGAGAATACCGAGGAGCGGGAGAAGGTGCCCTCCCTGGCCGGCAGCCGTGGCGAGGGGATCCTGAAGCTGTACACCAATAAGATGGATACGCTCTATTACTACATGGGCCTGCTGGCCGAGGACGTGAACAACAACGTGGACTACCTCGACGCCCTCTAT
Source organism: uncultured Oscillospiraceae bacterium (assembly GCA_910588975.1). GTDB lineage: Bacteria > Bacillota > Clostridia > Oscillospirales > Oscillospiraceae > Vermiculatibacterium. The sequence goes on along the minus strand of CAJUSE010000016.1, from coordinate 16,363 downwards.
GACGCCATGGACGCCCACGACGCCATGATCGACGCCTACAACAGCATCATCTAAAATAGGCCACGGCGTCTTGCCCCCTCCCGGCGGGAGCGGCGGCGGAAGATCCCTTCCCCGGAGGAAGGTTGAAAGGGAGGGGAAACCCATGAAAACCGTCACCATCTATACCGACGGGGCCTGCTCGGGCAATCCGGGGCCCGGGGGCTGGGGGGCCATCCTCCAGTACGGGGAATTCCGGAAGGAGCTCTCCGGCGGCGAAGGGCAGACCACCAACAACCGCATGGAGCTCACCGGGGTCATCACTGCCCTGGAGGCCCTGAAGGAGCCCTGTATCGTGGAGCTCTGGTCCGACTCCAAGTACGTCATCGACGCCTTGGAGAAGGGCTGGGCCAAGGGCTGGCAGGCCCGGGGCTGGATCAAGCCGGACAAAAAGCCCGCCCTGAACCCTGACCTGTGGCAGCGGCTGCTGGAGCTGTGCGAGATCCACACCCTCCACCTCCACTGGGTCAAGGGCCATGCGGACAATGAGTTCAACAACCGCTGCGACGAGCTGGCGGTGATAGAGAGCAAGAAGTTCAAGCAAGAGGGCCCTTGACCCAAACAAATGGGGTCCCCGGGAAAATGCGCAGCATTTTTCTGGGGAGAGGAGGAGCAAGGGAACGAATTGAGCCCTGGCCGAAGGGCGGGGCGAGAGAAGCGGACTTTGCGACGACGAGGGCCATGCGGACAACGAGTTCAACAACCGCTGCGACGAGCTGGCAGTGATGGAGAGCAAGAAGTTCAAGGAAGAAGAGCGGCGGGATGACCTGCTGAGGGGCTAACGACAGAGCGGAGTGAAATCTCGGAGCAGCCAAAGGCTGCAAAGAGATTTTGCGAAGTCGGAGGAGTTAGATCCCGAAGCGGTCAGGGCATCCTGGAGCTTGACAGTGCCGCCCATTCAAAAACCAGAAAAAGCCCTCTGACCGGTCTGGTCAGAGGGCTTTTTACGCCAAAAATGGGCCTTACAGCAGGCTTTCATCATATATGGCCCGCACGCCGCCCACAAATTTGGGCCGGGTCCGGGCGGCGGTAAGGGGGGCCTGGCCGATGGTTTTCACCCCCAGCCGCACAGGCACGGCCATCTCCCGCAGGTGCATCCCGATAAGGGTGCCCCCGATGTCCATACCCGCCTGGGCACGGATGTGTTCCACCGCCACCGGGTCGTGGAAGCGGTGGTAGGCCGCCGTGGCAAAGGAGCCCCCCGCCTTGGGCTGGGGCACCACATTCACCGGCTCCAGCTGGGGCACGGCGGCACGCTCCACAATGAGACAGCGGTTCAAATGCTCGCAGCATTGGGCGGCCAGGAAAACGCCCCGGGGCTTTAGCACGGAGAGCAGGGCATCCACCAGCTCCTCCCCCGTGGCGGGTGCCGAGTCGGTGCCGATTTTGCTGCCCCGGACCTCGCTGGTGGAGCAGCCCACCACCAGAATGTCCCCCGGCTTCAGCCGGGCTGTATCGCACAGCTCGGTGGCGGCAAGGGTGAGTTGTTCTCGCACATCCATGAAAATGACCACCTTTCTTTTATGTCAGCGCCCGGAGGGCCCGGGAGCGGTTGAGGGCCTCGTAGAGGGCCAGGGCGGACACCAGGCCCACCAGCCCCTGAAACAGATTGCCCGGGATGCTGGCGGCAGCCGCCAGCCCCTTGCCCAGCAGCAGGCTGGAAAAGCCAAAGTAGCCGCAGACCATCCACCCTTCAGCCATGATGCCGGTGACCACCCGCCGGGACCGGGGCACCTCCCCATGGGCCAACAGGCCGCAGAGCAGGCCCATAAGCCCCTTGATGACCAGCGAGCCCGGGGCGTAGTGGGCGTAGGAGAGGAACACATCGGCCATGGCGGTGCCCACCCCGGCGGCTGCCATGCCGTACCAGGGGCCCAGTACCCACCCGGCGAGGAGCACCACACAGTCCCCCAAATTCACATAGCCCTGGGTGGGGGAGGGGAGCTGGATGACCATGGTGGCCACACAGCACAGGGCCATGAACAGGGCGGTCATGACCAGCTTTTTTACTTGCTTTGACAATGGGGACACCTTCTTTATGAAATTGCCGGCATGGTTTAGTGTAAACCTGATCTGACTATAAAGAAAGTGCCAAAACAGATATATTTTAGAGGGCCAGATAAAAGGGCAAAAAAGACCCCCGGCCGCACAGGTCGGGGGTCTCAAGAAAAATCTTACTTGCACAGCTCGGTTGCCACGGTCTCCAGACCGTTGGGAGCCAGCTGCTCGACCTCGCCGGCGTCCACGGCGGCGGCCACCCGGGGGTCGATGGGCAGCTTGGCCAGGACCTTCAGGCTGTGGGCGGCGGCCACCTCGTCGATGTGGCTGTCACCGTAGATCTTATGCTCCTTGCCGCAGTCGGGGCACTTGAAGTAGCTGTAATTCTCCACCAGGCCCAGAATGGGGATGTTCATAAGCTCGGCCATCTTCACGGCCTTCTCCACGATCATGCTCACCAGCTCCTGGGGGGAGGTGACCACAATGATGCCGTCCACGGGCAGGGACTGGAACACGGTGAGGGGCACGTCGCCGGTCCCGGGAGGCATGTCCACGAACATATAGTCCACATCGCCCCACTGCACGTCGGTCCAGAACTGCTTGACAGTGCCGGCGATGAGGCTGCCCCGCCAGACCACGGGGTCGGTCTCGTTCTCCATGAGGAGGTTCAGGGACATCATTTTCAGCCCCGAGGGGGTGTGGACGGGGAAGATGCCGTTGTCGTCCCCCATGGCCCGGACGTGGACGCCGAAGGCCTTGGGGATGGAGGGGCCGGTAATGTCGGCATCCAGAATGGCGGTATCCTTGCCCAGCTTCTTGCAGGCCGAGGCCAGGGCAGAGGTGACGTAGCTCTTGCCCACGCCGCCCTTGCCGCTCATAATGGCAATGACCTTCTTCACGTTGGAGTTGGGATTGGGGGCAGCCATCAGGTTCATGGGCTCGGTACGCTCGCCGCAGTTCTGGCTGCAGGTGGAACAGTCATGGGTGCACTCTTCTGCCATTTGAAACGCTCCTTTTCAAAGTGATGGGCCGGTTTCAGCCCTGATATTATCTTAAGAATTATAATCCCTACTGACCCACTCTGTCAAGTGGGCAGGCAGAGAGGGAGCCGCTTGTGTTCTTCATAGCAGGGGCGGCCACAGGCCGCCCCTACGGGAGGCTGGGCATTTCCGGCGGCCCGTCTCATAGCCGGGCCAGGGTCTCGCCCAGGGCCTCCTTCTCCCTGCAGAGCTTGTCAATGTCCCGCAGGTACTCCTGGGGATACTTGGGGTTGCTCAGCCGTTCCAGCTTGCCGGTGGCAGGGTCCACCAGCTTGCTCACCGCCCCGCCCCCAAGAGCCAGAATGGTGTGCAGCTCCTCCATCATGGCGATGTTGTAAAGGCTGGCGTAACCGGGCTTGGCCCAGCCGATGTTCTCAAAGGAGCCGGACATATACTTCTGCCGGTAGAGGTAATAGGGCCGGTAGCCTCGCTCCCGGAGGGTGGCCCAGGCCCCATCCAGCATCTGGGCCACATCGCCGTCGGTGGGCAGCTCCTCCGGGTGCTCCATCAGGGCGGAGCCCTTTTTCAGGGCCAGGGTGTGCACCGTGATGTTCTCCGGCTCCAGGTCCATGACCTGCTCCAGAGATTGGGCGAAGCCCTCCACACTGTCCCCGGGCAGGCCGGCGATCAGGTCCATGTTGACGGCAAAGGTTCCCGCCGAGCGCACCTGGTCATAGGCCCGGCAGATGTCCCGGGCGGTGTGGGGCCGGCCCATCTTCTCCAGCACCAGGTCGTTCATGGACTGGGGGTTCACCGACACCCGGTCCACCTTATGCTTTGCCAAAACGGCCATTTTATCCCCGTCAATGGTGTCGGGCCGGCCGGCCTCCACAGTGAACTCGCTGAGCCGATCCAAAGGCAAATGCTCCCACACCGCCGTCAGCACGGCGTCCAGCTGCTCCGCCGACAGGGTGGTGGGGGTGCCGCCCCCCATGTAGAGGGTGCGCACCTCCTTGCCCGCCTTTTTCAGGGCGGCGCCGGTGGCGGCGATCTCCCGGCAGAGCCCCTCCACAAAGGGAGGGACCAGGGGCAGGCATTTGTCCACCGCCGCCGAGATGAAGGAGCAGTAGACACACCGGCTGGGGCAGAAGGGGATGCCGATATAGAGGGAGATCTCGTCCGGCTTCAGGCTCTCCTTGGCCTTTACGCTCTCCCCGGCGCAGTCCACGGCCAGGGCGGAGCGGGCAGGGGAGACGTAATAGGTCTTTTCCAGCTCCTTTTTGGCCTGGGCGGGGGTAGCCCCACCCCAAAGGGCCCGGGTGGGCAGCTTGGTGGGCCGGACCCCGGTGAGGCTGCCCCAGGGCAGGTCCTGGCCCAGGAAGGAGCGGCCGGCGGCGTAAAAGGCCTGCTTCACCGAGCGCTGAAGGGTGTGGTAGAGCTGCTCCTCCGGCTCGTCCAGCTTCTCGCTGGCAAAGCGGACCACCCCATTGTGCCAGCGGTAGCCCCGGAGGAGCAGGGCGCTCATGTTGGTGAGCTTCTTGCCCCGGTGGAGGGTGAAAACGACGGCGTTGTCCTCGCTGCCAAGGTCGGTGGGGGGATCATAGTCGGGGTACTCCGGCTTTTCCCCGGGAAAGAGGGTGAAGAGCATCTGCTCGGCGGCGTAGTGGTAGCGGGAGGTATCCCAGTCCACATTGTCCGAGGTGAGCCAAATTTTCATGCCTTACCCTCCCATCGCCTGGCGCATATAATAGTTCCCGGCCCGCTCCCGGCCCAGAGTGGTCTTCCCCTCATGGCCGGGGAGGACCCGGAAGTCCCCCTCCAGCCCAGCCAGCCGGCGGAGGGAGGCCATCATCTCGCCGTGATCCCCGCCGGGGAAGTCGGTGCGGCCGCAGGAGCCGGCAAAGAGGGTGTCCCCGGTAAAGAGGACATCCCGGCAGCGCAGGCACACCGAGCCCTTGGTGTGGCCGGGGGTGTGGAGGACCTCCACGTCCAGCCCCTTCCCACAGGGGTCTCCCAGGGCGATGTGGTCGCCCTCGTCATAGAAATTGATGCCGCCGATCCCCTCCCGCTCCAAAATGGTGGGCAGGGGGAACAGCCGGGGGTCGGGGGCGTCCAAATCGGCCCTATGGATGTAGAGGGCCAGGCCGTGGGGCCCGCCAAAGGCCCGGCACAGGGCCCCCACGCCCCCTACATGGTCATAGTGGCCGTGGGTGAGCAGGACATACCGCAAGGTCAGCCCCTTGTCAGCGAGTAGCTTGCCGACGGCAGTCAGGGTAGCATCGTCCCCGTCCCCGGGGTCGATGACCGCCCCCTGCCCGCTGTCCTCGTCGGCCAAAAGGTAGCAATTTGTGAACACAGAGGGGATATAAATTCGCTCAATATACATTGTGTTGTCGCCCTCCCTGAAGGATGGTCTTATTTTCGGGGGGCGGCAGCCACCCCAAGGTGGTTTGCGATGGGGGGCAGCTGCCCCCTCACAGCACATCGGTATCCAGCAGGATGGTCACCGGGCCGTCGTTCTGGGAAAAGACCTGCATATCCGCCCCGAACTCCCCGTGCTCCACATGGAAGCCCCGGCTCTCGCACTGGGCCATGAACCGCTCATAGAGGGGGATGGCGGTGTCGGGCCGGGCGGCCCCGGTGAAGCCGGGCCGGCGGGATTTACAGTCGGCAAAGAGGGTGAACTGGCTGATGACCAGCAGCGAGCCCCCCACCTGCTCCAAATTCAGGTTCATCTTTCCGTTCTCGTCCTCAAAGACCCGCAGGCCGCAGACCTTGTCGGCCAGCTTGTCGCACTCGGCCTCGGTGTCCCCCACGGCCACCCCCAGCAGGACTAGAAAGCCCCCCTCGGTCTGGCCGTTTACCTTACCTTCGATTTCCACCCGGGCGTTTTTCACCCGTGTCACCACGGCTCGCATGGTCATTCCTCCCTGTTTTTGGGTCATCTACGGCCTATTATAGCGGGAAATGGGAGAAAGGTCAACGCCATGGGCCGCCAAAGCCCCCGGGGAGAGGGGGATTTCGGGGCCTTTGACGAAAAAATTTCTCTATCGGATTGTTTCTCCCGGCCAAATTTGCTATAATAGAAGATAATTTTTTACATTTCGGAGAGAGGACTATGAAATACAAGCAGTGGAACGACCTGCCCAAAGGGACAGGGGAGGAGGCGTTGCGCCGGGCGGGAGTGCCCGCCCTGTGCGCCAAGGTCCTCTCCGCCAGAGGGTGGGAGGACGCCGAGGCGGCCCGGCAATTTCTCTTTGAGGACCATCCCCTCCACGACCCCATGGCCATGGCCGACATGGACCGGGCGGTGGAGCGGCTGGAAAAGGCCCTGAATGGCGGGGAGACCATCGCCGTCTACGGCGATTACGATGTGGACGGCATCACCGCCACCTGCCTGCTCACCGACTACCTCCGCTCCCGGGGGGGCAAGGTCATTCCCTACATCCCCAACCGGCTGGAGGAGGGCTACGGCCTGAACCGGGAGGCGGTGGACCGCCTCAAAGAGCAGGGGGCCGGAGTGGTGGTGACGGTGGACTGCGGCATCACCGCCGTCTCCGAGGCCGACTACGCCCGGGAGCTGGGGCTGGACGTGATCATCACCGACCACCACGAGTGCAAGGAGGTCCTGCCCGCCGCCGTGGCCGTGGTGGACCCCCACCGCAGCGATTGCCCCTACCCCTTCCCCTATCTGGCCGGAGTGGGGGTGGCCCTGAAGGTGTGCATGGCCCTGGCCGGGCCGGAGCAGACCGAGACCCTGATGGAGCGCTATGCCGACCTGGCCGCCCTGGGCACGGTGGCCGACGTGATGAAGCTCACCGATGAAAACCGGACCATCGTCCGCCGGGGGCTGGCCGCCCTGCCCGCCACCTATCGGCCGGGGCTGAAGGCCCTGCTGAAGGAGTCGGGGGCCGAGGGCAAGGCCCTCTCCTCCATCTCGGTGGGCTATACCCTGGCCCCCCGGATCAACGCCGCCGGGCGCATGGGCCGCAGCGAGGTGGCATTGGAGCTGCTCCTCACCGAGGACTCCCGGCGGGGGGAGGAGCTGGCCCAGGAGCTGTGCGCCCTGAACCGCCAGCGCCAGGAGCTGGAGGGGGACATCTTCTCCCAGTGCGACCTGCTGGTGGACACCCTCCCCGGCGACCAGCGGGACGCCCTGGTCCTCTCCGGGGAGACCTGGCACCAGGGGGTGGTGGGCATCGTGGCCAGCCGGCTCACCGAAAAGTACGCCGTCCCCGCCTTTATGATCTGCCTTTCCGAGGGCCGGGGCAAGGGCTCCTGCCGCTCCTACGGGGGCATCAACCTCTTTGCCCTGCTGGAGGGCTGCGCCGACCTGCTGGAGTCCTACGGGGGCCACGAGCTGGCCGCCGGCTTTACCATTCTGGAGGAGAATATCCCCGCCTTCCGCTCCCAGATCAACGCCCTCATCCGCCAGGTGCGGCAGGAGGAGGCCCCGGTCACCGCCCTGACGGTGGACTGCGTGCTGGACGACCCCGCCCTGCTGCGGCAGGAGGAGGTGGAGGGGCTGGCCCTGCTGGAGCCTTACGGCCCCGGCAACCCCAAGCCTGTGTTCCGGCTGGACCGGTGCGAGGTGGCCGGGCTCACCCAGGTGGGCAACGGCAAGCACACCAAGCTGAAGCTGAATGCCGGGGGCACCCGGCTGGACGCCATTTTCTTTTCCTTCACTGCCGAGGAGGCCGGAGTGTCCGCCGGAGACCGGGTGGACGTGTGCTTCTACCCCCAGATCAACGACTACCGGGGCTGGCGCAGCGTCCAGCTCCAGGTCTGCGACCTGCGTCCCGCCCGGACCCGGGCCCAGTGCGAGGAGGAGCTGTTTTGCCGGCTGGAGCAGGGGGAGAGCCTCACCGCCGAGGAGGCCGCCGCCCTGCTGCCCACCCGGCAGGAGTTTGCCAACCTGTGGCGCTACCTGCGCTCCCGCCCCGGCCCCATTGAGGACACCGCCCAGCGCCTGGCCCGGAACGTGGCCCGGACCTATGGGCGGCGGGAGGAATTTATGAAGACCCGGGTGTGCCTGGCCGTGTTCCACGACCGGGGGCTCATCCGGGTGGAGCAGACCGCCGACCACCTTCTCATCCGGGTCAGCGAGGGCGGGGAAAAGGTGGACCTGGAGCAGGCCGAGCTGATGAAGCGGCTCCGGGAGATGGCGGGAAATGAAACGTAAAACAGTGAAAAGCAAATTATAGTGAATGGCCGCCGCAGGGCAAAGCCCCCCGGGCCGTTTCATACTGCCGTTCAGAAAGGAGGCGGGTGTTTATGGATCCCATGCTGCAGCGATATCAGGCGTTAGAGGACCGGGTAAAGGGGTATAATCCCACCGTGGACACCCAAAAGCTCTTTGAGGCCTTTTCCTTTGCCGACGTCTCCCACGCCGGCCAGGTCCGAAAGAGCGGTGAACCCTATATCATTCACCCCATCGCCGTGGCCGAGATCGTGGCCGAGCTGGAGCTGGACACCGACTCCATCATCGCCGCCCTGCTCCACGATGTGCTGGAGGACACCGCCGCCACCCATGAGGAGATCGCCAAGCGTTTTGGGGAGCCGGTGGCCATGCTGGTGGAAGGGGTCACCAAGCTGACCAAGATGCAGTTTGCCACCAAGGAAGAGGAGCAGATGGAAAATCTGCGCAAGATGTTCATGGCCATGGCCCAGGACATCCGGGTCATCCTCATCAAGGTCTGCGACCGGCTGCACAACATGCGCACCATGGACTACCAATCCCCCCGCAAGCAGCGGGAAAAGAGCCTGGAGACCATGGAGATCTACGCTCCCATCGCCCACCGCCTCGGTATGCAGCGGCTCAAGTGGGAGCTGGAGGATTTGGCCCTGAAATACCTGGACCCCATTGGCTACGAGGACATCACCACCGAGCTGGCCGAGCGCTCCTCCGCCCACGAGGAGTTCCTCCACGGCATCCAGCGGCGCATTGAGGAGCGGATGAAGGAGGAGGGGCTCTCCTGCGTGGTCTACGGCCGGGTGAAGCACGTCTACTCCATCTACCGGAAGATGTTTGCCCAGCAAAAGACCCTGGATGAGATCTTCGACCTCTATGCCTTCCGGGTCATCGTCCAGGACGTGCCCACCTGCTACAATGTGCTGGGCTGTATCCACGATATGTATAACCCGGTGCTGGGCCGGTTCAAGGACTATATCTCCACCCCCAAGCCCAACGGCTACCAGTCCCTTCACACCACCGTCATCGGCCGGGAGGGCATCCCCTTCGAGGTGCAGATCCGCACCCAGGAGATGCACAACACCGCCGAATACGGCATTGCCGCCCACTGGAAGTACAAGCAGGGCATGGCCAACGAGAAGCTGGGCACCGAGGAGGCCTTCGAGTGGGTCCGCAAGCTGCTGGAGAGCCAGCAGGACACCGACCCGGACGAGTTTGTCTCCACGTTGAAGGTGGACCTCTTTGCCGACGAGGTCTTTGTCTTTACCCCCCAGGGAGATGTGAAGAGCCTGCCCGCCGGGGCCACCCCCATCGACTTTGCCTACTCGGTCCATTCGGCGGTGGGCAATAAAATGACGGGGGCCAAGGTCAACGGCCGCATCGTCCCCTTCGAGACCGAGCTGAAAAGCGGCGACATCGTGGAGGTCATCACCTCCAAGACGGCCAAGGGCCCCAGCCGGGACTGGCTGAAGCTGTGCAAATCCAACGAGGCCAAGAACAAGATCCGCCAGTGGTTCAAAAAGGAGCGCCGGGAGGAGAACATCGCTACCGGCCGCTCCGCCTTTGAAGCCGAGCTCAAGCACCAGAACCTCACCCTGGCCCAGGTGGTGGACGAGGCCGTGCTGCCCGCCCTGCTGAAGCGGGTGGGGGCCAGCAACCTGGACGAGCTTTATAACGCCATCGGCTATGGGGGCACCTCGGCGGTGAAGGCGGTGACCCGCATCCGGGACGAGCTCATCCGCCTGGGCAAGGCCCAGAAAATAAAGGCCGAGGCCGAAGCGCTGGTCAGCGACGCCGTCATCATGCCCGCCTCGGCGGTGAATACCTCGGCCAACCTGAAGCCGGTGGCCCCCACCAAGCGCAAGAGCCAGTCGGGCATCATTGTGGAGGGGCTGGACAACTGCCTGGTGAAGTTCGCCAAGTGCTGCACCCCCGTCCCCGGGGATGCGGTGGTGGGCTTTATCACCCGGGGCTTTGGCGTGTCCGTCCACCGTGCTGACTGCCCCAACGCCCAGCCCGAAACCCAGTCCCCCGAGGACCGGGGCCGCTGGGTGAAGGTGGAGTGGGCCGAGGGGGAGAGCCACAACTACCACACCTCCCTGGACATCTCGGCCAAGGATCGGGACGGGCTCTATCTGGATGTGGCCACCGTCCTGTCGGCGGTGAAGGTCCGGGTTACCAAGCTCTCGGCCAAGGCCCTGCCAGACGGCTACGCCGTCCTCTCCGCCGAGGTGGAGGTCAAGGACAGGGAGGAGCTGGCCAACGTGATGAACAAGCTGGGCCAGATCCAGAGCGTATACCAGGTCAAGCGGGTATCCGGGTAAGGAAAACGGAAAAAAGGAGACAGGCAACATGACAGACCAACCCTTCGTCCCCCTCATGCTGGGGGCTGATATCAATGTCTACTCCATGGCCCGGGCCTTTCACGAGGCCTACGGGGTCAAAACCATCGCCTATGGCTTCTACCCCTCGGGCCCCTGCTTCGGCAGCGCCATCATCGACTACCGCACCAGCGAGAACAACAACCACCCCGATGTGGTGCTGGAGCACGCCCGCCATGTCTCCGCCCAGTTCCCCGACAAGACCATCATCCTGCTGGGCTGCGGGGACGACTATTTGGCCGCCATCGCCGCCAATCTGGGCAAGTACCCGGAGAATGTGGTGGCCCCCTATATCCCCCTGGAGCAGATGGAGGGGCTCATCCACAAGGAGCGGTTCTATGAGCTGTGCGAGTCCATGGGCATTGACTACCCCGCCACCTTTGTGTTCCACCCCGGGGACAGCATGGACTTCACCCTGCCCTTCTCCGGCCCCTTTGCCGTCAAGCCCGCCGAGAGCGCCAAGTACTGGGACCACCCCTTTACCGGCCAGCGCAAGGGCTATATTGTGGACACCCGGGAGGAGGTGGACCAGATCCTCTCTGACGTCTACGCTGCCGGCTATGACGACGCCATGATCATCCAGGACTTCATCCCCGGCGGGGATGATAATATGCGGGTGCTCACCTGCTATTCCGGGCTGGACGGTAAGGTGCGGCTCATGTGCCTGGGCCATGTGCTGCTGGAGGAGCACGCCCCCCACGGGGTGGGCAACCACGCCACCATCATCACCGAGCCCAACGAGGAGATCTACGCCACCTTCCGCAAATTTTTGGAGGACATCCACTTTGTGGGCTTCTCCAACTTCGACATCAAGTATGATCCCCGGGACGGGAAGTACAAGGTCTTTGAGATCAACTGCCGCCAGGGGCGGAGCAATTACTACGTCACCGGCGCCGGCTACAACTTGGGCCGGGTGGTGGTGGAGGACGTGGTGGAGCACAAGCCGGCCGGCGAGCCGGTGTTCACCCAGAACCGCCACCTGTGGTTCGCCATCCCCAAAAAGGTGGCCTACGCCTATATCCCCAAGCGCTATCACGCCGAGATGAAGGCCCTGGAGAGGGCGGGGGCCTCGGTGAACCCCCTGTGGTACAGCAAGGACCGGCCCCTCATCCACAAGCTGCGCATCTGGCACATTCAGCAAAAGCAGTTCGGCTGGTATGAGACCTACGCCAAAAAGCCGGTGGAATAAGGAAATTTTGCGGGTATTTTCCCCGCTTTTCGGGGAAAAAGAGGGCAGATGCCGGCGTTTTATGCCCCAATTCAGCGGGTTTTGCAGCGATTTTTGAGAGGAGGCAGGGCCTTGAGCAAGGGAAAACTGGGTGTTTTGGGGGGCATGGGCCCCCAGGCCACCATCCTGTTCTACCAGCGGGTGGTGGATTTTACCGCCGCCGCTGCCGATCAGGAGCACATCGAGACCCTGATCCTTTCCGATGCTAAAATGCCTGACCGCACCGCCGCCCTCCTCTCGGGGGAGACCGGGCCGGTCTATGAGCGGCTGCTCTCCGATGCCCGGACCCTGGAGAGCTGGGGGGCCAGCTGTATCGCCGTCCCCTGCAACACCTCCCACGCCTTTCTCCCCGCTGTGGAAGCCCAGCTGGGCATCCCCATCGTCAACATGGTCACCGAGACTGCCAAGGCCCTGAAGGCCATGGGCTGTAAGCGGGTGGGGGTCATGGCCACCGACGGCACCCTGAAAATGGGGCTTTACCACGCCGCCTGTCAGGCCCTGGGGATGGAGACCGTCTCCCCCCCGGCAGAGGAGCAAAAGCTGGTCATGAGCCTTATCTACGATGAGATCAAGGCCGGCCACCGGGGCAGCGAGGACAAGTTTGCCCAGGTGGAGAAGGCCTTCCGGGCGCTGGGCTGCGACCGGGTGGTGCTGGCCTGCACCGAGCTGTCGGTCTACAAGGACTGGCACCGGGTGGGGGATTACTACCTGGACGCCATGGACGTGCTGGCCCGGCGGAGCGTGGAACTATGCGGCTACACGGTGAAATAGGCCAGCGAAAAGAGACATATGGTGTTCTGCCTGTCCGGGCCATTGGTGAGTGGCCGGACGAAGGTATTTTATCCGTTACAATAAGGAGGTGACCGCCGTGGAACGACCCATTCTCCCCCTGGGGGACTATTATCAGCTTCTTTTGAAGCAGGGGCTTTTGGCCGATGCTGCGCCCCTGAAGGCCGACCTGACCGCTCCCATCACGGCGGTGACCTGCGACTCCCGACAGGCGGTGCCCGGGAGCCTGTTTGTCTGCAAGGGGGCAGCCTTCCGGCCGGAATATCTGGCCGCTGCCCTGGATAAGGGGGCGGTGGCCTATGTGAGCGAGAGGGCCTACGACCTGCCCGCCCCCTGTATCCGGGTCACTGACATCCGCCTTGCCATGGGAGTGCTGGCCGATTTGGCCTGGGGGCATCCCTCGGGGCAGGTAAAGGTCATCGGCCTGACAGGCACAAAGGGCAAGACCACCACCGCCTATATGATCAAATCCATTCTGGATGCCTGGCGGGAGGAGCAGGGCAAGCCCCCGGCGGGGCTGCTGTCCACCATTGTCACCGACGATGGGGTGAGCCGCCGCCCGGCCACCCTCACCACCCCCGAGCCCCTGGATCTGCAGCGGCATCTCTTCAACGCCGCCACCGCCGGGTGCGGGTATGTGGTCATGGAGTGCTCCTCCCAGGCCCTGAAATACGGCCGGATGATCGGGGTGGAGCTGGCCGTGGCCGCCTTCCTCAACATCGGTGAGGACCACATCTCCCCCAACGAGCACCCCGATTTGGAGGACTACTTCCACTCTAAGCTGAAAATTTTTGACCATGCCCAAAAAGCGGTCATCAATCTGGACAGCGACCGCTTTGGCGAAATTTTGGATTCCGCCCAGCGCTGCGGCCTTTTTAGCGCCTATTCCCTGCAATTTGCCCATGATCGAAAGCGTATGGGCGAGGGCATGTCCTTCACCGTCCGCATGGGAGAGCGGGAGGAGCCCTTCACCCTCCCCCTGACCGGCGACTTCAACATCTCCAACGCCCTGTGCGCCATTTCGGTGTGCCTGCTAGTGGGGGTCCCGGTGGAGACCATCCGGCGGGGGTTGGCCCGGGCAACGGTGCCCGGCCGGATGGAGACCTACCACGCCGGGGAAAAGACGGTCATTGTGGACTACGCCCATAACGGCATGGCCCTGGAGGCCCTGCTGCGCAGCGTGCGGAAGGACTACCCCGGCGCAGAGGTGACGGTGGTCTTTGGCTGCACCGGGGACAAGGGGCTGGACCGCCGGGAGGGCATGGGCCGGGCCGCCGGGGCCCTGGCCGATGCCGTCATCCTCACCGAGGACGACCCGGGCCACGAGGCGGTGGAGGACATCTGCCGGGAGATCCAGGGCTATATCGCCCCCTTCCATAAGCCTGTCCAAGTCGTCCCCCAGCGGGAGCAGGCCATCCGGACCGCCATCGAGACCGCCCCCAACGGGGGCGTGGTGGTGCTGGCCGGCAAGGGCAGCGAGCGCCAGCAAAAACGTGCCAACGGCCCCGAGCCCTACGCCACCGACGGCCTGCTGGCCCGGAAGTACCTGGGATTGCCACTGTCGTGAGACCGTGCAAAGTGGACGATGGTCCTTCTATGGGCCCCTGGAGCATTAAAGAAAACCCAGAAGGGAAATTTCCCTTCTGGGTTTTTTACTGGTTTTATCTTGATTGGGTGGGGCTGTTGTTTTTTCTGCTTTATGCACGATCGCTGGCCCCAAGCCTTGTTATTACTGCCCACAGCGGGAGAGCCGCAGGGCGGTGAGAATGGCCTGCTCTCGTGTATAGGAGCCCAGAGGATCAAAGCCGCCCCCCGTTCCCCCCATGACCCGGGCCCCGGTGGAGTCCGTAAGGCCAGAGGTGAAGGCCACCCCATCGGTGGCCCAGGAGGCAATGTCGGCACTGTCGGCAAAGGTCTCCCCCATCCCGGCGGAAAGGCCCAGCAGCCGGGCGGTGCGGGCGAGCATGACGGCGGCCTCCTGCCGGGTGATGGAGCCCTGGGGGTTGAAGCTGGTCTCCGAGGCCCCCTTGACGATACCGGCGGCGTAGGCCGCCGCCACGGCGGGGCTGTCTGTATCGGTAAAGGGAGAAACCGGGGCGGGCAGGGCCTTGCCCGTGCGGCTTTCCACCAGCTTCACCATCAGGCGGCAGAACGCCTCCCGGGTGATGTTGGCGGTGTAGGCCCCTTGAAGGTCGTTGGGCACCAGCCTGGCACAGATGGCGGCCCAGACGCTCTCCTGGGCCCAGGCGGAGGGGATATCCTCCGCCTGAGCGGAGAAGGTGCTCTGGGCGGTGTGGGTCTGGGCGAAGAACAGCTCCTTGGGGTCAAACCACCGCTCGTCCAGCTCCCCGCCGTCCCTCAATTCCCCGGTGGCGTCGTCCAGGGCGCTGGTCCGGCCCCAGGTGCTGTCCAGAGCCACCCACCGGCCCTCCACGAAGGCCAGGTTCCAGGCGTGGTTCACATTGCTGGTCAGGCCGTTGACGCCGCTGCCCCGGACATAGAGGGCGGGAATATCCTGGGCTTGCAAAAGGGCCTGGGTCAGCCGGGCATAGCCGGCGCAGACCGCCAGGCGGCTTTCCAGCACCTCCTGGGCGGTGTTGGAAATGCTGGCCTTTCGGCCGTACAAATGCTCGTAATCGTAGGCCACATTCCCCGCCACCCAGCGGAAAATGGCGTGGGCCTTGTCGTAGTCGCTGTCAATGCCGGCACAAATTTCCCAGGAAAGGGCGGTGATGGCCTCGCTCTGGGGCTCCACATAGGCCCCGGGGTTCACCCAGCCGTCAATGACAGTCCCGTTGGCCTGAACCCGCCGGTCGTCAGCGGCAAAGGGGGAGTTCACCACCTCCTCCAAAGCGGTGCAGCCGCTGAACAGGGCGGAGTTGACCCGATCCTTCCACTGGGCAGCCACCTGGGGATTGTTGGGCAGCACCACCCGGCGGAGAGCGGTGCAGTCGGTAAAGACGCCGAATCCCAGGGTGGTGACGCTGTCGGGGAGGGTGATCTCGGTCAGGGAGCGGCAGTCCATAAAGGCGTAGCCCCCCACGGTCTTCACCGTGTCCGGGATGATAAGCTCCGCCAGGCCCTGGCAGGAGGCAAAGGCATTTTCGCCGATCTCGGTGACCCCGGCGGGAATGTGGATGGTGGTAAGGGCGGTACACCCCCAGAAGCCGCTGTCCCCAATTTTGGTCAGGCTTTGGGGAAGGCGGACCTCCGTCATCTTCCGGGCCACCCGGAAAAAGGCCTCATAGCCAATTTCGGTGACCCCCTCGGGAACGGTCACCACAGTGTCCGAGCCTTTATACTCGGTAAGAACGCCCTTTTCAATGACAAAGTCACTGCCGGCGGCAAAGGCCGGGGCGGAAAGACCCAGGCAGAGGGCCAAAGTGAGCAGGAGCGTGAGCATTCGTTTCATGTGAGGGGCCTCCTTTGAAGTTTGAACAGATGGGCTATCGCAGACAGGGGCGGCCAAAAGGCCGCCCCTGCGGGGAATTTTATGTGGAAAGAGGGGCTCAGTTCTCCTCGTCCAGCTTGAGGACGGCCATAAAGGCCTCGGTGGGGATCTGGACGGAGCCCAGGGAGCGCATCTTTTTCTTGCCCTCCTTCTGCTTTTCCAGCAGCTTCTTCTTCCGGGTGATGTCGCCGCCGTAGCACTTGGCCAGCACGTCCTTCCGCATGGCCTTCAAAGTCTCCCGGGCGATGACCTTGCCGCCGATGGCCGCCTGGATGGGCACCTCGAAGAGCTGGCGGGGGATGTTCTCCT
>CAJUSE010000015.1 GCA_910588975.1 uncultured Oscillospiraceae bacterium | reverse complement strand
GAGGCCAAGGACCTGCTGCCCCAGGGCTTCGTCTGCCCCAAGTGCGGCAAGGCCCACTTCTCCAAGGAGACCGACATCATGGATGTGTGGTTCGACTCGGGCTCCACCTGGGCCGGCTGCGTGGAGGCCCGGGACAATCTGCGCTACCCCGCCGACCTCTATTTGGAGGGAGGGGACCAGTACCGGGGCTGGTTCCAGTCCTCCATGCTCACCTCCATGGCCGTCAACGGAGTGGCACCCTACCGCCAGATCGTCACCCACGGCTGGACGGTGGACGGCGAGGGCAAGGTGATGCACAAGTCCCTGGGCAACGCCATCGCCCCCGACGACGTTATCAACCAGTACGGCGCCGACATCTTCCGGCTCTGGGTGGCCTCCGCCGAGTACACCCAAGATATGCGCATCTCCCCCGAGATCCTCAAGCAGCTGAGCCAGGCCTACCTGAAGATCCGCAACACCGCCCGGTATATGCTGGGCAACCTGGCCGGCTTCGACCCGGACAAGGCCGTGGCCCCCAAGGATATGCTGGAGCTGGACCGGTGGGCCCTCTCCCGGCTCAACGACCTGGCACGCACCGTCCGGGAGGCCTACCACAGCTATGAGTTCCACATCGCCTACCGGGCGGTGTACAACTTCTGCGTGGTGGATCTGTCCAACTTCTACCTGGACGTGATCAAGGATCGGCTCTACTGCGGCGACGACCAGGGCCGGGCTTCGGCCCAGTCCGCCCTCTATGCCATCCTCAGCGGCATGACCCGGCTCATCGCCCCCATCCTGGCCTTCACCAGTGACGAGATCTGGGGCGAGATGACCCACGCCAGGACCGAGGATGGGGAGAGCGTGCTGCTCAACGACATGCCTGACTACGACCCCGCCCTGGCTTTGGACGAGGGGGACAGCGACCGCTGGGCCAAGGTCATGGCCCTCCGGGACGACGTGAACAAGGCCCTGGAGCTGGCCCGGGAGAACGGCGTGAAGAAGAACCAGGACGCCGACGTGACCCTCTATCTGGACGGGGAGAGCTCCGCCCAGTGGGAGCAGGGCACCCTGCTGCCCGGCTTTGACACCGCCGACCTGGCTACCCTGTGCATCGTCTCCAAGGTGGAGGTGAAGGCGGGCGCCGGGGAGGGCTATGCCAGTGAGGTCACCCCCGGTCTCACCGTGGCGGTGAGCCTGTCCCAGGCCCCCAAGTGCCCCCGGTGCTGGAACCATGACGAGGGCATCGGCCAGGACGGCGACCACCCCGAGCTGTGCCCCCGGTGCGCCGCTGTGGTGCGGAAGATGGATATTTGAGAATAGGAAAACAGGGCTGGTGTTTGGAAGAACACCAGCCCTGTTTTTTGGTTTTGCAAGCTCTTTGTCCCTGGTAATGCCCTTCGTAGGGGCCGGTGTCCTCACCGGCCCGGGCACTCCGTAGGGGCGGCCTTTGGCCGCCCGCTCTTTTTACGGCGCAAATCTGTTCCTGCGAGGATCGGGCGGCCGCAGGCTGCCCCTACGAAGGACAAGGGAAGGACCGCCGAGGGCGGCGGTCCCCACAATGTGTTATCCCCGTGAAGAGGGGGATCACACCCGCTCTACGGGGAAGAGGACCCCGGTGGACAGGGACTCGGGGGGTGTGGTGTCCGGGTCGTTGAAATAGCGGTCGATGGCGGGGCCGCAGATGCGGTATTCGGGGTGCTGGGCCATCCAGCCCGCCAGGGCCTCATAGGCCCGGTGCAGGCCGTCGTAGGGCCCAGTGTGGACCACGCAGGCGCACTGGCCGTAGGCGGGCTTTACCGTGGTGCCCTCCCCGGGCTCCACCACCGCCTGGGCCTCTACATCGGCGTGCTCGTAGTCAAATTCGGAGCTATGGTAGAGCATTTGAATGGGCCCCACCTGCTTCAGCCCCCGGGCCTTCAGGGTCTGGCGCAGCTCCTGGAACAGGTCGTGAAACTGGCTGACGGGGATCGTCCGGCGGATGCCAAGGACGGTCTGGGCCTCGTCGCTTTTCAGGATGACGTGATACTGCTGGTCAAACATAGGTATTCCCTCCATGCGGAGGATGTCCCCCTCCAGCCGACGCAGCCTTTCCTGGAGCTGGTAGATCTCGTAATGGGCATCCAGCCGCCGGCGGTGGAGCTGGTCCAGCAGCCCCTCCGGGGTCAGGGTCAGCAGCACGGCCACCTGGGCCAGGGAGAAGCCGTAGTCCTTCAGCCGCTCGATGTCCAGCAGCCGGGCAAGCTGCTCCTGCCGGTAGTAGCGGTAGCCGTTCTCCCCCACCGTCTCGGGCCGCAGCAGGCCCATGCTGTCGTAGTGGCGGAGCATCCGGGGGGACACCCGGCCCAGCCGGGAAAATTCGCCGATGGTGAGCATGGACATTCCTCCTTGTAAAATGACAGGGCGGCGGCCACTCCGCCCCTGAAAGCCAGCCTCTGAGGACAGTATAGCCCTTGACACAGTGGTAAAGTCAAGGGGGAAATGAAAAAAGGGCCGCCACCGGGGTTCGGTGGCGGCCCTTGGTATGTGCGGGGGGAATTACTGCTGGCGAATGACGATGGAGGCCACGAAGATGGCTCCGTCATACTGGCCGTAGAGCTCCACCAGAGTGCCGGCGGGGAAGCCACTGGCCAGGCTCAGGCTGCTGCCCTTGATATCCAGCAGGGCGGCCTCCTTCACGTTGACCACCACGGGGGTGGAGTTGCCCAGGGTATCGGTGACCAGCACGGTCATGGTCCGGTTGTTGCCGGCGCTGGTGATGGTATACACCGTGCCGGTGAGCCGGGTGGCCGAGGAGGCGGTGGCAATGATGTCAATGGAGACCACCTTGTCCCCGTTGGTGACCAGGCCCACGGTGAAGCCGGGCTTCAGGTTGTAGATGTTGCTGGCGGCGCCAGCCTGGCTCACCGAAACCCCCTCGGATACGGTGTAGGCGGTGGTGGTGCCGTCGTCGAAGCGGACCTCCATGGTCACGCCGCCGGTCTCCATGGTGATCTTGGTGATGACGCCGGTGAGGTTGGCGGTCTGGGCGGTGGCCTCGATCTTCTCCACCTCGTTGTAGCGGATGGTAAAGACCACGCTGTCGCCGGTGCGCAGCTGCTCGATGGAGCTGGTCTTGCCCTCCCGGACGATGGTGGGCAGGTCGGTGATGTCCAGGTTGTAGGTGACCACCGAGTCGTCCTTCTGGGTGATCTGGAGGGTGGTGGTGGCCCCGTAGCTGATGGAGCTCAGGGTGCCCTCCACGGTGATGGAGCCGGGATAGGCCTCGATCTGGGTGATGATGTCGTTGCTCACCAGGGCGGTGACGTACCAGCCGGTGGTGAGGTCGTGGACGGTCTGGAGCTCTCCGTCATAGGTGATGGCGGCGTTGGCGTTGACCACATAGGTCTTTTCCTTGCCGGTGAACTGGTCCCGGATGGTCACGCTCCGGGTGGTGTTGCCCCCCACGGCGGCCGTCTTGCGGATGGGGCCCTGGATGAAGTTGCTCACGGTGTCCACGGCCACCGACACGGCCTCGCCGCTGCCGGCGTCCACACGGAGCTGGACGTACTTGCCCACATGGGAGGTGGACAGGCTGCCCAGGGAGCCGTTGACGGTGACGGCGGTGCCGGAGGGGATGGTGTAGTGATAGACCACGCCGTTGAAGGCGGTGACCCCCAGGGTGGTCACGTTGCCCAGGGTGGTGACACCCTCCACCAGGCCGTCGGCGAGCTGGGTGCCCCCGGCCAGGGAGACGGCGGCCAGGTGGCCGGTCTCGTCCACATAGCAGATGGCGGAGGTATAGCCGGCGTCATAGTCGATGAGGGAGCGGTCGCCCACCTGCTTGTTCACCGACACCTCGGTGAACCGGTCCATTTGGAAGCTTCTGGGCTGGCCCCCCACCAGGATGGAGAGCTTGTTCTCAGCCAGGCTGGAGATGGTGCCGGCGTAGGTGGTGAGCACGCCGGTGAGCCGGGCCTCGGTGACGGCCCCAGACTTATTGAAGTTGAAGCGGACGTACTGCCCCGCCTTCAGGGCGGAGGAGGTGGTGAGCAGGTTGTCCTCGTAGATCTTGACGGTGTTGGGCAGGGCATAGGTCCGCAGGCCGGACAGCTCGCTGGTGATGCTCACCACCACGGTGTTGTCCTTGGCCTGGGTGACCGAGGTGATGACGCCCCCCTGCCAGTCGTAGGTGGTGTACTCGCTCAGCTCGGTGGCGATGCCGTAGTCCTTCATGAAGTCCAGGCCCCGGGCCAGCATGGTGGTCATCTGGGCACGGGTCACCGAGCCCTTGGGGTCGAAGGTGCCCAGGTTGGTGCCCTTGATGATGCCGAAGTTGGTCAGCACGTACACATAGGGCTGCAGGGCGGGGGCGATCTGGTCGGCGTCGGTGTAGGTCAGGGGGTAGGTGGTCAGCCCCTTGGCCAGGGGCTCCAGCTGCATAGCCCGCACCAGGTACATACAGATGTTTTCCCGGCTGATCTTATCCTCCAGGTAGGTCTTGGTGGTGGTGACCCCGTTGGCGTCCACCTTGGCGGTGAGGGGGTTGGGCTGGGCCAGGGCCTCCAGCTCCTCCAGAGAGAGGACGCCGGCCTCCACGGCCACGGCCATCTCCTTGGCCGCCCACACGTTCATGTTGTTGGCCTGGGGGAGGGTCTCCTTCATCTCATGGGCCCGGTCGGCGGCGATCTTCTCCTGGGTCTCCTTGTCCACCCCGGTCACCCGGGCACAGAAGAGCAGGGTCTCGGCGGCGGTCATCAGCCCCTCGGGCAGGTAGGAGCCATCGGCATAGCCATTGGCCAGGCCGGCGGCGGCCATCCGCTCGATGTCGGTGGTGGCCCAGTGGGGCGAGCCGTCCTTGTTGATAAGATCGGTGAACCGGGCGGCATAGGCCCCCGTCACAGACAGGGACAGGGCCAGCGCCAGGGAGGTCCCCAGGGCGGCGAACCGTTTCAGCTTCATGTTCATCCCTCCATAGTATATATCAAGTCCAACATTTAGGGTCTAAATTCCCATTGTTCACATTATATACCACCTAGGGGAGAAAATCAACGCTGTTTTGCGATGTTATGTAAATTTGCCCCTGGAAAAACATGGGGCGGGCCAACGGCCCGCCCCATGTTTTTCATAGATCATCCCCGCTGCTTACGCTGGAGGCGGATGTCCTCACCGTAGAAGCGCAGGGTCTGGTACTCCCCCTCCAGCCGGGAGGCCACCTGGCCGCTGTACCGGTTGCGGATGCCCTCCATGGAGAGGTTGGAGGAGATCACCGTGGCCCGGCCCTCCACCAGGCGGGTGTTCACCAGGGTGTAGAGGGCGGACTGGAAGAAGGGGGTCCGGGCCTCGCTGCCCAGATCGTCCAGAATGAGCAGGTCACAGTGGAGGTAGCGGTTGGTCTCCTCCCGGGCCTGGCGGCCCTCCTCAGTGTCCCGGGCAAACTTGCCCTCCTCAAACTGGGTGAGGATGGTGCTGGCCGTGTCATAGACCACCGAAAAGCCGTTTTCGGCCACCGTCCGGGCGATGCAGGCGGACAGAAATGTCTTGCCAAGGCCGGGGTCGCCGGTGAGAAACAGGTTTTGGAAGAAGAACTTGCCGAACTTCTGGGCGTAGTTGAGGCACACCTCGTAGACAAGCTCCATGTTCTCCCGGGGGGAGATGCTCTCCCCCGGCCAGGGCAGGGGGGAGTACCAGTCCAGAGAGAACTGGTCGAAGGACTGCTCTCCCACGTTGAGCAGCTTGCTCAGCTCCTTCACCTGCTCCTGGGCGTAGACGATCTTCAGACAGTCGCACATCTGGGCCCCCACCCAGCCGGTGTCCCCGCATTTGGGGCAGGCGGGCAGCTCGTCCAGGGCGTCGGCGGGGTAGCCCATCTCCTGGAGAAGCTGGGCCTGGCGCTGCTGCAGATCCATGTTCTTGTCCCGGATGACCTGGAGGGCGGGGCCGGGGTCCCGGCCGGTGCGGAGGGCGGAGCCCACAATATCCAGAATGGTGCCCTTGAGCTGCCGGTCGATGTCCCGCAGCTCGGGCGTTTCGGTGAACAGCCGCTCCCGCAGCTCCTCCCGCTGCTGCTGGCGCTGGGCGTTCTGCTGCTTGAGCCGGGCGGAGGCCCGGCGGAGGACCTGGGCGTCGTAGGCCATTTACTTCCCCTCCCTTTTTTCCTGCTCCATGCGCCGGCGCAGCCGCTCCATGTCCGCCCGGGCCCGGTCCTCGGCCTCCCCCGGCCGGCCGGGCTGGGGCAGGGTGGCTCCGGCGCCGTTGGCGGCGGGCCGTGTGGGCCGGCGGCGGGTCTCGGCGGACTGGACGTCGGCCAGGGTGTGGAGCCCCTGCTGGTGCCAGCGCTTCAAAATGGAGTTCATATAGGGCCAGCTCATGCTCTGCTTCTGAAAGACCGTTTTCTCATAGGCCAGCCGGATGACCTCGTCGGGAAAGCCCATGTCGATCCAGCTCTCGATGTACTCCCGCTCTTTGGCCACCGCCGCCCGGTCCCGGATGCCCACCAGGGCCAGGATCTGGCCGGTGCGGTCCCGGAGCAGGTCCAGCCGCCGCAGGTGTTCCTCGGCCAGCTCGGCGGTGTCCACCCCCAGCTCCTTCCAGTGAAAGACCTCGCTTTTGACCCAGCTCATCCGGGGCACCCGGCCGGCGCCGTACTTCCGCCGGTAGTCCTCAATGGCCCGGTTCACCGCCAGCAGGATGACCTCGGGAGGCAGGCCGGAGAAGTCGTAGATGGTATACAGGGTGCGCAGGTCGGCGGTGGAGAGCACCTTGCCCAGCAGGCCCTGAACGGCCTGGACCAGGGCGGGGAAGGGGGAGGCGTGATCCTCCAGCTCCCGCCGGATGTCCTCGGCAGAGTACTCGGGGGGCTCGGGGGCAGGGGGGGCCACAGGGGCCGCCGGAGCCTGGGCGGGCCGGGCAAGGCCCATGCCCACCAGCAGGGCGTGGGCGGCGTCGCACCGGGGGGCGTCCCACTTCAGGCGCTTGGCCGCCCGCTGGTCGTAGAGCCCACCGGTGCTGAGCAGGTGGAGGTAGAGCAGGGCGGCGTCCCCGTTGCCGGCGGTGATGAGCCGGTCGGCCACGGCGGCGGGCATGGACAGGATGGAGCCGGGCAGATAGGTCTCGTTGGCCACAGGGATACCCCCTTTCGACGGAGTTTTTGTCTTTCCCCCTATTTTACACGAAATCAGGGAAAAGGTAAAGTGGTAGATGAAGCAATTTTTGTCCCGGTGGGGGGCGGGATCTGTTTTCGCCGTTGACAAAGGGGCCTGCGCTGTGATATAGTAGCCCTATCAACAGGAAAAGGGTGAAAAAATGCGCAAGTAAACCGATCTCCGTCACGAGTATCCACACAGAGGGCCCAGAGCTATTCTGGGCTGTGGCTTTCGTGGCATGAGGGCGGTTTACCTGACGAACACCGGAGCAGTGTGCCCCGGTGGGCCTTTTGTCATGGATGTCCGCCCCCGGTCACGGGAGCGGACTTTTTGCATGTCAGGAGGTTTTCTATGTTACAAGTCAAAAACCTTACCATTACCCACCGCCGGGATCTGACCACCCTCATCCAGGATCTCTCCTTCGTCCTCGCCCCCGGAGACCGCTGCGCCGTCATCGGGGAGGAGGGCAACGGCAAGTCCACCCTGCTCAAGCTGCTCTATGACCCCACCCTGGTGGAGCCCTATATCGAGTGGACGGGAGAGCTGGGGGAGGACCGGCTCCGCCGGGGCTACCTGGCCCAGGAGCTGAGTGAGGAGGAGCTGGGGCAGCCCGTGGGGGAGTTTTGTATGAACAGCCCCGCCTTTTCCGATGCCGACCCGGGCACTCTGTCCCGCACCGCCGCCCGGGTGGGGCTGCCGGCGGACATTTTCTACGATTGGAGGGAGATGTCCACCCTCTCCGGGGGCGAGCGGGTGAAGCTGCGCCTTGCCCTGCTGCTGCTGGAGGAGCCCGACGTGCTGCTGCTGGACGAGCCCTCCAACGATTTGGATCTGAAAACCCTGGAGTGGCTGGAGGGATTTCTGCTCTCCTGCCCGGTGCCCGTGCTCTACGTCTCCCACGACGAGGGGCTTCTCTCGGCCACTGCAAACCTTATCATCCACCTGGAGCGGTTGGGCCGGCGGACCACCCCCCGCTCCACGGTGAAGCGCTCGGGCTATGCGGAATATGTCTCCGCCCGCTCGGCGGCCTTTGCCGCCCAGACCCAGCAGGCCCGGAAGGAGAAGGAGGAGTACGACAAGAAAATGGACCGCTGGCGGGACATCCACAACGCCGTGGACCACGCCCTGGGCGGCGTCTCCCGGCAGTGCCCCGGTGAGGGGCGGCGGCTGAAAAAGAAGATGCACGCCGTTCTGGCCACCGGGCGGCGGTATGAGCGGGAGAAGGAGAATATGACCCAGCTGCCCCAGAGCGAGGAGGCTATCCTGTCCACCTTCGACCCGGAGCGCTCCGCCGTCCCCGCAGGCAAGGCCATCCTCCGGCTGGACCTGCCCGAGCTGGCGGTAGAGGAGCGGGTGCTGGCCCGGGACATCCACCTGTGGGTCACCGGGGGCGAGCACATTGGCATCATCGGGGCCAACGGGGTGGGCAAGTCCACCCTGCTGAAGCGAATTGCTGAGGAGCTGCTGCCCCGGCCCGACCTCCGGACGGCCTATATGCCACAAAACTACGATGAGGGCCTCCTGGGGGACAAGACCCCGGTGGAGCTGCTCTGCCCCACCGGCCACCGGAAGGAGGTGACCCGGGCCAGGACCCTGCTGGGGGCCATGAAGTACAAGACCGAGGAGATGGACCACCCCGCCCGCTCCCTCTCCGGGGGGCAGCGGGCCAAGCTGCTCTTCCTCTCCATGGTCCTTCAGGGGGCCAATGTGCTGGTGCTGGACGAGCCCACCCGGAACTTCTCTCCCCTCTCCGCCCCTGTCATCCGCCAGGCCCTGGCCCACTTTCCTGGGGCCATCCTCAGCGTCTCCCACGACCGGCTTTATCTGGAGGAGGTCTGCACCCGGGTGCTGGAGCTGACCCCGGAGGGGCTGAAGGAGGCATAAAAGCCCGGTTTGGACTTGCATAGGGCGGTCTGATGTGGTAAAATTTCTGTGTATGTGCAAAATAGAGGCGGAGGGCTATCCGCCGCAGAGAAAGGGCTTGAGCGCACAAATGGAGATCAACGGACAGCAAATAAATGAGACGAAGCGCTACGATGAGCTGGGCCTGTCCCGGGAGCTGCTGCAGGCCATCGAGAAAAAGGGCTATGTCCAGGCCACCCCGGTCCAGTCCGGGGCCATCCCCTACTTCATGGACTATCAGGACGTCATCGCCAAGGCCCCCACGGGGACGGGAAAGACCTTTGCCTTCGGCATTCCCATGGTGGAGCACGCCGACCCGACGGGCAGCGACGTCACCGGCCTGATCCTGGCCCCCACCCGGGAGCTGGCATTGCAGATCCAGGAGGAGCTGCAGGACCTGTGCGCCTTTAAGCCGGGGGTGAAGGTGACCTGCCTCTACGGCGGCGCCCCCATCGAGCGGCAGATCAAGGAGCTGAAGGCCGGCCCCCAGATCGTGGTGGCCACGCCGGGGCGGCTCATGGACCACATGAAGCGGCGCACCCTGCGCCTGGACAAGGTGGTCACCGTGGTGCTGGACGAGGCCGACCGAATGCTGGACATGGGCTTCATCCGGGACGTGACCCGCATCCTGGACCAGATCAAGAACCGGAAGAACATCGGCATGTTCTCGGCCACCATCTCCCGGGAGGTGCTGGACATCTCCTGGGTCTACCAGCGCTACCCGGTGGAGATCACCGTCCAGGCCGACGTGCAGAACAAGCCCGACATCGACCAGTACCGCATCGAGGTGGACCGGGGGGCCAAGGCCGAGCTCATGGTCCAGCTGCTGACCCACGGGGGCTACGAGCGGGCCATCGCCTTCTGCAACACCAAGAACATGACCGACCGGCTGCTGGGCCTTTTGAAGATGAGCCATATCACCTGCGAGGCCATCCACGGCGACATCCAGCAGTCCAGCCGGGAAAAGAGCCTTCAGCGCTTCCGGGAGGGCAAGTTCCGGGTGCTGGTGGCCACCGACGTGGCCGCCCGGGGGCTGGACATCGACGATGTGGATGTGGTCTTTAACTACGATGTGCCCGACGAGAACGAGTACTATGTCCACCGCATCGGCCGCACCGGCCGGGCCAAGCGCCACGGCGTGGCCTATACCTTTATCTCCGGGGTCACTGAGGATCTGCGGATGGACCAGATCGTCAAGGGGACCCAGAACACGGTAAAAAAGCTGAAATACGAGAAGGGCACCCTGTCCGAGCTGGAACAGTGAGGGGCGATACCTATCCCGGCAAAAAGGAGATATCCCAATGATCGACTTTCACACCCCCACCCTGGCCGACAAGCCCTGGGTGGACGCCTGCCTGGCCCAGGGGGAGTACCGGGCCTGCGAGTATAACTTCACTACCCTCTTTACCTGGGCCCCGGGCTATTGCATCACCATCGCCAAAACCGGGGAGTTCCTCACTGGCCGGCTCAGGGGCCACCGGGGCTGCGCCTACCTCTGGCCCGCCGGCAAGGGGGATCTGTCCGCCGTGCTGGACGAGCTGGAACAGGATGCCGCAGAACGGGGAGAACCCTTCCAGCTGGTTTGCCTGACCCAGGCCGAGGCCGACACCCTGGAGCGCCTGCGCCCCGGTCAATTTGAGTTTGTGGACGA
Organism: uncultured Oscillospiraceae bacterium; assembly: GCA_910588975.1. Classification (GTDB taxonomy): domain Bacteria; phylum Bacillota; class Clostridia; order Oscillospirales; family Oscillospiraceae; genus Vermiculatibacterium. Next base: position 30,926 of record CAJUSE010000015.1, on the reverse strand, counting down.
CCGGGACGGCCACGACTACCTCTACGAGGTGGACAAGCTGGCCGACCTGGCCGGGCGCAAGCTCCACGGCAAGCGCAACCACTGCAAGCACTTTGAGGAGGCCAACCCCGACTGGGCCTATGAGGTCATGACGGCGGCAAGCGTGGACGAGTGCATGGCCATGGATGCCGAGTGGGACCGCCGCAGCCGCATCCGGGAGGGGGCCGGGGAGGAAGAGGACATCTCCAACGAGAAAAAGGCCCTTCTGCTGGCCTTCCACAACTTCGAGGCCCTGGGCCTGGAAGGAGGCATCCTCCGGGTGGAGGGGCAGGTGGTGGCCTTCACCATGGGGGACCGGCTGGGCAGTGATGCCTTTGACGTCCACTTTGAGAAGGCGTACAGCGAGCTCCAGGGGGCCTTTGCCGTTATCAACCGGGAGTTTGCCCGCCATGTCCGGGAGGCCCACCCCGAGGTGAAGTACCTCAACCGGGAGGACGACATGGGAATCGAGGGCCTGCGCCGGGCCAAGGAGTCCTACTACCCCGACCTGATGGTGGAAAAGCTCATGGCGGTGAAAAAGTAAGGGAGAGATATTTCATGCTGCAAATGCACGCTGCCCGCCCTGAGGAGCTGCCCCGCATCCGGGAGATCTGGAAACTGGTCTTTGGGGACGGGGATAGCCTGATTGACCGCTTTCTGGAGGCCTGCCCGCTGGAGCGGATCCAGGTGCTGTTGGAGGAGGGGGAGGTCCAGTCCTTTCTGACCCTGCTCCCCTGCACCCTGGTCCAGCCCGACGCCGAGCCGGCCAAGCTGGACTATGTCTACGCCCTGTGTACCCACCCCGACTGGCGGGGGAAGGGGCTGGGGGGACAGATCCTGAACTACGCCGACTACTTCTCCCGGACCCACTGGGCCCGGTGTATCTGCACCGTCCCCGCCCAGGAGAGCCTGCACCAGGGCTTTTTCAAGCGCTGGGGCTACCGGGAGGGCTTTGCCACCTATGTCACCGAGGTGGAGACCGCCGCCCTGCCCCCGGTGGGAGAGGGCTGCGCCATCGCCGCCCTGTCCGCCGCCGACTACAACCGCCGGCGGGAGAAATGGCTCTCCGGCATGGCCCATGTGGCCTATCCCGACGCCGCTTTGGAGCTGCAGCGCTACCTGTGCCACTCCTCGGGAGGGGATCTGTGCTCGGTGACGGTGGATGAGTGCATCGGCTGCGCCGCCGTGGAGATGGAGAACGGCCGGGCGGTGGTGAAGGAGCTGCTGATAGACTCCGCCCTCACTGATCGGGCCTTGGCCCTCATTGCCCGGGCCTTTTCGGCTGCCGGCTGCCAGGTCCGCACCCCCCGGCCCACCGGGCTGGAGGGAGAGGAGCGGGTGGCCTTCGGCATGTGGAAAAGCCTGGACGGCAAGCCCCGGCCCGTTCTGGCAGGGGGCGGTGGCTATCTGGGCCTGGCCTTTGACTGAGCATGGCCAACGCTATCTTGACACCTCTGCTATAATAAATGTGAAAAGCTCCCCGCTGGGGAAAAACAGGAGGAAAACAATATGAGCATCATTCGCAAGAACGGCAACGGCCGCTATTCCGAGGCCGTCATCCACAACGGCGTTATCTACGTCGCCGGTCAGGTGGGCGACCCCTCCGGCTCTGTGGCCGAGCAGACCGCCGACATCCTGGCTGCCCTGGACGCCATCCTGGCCGAGAACGGCTCGGACAAGGAGCACATCCTCCAGGCCAGCGTCTACATGGCCGATGTGAGCCACGTGGCCGAGATGAACGCCGTCTGGGACAAGTGGGTCGTCCCCGGCAAGGAGCCTGCCCGGGTCTGCTGCCAGGCCCCTCTGGTGAGCCCCGCCTACAAGGTGGAGATCACCCTGGTGGCCGCCGTTAAGGAGTAAGACCGGCCGGAAAAGGACAATGTGGGCGGGTGTCCCTGGGGACACCCGCCCTTTTTGTACCCGGCTCCCGCTGGGTTGAGGGCTGCCAGATCAACCGGGGAATAGGAAAAAGCGCCCCCTCTGGCGAAAAAAGCGCCCCGGCGGCCTGAGTTGTGCCAGCCCATATGGGACAAATTTATAAAAAAGACAAAAAAACATTCCAATTTTCTGTTGGATGTGTTATAATGGGGGTACAAGGGGGGATAGCACCTAATCAATATCCCCCTGAAAGAAGGAGTTGAGCTTGATGGAGAATATCTACATCACCATCGGACGCCAATACGGCAGTGGCGGTCGGGAGATCGGCCGGAAGGTGGCCCAGGCACTGGGCATCGATTATTATGATAAGGAAATTCTGGCCGTGGCCGCCAAGGAGAGCGGGCTGAGCCACCAGTTCCTCCAGAATTATGACGAGAAGCCCACCAACAGCTTTTTGTACTCCCTGGTCATGGGGCAGCAGAATATGCTCAACAGCGTCCACGGCTCTACGGTGGAGCAGCTGGCCTCCAAGGCCCAGCGGGACGCCGTACTGTCGGTGGCCGAGAAGGGCAGCTGCGTCATCGTGGGCCGCTGCGCCGACTATATCCTCCGGGACCAGCCCGGTCTGGTGCGGCTGTTCTTCACCGCCGACAACGACTGGCGGATCAAGTACATCATGGCCCGGGGCGAGGGCGCCGACGGGAAGGAGGCCGAGGCCATCCTGAAGAAGATGGACAAGTCCCGTGCCTCCTATTACAGCTTCCATACCGACCGCAAGTGGGGCGCCGCCGAATGGAACGATCTGTGCATCAACACCGCCAAGCTGGGCATTGACGGCACGGTGGAGCTGATTTTGAAGTTCATTCAGGGCTAAGGCCGTCACACATCAGGCAGGGCCGCCATGGGCGGCCCTGCTTTTTTGTGCAGGGTGGGAAGTCGCTCCTAAAAATTCCGCCCCTTTTCTTGCATGAACCTTCGTTTTGTGTTATAACTGACTTATCAATTTTTGATTGGGAGGGACCTGTATGAACAACCGTGAGACCTACCAGTATCAGCTTCTGGAGAAGCTGAGCTTCAACCGGTTCGGCGGCACTGAGGACGAGCTGAAGGCCGCCAAGCTGCTGCTGGGCGAGATCGAGAGCTTCGGCGGCAAGGGTGAGATCATGGACTTCACCATCCCCGCCTACACCATCGAGAAGGCGGCCATCACCGTCACCGCTCCCTTCACCCGCTCCATCGAGTGCGTGGCCAAGGGCCACTCAGGCCAGTTCCCCGAGGGGGGCGTGGAGCTTGCCCTGCGCTATGTGGAGGCCAACTCCCCTGCCGGCTTCCTGGGCATGGAGGATCTGACCGGCTGCGCCGTGCTGGTGAACAACCCCCTGGACTGGGATATGTATAAGGCCCTGTGGGACCGCCACGCCCAGGCCATCATCGTCATCAACGCCGACAAGTGGTACCAGGACGACAGTACCACCGATCTGATCTCCCTGGCCACCCGGGAGACCTTCCTGGCCGTGGGTGCCATCCCCACCTTCACCATCCGCTCCAAGGATGCCAACGAGATGCTCCGGGACGGGGCCGAGACCGTCCGGCTGGAGCTGCGGCAGAAGAGCTTTGACACCACCTCCCGGGACGTGCTGGCCGTGGTGGAGGGCACCGAGAGCCACCCCGGCGAGGACATCGTCCTCACCGCCCACTATGACAGCGTCACCGTGGGCACAGGCAGCTGGGACAACGGCAGCGGCGCCGTGACCCTGATGTACCTCTACGAGCACTTTTTGAACCACCCCGCCAAGCGGACCATGCGCTTTGTCTGGTGCGGCAGCGAGGAGCAGGGCCTCTACGGCTCCAAGGCCTACGTGGAGAAGAACCCCGAGCTTGTGAAGGGCATCCGCTTCTGCTTCAACTTCGACATGAACGGCACCATTCTGGGCAGCAACAACCTGTTCATCACCGGCGGCGACGACCTGAAGGCCATTGCCGAGGCCATCGCCAACGAGGCGGGCTACCCCGTGGGCATGGTCCGGGTGGGCATCCACTCCAGCGACAGCGCCCCCTTTGCCGAGCAGGGTATTCCCTCTGTGGGCCTGAGCCGGGGCACCAAGGCCGGCGAGATCCACACCCGCTATGACCTCATGCCCCTTATGAGCGCCGAGAAGCTCCACTATAACGCCGAGTTCGCCATTTTCTTCATCGAGCGGTTTGTCAACGCCGCCGTGTTCCCGGTGAAGCGGGAGATCCCCGAGAACCTGGTGAAGGAAGTGGAGAAGTACTTCAAGAAGGATAAGCTGGCCCAGCTGGCCAAGGAGCGTGGCGAGGAGAAATAAGAGGGACGGCCAAGTCCCTGACAAATAGACGCAGAAAGGCGCCGGGAGAGGTAGATGTACCTCTTCCGGCGCCTTTTGGCTGTTTCCCTCCATAGGTGGAGGTGTTTTTATGAGTAAGACGACAAATTATCAGCTGACCGTGTGGGACTATGGAGATGAGGATTTCAGCCCTCAAAAGGTGCGGGAGGACTGGAAGCTCAATTTCACCAAGGTGGATGCCGCCCTGAAGGCGGAGGAGCTGGCCCGGCCCAAGATCGTGACAGGAGTTTTTGCAGGAGAAGCGGCCTATAACGACACCAACGCCATCCAGGCCATCCGGCTGGGCTTTCGGCCCAAGGTGGTGGTCATAGAGGGCCAGGAGGGCGGCGGGGAGTACGGCGGCCTGATCTTGGACGGCCACCCGGTCTTTGTCGGCACAGAGGACAGCTGGATCGGGCGGGTGAGCGACAAGGGCTTTGAGGTAAAAAATGTGAACCATCACTACTTCAATTACAACGCAAAGACATATTACTATCTGGCCATCGGATGAAGAAAAGCACCCCCGGACGGAAACCCGTCCGGGGGTGCGGTGGTCTCAGATATTGCTGCAGCTATCCAGGGAGATTAGTCCTTGGTGTAGCCGCCCTCGTTCTGAGCGGTGCCCTTGTAGATCTCGTTGTTCACGTCAACGACCAGGACCTTGACCACATTGTCGCCGTCCTTGTTGGTGCCCTTGACGTAGATGGTGTTGGGAGTCCAGCTCTTGCGATCGGCGCTGTCGGTGTCGTAAGCAGCGATCTGGATGGCGCCGTCCTCATAGCCCTCCAGGTTCTCGGTGTCGACATAGATGGTGACGATGTCGGTGTCGAGAGTCAGGTTGTAGGCATCGGACTCGAAGAAGCTGATGTCGTCGCCGTCATAAGCGATGACGGAAGAGGTCTTGGCCTCGGCGACCACCTTCAGCTCGCCCACATAGCCGTTGCCCAGGTCCTTGAAGGAGACCAGCTTACGGGCAGCGAAGGGGGAGACGGCGGTGTTGGAATCGACCTCGTCGCCGTCATTGACGGTCTTGGCCAGGATCTCCATCTCGCCGTCAGCAGTCCAGACGACAGCCTTGACGTAGGTGGTGCCGCTCTTGGTGACACGGGAGCCCTTGGTGGTGATGTAGCCGTAGGTCAGGCTGCCATCCTCGCTGGGCATGGTGTCGCTATCCAGGCTCAGAGCGCCGACAGTGACATACTTGAAGTTGGAGGAGCCGGACTTGGCGTACAGCTCCACGCCGTCGAAGGCAGCGGCCTCCTGCTTGGCCCAGGAGGAGACATCGGCGCCGTCAATGACCTTGAAGGTGCCGTCGTTGAGCAGGACGAAGATGGTGGAGTTGCTGTTGAAGCGAACGTTGCCCATCTTGCCGTCCTCCAGCTTAGCGGGAGTGTCCACGGTGGTGTAACCGGCCTCGGTGGTGTACTTGTCGGCCAGAGCGGTCAGCTTGTACTCGCCGGCGGTGGTGACGCTGTAAGTGTACAGGGTGCCGGCAACAGCCACGCCGCCGTCAGCGACGGTGGTGTCGCCCACCTTGATGACAGTGACGACCTTGGAGGTGCCGTCGGAGAAGCCCAGCTTCACCTTCTGGGTGCCATAGTCGATGGTGCCCTCAGTGTCGTTAGCGGAGTCAGCACGGACGGCCAGAGCGATGTTGTCGACGGTGACGGCCTCCTCAGTGGCCTCAGCGTTGAAGACATAGCCGTTGTAGATGACCAGGTCGTACTCGTTGTCCTCGTTCCAATCATCGTAAGCAGTGTCGGTGGCATCGGTGTACCAGGTGCCGTCCACACGGATGGTGACGGGATCACCGTCGTTGTCACGGACCTCGTCCACGATCTCGGTGGTGATCTCAGCCTTGGTCACAACAGCAGCGCTGGTAGCGGTGTTGATGGCCTTGGTGACGATGACCCAGTCGCCCTTGGCGGCATCCTCATAGATGTCGGCCTCGTCGAACTTGTAGGTGCCCTCGGTGGTGGAGATGGAAGTCTTGCCCACGGAGTTGACCTTGGCCACATAGGCGGGGTAGACAACGCAGATGTCAGCCTTGCCATCGCCATTCTGGTCGATGATGTTCATGGTGAAGTGCTGGTTGGTCTCATCAACAGTCAGATCGGCCAGGTTGGTGTCGTCAATGGTCAGATCCTTGTCGGCGGGAGTGTCATAGACGAACTCCACCACAGCCAGATCGGCCAGGGACTCGTTCACCCGGTAGGTGGTGCCGTTGATCTTGATCTTGGTATCGGTGCCCTTGACATTCTTGCCGTCGACCTCGGGGATGTTGCCCAGGATCTCGGTGCCCATGATGGTGCTGTTGTGGGCGTTGACACCGTAGAGGGTCTCCACCTTGCTGTTCTTGGGCTTGTAGACGATCTGGACCTGCTGCTTGTACAGACCGGTCAGATCCTCCTTGCTGGTGAAGGTGCTGCCAGCGGAGAACTTGTCGTCCTCGATGTCGCTGGCATCGACGGTGTAGGTGAACTCCTCGGCATCCTTATCGTACTCGAAGCTGTCGATGACGCCGAACTCGATCTTGGCGCCATAGGCGTGAGCGATGAGGGTCTCGGTGGTCTGATGATAACCGTAGCTCAGGCCGGTGCCAACGATGGTCAGGTTGGGCTGGAACTCCACAGTGTAGTTCTGCAGGCCGTTCCAGAGCAGCTGAGCAGCGGTGTCACGGGTGGCGGGAGCGTTCAGGTTGGTGCCGTTCAGGTTCTCATACAGAGAGATGGGCTTGCAGGTCCGGCTGGCGATGGCGCTGACGTTGATGGCCCAGTCGGCGCCCACCAGCTGATAAGCCTCGGCGTCGTAGCCCAGAGCGGTCAGGACCATCTTGGCAGCCTCGACGCCGGTCACGTTGCCGTTGGGGTCAAAGGTGCCGTTGCCACGGCCGTTGATGTACTTCATGTCAGAGCAGTACTCGATGAACTGCTCAGCCCAGTGGCCCTTGATGTCGGTGAAGCTGGGGACAGTCTTCACGCCGAACTCGGGGGCCACACCGCCGTTGACAGCAACGGCGATCATCTTGGCCATCTCGGCACGGGTGACAAGGCCCTCGGGATCAAAGTTCCCGTTGTCCTTGCCGTTGATGATGTCCAGGGCGACCATGGTGTTGACAGCCTCGACGTTGACGATCTCGTCAGCATCGGGGAAGGCAGCGCTGGCGCCCATGACCATCATGCCGCTCAGCATGACGCCGGTGAGGGCCAGGCTGAGCAAACGCTTCAGGTTCTTCATGGGGTATTCCTCCTCGAATGTTTTTGGACTTGGAGAATCATACTTTGCCATTGCGCTGAGCAGGCGACACGATAGCAAAGTATGACGCCCCTAACACCCCCCAAAAACGTGCCCAAAAGACGCAAAAAAGACCCGGGAAAGCCCATTTCCCGGGGCATAAAGTGACCCTGGTAGACATTTTGGTAGACACCATATTCTGGAAACACAATCAACCCCTTGCGCCCCAACCGCTCCCACCAATTTTTTGGTAGACATTTGGTAGACGCCACCCAGGGCAGGGGGTGTCCTGGGCGGCCGGAGCCTGCCCAAGTCGTCCCACCGGCGCACAAAAGCCAGCCGCCGGCCCCGATCCCGCCCCAAACCTCCCCTCGCAAAATAAAAAGTCAAAACCAAATAAAAAAGGTGTACGTCACCGTACACCCTCTTGCGCTCTACCTATATAATATATTATACTTATCCTGGCCCTGCCCGGCGGGCCCCATGTCCTGCGCAGGGGCGGCCTGTGGCCGCCCGCTCCCGCACCAAAAACAGAGTTGTGCCATAAAAAGACCGGGCGGCCGCAGGCCGCCCCTACGAAGTCCCTGCCGGCCACCCCCGGTGCACGGCACACGCCACCTCCCGCCGCCCTGCCCCGGCGCACGGCAAAGGCCCTCGGCACACGCCACCTCCCGCCGCCCCCCGGCGCACATCAAAGCCGGCCCCCGCCCCCAATGTAACACGCCCTGTAACAAACCCGCCGCAATATTACGGTTTCATTACATCCCATCCTGATTTATTGACAAAGAAATTGACCTGTTGTATGATAGCCGTGGACGAGGGGAGTCATACGCCCCTTGCGCCTTGGAAAAGCCAGTGTTTTCAGGGCGTGAGCGGGATATGACGAACCAGGTCCAAATAAAAAATAGGAGGAATATCCAATGAAGAACCTCAAGCGGGTCCTCAGCATGGCTCTGGCTTCCGTGATGCTTGTTGGCACCATGGTCGTCGGCGCTTCCGCTGTGGACTTCACCGACGGCGAGGAGATCACCCACACCGAAGCCGTCAACACCATGGTCTCGCTGAACATCATCAACGGTAAGGATGATGGCAGCTTTGACCCCGAGGGCACTGTTACCCGTGCCGAGATGGCCAAGATGATCACTGTCGCCCTGAACGGCGGCACTGCTCCCGTCCTGGGCACCAAGGCCACCCCCACCTACACCGACATCAAGGGTCACTGGGCTGAGAGCTTTATCGAGTACTGCTCCAACCTGAAGATCATCAACGGCCGTGGCAACGGCATCTTCGACCCCGAGGGCAAGGTGACCGGCACCGAGGCCGCCAAGATGGTCCTGGTGGCCATGGGCTACGACAGCACCGTGTTCAACTTCACCGGCGCTGACTGGGCCATCGCTGTCAACACCGAGGCCAACAACGCCACCCCCAACAAGCTGTACGCTGGCATCGAGAAGATCGATCCCAACGCTCCCCTGAGCCGTGACGCTGCCGCCCAGATGATCTACAACGGCGTGCAGGATCACATGATGGTGAAGTCCCCCTCCATGACCATCACCAACGGTGAGATCACTTGGGAGTACAAGAAGGACGGCGCCACCATCCTGAGCGCTAAGTACAACGCTCATGTGTATACCGCTGTTGTCGAGGCCAACGAGTACGCTGGTGTCGTCGGTAGCGCCAAGGCTGGCGAGTTCAAGATCAAGGCCTTCCTGTGTGATGACGAGACCATCAACCAGTCCATGACCGTGAAGGGCACCGTTGATCTGGACCTGCTGGGCAAGGCTGTCAAGATCATCATCGCTGACACCAAGACCGGCGGCGTGTACAACACCGTCTATGGCGATCCCATGCTGGCTGATGTCAACAACATCTACACCGTCAACTCTGACAAGAATTCTGCCAAGGCCAAGACCTTCCAGAACGACGTCGAGAGCGCCGGCATCAAGGTTGCCTCCATCGACTCTGATGTTGAGGTGTACCTGAACTACCTGTCCACCACTGCTATTGCCGATGTGGACGCCCTGCAGGCTGCTACTGCCAACGGCAAGATCATCGAGGTTATCGACAACAATGGCGACAGCGTGGCCGATTACATCATGATCAAGACCCCCGCCATCGGCCAGGTCACCACCTACAACGAGAAGGGCAACAGCGGCAAGGGCTACATCACTGTGGCTGCCAAGTCTGCCTATCCCGCTGGCACCACTGCCATCTCCGCTGAGAAGTTCGAGAACGTTATCGGCGTTGAGGACATTGCCAAGGACGACTTCATCTCCTTCTTTGAGCTGAGCGACACCTACTTTGTCGAGAAGCTGGAGACCGTTGACAGCGTTGTCAGCAAGAAGATCGGCGACAACGAGATCGTTGTGGACGGCGAGCACTACAAGCGCTCCGCTTTGACTACCAACTGCGATGCTGACGGCAACGCCACTCTGAAGGCCGCTACCAACGTGGGCGATGAGGTCACCCTGTACCTGGACGCCTCCGGCTACGTGGTCTACACCTCCGGCGCTGAGGTTGCCACCAGCTACGCCTTCCTGTACGCCATCGAGAACGTGGGCGACATCACCGGTGCCCGTGCCCGTGCTGTCTTTGCCGACGGCACCGAGAAGGTCATCAACATCGTCTCCGTCAAGGATGGCAGCAATACCTACAAGGTGGGCGCTGCTAACGCTGCTGAGAAGCTGACCGCTTACATTGGCAAGGATCAGACCCTGGATCCCGCCACCTTCGACGGCCAGATCTTCAAGTACAGTGAGAGCGACGGCGACTACAAGCTGACCGTTCTGGCCGCTGGTGCTACCGATAGCCTGACCAATGGTAACATCATCCAGGGCAATGCTACCCTGAAGAGCGGCGTCAAGGCTGACTCTAAGACCATCTTCCTGGTCAAGGACAACGCTGGCAACTACACTCCCTACACTGGCATTGCCAACGTGCCCACCATGAAGGATACTGTTGATGCCTTTATCGCCAAGGACACCGGCGTTGCCGAGTTCGTGGTCGTTGTTGATGGTGCTCCCACTGTCAACAAGAGCATCTACATTCTGGATAAGCAGGTCACTGTGGAGCTGAACGCCAAGGGCGACAAGATCTACACCGTGGCTGCCCTGGTGGACGGCGAGTACAACGAGGCTCTGGAGCTGAGCGGCCTGGGCGAGGGTGACTCTCTGACCGTGACCCGGGGCCTGTACGCCGGCGATGATGTTGTTTTGGCAAACGGCGCCCTGGATGCCGATCTGCTGGACGGCACTTCTGCTGGTGACAAGTACTATGCTGACGCTGCCAACCTGACCCTGGTCAAGAACGGCAACGTTACTGGTATGGTTGTCGGCACCGAGGATGATGCCAGCGGCGAGGACACTCTGACCCTCACTAACGACACCAAGTTTATCATCGTTGAGGGCACCACCGAGGACAAGATCTTCGAGGGCTCCGCTGACGATCTGGCCTTCGACAAGACCGCCACCGATCGGGGCGACAAGACCAACAACGCCAAGATCATCATGGTCCGTGCCAACAGCAAGAACACTGAGGATGGCTATGGCGTGGCTGGCACCATCTACATCATCCGGTAATTGACTGCCCCTTGATGTAAGCCACAAATTTCAATGCGACAGGTGTCCCCGGGGCTTCGGCCCCGGGGACATTGTCCGCAAAGGCCCGTTTTTTGCGGGCCCTTGCGGATGATGTCCCCGGCTCCCCCACCCTGTCAAAAAGTGAGGTATTCCCATGAATAAGAAAAGCCGCAGCAAATCCCTTTGGCCCCTGGCAGGGCTTCCCCTGCTTCTGGCGGCGGTGGTCCTTCTCCAGGGTGGCGGGCTGGACAAGCCTGTCTCCCTCCTTGCCGCAGCTGCCCTGGCCCTGTTCGCCCTGGGCAAAAAGCCGGCGGAGACCCTCCGCCAGCGGCTTTCCCCCCTTGCCCTGGCCGTGGGGGCCTATTTCCTGCTGGCTCTGGCGGCGGGGCTTTCCTCCAAGTGGGGCTGGGTGGCCGTGGGGGAGTGGGCCAAGTACCTGACGGCCTTCTGCGCCTTTGGCCTGGTCCTGGCCCGGCTGGAAAAGGGGGCGGTGGACCGGCTGTGCGGGGCGGTGGCCGCCCTTTGCGCCCTTGTGTCCCTGCTCAGCGTGGACGCCGCTTCGGCGGGGCTGCTCTCCCGGCCCCTGCTGGCCCTGATAGACCGGCTGGGGGGAGAATACGCCCTCATGTCCACCGGCTATGAGGTCGGCGTCCGCATCACCGGCATTTTCGGCAACCCCAACGCTCTGGCTGGCCTGCTGGCCCTGGGCATTTTCCTCTCTGTCTCCTTGCTTCAAAGCTCGGAGACCGGGAAGGAGCGGCTCTGGGCCGCCGGGCTGACCATGTGCAACACCCTGGGCTTCCTGCTGGCCTTTAGCCTGGGCGGCATGGCCGCCTTTGCCGCCGCTGTGGTGCTGTATCTGCTCCTCACCCCGGGGGAGAAGCGGTTTTCTCTGCTGGTCACTTTGGCAGAGACCGCCCTTCTGGCCCTCGCTCTCGCCTTTGCCGTCCTGCCCTTCCTGGGCCGGGCGGGGCTTGTGGGACTTTGGCCCCTGCTGGCCGGCCCGGCGGGGGGCGTGGCCCTCTGGGGGCTGCAAAGAGTCTTCCGACCTGCCGGTCGGGGCAGAACGGCCGCAGCGGTGACGGCGGGGGTGGTGCTGGCCGCCCTTGCCTATGTGCTTTTGGGTTATAACTGGACCGGGGGCGTTGCCCTCGACCCCGGAGAGACCCTCCGCCGCTCCGTCTATCCCTCCGGGGGGAGCTATCAGGTGGCCGCCCAGTGGGACGGCGGGCCGGTCCATGTCACCGTGGAAAGCCAGAACACCCGGCAGACCGTCATGCACACCAGCGAGACCCTGTACCAGGGGCCCCTGGAGGAGGCGGACTTCGCCGTCCCCGAGGACAGCCGGGTGGTCTACTTTAATTTCACGGCCCCCCAGGGGGCCAGGCTGGAAAGGCTGACTCTGTCAGATGGGCAGAAGGTGCCCTTGGGCTATCCCCTGTTTCCCTCCTTTGTGGCCAACCGCATTCAAGGCCTTTGGGCTAACCAGAACGCCATCCAGCGGCTGGAATTCTTCCGGGACGGGCTGAAAATTTTTGCCCGCAGCCCCCTCATCGGCAGCGGCCTTGGCTGCGTGGAGGAGCTGGTCACCGCCGTGCAGGATTTCTACTACGAGAGCATGTATGTCCACAACCACTACATCCAGGTCATGGCTGAAATGGGCCTTTTGGGCCTGGGGGCCTTTGTGGCCATGCTGGCCCTGGCGGCTCTGGCTCTTTGGAAGGGCCGCAGGCAGGAGGAGGTCGATCCCCTCCTGCCCGCTCTTGGGGCCTGCCTTGCCATGATGGCCCTCCACGCCGGCGTGGAGGCCGTGTGGTCCTTCAGCTTTTATCAGCTCATTTGCCTGCTCCTGCTGGGGGCCATCTGTGTTCGCTTTGCCCGGCCGGTGGAGAAGCTCGCCGGGAAGCGGGCGGGCAGGGTGGCCGGCCTGGCTCTCTGCGCCCTGGCCCTTGTGGGCGGCGGGCTGATGGGCGGCCATGTGGTCGCCGCTAAACAGTACGCCGAAATGAAGGCCGGCACCCGCCCCCAGTACGCCAGCTCCATGGACAGCCTGGCCCGGATGGATGCCTATGGCTGGGCCCAGTACAAGCTGGACCTGGCGGTGAACGCCGCCACGGTGGAGGGCGTGTACGGCCAGCGGGCCGGGGCGTACGCCGCCCGGCTGCGAACGCTGGGCGACTACGAGATCAACAGCCAGCTGGCCCTGTACCACTACCTCCCCCGGGGGGAGTGGGAGGACTTCTTCGCCGCCTCCCGGGAGGGGCTGGAGCAGAAGGCCTCCTCCGATGCGGCGTGGCAGGAGCAGTTTGCCATCTATGAAGCGGTCTTTGCCTCGGGGGCGGTGGAGGACCCCGCCTGGTTTGCCGGGCAGTGCCTGGAGACCTATGACCGGCTCCTGTCGCTCAACCAGGGGCGGATGGGGCCTGTGGCCCTCTCCCCGGAAAATGAAGCGTTTCTCCGGCAGATGCGGGAGCTAACTTAACGGAAGGCCAGGTAGATGTAAGACTCCCCCTTTCGGTCCGTCATATTGGGCCCGTGGGTGAGGATGAAGCCCTGGTCGTTGATGGTGATCCACCGGGTGTTCGGGAACGTCTTGTCAATGGCCAGAACGCTGAAGCTGAGAGACTCTATGTAGCCCCAGAGAATTGCCTTGGGCCGGAAGCCCAGGTCCATCTGGCGGCTGACCTGGCTGGACGTTTCCCGGATGCCCACGTAGGTGCCGATGATCATCTCGGACTTGGTGTCCACCTTTGTCTCCAGCGCCGTCAGCAGCGTTTTCAGGTCCACCAGGCCCTTTTTCAGGGCTTCGTCCAGCTTGGTGAAGTTCTCCGCCAGATCCTCCCGGGCCCGCTTGGCGGAGAAGTCCTCGTCCCCATAGTCCCACAGGTTCAGTTGATAATTTGTCGTCTTACTCAAAAGTACCACCTCCACCCATGGAGAAAAACCCCAAAAAAGTGCCGGAGAAACGCCCCCAGTTTCCCCGGCGCCTTTTTATGCCCATGCGCCCCAATAAAAGCCCCATCTCCAGAATTTTGATTGATGAAATGAGAGATGTATTGCCTTCGCCGCAAAATGTGATATAATTTTGGTATCATATTTCGTTTGGGAGGCTCTATGAAGAACAAACAGCCGCCTTTTGAAATCACGAACAAAATGATCGACCTTGTGGCGGAAATTGCGGAGCTGATCGGCAGGCTCACCTCCACCCAACGCCTGTCTGCCAGCCCTACTCTGCGCCGGGCCAATCGTATCCGCACCATCCACGGCTCTCTGGCCATTGAGCAGAACACCCTTAGTCTGGAGCAGGTCACCGCCGTTCTGAATGGCAAGCAGGTGCTGGCCCCGCCCAAGGATATTGCCGAGGTCAAAAACGCCTATGAGATCTACCAGCGGCTGGATGAACTGGATCCCTACTCAGTGGATGACTTGTTGACGGCCCACAGCATTATGACACGGGCCTTGGTGGAAGAGTCCGGCGTGTTTCGCTCCCGCCCCGTGGGGGTGGTCGACCAGGGCGGCAATGTGCTTCACTTTGGCACCTTGCCGCAATATGTGCCGGGTTTGGTGGCAGGGCTTCTGGCCTGGGTCAGGGACAGCGATGTGCATATGCTCATCCGCAGCTGTGTATTCCACTATGAGTTTGAGCTGATCCATCCCTTCGCCGACGGCAATGGCCGGGTGGGGAGGCTGTGGCATACGCTGTTGCTTTCCCAATGGAACCCCACCTTCGCATGGCTCCCGGTTGAGTCCATGGTCTATGCCCGGCAGCAGGAGTATTACGAGGCCATCAACGCTTCTAACAATGCCGGAGCATCTACGATTTTTATTGAGTTTATGCTTTCGGCCATCCAAGCATCGCTCATTGACGCCATCAAAACGAGTGATGAAATGAGCGATGGAAAGATAGACAAGGCGACAATGCGGTGGAGGTTGGTCGAGGAGTTTCTGCAAACCCATGACTATATCATGAATGCCGACGTCCGGGCGCTGTGCGGTGTGTCGCCGGCCACGGCCAATCGAATTTTGGCAGGTTTTGAAAGAGAGCGTAAATTGGTTAAGTGCAGCATACACGGACACTGGGGATATAAGTTGTTCCGGTGAATTCCTATAACAACATCCCTGAGCTTGCTCAATTTAATTTTCCTGACGTTGAGCGGCCGCCTATTTTAATTTTTTGCCCCGGTCTTGCAATGCGCAAGGCCGGGGATTTTTTGCAAAGTATGCACGGTTTTCCCATGGGGGCGGCCCAGGTTTTCGCCCCGCAAAAATGTTGTGGGGAGTTCATGTCTACCAAATGTCTACCAAAAAATTGGCGGGAGTGGTTGGGACGCAAGGGGTTGATTACATTTCCAGAATATGGTGTCTACCAAAATGTCTACCAAGGTCACTTTATGCCCCGGGAAATGGGCTTTCCCGGGGCTTTTTTGCGCTTTTGGGTACGTTTTTTGGGGGTGTTAGGGGCGTCATACGCCCCTTGCGCCTTGGAAAAGCCAGTGTTTTCAAGACGTGAGCGGGATATGACGAACCGGATCCAAATAAAAAATAGGAGGAATATCCAATGAAGAACCTCAAGCGGGTCCTCAGCATGGCTCTGGCTTCCGTGATGCTTGTTGGCACCATGGTCGTCGGCGCTTCCGCTGTGGACTTCACCGACGGCGAGGAGATCACCCACACCGAAGCCGTCAACGTCATGTCCACCCTGGGCGTGCTCAAGGGCAAGGACACCGGCGCTTTCGACCCCAACGCCACCGTGACCCGTGCCGAGATGGCTAAGATCATCTGCGTCATGCTCAACGGCGGTGTTGACCCCACCCTGGGCTCTGCCAACAATGCCATGTTCAGCGACATTGCCAACCACTGGGCCCGTCCCTACATTGAGTACTGTGCCAGCATGAACATCATCGCCGGCATGGGCAATGGCACCTTCGGCCCCGACCAGCCTGTGACCGGCGCTGCCGCCGCCAAGATGCTGCTGGTGGCCATGGGCTACGACAGCAACATCTTCGAGTTCACTGGCGCTGACTGGGAGATCAATGTCAACCGTCGTGCCAACGAGGCTAAGCTGTACGAGGAGATCAAGAACATTGATACTTCCGTGGGCCTGTCCCGTGACAACACCGCTCAGATGGCCTACAACGCTCTCGAGGCCAAGATCATGACCACCACCTACGACAAGGTGGTCTCCACTGGCGAGATCAGCTGGAACTACGCTCTGAGCAACGAGACCTTCCTGAACAAGTACTTCGACGCCTACACCTGGGTCGGCACCTTCGTCGGCAACTACAACACCGGCAAGGCCAGCAACAAGGGCTACATTGCCGTTGAGGGCAAGCTGGACACCGCCGATGACGATGTGAGGGCCAACAAGGCTCAGTTCCCCTACGACTTCGACATCGCCAACATCGGCGAGCAGGTCAAGGTCATCTTCAAGGACGGCAAGTCCGGCTCCAAGAAGCAGCCCGATAAGAACGACACCATCTACGGTGTGTTCAACACTGGCCGGACTGAGGTCATCACCGCTATCAAGGGCGATGTGAAGGACAACAAGAGCACCAAGGCCCAGATCAACATCGGCGGCACCAAGTATGACGCCAAGGATACTGTTGATGTGATCATCAACTACGGTCTGGACACCAAGGAGGATCTGTCCTCCAAGGGCACCTCTTCCGCCAACAGCGCTCTGACCACCGCTCTTCAGGACAAGACCGGCGACGCCATCAAGGCTGTTACCGATCCCGAGGACGGCAAGATCATGACCGTCTATGTCACCGAGTCCAAGATCGCTGCCGTCACTGCCAAGAACAGCGACAAGGTGAGCATGAACAACGGCGTGGGCTCCATTGACATCGACGACAATGAGATCTACGAGGGCATCGCCAAGGGCGATGTGGTCGTGGTCACCACCCTGTACGCCGACATCGATGAGGACCTGTCCTACACCATCGTGGAGGAGGCCGAGAAGGTCACCGGCGAGGTCAAGGGCTATAAGGATCAGACCAACGTGAAGCTGGACGGCGAGACCTACAAGATCCACGGCGCCGCCAATATGCTCAACGCCATTCCCGGTGAGAGCGTCACCACCGCCTTTGACGGCGACGACATCGGCGAGGAGTTCGACCTGTATATGGTCAACGGCTATGTGGGCGCTGCCGTCATGATTTCCGAGGCCGCCACCAACTACTCCGTGGTCACTGCTGTCAAGGCTGACGGCAAGACCAACGGCGTGTTCAACGCCCTGCAGCTGCAGGTTATGGACGGCGAGGGCACCAAGACCGTCATCACCGTGGGCGACAATAGCAAGGATGTGGACGGTAACAAGGCCACCTCTGCTGGCGACTACAATGTGGGCGACATCGTTGTCTGGAGCGGCAAGACCTCTGACGCTACCGTGACCATCAAGGCCTCCTACGAGACTCCCAGCACTGCTGACTACGTCCAGAAGACCAAGGCCTTCGACGGCGCTGTCACCACTGCCAACTGCGTGCTGTTTGCCGAGACCAGCGCCACCACCATTAACAACGGCACTGATGCTGGCAAGGACGACGGTGCTTACAAGTTCAAGACCTACAACATCCGTGACCTGGACAGCCTGGAGAATGTGAGCTGCACCTACGTTCTGAACGGCGACAAGAAGGTCGTGGCCGTGTTCGCCGACCTGAACAAGAATGCCCCCGGCGCCACTGACAACACCGTTTACGGCATTGTCACCGGTTACGCTGGCACCACCAAGCGGGATGGCACTTCCTACTTCGAGTACACCGTGAAGAACAACGAGGAGGAGTTCACTCTGCTCTTCACCGCCAAGCAGGACAAGTTCACCGGCAAGCTGGTCTCCTTCGAGCCTGTCTCTGACGAGATCTACGAGACCAAGGACATCACCATCTTTAAGAAGGACTTCGTGGATGCCACCGGCAACTACGAGCTGACCGACATGTATGTGAAGGAGCTCAACGACGGCGACAACACCCTGACCTTCTTCCACACGGTTACGAAGGTTGATGAGAGCTGGGAGGGCGTTGAGAACAGCCAGAGCACCTACGCCCTGGACGATGACTGCACTATCGTGTATGTCAACGCCGACGACAGCGAGCTGGGCCGTGACATTGGCGTCAATGGCTTTGACTCCGTGACCGGTCACCGGAATGCCGCCATCGTCACCACCACCGATACCAAGGGCAACAAGGTCATCGTGGCCATCTTCGTGGAGACCTCCAACAAGAAGGACATCCTGGAGTAATTTTCACGGATCGTTGATTGCCTGAAACAATGGGGACCCCGGACGAGCGATCGTCCGGGGTCCTTTTGTCCCCTACCGCAGGGCCACGTAGTTATAGACAGTATTCTTGTCATTGGTTCGAGGGACCATGGAATTGGAGTCACTCATGTAATAGACGGTGAAACCACTGCCGGTCAATGTCAAAATCTCTTCGTCCCGGCTGTTGACCATATTGTGCCCTGTTACCACCAAGCCTGCATAGCAGCGGTAATTATCGGAAATTTTCCCCTCCGAGTTCACCGCAAACACTGCCCGGGGCGTAAACCCCAACTGGATGGTCTGGGAGGCCTCTCCGTTGCCCATATAGGTTCCTACCACCACCAGCTCCTTGATGGCTTTTGCCCGGATGGTCTCCTCTGCCTTCAGCGCCCCGTCCAGGGCGGTGAAGTTCTCTGCCAGGTCCTCCCGCACCTGTCCGGGGGTGAAATCCTCATCCCCATAATCCCATATGGTCAGCTGATAATTTGTCGTCTTGCTCATAAAAACACCTCCACCCATGGAGGAAAACACAAAGAAAGCGGCGGAAGAGGTCCCCCCACCTCTCCCGCCGCCTTTTCACGCCCTCGGGCGGCCACAGGCCGCCCCTACAAGACACAACAAATCAATGGAAATCGGGGCCGGCGCCCACAAAGAAACCGCCCCGGGAGTATCCTCGGGGCGGTCCCTATTCTTTTTATGCCTCGTCCTCTCCCGCCTGGCTGAAGGGGGAGAAGGTGAGCTGGGGATTGCGCTCCTTCGTCCAGTTCACCGCCCAACGGGAACCGAACAGCAGCAGCTGCCGGCCCTTGAAGTCCTCCACCAGCTTGGTGTCGGTGCCGAGGATGAGGTCCTCCTCCTTGGCAGGCTCGCCGTCAGCGGTGTCGATCCACCGCAGGTACTCGTAGGGCAGGCCCTCCATGAAGATGTCCACCCCGTACTCGTTTTTCAGCCGGTACTCCAGCACGTCGAATTGCAGGGTGCCCACCACGCCCACAATAATTTCCTCCATGCCGGTGTAGGGGGCCTTGAACATCTGGATGGCGCCCTCCTGGGCGATCTGCTCGGCCCCCTTGAGGAACTGCTTGCGCTTCATGGTGTCCAGGGGCCGCACCCGGCGGAAATGCTCAGGGGCGAAGGTGGGGATGGGGTCAAATTGGAACTTCTTGCCCGGGGCGCACAGGGTGTCCCCGATGGCGAAGATGCCCGGGTCAAATACGCCGATGATGTCCCCGGCGTAGGCCTCCTCGATGATCTCCCGCTCGGCGGCCATGAGCTGCTGGGGCCGGGAGAGCCGTAGCTTCTTGCCCCCCTGGACGTGGTAGACCTCCTTGTCCGCCTCGAACTTGCCGGAGACAATGCGCATGAAGGCGATGCGGTCCCGATGGGCCTTGTTCATGTTGGCCTGGATCTTAAAGACGAAGGCGGAGAAGTCCTCGTCCATGCTGTCCACCACCTTTTCCCCGGCCATCCGGGACAGGGGGGGGGTGGTCATCTGCAAAAAGCCCTCCAGGAAGGGCTCCACGCCGAAGTTGGTGAGGGCGGAGCCGAAGAACACCGGGGAGAGCTTGCCGTGGCGGACCTTCTCCAAATCAAACTCGGCGGCGGCGCCGTCCAGCAGCTCCACATCGTCGTTGAGCTGCTGATGGAGCCGCTGGCCAATGAGCTCGTCCAGCCCGCTGTCCTCCAGGGAGACCTGAGTGGCGGTGGCTGCCTTGGCCCCGCCGTTGCTGGTAAAGTGGATGATGGCGTGCTTCTGCCGGTCGTAGACCCCCTGGAACTCCTTGCCCGAGCCAATGGGCCAGTTCATGGGGCAGGTCTCGATGCCCAGCTCGTGCTCCAGCTCCTCGCAGAGCTCAAAGGGGTCCCGGGCCTCCCGGTCCAGCTTGTTGATGAAGGTGAAGATGGGGATGTCCCGCATGGCGCAGACCTTGAACAGCTTTCGGGTCTGGGCCTCCACGCCCTTGGCGGCGTCGATGACCATGACGGCGGAGTCGGCGGCCATGAGGGTGCGGTAGGTGTCCTCGGAGAAGTCCTGGTGGCCGGGGGTGTCCAGGATGTTCACGCAGTAGCCCTCGTACTGGAACTGCATGACAGAGCTGGTCACCGAAATGCCACGCTGCTTCTCGATCTCCATCCAGTCCGAGGTGGCCGCCCGGGCGTTCTTCTTGCCCTTCACCTGGCCGGCCTGGGCGATGGCTCCGCCGTAGAGCAGGAACTTTTCCGTCAGGGTGGTCTTGCCGGCGTCGGGGTGGGAGATGATGGCAAAGGTTCGGCGGCGGGTGATCTCATTTTCATATTTGGGCATGGGGTGTCCCTCCATTTTTAAATACATTTTGTTATTATTGATAAGAAATATTACATTGGGGAAACCCCTTTTCAAAAGATTTCTTTATTGTCTCACAGCCGTCCGTAGGGCGGAGGGGCGGCAGCCCAGCGGGCAGACGTTGTCTGACCGCCTGTGGAATATTATACAGGAATTGGGGGCGATTGTAAACGGAGGAAGAGAAAAAAGAGGGCTGGAGCAGATGGGCCAACTGCCCGCCCAAGTCGGACTTGATATATCCATAGCCCTGTATTATAATATCTCCGATAGGGCGGAAGGACCTGGAACACCGCCAAAATGCGAGGAGGAAGAGAGAATATGAGCATGAAAAAGCGACTTTTGTCAGGGCTGCTGGCCCTGACCATGACGGCGGGGCTGCTGGTGACCGGGGCCTCCGCCGCCGGCTTCAGCCGGAGCAAGACCTACACCCCCGGTCAGTTCACCGACGTGAAGGAAAATGACTGGTACGCCGCTTCCGTCAAGGACGCCTACGAGCTGGGCCTGATGAACGGCAGCAGCACTACCACCTTCTCTCCCCAGGGGATGTTCACCCTGGCCGAGGCTTTGACCATCGCCGCCCGGATGCACAACATCTACAACGGCGGGGACGGCACTATCCCCACCACCTCCAGCGACTGGCGGGAGAACGGGGCCAACTATTGCATCCAGAAGGGCATCATCGCAAAGGGCCAGTTTGACAACTACGCCCGCAACGCCACCCGGGCCGAGATGGCCGCCATTATGGCCGCCGCCCTCCCTGATGCCGCCTGGAACGCCATCAATGCGGTGAGCGAGCTGCCCGATGTGTCCGGCTCCACCGACGGCAGCGGGGCCATTTTTAAGCTCTACAACGCCGGTATCTTCACCGGCAGCGACCAGTACGGCATGTTCCAGCCCTACGCCTACATCACCCGGGCTGAGGTGGCCGCCATCGCCGCCCGGTGCGCCGACGTGAGCCTGCGCAAGACCCTGTCCCTCACCCCCATGAGCCAGCGGGTGGCCCCCGAGATCCCCGGCGGCAAGGTGACAAAGATGTCCTGCGGGCTCATGCGCTTCCAGGACCAGACGACCAAGAAGTACGGCTACATGGACGGCAACGGCACCGTTAAGATCGCCGCCCAGTACAGTGGGGCCGAGGACTTCTCCCCCTACGGCTACGCCGTGGTGCGGCTGGAGGACGGCTCCGGTCTTATCAACACCAACGGCACAGTGGTGCTCTCCGGCCCCAGCATCAAGGAGGACCGGTTCGGCCTATTCCTTACCAAGTCCAGCGTCTTCAGCGACGGCAAGTACGCTGTGGTGGTCAACGGCCAGGTCAAGAGCGACTACCTGTATTATTCCATGATGACCAACGGGGTCAACATCTTTGCCAAGGTGAAGGACAACGACTGGGATGTCTTTGACATGTCCGGCGCCAAGGTGGGCCACTTCGACGGCACCCCCACCACCCAGGACGGCAGCCCCCTGGTGGCGGTGAAGTCTGGCAACAAGTACGCCCTGGCCAACCGGGGCACCGTCATTACCGACTATCTCTATGACTCCATCCGGCTCTATAAGAATGAGTCTCTTGCCGTTCTGGAGTACGGCGACCAGCAGGCTCTGGCCGGGGAGAACGGCATCATCCTCGGTCTGGGTGAGCACCACTTTAAGACCGACGCCTTCTCCGACCGCACCCCCATCGCCGGGGGCTACGCCCTGAGCATTGATCCCTCCACCGAAGAGGGCTTCCGCTATACCTGCACCCTGGCCGATGTCACCGGCATCGTCGCCGTTTTCAACACCAACGAGGACAGCATTTGGCTGAACGCCAAGAACATCAATGCCAACGGCACCGTGATGATCAACGAGTACCACAGCGAGTATCCCTGGATCATCGACACCAACACGGGGAAGGTCGTCTCCCCCAAGGGCAGCAACCACCGCTCCGCCAAGATGGAGGACGGCACCTTCTACCTGCCCGACGGCACCTTCTGCCAGGCGGTCAACGAGTTCAAGCCCGTCTCCGGCCGCAGTTACACCTCTTTCCAGGTAAACGGGAAGTGGGGCCTGTTCTATGACGACGCCGTGGTGGTGGAGCCCATCTACGGCACCGAGGAGGAGGCCCTCTCCGCCTACTCCTTCATCAAGATCGCCCAGGAGAACGGCAAGCCCGTGGTGGCCTACGGCAACGACCAGATCGGCTTCACCGATTACGCCATCCGCTACTACAAGGACAACATCTACTACGACGAGATCAAGGACATGGGCGAGGGCTACTACGCCTGCCGCTTCAACACCACCTGGTATCTGGTCCACGCCTGATTTGGGAAGGACCGGCATTTCAGCAGAGTAAACCAAGGCCCCGGACCGCTGATGCGGTCCGGGGCCTTGTTGTGCCTATGAGCTTTTTTGTCGCCTTGACTTAGCCGGCCACGCCGGTGGCGGCCACGTCCTTGGCGGAGAGGGTCAGAATACCCTCAGTGGTGACGGCCTGGGTGCCCAGGATGGCGTTCAGGCCCTCGGCGGTGATGTAGTAGTTGCCGCCCTGAAGCAGGGCATCCACCTCCACGGCCTGGCCGTCCACCAGCACGGTGAGCTTGCCGTAGGAGAACTCGGCGGTCTCGTCAGCGGCGGGCAGGGGCTCGGCGGTGTACTCGCCGCCCTTGGTGATGACCACCTGAGCGGTCTCGTTGTTCCAGTCCACGTTGAAGGCGGCGTCGGTGCCCTTCAGAATGACAGCCAGGTCACGGAGACGGAAGCTGTGGGCGATGCCGGTGCCCTGGGTGGCGGCCACGGCGTCGTGATCGGCGGCGCTGTTCACAGCCCCGTCCACGATGACGTTGTTGGCCTCGTTGAGGTTGATGGCCTTGTTGTAGGGGGTGGCCAGCTCGCCGGCGTTGATCTTCTCAATGTAGGCGGCCCGGGCGGGGTCGTCCAGCTTCAGGTCCACGCCCACGATCTTCCAGTTGTTGTCCACAGCGGGGACCAGGGGGTCGTTCTCGGCCAGGTACTCCACCAGCATATCCCGGATGGACTGGGAGGACTCCCACTCCTTGGCCTCGTCGCCGCCCACCATGGCCTTGACGGCGGAGGAGAAGCGGTAGTTGTTCACGGCCAGCTTCAGCTGCTGATCGTCCTTCAGAGGCTCGCCCTTGTACATCACGTTGACGATGCGCTCGCCGGCGGGCTTGGAGAGGTCGATCTCGTAGTCCACACCGGCAAACATGTCATAGCGGTAGCCGGGGATAGACTTGTTGAAGGAGATATTGATGTCCCCCTCGGTCCAGGTGTTGTAGTGGCTCACCGACCACTCCATGTACTCCTTGAGCTGAGCGCCGGTGATGTTCACCCGGTAGAGGGTGTTGTCGTACTTGTAGATGTCGAAGATGTTGCCGTAGTTCAGCTCGCCCTCGGGCAGGTCGGAGGTGTCCTTAAAGAGGGCGGCGGCGGACACGTCGGCCTGGGCGTACTTCAGCTGCACGTCGTTGATGAGATCCATGACGGCGGTGTCCTCCAGCTTGCCCTGGGGGATGCCCTTGATCTCATTCTCGGGCTGGAACCTGGCGCTGGCGTGGCCCAGCACGTTGCCGGACACATACTCCACGGCCTTCTCGTGGACGGTCTTGACGGCCTCCACGGCCCGGACGCCCTCGTCGGGGATCTGGTCCTTGACCGAGACGGTCTCCACCACGGCGGAGGTGATCTTCTTGTCCTTGTCCAGGGTGACGGTGTACTTCAGCACCTCGCCGGCGCCGTTCTTCACCTCGCCCACGGGGATGGGGCCGTCGTTGTTGATGTAGGTGGAGTGGGAGTGGCCGCACTGGAGCAGGTCCACGCCCTCGATGTCCAGGATGGTGTTGGCGGCGTCGGCCTCGGAGTACTCGCTGGTGGGGCCGGCGTGGGCCACCACCATGACCACATCGGCGCTGTCGCCGATCTCCTTCATGGCAGCCTTGACGCCCTCGGCCAGGGAGACGATCTGCAGATCATCAATGCCGTCCTTGCCGCCGTCCCACTTCTGGATGTGGGGGGTGTCGGCGGCGATGATGGCCACCTTGATACCCGCCTTCTCCACCATGGTCCAGGCGCCGTCCTTGGCCACCAGTTCGCCCTTGCCGTCCCGGATGTTGGAGCACAGCACGGGGAAATCAGCCTGGTCCATGATCTTCTTCATGCTGGTGATGCCCCAGTTGAACTCGTGGTTGCCCAGACCCATGGCGTCATAGCCCATGTAGTTCATGGCGGCGATGACGGGGTGGGGGTCGTCGGGGTTCTTGTTGGCCAGGTCGTCGGACATGATGGTGCCCTGGATGGTGTCGCCGTTGTCCACCAGGATCACGTTCTCGCCGGCATCCCGCAGGGACTTGACATAGGAGCTGATCTGGGCCAGGGACCCGGAGGTGGACTCCTTGCCGTCCTCGTAGGACCAGCCCCACACATTGCCGTGGGTGTCCGAGGTGGCGATAATGGTGAGGGTGGTGTCGCCCTCAGCGGCCAGAGCGGCGGGGAGGGTGGAGACCAGCATAAGGGCTGCCAGCCCGCCCGCCAGGAGCTTGCGGAGACGATGATTCATAATTCCATTCTCCTTTCCAATATTCTCCCTCTGTATGGGGGAGACTGATATAAACAGTTTACCACGTCGGCGGAGGAGAAACAAGGGCGGGGGCCAATTTTTGCCGAAAAAAGACGGCGGCCCTCAGGCCGCCATCTCCCGCAGTTCCTCCCGGGCCTCGCTCTCATTATCGGCCGAGAAGCAGAACTGGCCCCAGAGGTCAAACACCTCCACATGGCCCCGCACATTCCTGATTTCAAACTGATCCGTCATTTGGACCTCACTCCTTTCTTGGATGAGCCCAGTATAACAAAATCAATGTCCCATAAAACGGACTGTGGATAGCGGGAGCTCGGCCCGCCCCCTGCTGCCGTTACCTTTTCGTAGGGGCGGGTTCTAAACCCGCCCGGTGGGGGCTTTTTTGCCCGTAAAAAGTGTTGTGGGGAGTTCATGTCTACCAAATGTCTACCAAAAAATCGGCGGGAGTGATTGGGGCGCAATGGGTTGATTGTGTTTCCAGAATATGGTGTCTACCAAAATGTCTACCAAGGTCACTTTATGCCCCGGGAAATGGGCTTTCCCGGGGCTTTTTTGCGCTTTTGGGTACGTTTTTTGGGGGTGTTAGGGGCGTCATACGCCCCTTGCGCCTTGGAAAAGCCAGTGTTTTCAAGACGTGAGCGGGATATGACGAACCAGGTCCAAATAAAAAATAGGAGGAATTCCCTATGAAGAACCTGAAGCGTCTGCTCAGCCTGGCTCTCACCGGCGTGATGCTGAGCGGCATGATGGTCATGGGTGCCAGCGCTGCCGACTTCACTGATGCTGACGAGATTGTCAACGCCAATGCTGTCGACACCATGGTCGCCCTGAACATCATCAACGGCAAGGACACCGGCGATTTCGATCCCGAGGGCCTTGTCACCCGTGCCGAGATGGCCAAGATGATCACCATTGCTTTGAATGGCGGCATCGACCCTGTTCTGGGCACCAAGACCACCCCCACCTACACCGACATCAAGGGCCACTGGGCTGAGAAGTACATCGAGTACTGCTCTAACTTGGGTATCATCAATGGCCGTGGAAACGGTGCTTTTGACCCCGCTGGCACCGTGACTGGCACCGAGGCTGCCAAGATGGTCCTGGTGGCCATGGGTTACGACAGCACTGTGTTCAAGTTCACCGGCGCTGACTGGGCCATCAATGTCAACACCGAGGCCTCCAATGCTACCCCCTACAAGCTGTATGAGGGTATTGAGGCTATCGACCCCAATGCTGGCCTGTCCCGTGACAATGCTGCTCAAATCATTTTCAACGGCGTGCAGGACTACGTCATGGAAAAATCCCCCAGCCTGACCATCCAGAATGGCCAAATCACCTACAACTACTACAAGGCTGACGGCAGCAACGGCAGCGTTGCCAAGACTATTCTGAGCGAGAAGTATGGTGCCTCTACCTGGGTTGGCACCTATGTTGGTAATGCCAAGACTGGTGATATCACTACTGCCAGCGCTGCCAAGGGAGAGATCGTTGTCGAGGGCTGGCTGAATGGTATCACTACCAATTCTGATGGTACAGACAAGCCTGCCGACGAGGCCGCCTTCCCCTCCGATATGGATATTGCCAACATCGGCGAGGAAGTCAAGGTCATCTTTAAGGACAGCCGCAACGGCAAGCGTAATGCGCCCGACAAGAACGACACCATCTATGGTGTGTTCAACACTGGCGCTACCGAGGTTCTGAACGTCACCAAGGGCGACATCCAGGACAACAAGGCCGCTGAGAAGAAGATCAAGGTTGACGGCACCAAGTATGATCTGGCTGATACCGTGACCGTCTATACTAACTATGCCAAGAAGGCCGTCTATACCAAGGATGATAAGACCAACACCATCCAGGGCGTGAAGGACAAGAGCAACAGCAAGCTGACTGAGAACCTGATGGACAAGACTGGCGACACCA
Organism: uncultured Oscillospiraceae bacterium; assembly: GCA_910588975.1. GTDB lineage: Bacteria > Bacillota > Clostridia > Oscillospirales > Oscillospiraceae > Vermiculatibacterium. The sequence goes on along the minus strand of CAJUSE010000015.1, from coordinate 3,805 downwards.
TCAAGTTCGTTATGAACGATGATGGCAAGATCTTCGCCGCTTACGTGGTGGAGTCCAAGCTGGGTGTTGTCACCGCTAAGAACAGCACCAAGGTCACCGTCAATGGTGTGGGCACTCTGACCATTGCCGACCACGACATCTATGACGATATCGCCGTTGACGATGTGGTCGTGACCACCGTTCTGTATAAGACCAGCGCCACTACCGATGGCGCTCTGGTTATCGTTGAGGAGGCCGAGACGGCCACTGGCGATGTGGACCGCTATAAGGATCAGACCAGCGTGACCATCGACGGCACCGTCTATAAGGTCTACGGTGGCACGGACATGACTACCACCAACCTGGGTAGCAAGGCTGTCGAGGCCTTCGAGGGCAAGCACATCGGCGAGACCTTCGACCTGTACCTGGTGAATGGCTATGTTGCCGCCGCTGTTCAGACCTCCGAGTCCGCCAGCAACTACTCCCTGATTATCGACAAGCCCGATGATGGCAAGACCGGTAGCGTGTTTGATAACCTGCGGCTCCAGGTCTTGGGTGCCGACAATGTCAAGACCATCATCACTGTCAGTGACGACAGCGACCTCAAGACGGTTGGCGAGTATAACATCGGCGACATCATCACCTACACCATCGACAAGTCCGGCGAGGCCGTTGTGACTGTCGAGAGCTCTGTGAAGACCACCGGCACTGCCAGCTATCTGAAGGCCACTAAGGCTTTCAACAAGACTGCCACCGCCAATGACTGTGTCCTGTTTGCCACCACTAAGACCGAAAAGAATGAGCAGGACACCGATGTTAAGAGCGGCTACAAGGCTTACAACATCCGTGACCTGGGTGACGTTAATGTTGGTAACGGCACGAAGTGGAACTCTCTGGAGAAGAACGGCAAGATCGTGGCCGTGTATGCCGATCTGGGCAATGCCCCCACCGGCGCCACCTCCTCCACTGTCTACGGCATCGTGACCAGTTATGACGGCACCGATAAGGTTGACGGCAGCGCCCGGAAGGTTTACGCTGTTGGTGTAGACAGCACTGTGTACACCCTGTACATGCCTGCCGACAGCACCAAGATCGAGAAGGGCGACATTGTCTACTTCGATCCCGCCAATGACAACGTGTATGCCGACAAGGACATCACTGTCATCAGCGACACTGTTGCCCCCGACAAGAATGGCCACGGCATCCTGGTTGCCTTCGCTGAGAACTACAACGAGGATGACGAGACCATCAGTGTCTTCACCGGCCTGAAGAAGGACGGCGATGCCTTCAAGGGCGACGGCCGTGAGGTCCTGGCCGTTGCCAGCGATGCCAAGATCTACTATGTGGATCAGAACGGCGACATTGCTTCCGAGGGCGGTTCCGCTCCCACCTTTGATAACGTGGCTCCCAAGCGCAATGTGGTCCTGGTCTATGACACCGACAAGAACGACGTCAAGACTGTGAAGGCCATGATTATCGAGGTCAGCGGCGAGAAGGAGATCATCAACGATCTGCCCAAGGTCGAGGCCAAATAATCAACACTTTGCACAAGAAGAGGGTCCGGGCGTTTCGACGCCCGGACCTTTCTTATCTCATTGCAAGGCCCAATAATAATACGTATAGGTGTTTTCGTTAACACCCTGTAAATAGTCTCGCTGAAAAGCCATAAAACCTCCATTGACAATTTCCATTGCGGTTTGCTCCTTGACCATCAAGGGGTGTCCCGGCAACACCAGGCCGCCTTGAACACGGAGACTGCTGCTCACTGTGGCTACACGCCCTTCGCTGGTGCAAACAAATACTGCCTTTGGAGTAAATCCCAAGGAAACTTTCCGTTGGGTCTCCCCATTGCCGCTGTAGCTGCCTGTCACAATTTTGGCCTTTTCTGCCAAGCCATTACTCCGTGCCAGCTCCTCCGCCTTCAGCACCCTGTCCAGGGCGGTGAAGTTCTCCGCCAGGTCCTCCCGCACCTGCCCGGGGGTGAAATCCTCATCCCCATAATCCCATACGGTCAGCTGATAATTTGTCGTCTTGCTCATAAAAACACCTCCACCCATGGGGGAAAACAGCCAAAAGGCGGCGGAAGAGGTCCACCCACCTCTCCCGCCGCCTTTTCATGCCCTCCACCCATTTCCACCCCGGGAAAATTGACAACCTTCGCCCTGATTTGATATAATAATACGTCAAAACAAAGGGAAGGAGGCCGGCCCATGATCCGGGAAAACCAGCGGCTGCTCAACCATCTGAATATGGCCCTGGACGCCCTGCTGGTCTTTCTGTCCCTGCCCCTGGGCTTCTGGGTCCGGTTCTGCCTTCTGGACGGCATCCCCTCGGTGCCCCTGTCCCAGTATGTCCGGGCGGCCCTGATCCTGGCCCCCGCCCATGTGCTCATTTACGCCTTTTTGGGCCTTTATGAGTCGGTACGGCGCAAGCGGCTCTACCAGGACCTGGGCACCCTCTTTGGGGCCAACACCTTGGGCTTCGTGCTGTTCCAGATGGCCCTGTTTCTGATGCGGGGGGTCCACTTCTCCCGTATTGCTCTGCTGTTTTACTTTATCTTCGTCAACCTCCTCACTGCCGGCAAGCGCATCTTTGTGCGCAAGGTGCTCCACCACTTCCGGGGGGCGGGGTATAACCAGAAGCACATTGTGGTCATGGGGGCCGGCCCTCTGGCCCGGCGGTATGTGGAGGAGCTGAGCCGCTCCCCCGAGCTGGGCTACACCATTGACGGCTACATGGCCGACGACAGGGACTGGCCCGGTGTGCCCTGGCTGGGCCACCTGGACAAGGCGGAGGCCGTGCTGGACCGCCGCTCCCCCGACGAGGTGGTGGCCGCCCTGGAAATGGAGGACTACTCCCGGCTGACCCAGATCATTCAGGCCTGCGAAAAGACGGGGGTGAAGCTCTCCCTCATCCCCTTCTACGCCCAGTACATCCCCGCCCATCCCCAGATCGACGCCCTGGGGGAGCTGCCCCTCATCAACCTGCGCCGCATCCCCCTGGACAACCTGGGCAACGCCTTTCTCAAGCGGACCATGGACATTGTGGGCGCTCTGGTGCTCATTTTGCTCACCTCTCCCCTCATGCTCTTTGCCGCCGTGGGGGTGAAGCTGTCCTCCCCGGGGCCGGTCATCTTCAAGCAGCGCCGGGTGGGGCTGAACAAAAAGCCCTTCTATATGTACAAGTTCCGCTCCATGCGGCTCAACGGCGACTCGGACACCGCCTGGTCCACCAACAGCGACGCACGCAAGACCAGGTTCGGCGCCTTTATCCGCAAGTTTTCCATTGATGAGCTGCCCCAGTTTTTCAATGTCCTCAAGGGGGATATGTCCCTGGTGGGCCCCCGGCCTGAGCTGCCCCATTACGTGGAGCAGTTCAAGGAGGAGGTGCCCCTGTATATGGTCAAGCACCAGGTGCGGCCGGGCATCACCGGCTGGGCTCAGGTCAACGGCCTGCGTGGGGATACCTCCATTGCCGAGCGGGTCCGACACGATATTTACTACATCGAAAATTGGACCCTGCTGTTTGACATCAAAATTTTGTTTATGACCCTGTTCAAGGGGGTCGTCAATCAGGAAAAGCTGGTGTAGCCGGAGCGGGCGGCCTGTGGCCGCCCGCTTTTTCGCTTTCAGGCGGACGGTATTCGCCCTACTATACACGATTTCCCCATAGGGGCGTCTTGTCCCGGTTTTCGCCCGTAAAAAATGTTGTGGGGAGTTCATGTCTACCAAATGTCTACCAAAAAATCGGCGGGAGTGGTTGGGGCGCAAGGGGTTGATTGTGTTTCCAGAATATGGTGTCTACCAAAATGTCTACCAAGGTCACT
>CAJUSE010000014.1 GCA_910588975.1 uncultured Oscillospiraceae bacterium | reverse complement strand
CTTTGGTCGTTTCAAGGGGGAGTCCAGAGGGGGGAAATCGAAATCCCCCCTCTGGTGCTTTTCTGGGGGAGCCCGAGGGGGCCTTCTTTTCTGGAAAAGAAGGCCCCTTCGGAACGCTCCCACCTGCCAGGGTGGAAAATCCCGGGCGGCCACATGGGGCCGCCCCTACTTACCCCGCCTGGGCAGCCTGCTTCTCGAGATACTCGTCATAGGTCATGGGCATGTCAATGAGTTTGCCCTCGGCGGTGAAGTCGAAGATGCGGCTGGCCACCGTCTGGACCATCTGGTGGTCGTGGCTGGAGAAGAGCACGTTGCACTTCACCGCCTCCAGGCCGTTGTTGACGGCGGCGATGGACTCCAGATCCAGGTGGTTGGTGGGCTGGTCCAGCAGCAGCACGTTGGCCCCGGAGAGCATCATGCGGGAGAGCATACACCGGACCTTCTCGCCGCCCGAGAGGACCTTGACGGCCTTATACACGTCGTCGCCGGAGAAGAGCATCCGGCCCAAAAAGCCCCGGAGATAGGCCTCGTGGGGGTCGGAGGAGAACTGGCGCAGCCACTCCACCAGGTTTTCGTCATGGCCCTCGAAGTACTGGGTGTTGTCCTTGGGGAAGTAGGAGAAGGTGGCCGTCTGGCCCCACTTCACCGTGCCCTCATCAGGCTCCCACTCGCCGGTCAAGATCTTAAAGAGGGCGGTGTGGGCGTTCTCGTTGTCCCCCACGAAGGCGATCTTGTCCCCGTGGTGAACGGTGAAGGAGACCTTGTCCAGCACCTTCACCCCATCCACCGTCTTGGACACATCGGTGACAAAAAGGATGTCCTTGCCCACCTCCCGGTCGGGGGAGAATGCCACCCAGGGGTAGCGGCGGGAGGAGGCGGGAATCTCCTCCAGGGTGATCTTTTCCAGCAGCTTGCGCCGGGCGGTGGCCTGCTTGCTCTTGGACTTGTTGGCCGAGAAGCGGGAGATGAACTCCTTCAGCTCCTGGGCCTTCTCCTCGTTCTTCTTGTTCTGGTTCTTCATCAGCTGCTGCATCATCTGGCTGGCGTCGTACCAGAAGTCGTAGTTGCCCACGTACATCTTGATCTTGTTATAGTCGATGTCCACGATGTGGGTGCAGATGGTATTGAGGAAGTGCCGGTCGTGGCTGACCACGATGACGGTGCCCTCGAAGTCCAGCAGGAAGTCCTCCAGCCAGTTGGTGGCGGCAATGTCCAGGTTGTTGGTGGGCTCGTCCATCATCAAGATGTCGGGGTTGCCAAAGAGGGCCTGGGCCAGCAGCACCTTCACCTTCAGCCGGCCGTCCATATCGGCCATCTGGGTCTCGTGGAACTGGGTGCCCACCCCCAGACCCTGGAGGATACGGCTAGCGTCGGACTCGGCCTCGTAGCCCCCCAGCTCGGAATACTCGGCCTGGAGGTCGGCGGCCCGGATGCCGTCCTCATCGGTGAAGTCCTCCTTCTCGTAGAGGGCGTTCATTTCCTTGCCGATGTCGTAGAGGTGCTGGTTGCCCATGAGCACCGTGTCCATAACGGTGTAGGCATCGTACTGGTTCTGGTCCTGCTTCAGGATGGACATGCGCACGTTGGGCAGGATGGACACCTCGCCGGAGGTGGGCTCCAGCTCCCCGGAGAGGATCTTCAGGAAGGTGGACTTGCCCGCCCCGTTGGCGCCGATGATGCCATAGCAGTTGCCCTTGATGAACTGCAGGTCCACATGGGAGAACAGGGGGGTGCCGGAATAGTTGAGGGACAGGTCGGATACGGTGATCATGGCGTACTCCTTCTATTTCAAATGATAGTGGTCTAATTGAACATATTATACCACAGGCAAAAATGCCCGCTTGCAAGGGCATTTTTGCAAGGCCGTCCATGCCGCAGCCGGGCGCAGGCCCGGGAACGGCGGCGGCCACAGCCCCGCAAAGCGGGGCATACTGCGAATATTATACCAAAAGCGAACAGGGAAAACAAGGCCGGAGGGGGATTTTCTCCCTCCGGGCCGGCGGCGACCCCTTGTTATGTTCTTTTATTTATTTTGACTTATATCCTCCGATCTCTTCGGAATATTTTTGTTTTATTTTCCAAAAGTCTCTTGTATTTTGCAGGAGTTCATGCTAAAATGAAATCATACACGAATGAAATCTTGCAAAACGGAGGAATGTACTATGGCCACTGCATCTGCCGCACCCCGCATTGAACGGGATTCCATCGGAGAGAGGACCCTGCCCCGGGAGGTATACTACGGTGTCCAGACCCTGCGGGCCGCCGAGAACTTCCCCATCACCGGCCACCGCTGCCACGCCGAGATGATCGTAGCCATCGCCCAGATCAAGAAGGCCGCCGCCCTCACCAATGTGGAGCTGGGGCTTATCCCCGGCGACGTGGCCAAGGCCATTGTGACGGCCTGCGACGAGATCATTGCCGGCAAGCTCCAGGATGCCTTCATCGTGGACCCCATCCAGGGGGGCGCCGGCACCAGCTTCAACATGAACGCCAACGAGGTCATTGCCAACCGGGCCATTGAACTGCTGGGGGGCGTGAAGGGAGATTACAAGGTGGTCTCCCCCAACGACCACGTGAACTACGGCCAGTCCACCAACGATGTCTACCCCTCCGCCGGCAAGCTGGCTGTGCTGGAGGTGCTCATCCGGGCGGTGGAGCGGCTGGGGGAGCTGAAGCTGGCCCTGGAGCAGAAGGCCGACGAGTTTGACGACGTGCTGAAGATGGGCCGCACCCAGCTTCAGGACGCCGTACCCATCCGGCTGGGCCAGGAGTTCCGGGCCTGGAGCCACGCCATCGCCCGGGACATCGCCCGGCTCACCCGGGCCCAGGAGGAGGTGCGGGTGCTCAACATGGGCGGTACCGCCGTGGGCACCGGGCTCAATGCCGACGAGGACTATGTCCGCCGCATCGTCCCTGCTCTCAGCAAGGTCACCGGCCTGGAACTGCGCCAGAGCGAGGACCTCATTGACGGCACCCAGAATTTGGACTGCTACCCGGCGGTGTCCGGGGCGGTAAAGGCCTGCGCCGTCAACCTCTCCAAGATGTGCAACGATCTGCGCCTGCTCTCCTCCGGCCCCCGGTGCGGCCTGGGAGAGATCGAGCTGCCCCCCATGCAGAACGGCTCCTCCATCATGCCCGGCAAGGTCAATCCGGTCATTCCCGAGGTGGTCAATCAGGTGGCCTTCCTCATTATGGGCCACGACGTCACCGTCACCATGGCCGCCGAGGCCGGTCAGATGGAGCTGAACGCCTTTGAGCCGGTGATCTTCCACTGTCTCATCGAGTCCATCCAGAGCCTGGACCACGCCGTGGGCACCCTCATCGAGCACTGCATCGTGGGCATCAAGGCCAACCGGGAGCGGTGCCAGGCCCTGGTGGATGGCAGCGTGGGCATCATCACCGCCCTGGTCCCCCACATCGGCTACCAGAACGCCGCCGACCTGGCCAAGCGGGCCATCAAGACCGGGGAGTCGGTGAAGGAGCTGCTCCTCCGGGAGGGCATTTTGGACGGGGCCACCCTGGAAAAAATTCTGGAGCCCAAGGGCATGACCACCCCCGGCATCGCCGGGCGGGAGCTGCTGTGAGCCCGACATCGCCGAACCCATAAAACAAAAATTGCTCCCCCTGCCTTTTGGCGCAGGGGGAGCAATTTTTCCAAAAACGGTCATTCCCCTTTTTTCGTCGGATGATCATTTTTTCTGCCGCTGCATTCATGGCGGAGAACAGCGCTGCTGATAAGGCTGATGCCGCCCAGCACAGCGCACCACCTCGCCGGGAGCGCAACACCCGCCGCCACCAGGCCGGCGCCCACAAGGAAGTGGCACACCGAGGCCGCTTCCAGCGCTTCCCTTTTGGGGGCAGGGAGGGATACGGAGACCCCCAGCTTTTTATTCAGCTCCTGACAGGCGTGATTGACTTCTTTTATCATGGTCTTACCTCCCAAACATCAGCTGCACGCCGTGATTGATCATGAGCAGCACACCGACACAGAGCAGGAGCCATGGAAGTGTGTTCTTTTTCTCTCCCTTTCTTCTGTTCAGAAAGAGGAAAAGCCCCCCTGCAGCTGTAAGGCAGATGCCGACCACCAGTGAAACAATGGAGATAAGCTCCATCGCCTCCCCGCCGGGAACGGGGACAAAGTTGGGAGCGGGAATGTTCATATCACTGTCTCCTTTACACAAAAATGCTGTTTACAAGAATGTCCACCATATTGTCAAACACAGCAAGATAATCACAGGTGAGGGCAAGGGTCTCCTTTGCGCTGATGGTTGACAGCAGTGCACTTAAAATCCCATACGCCTGGGAGGGCTCCATACTCAGGGTGAGATTTGCCGCCTGGATGGCCTGCCGGAAAAAGGTGAAGCTGTCAAACTTGATCTTCTCCAGGGTCTCCGCCGGCAGCTTTGTCACAAAGGACTGAAAATCCGGCGTGTTGACACGGTATAAAAAGGGCTTGCTGTCATACTCCCGGAACAGCCCCTTCATGGACTGGGCAAAGCCCTCCTTTGTCTGCCTGGCCCGGTTGACGGAAAGGACATTTTCGGCCAGCCGCTTTTGGATGCGCTCGATGGTCCCGGAGAACAGCTCCTCCTTTGTGGGGTATAGCGTATAAAATGTACCGATGGAGATCCCCGCTTTGTCACACAGATTTTTGATGCTGGTTTTTTTATACCCCTGGGCGATCCAGCATTCTTCGCACAGCGTCCCCAGTCTCTCTCGGATCGCCGCTTTGTCGGCATCTGAGAGTACAGGCTTTGACGGCATTGGTCTGGCCCCCCTTTAACAATATTTGCGAATATTTAATAAATATATTCGCAAATAGATGATAGCACCACGTTCCCCACTTGTCAAGAAAAATTTTCGTGCCCGGGTATTAGCCATTCCACCTGTTTTCTGGGCGTTGCCCATATAAAAGGGCAGGACCTCGGCGCTGTCCTTTTTTGCCCCCGGCGTGGACAGAAGGGAAAAAATATGCTATTCTGTGAGAAAAGGAGGGGAGGACATGAGCCTGTTTGTATGCCCGGTGTGCGGCTGCCCGCTGGACCGGGCAGAGAACCTGTACCGCTGTGAGCGGGGCCACAGCTTTGATGTGGCTCGGGAAGGTTATGTCAACCTTCTCCCCGCCAATCGACAGCACTCTAAGGCCCCGGGAGACGATAAGGCCATGGCTGCCGCCCGGACCCGGTTTCTGGATGGGGGCTGGTACGGCCCCCTGCAGGAAAAATTATGTCAACTCACTGGTGACCTTCTGCCCCCCTCTGGTGCCCTGCTGGACGCCGGCTGCGGGGAGGGATGGTATACCGCCGCTCTGGCCCAAATCGTCGAGACCAAGGGAGGGCGGACGGCGGGGGTGGACCTGTCCAAGCCGGCGGTGAAGCGGGCGGCCCGGCGGTGCCCCTCGGGGGAGATCGCCGTGTGCTCGGTGTACCATCTGCCCATGGCAGAGGAGTCGGTGGACCTGCTGGTCAACTGCTTCTCCCCCCTGGCCATCGAAGAATTCGGCCGGGTGGTTCGGCCGGGCGGGCACTTTCTCTATGTGGTTCCCGGCCCCCGGCACCTGTGGGAGCTGAAGGAGCTGCTCTACGACCACCCCTATGAAAACGAGGAGAAGGCGGAGGACTACCCCCGCTTTCGGCTCACCGGGGTGGTCCCGGTGGAGACCGCCTTTACCCTTACAGACCGGACGGACATTCAGGCCCTCTACCACATGACCCCCTACACCTGGAAAACCCCAAAAGAGGGGGCGGAGCGGCTGGACCGGGTGGACCGGCTGGCGGTCACCGCCCAGTTCCGCATCCACTGCTATCAAAGGGTATAAAGCAGGGGCGGCGGTCCCCACATTTCCTGTCGATACGTCGTCTCACTGTATGGGCGGATATCATCCGCCTGCGTTTCCACACCATACCCCCCATAGGACACTAAAAAAGACAGCCTCCCCAAAAATGGGAGGCTGTCTTGCTCTATCAGGATATTCTGGGCTTACAGATGACGTCGATGACCTTGGTCTCAAAGAGGTCATTGGAGTGGCCGGGGATGAGGGAGATGGCGTAGTCGGCACCGTGGCTGCACCCGCCCACGGCGATGATCTCCTCCCCGTAGGGAATGGCCCCGTTGTCCATGGCCATGAGGGAAATCTCCACCCCCACCTTCATGCCCTGACCCAGCATTTTCAGGGTATCCGCCATGAGAATGGCCGGGGTGAGGCCGCCGTACCGCTTGGCGATGCCCCGCTCGGCCCCCGAAAGGGCGTGGGTGGCGGTGATGACCCGCACTCCTTTTTCAGTGAGCTCCCGCCGCTTGTCCTCGGTGAGCTCGCACCGGCCCGGCCCCAGGTCTCCGTAACAGTGGCTCACGCTGACAAAGTGGGCCTCCACCCCCGCCCGGGCGAAGGTATCCAGAAAAATATCGGTGGTGTAGCCCGTCTTGGAGGCGATGACGATATGGCGAATCCCCTTCTCTCTGGCGTACTCGCACACCAGCCGGGCCACCTCGGGGGTGTTCTCCCAACCCTTTTTCGCAAAAATCACGCTCATACTGCTCCTCCCTTCTTCAGATGGCTCCGGCCTGCTCCAACCCCTTCATGGCAGCAGCCTTGGCCTTTTGCTCGTCAAAATCTTCCCCGGTGAAGTGCTTCAGGGCTAGCACTGCCTGCCACACCAGCATCCCAAGGCCGTTCATGGCCGGGTGTCTTAGCTCCCTGGCCCGGCGGAGCAGAGCGGTCTCCGGCGGGGCATAGATGGCGTCAAAAACCGCCGCTCCGGCGGGCAGATGCTCCAAAAAGGAGAGGTCAGCGAAGTCCCCTGCCGCCGCCCCGGCCATGCCCAGCGAGGTGCAGTTCACCAGCAGATCGGCATTCTCACATAGTTTACATAATATATCTGTTTCAAGTCCGGCTGGGGTCAGCAGGGCGGGGTCCATCTGGCACAGGATCTGGGCCTTTTCCACCGTTCGGTTGCAGACGGTGACCCGGGCCCCTGTCCCGGCCAGAGCGGCGGCCACCGCCTTGGCGGCTCCGCCCGAGCCCAGCAGGACCACCTGCTTGCCGGCGGTATCGAACCCCAATTCGTCCTCCAAAGCCCGCAGGCAGCCCACTCCATCGGTGTTATATCCGTAATATTTTCCATCTTTTATACACACTGTGTTCACCGCATGACACTGTCTCGCCATCGGGTCCAGCTCGTCCATCAGCGGCACCAGCTCCTCCTTGTGGGGCATGGTGGCGTTGAAGCCGGCATAGCCGGCATAGGCGGCACAGTCCAGCCAGCGACCCGCCTCCCCCCGGGGAACAGGTTGACATAAATAAATATAGTCCAATCCCAGAGCGGCGATCATGGCATTCTGGATGGCAGGGGATTTGGAGTGGAGCACCGGGTCCCCGATGACGCACAGCTTTTTTGTGGTGTTGTGCAGCTCCACCTCCATGGCTTATCCCTCCCCGTAGTAGTCCAAATTCATCCAGGCCAGAAATTCATCCCAATCCTCGTCGGTAAAGTCCTCCGGGGTAACGATGCGCAGGGGCTCCCACTCCTCGCCGGCGGTGACCTCGGTGACCCGCATGACCTTGGGATTGCTGGACAGGTCGTAGGCCAGCCGCCGGGACATGACCAGGGCACCCTCCTTATAGCGGTAGTAGGTGATCTCTTCCGAGTCATCCGTCCGCCGGCTGGCCACCACAAACTGCTCCTCCACGTTGAACTTCACGTTGGCCAGATCCCCCAAACCGTAGGTGTCGGGAACAAAACAGCCCGTCCCGGCATCCCAGAGGTAGAAGGTATAGAAGGTGTTTTGGACCCCCTGGCTGTAAGTGACGTAGAGGTCCAGATCCCCGTCAAAATCCACGTCGGAGCAGTAGAGCTGGAACTTCTCCCCCGCCATTCCCGTGGTCCCCGTGAGGGTCTGGGTAGCCTCAGCGGCCTCCCCTATGTAGACCTCCAGGGTCAGAGCCTGGGCAAACTCGCTGGGCCAGTAGCCCTCGCTGTGGGCCTCCACCCGCAGGGAGGGCTCTCCGTCCACAGTCAGGGTCTTATGGATGGCCGTCTCGGGGAGGGTACAGGGGTAGCTCTGCTGGCTCTCCTGTGGGGAGGTGTCCCCCTGGGCCTGGGAGGTGGGGACGACCTCCTCCCTGCCGCCGCAGCCGGTGAGCAATATCGCCAGTGTCAGGGCCAAAACGCCCGCTTGTCTCATGTGGTTTCCCTCGCTTTTTGTGATGTGGTGGGTCAGGGTGGAGATTTGGCAGGATCGGGCGGCCCCTATATCCCTTATCGGTTCGTGATCCCTTCGCAGGGGTGACCTGGGGCTGCCCGCTCTTTCAGGGTTCAGCTCTTCCAGCTCTCCAGAAAATATCCCATGGCCGCCTTGTAGCCATACAGCCCCAGGCCGGTGACCTGGCCCACGCAGGCAGGGGCGGTGACGCTCTTATGCCGGAACTCCTCCCGCTGGTGGACATTGGAGATGTGGACCTCGATGCAGGGCACGCTCACCGCCTTCAATGCGTCCAGAATGGCGTAGCTGTAATGGGTGAAGGCCCCGGGGTTCATGATGATGGCGTCGTAGACTCCATCGGCGGCGTGGATGGCGTCGATAATGGCCCCCTCGTGGTTGGACTGGAAGCACTCGGCGCTGCTCTGGTGGGCGGCAGCAAAAGCCTTCAGCCCGGCGCAGAGGCTCTCGTAGTTCTCCTCGCCGTAGATGCCCGGCTCCCGCTTGCCCAGCAGGTTCAGGTTGGGACCGTTGATGATGAGAAATTTCATTTCGGCTCCTCCTTGCTCTCTCCCTGCTCCCAGGAGTTCAGGGTCTCCACGGCCTCCTTCACCCGGGCGGCGGTGGAGATGGGGGAGGTGAAGTCATGGATGGTGGCGTCGGCCCACTTCTCGTAGATGGGCCGGCGCTCCCCGGCCCGGGCCACAAAGGCCTCCCGGCCCTCCTGGGCCAGGGGCCGGTCGGAGAGATCCTCCTTGTCGAAGATGTCTCCGGCGTCCCGGTCCAGGTAGATGACCCAGCCCGACTGCTTCAAAGCGGCCATGGGTCCCTCCTGAAGGGGCAGGCCCCCGCCGCAGGCGATAATGAGGTCCTCCCGCAGGGAGAGGGCCTGGGCCATACCCGCCTCCATGGAGCGGAAGTAGCCCTCCCCCTGGCTTTCAAAGATCTCGGCCACTGTCATGCCCTCCCGGGCCTCGATGAGGTTGTCCACGTCCACCAGCTGCTTGCCCAGCCGCTGGGAGAGCAGCCCCCCCACCGTGGTCTTGCCCGAGCCCATCATACCGATGAGAATGATGTTTTTCATACCCGTTCACCCTTTCCTCTCATGTTTCCCAATAGGGACTGTACCTGTCATAACGGCTCACCGTGGCAAACCAGTTATTGCCCAATTTTTTCTGATAGAACCGATAGCCCGGCCCGTCTGACATAGCCGCATCCCAGGGATGCGTGAGAAACCCATCTGCTGAATACACCAGTGTTTCACCGCAGTCCCCATACCAAATTTCACAGGCACCGCCGCCGGTATCAGAGAAATCAAAAACATAAACGGAATGCACCCCGGCCAGGTAAAGTGTTTGCAGTGGTTCCTCCAGCTCCGGAAAATTCGAGAGCGGATATTCCGTACCCTCAACGGCGTAGTGTTTCTTTTCTTGCCATGTGGATTGATAAAGTGTGACTGTTCCCTCTCCCCGCCGAAAGCGAACCTTGATATATTCACTGTGGGACAAGGCCTGCTCCACGCTCTTTATCTCGGCCATCATAGCCTGAAGCTGTCCGACAGACGTCTCAAGGGCGGTTTGATTTCCCCGATACAGAGAGATAAGGCCGGCATACTTTTGGAGTGAAAAATACCATGCCAAAGCAAGGATGCCAATGGCCAAAAGAGCGGCCATACCCGGGCGAGACAGCTTTTTTCCTCTCATATCCTATCCCTCATACCCCTTGAAATTCCCCAGCACCCGGAAGTCAGCGGAGAGCTGGCTCAGCTCCCGGAGGACCCCCTCCATGCCGGGGGAGAGGATGTCCCCGGTAAACTCCAGGAAAAAGAGGTACTCCCAATCCCGGCCGGGGATAGGCCGGGACTCGATCTTGGTCAGGTTGAAGCCCTGAACGGCAAAGACGGACAGGATCTCGTGGAGGGACCCCGTCTGGTGGGGCAGGGAAAACAGGGCGGCGATCTTGTCCCGGCCCTCTCGCAGCTCCAGCTTGGGGGAGACCACCACGAACCGGGTCACGTTGGCTGCGTTGTGGTTGATGCGCTCCTGAAGCACGTTGAGCCCGTAGAGCCTGGCCGCCCGGACCGAGCAGATGGCCGCCCCGTGGCGGTCGGCGGTCTCGCTGACCTGCTTGGCCGAGCCGGCGGTATCCAGCACAGGAACCTGCTTCCAGTCCCGGTGGCCGGAGAGGAATTTATCGCACTGCATAAGCCCCTGCTCGTGGGAGTAGACCGTCTCAATGTCCTCCAGCGTCACTCCGGGCAGAGCGGCCAGGCAGTGCTCCACCTTCACCTGCCACTCCCCCACCAGGGAGAAGTCGTACCGGCCCAAAAGGTCATAGACCTGCCGGATGGAGCCGGTGGAGGAGTTTTCGATGGGCAGCATGGCATAGTCCACCTCCCCGGCGTCCAGGGCGGCGAACACGTCGTCAAACCAGGGCAGCCCCCGGGCCTGGACGCCCTCCCCGAAAAAGCCGGCGGTGGCCTCGTCGGAGTAGCACCCCGGCTCCCCCTGATAGGCCACCCGGGGGGCGGCCACCGGCTCCCGCCGGGCGTCCAGTGCCCTCTGCCAACGCTCCAATGCGGGGTCGTCCCCCTCCTCCTTCACCAGCTTGCGCTGCTGGCGGCGGGAGATGGCCATAATGGACTGGTAGAGGTCGGCCAGGTCGGCCTTGGCGGCGGGGTCGCCCGTCAGGGCGGTCTTGGCGGCGATGACCTGCCGCTCCCGCTGGGGGTCCAGCACGGCCAGGCCGTTGGCCAGCTTGTACTGTCCCACCTTCTCGGTCACCCCCATCCGGCGGAGGAACAGGGCCGCCAGTTCTCGGTCGATGGCATCAATTTCGCTGCGGTATTGGTCCAGCTCGCTCATGGCTCACACTTCCTTTTGCAGTTTCATGCGGTAGTGGGTGTCGGTCTCCTCATAAACCTGAAAGCCCAGCCGCTCATAAAGCCGGCGGGCGGGATTGTTTTTGTAGACCTGGAGGGCCAGGATGGGTCGGGTGCTCTGGGCGATATACTGCCGCAGCAGTTTCCCGCCGAAGCCCCGCCCCCGGTACTCCGGCAGCAGACAGAGATTGCAGATGTCCAGGGTGTCCGCCCCGGAAAACTCGTAGTTGGTCATGCCGATGGGGGTATCCCCATCCAGGAGAATGGCCATCATCTCCCCGGCCCCCTCGGCCATGAAGCCGGCGAAGCGGGAGCGCTGGTCCTCCTCGTCCCAGCCCCACAGGGCCTCCACATAGTCGTGGTAGCAGAGCTTTTTCAGTCCATAGACAAATTCATAATCCTCCGGCGCATAGGGCCGGAGGGTGATATTGGCTTTGGCTATCATGGCGATACCTCCTTTCGATGTCGGTCTTTGGCTTTTCGTTTAATCGTAAAAGTGCAGCAACTTTTCCCATAGTTCCCTGCATCCCTGTTCATCATGGGGCAGGTACTCATCCACAAAACTCAGATACCAAAAAGGTTCTTCAAGTGCAATGGTCAGAGGCAGCTTATCCCACAGAGACACCATTTTCCTTGAAAGATACTCAAGCTCCGTATTCTCATAGACCTGTCGCATAATTTTTACAAAGGTCTTCCCAAATACCTCCACATCAAGTTTTTCTCGCTGCATTACAGATAGCGTGTGCAGCACCGCATGTTTGGGGGGCATTTCTTCCAGGGAAAGATATTCTTCATTTTCCTGGTCTCCCAGAAAAAGCCTGTCTAATGTCTCTGTATACACAGGCCATGCATCAAACCCCACACAACATAGCATGGCGTACACAAACAGCTCTTCCATCAGGTGATCCTCCTTGGGGCATTTTCCTCCAAGCTAAAGCGGCCCAGGCCTTGCTATCCCGTAATTTTTCATCTCTCGTAGGGGCGGCCTGCGGCCGCCCGATCTTTTTCAACACAAATCTGTCTTTGTACGGATCGGGCGCCCACAGGGCGATGCTTGCCAGTGGCAAGCGTTCATCGCTGACCGAGGCGGAGCCGAGACCACGCCCCTACGAAGGGACAAAATCCTCCATACAAGCCCCCTTATAGCTTTAGCACCTCGCAGGCGGCGAGGGCTGCCGCCGCCTCGATGACGGGCACCGCCCGAGGCACCACACAAGGGTCGTGGCGGCCGGTAATCTCCATCTCCACTTCCTCCCCGGTGCGCAGATCTACGCTCTCCTGGGGCAGGCCGATGGAGGGGGTGGGCCGCATCGTGACGGTGAACACCACCGGCATGCCGTTGGTGATGCCTCCGTTGACCCCGCCGGCGTAGTTGGTCCTGGTGACCACCCTGCCCTCCCTCACCTCGAAGGGATCGTTGGCCTCGGTGCCCCGGGCGTAGGCCAGCCCCGCCCCCAGGCCGAACTCCACCGCCTTGACAGCGGGGACGGCAAAGAGGTACTGGGAGAAAACGCCCTCCACATTGCGGCCAAAATCAGGGGCCCCCAGCCCGGCGGGGAGACCCACCACGGCGCACTCAATGGCCCCGCCCACACTGTCCTGGTCGGCCTTGGCCTCCAAAATGGCCTGGCGCATCTCCTCCCCCTTCTCCTCATTGAGCACAGGGAAGGGCTTGTCCCCCAGAGCTTTCAGCGGCTCAGGGTCCTGAAGGGCAGAGTCGTCCAAAATGCCGTAGACGGCGCTGATATGTGCCCCCACCCAGATATTTTTCTCCGCCAGCAGCTGCCGTGCCACCGCCCCGGCGGCCACCAGAGGAGCGGTGAGCCGGCCGGAAAAGTGGCCGCCGCCCCGGTAGTCCAACGCCCCCTTGGAGGCGATAAACCCGGCGTAGTCGCCGTGGCTGGGCCGGGGGGTGTAGCGGATGGCCTCATAGTCGGAGGAATGCTGGTCGCTGTTCCGAATGACCATGGTGAGGGGGGCCCCGGTGGTCCTGCCCTCGAAGAAACCAGAAATTATGTTAACCAAATCGGACTCCTTTCGGGCGGTGGCCGTGGGATCCTTTCCCGGGGCACGGCGGTCCAGCTGGGCCTGAATGGCCTCCAAGTCCAAGGCCACCCCGGCAGGGACCCCCTCCAGCACCACCCCAATGGCCGGGCCGTGGGACTCGCCAAAAATGGTGTATTTCATGGGAGACCTCCTAAAATTATGTCGACTTGATCCAGAACTTCTCCAACTCCAGCTCCTCGTTGGGCTCGTGGACGGTGCACTCGTAGACCCCGCCGTTGGCCCGGACGGTGCGGCTGCTGTACTCGTTCTCGCAGAAGATGAGTAGCCGGTCAATACCCAGGGTGTCCTTGCAGTAGGGCAGTACCAGCCGGAGCATCTCCTTGGCGTAGCCCTTCCGCCGCTCACTGGGCCGGACGGAGTAGCCGATGTGTCCCCCAAACTGGGCCAGATAGTCGTTGAGGGTGTGCCGCACCTGGAGCATCCCCACCAGCGTGTTGTCCCGCTCCCGAATGGCCAAAAACTGGGTGGCCATCACCTTGCCGGCGGGCAGGGTGTCGGGGCTGAGATACTTTTCCGTCTCGGCCAGCCACCATTCCGGGCTCTCTGCCTTCCTGAGGGGACCGCAGCCGTCCATCCGGCTTTCCGCCTCCAGGCACTCCCGGCGGTAATCCCAGACCTGAGCCAGATATTCCCCATTGGCAATGACCAATTTCAAGGTATCCATAGGTTTTCTCCCTTTCCGCCGCCCCCTGCAAAGGGGGTAAATTCAGGCGGGCAATTCTTGAATTGCTCCGTCCAAGTTGACATAATCTTCCCAGAAGCCGGGGTAGGACTTATTCACGCTCTCCGCCCCGGTGAGGGTGATGGGGGCCTGGCACCGGGTGGCGGCAATGGCCAGCATCATGGCGATGCGGTGGTCGTTGTGGGCGTCCACCTCCACACCTCCCCGGAGGGTCTCCACCCCCCGGATGGTGAGAAAGTCCGGGCCTTCCTCCATCTCGGCTCCAAGTTTACATAATTCACAAGTGACGGCAGCCAGCCGGTCACTCTCCTTCATCCGCAGCCGCCCGGCGTTGACGATGCGGGTGGTCTCCCCTCCCCGCAGGGCAGCCATGAGGGCCAGGGCGGGAACCAGGTCGGGGCAGCCCGACACATCAAGGGTCACGTCCCCAGCCCCCAATAAGTTTACATAATATTCGCTAATGATCTTGTCTCCCTGAAGGGAGTGCTCGCTGAGCCCCTCCACCTCCACCGGGTGGCCCAGATACATGGCGGCGTACCAAAAGGCGGCCTGGGACCAGTCCCCCTCCACGCTCATCTGGGTGGGCAGATAGACCTGGCCCCCGGGAACGTGATATTGAGGGGGCAGGGACAGGGTGGCGCCGGTCCGAACCCCGAAGGCCTCCAACGCCTGGCAGGTCATACGGATATACCCCTCGCTCTCCAGTTCGGTGGTGGGAAGGATGGCCGAAGGGCCCTCCAGTAGGGGCAAGGCGTAGAGCAGTCCGGTGAAAAACTGGCTGGACACGTTGCCGGGCAGCCGGTACTCCCCGGGCTTCAAAAGGCCCTGCACCGTGAGGACGCCCTCCTTCTGCTCGAAGAAGATGCCCTTTTCCCGAAACAGGTCGAAATAGGGCTCCTGGGGCCGTTCCATAAGCCGCCCACGGCCGGTAAAGATGCCGCCCCCCCGGACAGCCAGCGCCACCGGGATAAGAAAGCGGAGGGTGGAACCGCTCTCCCCGCAGTCCAGATGGGGCAGGGCCAGTCGGCGATAGGGGGACATGGGGTTGGCCCCCATGCCGTGGACCAGCATTCCTCCCCCCAGCTCCTCAAAATCAGCCCCCAGCTCGGTGAGGCAGGCCAGGGTGGCGTCAATGTCCTCCGAGTGGCCCAGGTTGCGGATATAGCTGTCCCCCTGGGCCAGAGCGGCGGCAATGAGCAGCCGGTGGGCCTGGCTCTTGCTGGGGGGCGGGGTGACGGTGCCCGCCAGCCGGGCAGGTGTAATTGTGAGGGTCATGGCACTCTCCTTTCCCAGGGTGCAGTAGGGGCGCAGGGTGCCGGTGGCACCCGTCCTGCGCCGACCGAGGCGGCAGCCGAGACCGCATAGTGTGCGCCCGCTGACCTTATCTCCCATAGAGGGCGGCCAGCCTGTTCAACACCTCGTCCCGGCTCATTTTATGGGCGTGGGCGGCCCCCAGGGTATCCAGCAGGATGAAGTGGATGTCCTCCCCGGTAGATTTCTTGTCCAGGCCGATGGTCTTTTCCACCGTCTCCCAGTTGTCCTCCCGCTCCTCCGGGGTCTCCCCCAGCTCAATGCGGGTGGGCAGGCCGAATTTCTCCAGCAGGCCCTCCAGGAACTCCACCACCCCCTTGGCGGGGGTGACCCCCATGGCCACCCCCATCCGGGCGGCCATGCACATACCGGTGGCCACCCCCTGGCCGTGGGTCCAGGTCTCGTAATTGCCCATCTTCTCGTAGGCGTGACCCACAGTGTGGCCGAAGTTCAGGAGCATCCGCATCCCCCGGTCCTGCTCATCGGCCTCCACCGCCTCCCGCTTTAGATCGCAGCAGGTGGTGAGGACATACTCGATGCGCTCCATGACCTGCTCCCGGCTGGGGTGGGCCAGGAGGAAGTTAAACAGCCCCTTGTTGGCAATGCAGCCGTACTTGATGACCTCGGCCATGCCGTCGTTGAAAATACGGTCGCTGAGGGTGTTCAGGGTCTCCGGGTCTATGAGCACCAGCTTGGGCTGGTAGAAGCAGCCGGCCAGGTTCTTGCCGTGGGCCAGGTCGATGGCCACCTTGCCCCCCACCGAGGAGTCCACTTGGGCCAGCAGGGTGGTGGGGATCTGGATGAAGTCCACCCCCCGGAGGATGGTGGCGGCGGCAAAGCCCGCCAGGTCCCCCACCACGCCGCCCCCCAGGGCCACCACGGCGTCGGTGCGGGTCAGGCCAAAGTGCATAAAGGCCTCCCACAGGGCGGAAAGCTGGGTAACGCACTTGGTGCTCTCCCCGGCGGGGGCGGTGAATACCCCAGTATAGAAGCCGGCGGCCTCCATGCTGGCCGTCACCCGCTCGCTGTACAGGGGGTCCACGTTGTCATCGGTGACCACCGCCAGCCGCTTGGCCCTGGGGCAGACGGCCTTGATGTACGCCCCAGCCCGATCCAGAATACCCTTTTCGATGTGGATGTCATAGGAGCGCTCGCCCAAATTGACATGGATGGTCTCCATGGAAACACCTCCCGGAATATGAAACGTTTTTCATTCTTTTTATTGTACCATTTTCTTCCCCATCAGGTCAACCAATGCCCGCACTTTCCCCATCAGGTTTTCAAACCGCTGGGGGGTGAGGGACTGCTGACCGTCGCACAGGGCGTTCTCCGGGTCGTTGTGGACCTCGATGAGCAGCCCGTCCGCCCCCGCCGCCACGGCGGCCAGGGCCAGGGGCTCCACCATCCAGTACTTCCCGGCGGCGTGAGAGGGGTCCACGATGACAGGCAGGTGGCTCATCCGCTTGATGGCGGGGATGGCCGACACGTCCAGGGTGTTGCGGGTGTAGGTCTCAAAGGTCCGCACCCCCCGCTCGCAGAGGATGACGTTTTCGTTGCCGGCGGCCATGATGTACTCCGCCGACATGATCCACTCCTCATAGCTGGCACTGAGCCCCCGCTTCAGAAGGACGGGCTTGGAGAGCTGGCCCACCTCCTTGAGAAGGTCAAAGTTCTGCATATTCCTGGCCCCGATCTGGATGAGGTCCACCTTGTCCTCAAAAAGCTGGCAGTGGTGGGGGCTCATCAGCTCGGTGACCACGGGCAGGCCGGTGGCGGCCTTGGCCTTCAGCAGCAGCTCCAGCCCCTCCAGCCCCATGCCCTGAAAGGCGTAGGGGCTGGTCCTGGGCTTGAAGGCCCCGCCCCGAAGCAGTCTGGCACCGGCGGCCTTCACGTCCCGGGCCACCGAGACCACCTGCCCCTCGCTCTCCACCGAGCAGGGCCCCGCCATGACGGCGAAGGAGCCCGCCCCGATGGACACATCCCCCACCCGGACCACCGTGTCCTCGGGGTGGAACTTCCGGTTGGCCCGCTTGTAGGGCTCGCTGACCCGCATGACCCGCTCCACGCTGTCATTGGTGGAGATCTTATTGATGTCCACCCCGGTGGTGTCCCCCACCAGACCCAGAATGGAGCAGTCCACCCCCTTGGTGACCCCCACCTGGAGGCCCTGGGTCTCAAATTGACGCACCAGCCTGTCGATCTCGCTCTGGGCGGTGCCCGGCTTCATTACGACTACCATTTTTGTCTCTCTCCTTTTTTGGGGGCTACCCCCTTCTCCCAAACAAAAAGAGGGCCCCATTGATGTCCGTCAATGAGGTCCCCTTTGATTTCGGGTATTGCTCCGGCCCAAAGGGGGCCGGACAACAGCTCACGGCGTACATCCTATTTTTCCACGGCAAAAAAGCCCATGCCGCTAAATCGGGCATAGGTAAAGGAAAAATAGGATGCAGTTGTGAGGACGGTCTTGTTCATGGTGATACCCCTCACGGTGAGTTTGGTCTATTATAGTCCCATTTTCCCAAAAAGGCAACAAAAAAAGGGGCGTGGGGATAAACTTTTTATGAAGATGGGTCCCTCCTCTTGCCTTTTGCTCCCGGATTTGGTATTCTTTTGGGGTAGCAGCACCCTATTTTTGACGTATTGGAGGTATTTTCCCATGATTTTTCAGGCAAGTAAGGACATTGAGGCCGCCATCAAGGGCCAGAACTGGACCTGCAATATTGAGGAGCGGGAGAACAGCTCGGCGGTCATCACCGGCTTCAACATGAAAACAGGCAACAACCTGCAGATCTTTTTCATCTCCGGGGCCGACAACGACGCCGCCGTCCGGGCCTTCCAGTTTTTCCAGATCCCCGAGGGCAAGCAGAACGAGGCCCTGCGCCTGTGCAACCGGCTCAACCGGGACTACCGCTTCGCCAAGTTCGTGCTGGAGGACGACGGCTGGGTGGGCATCCAGATGGATATGCCCGTGGAGGCCCAGCCCATCGGCCAGGTCTGTTTGGAGCTGCTCATGCGGCTGTTGAACATTGCCGAGGACGCCTACCCCACCCTGGCCGCTCTGAAGGACGCTCCCGCCGCCGGCAACGGCTCCCCCAACGGCTCAGGCAACAGCGCCGGCCGGTTCTGAAAAAGAGACGCCCCTTGACAGCCACTGCCCCGGCAGACATTCGTTTACAGCCAAGCAGGCCCGTCATCCGTTGGATGGCGGGCCTGCTCTGTTTCTATGGGGTTGTTGTGAGGTCTTACCCCTCGGCGGCGGAGACGATGACGCCCACGTAGCCGGCGGTGTCGGCCAGGGTGCAGCCGGTGACGGCATCCACGGCGTTATCGCTGCCGGCCAGAGCCTTGGCGTCGGCGATGGTCATGCCGTTGACGTGGTTCTGCAGGGCATCGAAGTTGTCGTCGATGCGGACAGTGGCCCCGCCCTTGCTGGACATGTTCTCGCTGTAAGCATCGGCGTTGACCCGCTTGCTCACCAGGGGCTTAGCCTGGTCGGCATAGCCGGCGGCAAAGCCATCGGCCACATCGGAGTTGGGCACGCCCTGGCCGGCCATGAACTGGAAGTCGTCAATGGCGCACAGGACGATGTTCTCGCCGTCGGTGAGGGCGGCAGCGGCGGTGAAGCACTTGGTGCCGTGGGCGGCGCCATAGGCCACGTTCAGCTTCAGCTTGCTCATGTCGCCGGCGTACTCCACAGCGGTGTTGCCCTGGGCGGCCTGGGCGGCAGAGGCGATGAGCTTCAGGTAGCCGGCAGTATCGGCCAGGGTGCTGCCGGAGACGGCGTCCAGGATGTTCTCCTGGCTGGCGGCGGCCTCCACCTCGGCGATGGTCTTGCCCACCACGAAGGCCTGGATGGCATCATAGCTGTCGGCCAGCTTGACGGTAGCGCCGCCCTTCTCGGCCATGTTCTTACTGTAAAGCTCGTTGTTCACCCGCTTGGAAACCAGGGGCTTTTCGGCATCGGCGTAGCCGGCGGCAAAGCCCTCGGCCTGGTCGGAGTTGGGCACGCCCTCGCCGGCCATGAACTGGAACTCATCGATGTGGGCGGCCACGATGGTATCGCCCTGAATGACAGCATAGGCCTGGGAGAAGCACTTGGTGCCGTGGGCAGCGCCGTAGGCCAGGCCCATGCGCAGGCCGGAGCCGCCCTTGGCGGCAGCCAGGATGATATCAGCATACTTGGCGGTGTTCACCAGGGTGCAGCCGGTGACGGCATCCACAGCTCCGTCGCCCTGAGCCACCAGGGCCTCGGCCTCGGCAATGGTCATGCCGTTGATGTGGTTCTGGATGGCGTTCCAGTTGTCGGCAATGGAGATGGTGGAGCCGGCATAGGAGGCCATCATCTGGCTGTAAGAGTCGTTGTTCACCCGCTTGGAGATGATGGGTGTGGCGGGGTCGGCATAGCCGGCGGCAAAGCCGTCAGCCACGTCAGAGTTGGGCACGCCCTGAGCGTCGGCCTGGAACTGGAATTCGTCGATATAGGTGAGCAGGATCTTGTCGCCGGCAGTCACGGCAGCGCAGACGGTGAAGCCACGGTCACCGTTGGCAGCGCCGAAGGCCTCGTTGAGCTGCAGATCCTTAGAGCTGCCCTTGTAGGCCACGGCGGCCTCGCCCTGGGCGTTCTTGGCGGCATCGGCAATGAGCTTCAGGTAGCCGGCGGTGTCGGCCAGAGTGGCACCGGCCACGGCGTCCACGGCGTTGTCCTGGCCGGCCACAGCCTCCACCTCGGCGATGGTCTTGCCCACCACGAAGGCCTGGATGATGTCGTAGTTGGTGCTCAGCTGGACGGTGGAGCCGCCCTTGCTGGCCATGTTGGCGCTGTAAGCGGTGTTGTTCACCCGCTTGCTCACCAGGGGCTTGGCGGGGTCGGCATAGCCCTCGGCAAATGCGGCGTCAGAGCTGGGCACGCCCTTGCCGGCCATAAACTGATACTCATCGATATAGGCGGCCACGATGGTATCCCCCTGGACCACAGCGAAGGCCTGGGAGAAGCACTTGGTGCCGTGGGCGGCGCCGTAGGCCAGGCCCAGCTGGATGTCGCCGTCAATGGCCACATCGGCCTTGGGCTCGGGGGTAGTCACAGGCTTGGGCGTCTCCTCCACCTGCTCCTCGCCCAGTGCGGCGGCCACAGCGGCCTTGACGGCCTTGGAGGTGATGGTGGCACCGGCCACGCCGTCGATGGCGGCGCCGTTGGCGGCCACCACCTGGTTCTGGAGCTCCTCGGCGGCCTTGGCGCCGATGGTCTCGGTCTCGCCGCTGGCATCCACGGTGCAGGCGGTGATCTTGCCGTCCTCCCGGGTGAGGGTGACCTTCACCTCGCTGGAATAGCCCTGGGCGGAGCCGGTGAGGGTCTCCCCCTTGGTCTTCTCCCCGCCGCAGGCCACAAGGCTCACCATAAGGGCGGCAGAGAGGAGCAGACTGACTGTCTTTTTCATTTCATATTCCTCCATTCAAATTCTTCTGTTCGGGGCAAATACTCCCCCTTACAGCATTGTTTCCATTTTAACAAAAGGCCCCCATTCAAATCAATGAATGGGGGCCCTTAGTTTGCTTAAAAATTGTTAAGATTATGCAAGCTTGTGCTTGGGGCGGTAAAAGCCAAAATAATAGAGGACCATGAGCAGGCTGGTGGCCATCCAGGACAGGGGGAAGGCCCAGAGGATGACCTCCATCACCGGGTTCATGGGAACGGCGAAGGCCACCCAGGCCAGGCGCAGGCCGCAGGTGCCCACCACGGTGAGCAGCATGGGCCGCAGGGTCTCCCCCTCTCCCCGGACAGCGGCGCAGATGGTCTCCCCCACCACATAGGTCCAATAGAAGGGGGCCATCATGTGCATGTACTTGCCCGTCAGGGGCAGGATGGACCAGTCGGCCTCGGGGATAAAGAACCGGCCCAGCCAGGCGGCGCCAAAGTAGAGGATAACGCTGAGGGCACCGATGAGGCCCACCCCCATGGCCAGGGTGGTGCGGATACCCTGGCGTGCCCGGTGGTCCTTGCCGGCGCCGTGGTTCTGGGCCACAAAGGTGGCCAGAGTGGAGGGCAGGGAGTCGGCACACATCCAGATGATCATGTCCAGCTTGGCGCACACCGCCCAGGCGGCGATGTGGTCAGTGCCGGTGAGGTTGATGGTGGTCTGAATGGCCATGTTGGCAATGGGGTAGACAGCGGCCTGAAGGCTCAGGGGCACGCCCAGGCGCAGGGTCCGGCGAAGGACCTCCCGGTCCATTTTCATCTTGCTCAGGGCCATGGGGGCAGGGGAGCTGGGGGCGGTCAGGGCCCGGAAGTTGATGAGCATACTGATGGCCTGGGCGATAACGGTGGCCAGAGCGGCGCCGGCGGTCCCCATGCCCATGGGGCCCACCATAAGGATGTCCAGCACGATATTGATCACGCAGGCCACGGCCATGGCCACAAAGGGGGTCCTGGAGTCTCCCATGGCCCGGAGGGTGCCGGCGGAGGTGTAATAGGACATGGTCACCAAAAAGCCGGCAAAGTAGATGCGGGTATAGGCCAGGGCCTGGCTGCGCAGCTCCGGGGGCACCTGAAGCCAGTCCACGCAGAAGGGGGCGATGAGCACCCCGGCAACAGACAAAATGGCGCCGCCGGTGAGGGAAAAGAGGATCGAGGTATGGACCGCCTTGTCCAGCTCCTCCCGGTGGTTGGCGCCGAAATACTGGGAGATGATGATGGTGGAGCCGCCTCCCAGGCCGGCAAACACGTTGCCGGGCAGGCGGAGCATGGCCATGATGGAGTCGATGGCGGCGAGGCCTGTCTTGCCCACGAACCGGCCCACGATGATGGCATCCACCGTGGCGTAGAGCTGCTGGATCAGGTTGCCCGCCATCATGGGCAGGAAAAACATCAGGATAACCTTCCAGATCTCTCCCTCTGTCATGTTCAAATTGTGTGTGCGCTGCTTCATGGTGGGACTCCTTCCCGACAGAAAATTTGAAAAAGACCGCCCCGCTGGGACAGCCCGGACGATTATATCCGATTTTTAGGGGAAAGGCAACAGATTTGCAAAATTTTTGTCGGAAGAGGGCAGTAAGGCAATTGAGACAGGCGCACCGAAAAAAATACCCCTCTCCGGCTCCAAGGGCGGGTGTGACTCCCGTAGGGCATTGGGGTACCTCCGCCGCCACGATACATTGAGGAGATCATCAGGCCCCGTCCGGCCACGTGATGGAAATGCCGCCGGAGAGGGGGTATTTTCCCCGGCTGCGGCAGCGGGCGCCGCCCCCCCGCAGCAAAAGACCGGGATGTGGAATTTTCCACATCCCGGTCTTTGCCTTGTTCTATTCTCTTACTCGTCCCAGTCGGCGTAGTCGTCATACTCGGCCCGGGCGGCGCAGCGGGGGCAACCCAGCTTGGCCCCCACGGTGGTGATGGCCTCCACGATCTTGTCCCAATAGGCGATGATGCAGCAGATAGCGGCGGCAGCGGTGAGGGCCCCGGCCACGATCTTGAGTACGAAACGGGCGGTCTTCATAGTTCCCGTACCTCCTTTTTGAATGGGTATCTGTTCCCTTTTTTTATGGGTAGTTATAGTGTACACGTTTTTGAGGGAAATTACAATCATTTCTCTCCACTTTTTTCCTTGTAATTTTGGCGAAAATGGCTTAGAATAGAATATGCTATCATGGTTGTGCTATAACCATATACATGGTTCCATACCCCTCATACCGAAAAGCGGTATCAAAATCGACCCCATGCGCAAGAAAGGAAGGGTCTTATGAAATTTCAAACTGAGAAGGGCCAGATCTCCATCAGCGCCGATGTGTTCACCAACATCACCGGTGCCGCCGCCACCAGCTGCTTTGGCGTAAAGGGCATGGCCATCCGCTCCACCACCGACGGCCTGGTCCACCTGCTCCGGCGGGAGTCCATGGCCAAGGGCGTCAAGGTGACCTACAACGAGGACGAGTCCATCTCCCTGGAGCTGCACATCATCGTGGAGAACGGGGTCAACCTCATGGCCACCAGCCGGGCCATCATGAACACCGTGCGCTATCAGGTCAGCCGGGCCACCGGCGTGGAAGTCAAGAGCGTGGATGTCTTTGTGGACTCCATGGTCAACGGGTGAAAGGACGGTGGCTGACATGATAAAGACCATTGACGCTGCCCTGTTTGCCCGGATGGTGGTCCACGCCTCGGCCGCCATCAACGCCCAGAAGCAGCAGATCAACGAGCTCAACGTCTTCCCCGTCCCCGACGGGGACACGGGCACCAATATGTCCATGACCATCTCCACCGCTGCCGCCGAGATGGGCAAGAAGAGCTTCCACACCGTGGGCGAGGCGGCCAACGCCACCGCCAACGCCCTGCTCCGGGGGGCCCGGGGCAACTCGGGCGTCATCCTGTCCCTGCTGTTCCGGGGCTTTGCCAAGGCGGTGAAGGACAAGGACATCATCGACGGCCGGGACTTTGCCATCGCCCTGGACTTTGGCGTGGCCGCCGCCTACAAGGCGGTGATGAAGCCCGCTGAGGGCACCATCCTCACCGTCTCCCGGCTCTCGGCCGCCGCCGCTGCCGCCGCCGCCCGGGAGGACGACGGCGTGGAATATGTGCTGGACAAGGCCATCTCCGAGGGTCTTGTGGCCCTGGAGCACACCACCGAGCAGAACCCCGTGCTGAAAAAGGCCGGGGTGGTGGACTCGGGCGGCAAGGGCTTTCTGGTCATTCTCCAGGGCATGATGGACGAGCTGCAGGGCCTGCCCATGCCCGAGGGCTCCCTGGAGCAGGAGGAGAACAAGGCCGCCGACTACGCCGCCATCGCCGCCGAGGAGATCACCTTCACCTTCGACACGGTATATATCGTCCGCAAGGACGACCCCAACGTGAACCTGGAGCCCCTGCAGGCCTATCTGAGCAGCATCGGCGACAGCCTGGTCATCAGCGAGAGCGACGAGGAGTTCAAGGTCCACGTCCACACCGACACCCCCGGCGTGGCCCTCACCGAGAGCCAGAAGTACGGCACGCTGGAGCTGGCCAAGATCGAGAATATGCGCACCCAGGCCGAAGATCTGGCCGCCGGCAAGCACGTCCAGTCCACCGACGATCTGGATGCGGTGGAGGAGCAGCTGGAGGGCGGCGGGGAGACCGTGGCCCAGCCCGAGAAGAAGTACGGTGTGGTGGCTGTCTGCGCCGGCGGCGGCCTGGCCGACGTGTTCCGGGATCTGGGGGTGGACGGCATCATCTCCGGGGGCCAGACCATGAACCCGGCCACCGAGGACATCCTGCGCCAGATCAACGCCACCCCTGCCGAGGTGGTCTTTGTGCTGCCCAACAACAAGAACATCATCATGGCCGCCGAACAGTGCGTGGACATGGTGGAGGGTAAGCGGGTGGTGGTCATCCCCTCCCGCACCATTCCCCAGGGGGTCACCGCCCTGCTGAACATGGACCCGGACGCCGAGGTAGAGGACAATGTCACCGCCATGACCGAGGCCATGGCCGCCGTGTCCACCTCCGAGGTGACCTACGCCGCCCGGGACAGTGACTTTGAGGGCTTCCAAATCAAGCAGGGAGACTACATGGCCCTGCTCAACGGGCAGCTTTTTGACGCCCAGCCCGATCTGGAGGAGCTGTTGAAGAAGCTGGCCGGAGAGGAGACCTACCAGAACGGCGAGTTCATCAATATCTACTACGGCTCCGACGTGAGCGAGGCCGATGCCGAAAAGACCCGGGACCTCTTCGCCCAGCTGTGCCCCCAGGCCGAGATCACCCTGCTCTCGGGCGGCCAGCCGGTGTACTACTATATGATTTCTGCCGAGTGATGAGATGTGGGGGCCTTGTTTTTCCGTGCCCGGAAACCTGCTACAAAGTGCAGGTTGGAGGCCAGCAAACCCAAAGCAGAACAGCCCTGGGGTGTTTCCAAAGAGGGGCGACCGCAGTCGGCCCCTCTTTGGTCGTCCAGGAGGGTCCAGGGAACCCCATCGAAAGGGTTCCCTGGCGCTTTTCTGGGGGAGCTCGAGGGGGCTTTCTTTTCCGGAAAAGAAAGCCCCCTCGAACCCTTTTCACCTGTCAGGTGGAAAAGCAGACAGCTATTGGACGTTCCCACAAGACAGTACAGACCACGAAAGCGGACATAATAGTGTGTCCGTTTTTCAAATAGAAACAAACACTTTCTATCCCCTGAAAGGAAGGATGTCATGCTCGGCCTGATCGACGTGGGCGGCGGGATGCGGGGCGCCTTTACCGCCGGCATCTACGACTACCTGATGGACCAGAAGGTCCAGCCCTTTGACTACCTGCTGGGGGTCTCCGCCGGCAGCGCCAACATGATCACCTTCCTGGCCGGCCAACGGGGCCGGAATTTGAAAAGCTATGTGGACTACGCCTTCCGCAAGGAGTATATGTCGGTGTCCAATGTGGTCAGGACGGGCTCCTACGTGGATCTGGACTATGTCTACACCACCGTCTCCGGCCCGGAGGGGGAGGACCCCGTGGACCTGGCCGCCTTCAACGCCAGCTCCGCCCGGTATGAAGCGGTGGTCACCGACGCCGCCACCGGTGAGCCGGTGTACTATGACAAAAGCGAGCTTGCCGAAGGAGATTTCAGCGTGATCAAGGCCAGCTGCTGCGTCCCCGGGGCCTGCAAGCCCTACCCCGTCCACGGGAAGCTGGGCTTTGACGGCGGGGTGGCCGACCCGGTGCCCTACCGCCACGCTCTGGAGATGGGCTGTGACCGGCTGGTGGTGCTGCTCACCCGGCCCGCCGATTATCGCCGGCCCGCCCTGGCCCACGAGGATGTGATGGAAAAGGTGCTGCGCCGGTATCCGGCCGCCTTTGCCGCCCTGAAGCGCCGTGCCGCCCGGTACAACCGGGATGTGGCAGCGGTGAAGAAGCTGGCCCAGGAGGGCACAGCCCTGCTGGTGGCCCCCAGCGACATTGCCGGCATGGCCACCCTCACCCGGGACAGGGAGGCCATCGAGCGGCTCTACCATATGGGCTATGAACAGGGGGAGCAGGTGCTGGCGTTTGCACGAAAGGAAAGCTAAAAGCTATTTGGCATGCCTTTCGCCGTGGGGGCGGCCTGCCCTTGACTTTTCGCCTCCCCTGACGTACAATGAACTCCGATCCTTCCAAAGGAGGGTAAAATTGTGAACACAAAAACTGTATACACCGTCACCCGGGCCCTTCCTGCCCCTCTGCGACCTCGACCTTGACGCCGGGAAAGCAGTGACATGACAACATATAAATCGGAAAAGGAAGGAACATAAAATATGGCACAGGATAACAAGAAGCAGGTGGAGCAGATCACCGATATGGAGGTGGACTTTACCCAGTGGTTCACCGATGTGTGCACCAAGGCCGAGCTGATCGATTACAGCAGCGTGAAGGGTATGTTCATCTACCGCCCCTATGGCTATGCCATTTGGGAGAATATTCAGAGCTATCTGGACAAGAAGTTCAAGGAGACGGGACACACCAATGTGGCCATGCCCATGCTCATCCCCGAGAGCCTTTTGCAGAAGGAGAAGGACCATGTGGAGGGCTTTGCCCCCGAGTGCGCTTGGGTGACCCTGGGGGGCAACGAGGAGCTGGAGGAGAAGCTGTGTATCCGGCCCACCTCTGAGACCCTCTTTTGCGACCACTGGAGCCGGATCGTCCACTCCTGGCGGGACCTGCCCCTGAAATATAACCAGTGGTGCAGCGTGCTGCGGTGGGAAAAGACCTCCCGCCCCTTCCTGCGCCACCGGGAGTTTTTGTGGCAGGAGGGCCATACCCTCCACGCCACGGCAGAGGAGGCCATTGAGGAGACCGAGCGGATGCACCAGATCTACGCCCAGTGCTGTGAGGAGTTTTTGGCCATGCCCGTCATTCTGGGTATGAAGACGGACAAGGAGAAGTTTGCCGGGGCCGAGCGGACCTATACCGTGGAGTGCATGATGCACGACGGCAAGGCCCTTCAGAACGGCACCAGCCACTACTTCGGCGACGGCTTCGCCAAGGCCTTTGACATCGCCTATACCGACAAGGAAAACAAGCAGGTGACCCCCTTTGAGACCTCCTGGGGTTACTCCACCCGGACCATCGCCGGTATCATCATGACCCACGGAGACAACCGGGGCCTGGTGCTGCCCCCCCGGGTGGCCCCCATCCAGGTGGTCGTCATTCCGGTGGCCCAGCACAAGGAGGGGGTCATCAAGGCCAACACCGCCGTCATGGACCGGCTGAAGGCCGCCGGGATCCGGGCCCAGATGGACGACAGCGAGCAGTCCCCGGGCTGGAAGTTCGCCCAGTATGAGATGAAGGGCGTGCCCCTCCGGCTGGAGCTGGGGCCCAAGGACATGGAGAAGAACCAGTGCGTTCTGGTCCGCCGGGACAATGGCGAGAAGGTCTTTGTGAGTCTGGACGGCATTGAGGAGACGGTGGCCAAGCTGCTGGACGACATCCACGACGCTCTCTATGCCAAGGCCAAGGCCCATCTGACCGAGCGGATCTGGCCGGCCTACTCCCTGGAGGAGGCAAAGGCCATTCAGGAGGAGAAGGGTGGCTTTATCAAGACCATGTGGTGCGGCTCGTTGGAGTGCGAGATGAAGATGAAGGAGGAGGCGGGCATGACCTCCCGCTGTATCCCCTTCGCCCAGGAGCATTTGGGCGACACCTGCGCCATCTGCGGCAAGCCCGCCCAGAAGATGATCTACTGGGGCGTGGCCTACTGATGGCCCGGCTGACCCGAAAGACCCCCTCCGGCTACGAGATCGACGACCTCCCTGCCGCCCTGGAGCGGCTGGGCAGGTTCGAGGATTTTGTGGACAGCGTGGTCCAGGGCCAGGGGGAGCTCTCCGAGCAGCTGGCCGCCCTGCGGGAGGCCGGAAAGGAAAAAAGCTACAAATTCCGGGAGGGGATGGGCAAGAAGCTCACCAACACCGAAATTTTGCTCCGACTGGAGCAGTTTGGCCTGCAATAATATACAAAAACCGGCCCTCGGAGCTGTTTCCGGGGGCCGGTTTTCGACTGTTGGACCCTGTTTTTGCCCCTTTTTTACCCGTTTTCCCTTGTAGGGGCGGCCTGTGGCCGCCGGGGGCAGGCGTTCATCGCTGACCGAGGCGGCAGCCGAGACCACGCCCCTACGGAAGACACTGTACCAACAGACTGGCGTCTTCGCCGTCTCTACGGAAGGGCAGGCTTTGCCGCCTCTTCCTCCTCCATGAACTCGGTCATCACATGGCGGTAGCGCTTGGGCAGGTGGATGCTCTGGCACTTGGGATTGGTCCGCTCCTGGATGGACAGGGTCTGGAAAAACTGTTTCCACAGCCGCCGCCACTGCCGCTCCTCTTCCCCTGCCGGACCCATGGAAAACTCCTCCACAGGCAGGATGGTCCAGCGGAAGTTTTCGGCGAGAAAGGCCTCTTGGTGGGTCCGGTCATAGAGGACCACCCGCTCCCCATTGAGCCGGGCGGCAAAGTGGGGGGCCAGCAGGGGCAGGACCCGGTTTTTGGGCTCGATCTCCCCCACCAGCACCCCGTCCAGATCGGAGAAGCGGACAAAGCCCTTCAGGTGGTCCCACTCGGTCCACATCTTCGCCAGGGCGAGGGTCACCTTGGCCATAGCCGGGTCGGCCAGGTCCAGCCGGACCCGGTCCCCCTCGCTGAAGCCCCGGCGAATGAGGCCGTAGAGGATCCGGTCCCGGTCCTCCAGGCAGGTGAGAAAGGCCCGCTCCATCTGGTGGCGGAACCGGGCTGAGGTCTTTTTCTCCAGCCCCCGGCTCACCCGCTGGGCATGGGCTGGGTGGGTGGTCACCTCCCGCTCGGGCCAGAGGGTGACGGTGGGGTCATTCAGGGTGAGGAAGTCCATGGGCTCCTCATGGTTTACATAACTTTCAAAGACGCAGGTCAAAAAGCCTGCCCAGCTGCCGTCGTAGCGGTAGACGATGTCCATGGGGAACTCCTTTCAGTGGAACTATACCGGGGAAAATGCCCCCGGCGCAAGGACAGTTGAGACAGAGCAGCACCGGCCTGTCACCCCGCCTGGCTGGCGTCAAACAGGCTCAGCTGGTGGTGCTCGGGCTGGGGCAGGGCCTCCCGCTCCAGGCCGGCCAGGCGGCGGTAGACCCCCTCGGGGCTCACCCGCAGGCCGGGCATCATCCGGCCTGAACAGGTGAGGAAGTACTGGGCCCGCTTGAGCACCACCCCCAGCCGCTTGAGTCCTTCAAAGGTGAGGGGGCCGCACCGCCGGGCGGTAAGGATCCGCTGGGCCGAGCGCACCCCCAGTCCCGGCACCCGAAGGAGGGTCTCATAATCGGCCCGGTTCACCTCCACCGGGAAAAGCTCCATGTGCCGCAAGGCCCAGTCGGCCTTGGGGTCCAGGGCGGCATCGAAGTTCTCGTGGTCGTCGCTGAGCAGCTCGTCGGCGGTAAAGTGGTAAAACCGCAGCAGCCAGTCGGCCTGATAGAGCCGGTGCTCCCGGAGCAGCGGGGGCTTGTAGCCCACCGGGGCGGGCAGGCGCTTACCGTCCCCCACCGGGACATAGGCCGAGAAAAAGACCCGCCTGAGCTTATACTTTTCATAGAGGGCAGCAGACAGGTTGAGGATGTGCCGGTCACTCTCAGGGGTGGCCCCCACGATCATCTGGGTGGACTGGCCCGCCGGGGCAAATTTGGGGGCGTGACGGTAGAGCTTCATCTCATTTTTGGACTGGACCACCCCGTCCCGGATCTGGGCCATGGGGGCCAGGATGGCCGCCTTCTTCTTGTCCGGGCACAGCAGGTTCAGCGACTGCTCCGAGGGCAGCTCGATGTTCACGCTGAGCCGGTCCACCAACAGCCCCAGCTCATAGGTCAGGGCCGGGTCGGCTCCGGGAATGGCCTTGGCGTGGATGTAGCCGTGGAAGTGGTACTCGGTGCGCAGCAGGCGAATGGCAGTGATCATCTGCTCGGTGGTATAGTTGGGGTCCCGGAGCACCGCCGAGGACAGAAACAGCCCCTCAATATAATTGCGCCGGTAGAACTGGATGGTGAGCTCGCACAGCTCCCGGGGGGTGAAGGCCGCCCGGGGCAGGTCGTTGGACTTGCGGTTGACGCAGTAGGCGCAATCGTAGCAGCAGTGGTTGGTCATGAGCACCTTCAGCAGGGACAGACAACGGCCGTCGGCGGTGAAGGTATGGCAGCAGCCTGTGTTGGAGGCGTTGCCGATCCGCCCGGCCTGGCCCCCCCGGACCGTCCCGCTGGAGGTACAGGCGGCATCGTATTTGGCGGCATCGGCCAGAATGGTCAGCTTGTCCATCAGCTCCATATTGCCCACCTCCCGAAAAAATCGAACGAATGTATTATTTATTATAATACATTCGTTCGATTTGTCAAGACACTATATGTTGTGGTTTTCTCTGTAAAATATCCCAGTTCAGAGGGCAACACCGTCACAGAGGGCCTGGCGGAGCCGCTGGACCAGGCCGGGGGCTTCGGCAGCGGGCAGGCCGGCAAAGCCCAGCACCAGACTTCCCCCACGGGGCGGAGCGGACAGGCTGAACTGGCTCAGGCCCCGGACCCGAATACCGGCGGCGGCGGCACGGGCCACAAGGTCCCCCTCCTCCCGGCCGGGGAGGGTGAAGAGCAGGTGGAGCCCGGCGTCCGCCCCGGAGACCTGCCCCCAGCCGGAGAGGGCGGTCACCAGGGCGTCCCGCCGCTGGCGGTACAGGTGGCCCACCCGCCGCAGGTGGCGGCTGTATGACCCCGAGGCCACAAACCGGCGCAGGGCCTCCTGCTCAAACCGGGAGACGGTGGCCGCCCCATGGCCGAACTTGGCCCGGTAGACCTCCAGCAGAGCGGGGGGCAGGATGAGGTAGGCCACACGGATGGAGGGGGCCAGGGTCCGGGAGAAGGTGCCCAGATAGATGACCCGGCCGTGGTCGTCTCCTCCCTGCATGGCAGGGATGGGCCGGGAGGCGTAGCGGAACTCGGAGTCGTAGTCGTCCTCGATGAGGTAGCGGCCGGGGCGGGCATAGGCCCAGTGGAGCAGCTCGGACCGCCGGGTGGCCGGGGTGGTCACCCCCAGGGGGAACTGGTGGGAGGGGGTGACGTAGGCCACGTCGGCCCCGCTCTCCGCCAGGGCCTGGGCGGACATCCCCTTTTCGTCCACCGCCACCCCCACATAGGGCCAGTTCAGGTTGTCCAGCAGGCCCCGGAGGGCGGCGTAGCCCGGGTCCTCCAGGGCGAAGGTGGCCCCGGGGAGGAGCTGGAGCAGCACCCACAGCAGGGCCTCCATCCCCGCCCCCACGATGATCTGGTCGGGGGTGCAGCGCACCCCCCGGTACTGGTGAAGGAACCGGGACAGCTCGGCTCGGAGGGCCAGGTCTCCCTGGCCCTCCCCCCGCTGGAGCAGGTCGGGGTTTTCGTAGACCGCCTCCTTGGACAGCCGTGCCCAGGTGGCATAGGGGAACACAGAGGTGTCCACGGCGGCAGTGGAAAACCGCTCGTCCAGGGGGGACGGCTCCTCTTCCCTGTTATGCCGGCCGCTCTCCTTAACCAAGGGGGGCGGGGCGGCGGGCTCGGCCGAGGCCAGGGGAAGGGTGAGCAGCTGGGCCACCCGGTAGCCGCTGCGGGGCCGGGCGTCCAGATAGCCCTCGGCGGTGAGCAGACCATAAGAGCGCTCCACTGTGGTGAGGCTCACCCCCAGATGCTCGCACAGCCGGCGCTTGGAGGGCAGCTTCTCCCCCGCCGGCAGCTCTCCGGAGCGGATAAGAGAGACGATATAGCGGTAGAGCTGGTCGTAGAGGGGGCTTTGGTCGTTGAAGCTGGGGGTGAGCTCGGTCATAGTGGGGCTCCTTTCTGGCCTTGGCGGTTGGGCAGATTTTGCCTCAAAAGAGCAGGTCAGTTTTTCTCCATGGTAGCACGGCCAAGGGGGGACTGTCAAGGTTGAGAAACGGATGAGAATGTGCTACAATGAGGTGAAAGACCTGATTTTAGCCCTGTGAGAGGCCCTATTTTTTCTGTTGAGGTGACATGATGCGTTTATTTGATACACACGCCCATTATTATGACGAGCGGTTTGACGAGGACCGGGAGGTTGTACTCTCCGGGTTGAGGGAAAAGGGGGTGGAGCTGGTGGTCTGCCCGGGGTGCGACCTCCCCTCCTCCCGGGAGAGCCAGGCCCTGGCCCAGCAGTACCCCTTCTTCTACTTTGCCGCCGGGCTCCACCCGGAGAATTTGGAGGGGGCCACACTGGCCGATCTGGAGCAGGTCAAGGCCCTCTGTGCTCACCCCAAGTGTGTGGCGGTGGGGGAGATCGGTCTGGACTACTACTGGCTCAAGACCCCCGAGGAGCGGGCCAACTCCCGGGATTTCTTCGATGCCCAGCTCTCCCTCAGTGAGGAGCTGGATCTGCCCGCCATTGTCCACGACCGGGACGCCCACAAGGACGTGATGGACATTGTCCGCTCCCACCCCAAGGCCCGGGGGGTGTTTCACTGCTGTGCCCTGTCCGCCGAGGACGCCAAGGTGGCGGCAGGCCTGGGCTGGATGGTCTCCTTCACCGGCAACGTCACCTTCAAAAATGCCCGGCGGGCGCTGGAGGTCATCGCTGCCGTTCCTCTGGAGCGCATCATGGTGGAGACCGACGCCCCCTACATGGCCCCCGAGCCCTTCCGGGGCAAGCGGTGCGACTCGGGCTATGTCTACCGGGTGTGCGAGACCATCGCCCAGGTGAAGGGACTGTCCACCGAGGAGGTGGCCCAGGCCACCTTCCAAAATGGGGTTCGCTTTTTTGGCATCGACACCGTGTGAACGCTGCAAAAACAAAGGCCCACGACCCGGCAAACCCGGATCGTGGGCCTTTTTATATGGAATAGCTCAGTGCTTCATGTACTGCCAGAGCATGACGGCCCCCTCGCAGCGGTTGGCGGGCCGGGCGGCGGCGTAGTTGCCCTCGCTGTCCCCGGTGACCACCCCCAGGCCCTGGGCCAGGGCGGCGTAGCCCATGTCGGCATCGGCAATGGCGGCGGCATCGGCAAAGTCACAGCGGAAGATGTTGGGGATCCGGGCCACCTTGCCGTAGCCCAGGCTGTCCAGCAGCAGCTTCACCGCCTGGGAGCGGGTGAGGACGCTCTGGTCCGCACGCTCCTCGGGGGTGAGGATGCCCCGGCGGTAGGCGTAGTTATACAGGCTATCGGCGGCGGCCTTCTCATCCTCCCCGGGGAGGTAGCGATAGCCCTCGGCCGAAGCCAGAAAAGCCACATAGTCGATCTGGGTCAGGGCCTCGTCAGCCATGGCCTTGCCGCCGTACCAGCCCACGCCGAACTGGGCCAGCTCGTTCAGCGCCTTCTCGGCCCAGTGGCCAGAGAGGTCATCGTAGGTCACGGCGGTCTTTTCCTCTTTCTCCTGGCTCACCGGCTGGCCCGACTTGGCGTCCACGCCGTAGTACCAGTTATCCCGCTCCCCCAGCACATAGCCGGGCTTGAGGGCATTGTAGTAGGTGTAGCCGGCGTTGCGCAGGGGCAGGACCTCCGCCCCCAGCAGGTCCAGGGCCACGGGCACCTGGATATAGGCCAGCTCCACGGGATAGGTGGCCAGCCAGGCCTCCTCGGCGGCGGCCAGGTCCACAATGCCCTTGGGGTCATCAAAGGTGACGGCATCGTCAAAGCTGCGGTCGAAGCCCATCACCGAGCTATCCCGGGCGCTGATGCGCACGGTGAGGGAATTGGCGGGGAAGAAGTACCCATTGACCTTCTGGGCGAAGGTAAAGCTATGGGCGCCCGAGAGGACATCGGTCTCATAGGAGTCGTAGAGCTCGCACTTGGCAAACTGGTCGGGCCAGAGGGCCTTCAGGAAGGCCTCAGCGGCCTTCTGAGCGGCTTTCTGGTCCACCTTGGGCCGAGAGTCGTCGTAGGGCTCGCTGCCCCACATGCCCTCCAGAGCGCCGGTACGGCCGTCCAGGGTCACATAGCGCCGGGCAATGCCCTCCTCGGTGTTCCGGGCGTAGGTCACCCGGGCGGTGACCTTCTCCCCCTCCCGCTCCACGTTCAGGTTGGAGCCGGCCACCTCAAACTTGTCAAGGCCCAGCTCCTTCCAGGCCCGAATGGCCTTGTCCAGCTGGTCCTGGGTCAGCACACCCTCCAGCTT
This sequence comes from uncultured Oscillospiraceae bacterium, assembly GCA_910588975.1. Lineage (GTDB taxonomy): Bacteria > Bacillota > Clostridia > Oscillospirales > Oscillospiraceae > Vermiculatibacterium. The sequence continues at coordinate 9,264 of CAJUSE010000014.1, read as the reverse complement.
GGCCACCCCGGCCAGCTCGGCCTCGGTGAGCTCCCGGCCGTTGGTCTTCAGCGTGGTCTCGACGGCGCTCTCCCCGGTGGCCATATCACTGGTGAACCCATTTTTACCGGTCTCCCGCAGATGCTCCCGCAGCTCGGTGAGGTCGACCAGCTCCCCGGTGGCGGCATCCACGTAGAACTCGTGGGTGAACTGGGGCAGGTAGCGCAGCACAGCCACCTTCTCCTCCCCCTCCTGATCTTCAGAGAGGACATACTCCAGCTTGAACTGGAAGGTGCCCTTCAGCTGCTGGGCGGCCTTGTCTGCCGTGGTGGCCGTGGCGGGGGCGGGCACAGTGCCAACATACTGGGACACATCATCCCGCCAGAAGGCGGTGACCACCCCGTCCTGGGCACGGACCCGGACGGAGAAGTTCAGCGGCGTGGCCAGCCCATTGAGCCGGATGGAGCCACCAAAAGAGTAATTGGTCACGCTCAGGGTATCGCTGTATGTCCCCTGCTCAAAAACGGCCTCCTCCCCTTCGGTAAGCACCAGGTCCAGCAGGGCCTGGGCCTTCTCCTGGGCCTGGGCCCGGTTCAGGTTGGGGAAGCTGGGGCCGGTCTTGTCCTGATCGGCGGTGGTCTGCTCCTCCCAGTAGTTCAGGGAGAGGACCTTGCCCGCCTCGGTGGCCGAAACGGTGAGGGTCTTGCCCTCTCCCTCCCAATTCAGCGCCCACTTGGGGCCCAGCGGAGTCTCGCTGGGCTCGCCATGGAAGGCGGTGTAGTCCTCGGGGATGGACAGGGTGGCGATGACCTTGCCTGCCACCTCGGCCAGCCGGCCGTCAGCGGCCTCGGCAGCCATGGCCGGAGCTGTCAGGCTCAGCCCCAGCGCCATGGCCAGAGCGGCGGAAAACAGCTTGCGCAGCTTCATGAATAATTCCTCCTTTTTCTACCTCTGCAAATGGGGCCAAAAGGCCCTGTTACCCTCTTAGACGGAATTGAAAAGAAAAAGTTTCCTCGGTTTGAAAAATTTTTCCCGGGAAATCGAAAATTTGTTCTTGACATTCTCGAACATTCGTTGTATATTGATTGCAGAACAAGCGTTCTAAAGAACGAACGTTTGAATTGTATTATTCAGTCCCGATTATGGGACCAGGTTCTTGATATACTGGGGACAACAAAGACAAGGAGGGGATCTCATGGAGACCACATACTACAAGTTCAACGCCCGAAAGGTGAAGGTCAGCGGCGGTGCCGACTTGACCACCTTTATCCCCGTCGCTGTCCCCGCTCCCGCCCTCCGCCAGCAGGAGACAGGAGAAGTGCTGGACTTCGATCGCTGCCGCCAGCGACTGGAGACCAAGGCTGCCTGGCAGGGCTTGGCCCAGTCCCGGGAGCAGGCCGCCCCGCAGACCCAGCGCCGGCAGCGCAGCCACCCCAGCAGGGCACAGCGGAAGCAGAATACCCTGGAGGTTCTGGCCACCCTGGCCGTATTGGTGACGGGCTTGGCCGCTGCAGCAATGTTTATTGCGCTGATTTGAAGAGCGGAGACATGCCTGCTGAGGGGCTAACGACAGAGCGGAGCGAAAACCCGGAACGACCAAAGGTCGTGGAGGGGTTTTGCGTAGTCGGAGGAGTTAGATCCCGAAGCGGTCAGGCTATGTCGCAGCTTGACAGCCCGAAGAGCGGAGACATAGCCTGCTGAGGGGCTAACGACAAAGCGGAGTGAAAGTCGGCCCTCTCTCCCAAAATCCAAAATAAAATCCCCTGTCGTATCACCTACGACAGGGGATTTTGTTTGACTTGGTACCGGCTTACACCAGCTGGACGACGGCCATCTCGGCGGCGTCGCCACGGCGGGGGCCAATGCGGACGACCCGGGTGTAGCCACCGTCACGGGTGGCGTACTTGGGGCCGATCTGGTCGAAGAGCTTCTTGGCCACATCCTCCTTGGTGATGAAGGACAGAGCCTGCCGATAGGCGGCCAGGTCGTTCTTCTTGGCCAGGGTGATCATCTTCTCAGCCAGGGGGGCCACCTCCTTGGCACGGGTGACAGTGGTCTTGATCTGGCCGTTCTCCAGCAGATAGGTGGTCATAGCCTTGAGCATGGCCATACGCTGGTCGGTGGGTCTCCCCAGTTTGCGGTTAGAAGGCATTTTCTCTCACTCCTCTCGGCGTATTAGTTGTTATTCTCGTCATCAGCAAGGCTCAGGCCCATCATGGCCAGCTTGTTCATGACTTCCTCCAGGCTCTTCCGGCCCAGATTGCGGACCTTCATCATCTCCTCCTGGGTCTTGGAGATCAGGTCCTCCACGGTGTTGATGTTGGCCCGCTTGAGGCAGTTGAAGCTGCGCACGCTGAGATCCAGCTCCTCAATGGTCATCTCCAACACCTTATCCCGCTGGGTCTCCGCCTTCTCCACCAGGGTGGAGGTGGAGCCCATGGTCTCGCTCAGGTCGGTGAAGAGGAGGAACTGGTCCACCAGGATCCGAGCGCCCAGGCTGACAGCGTCACGGGCGTCAATGGTGCCGTTGGTCCAGATCTCCAGGGTCAGCTTATCAAAGTCGGTCCGGTCCCCCACACGGGTGTTCTCCACCGTGTAGTTGACCTTCTTCACCGGTGTGTAGACCGAGTCCACAGGGATAGTGCCAATGACGGTCTGGGCGGTCTTATTCCGCTCAGCACTGTCATAGCCACGGCCGTGGGACAGGGTCAGCTCCATGTTCAGACTGGCCCCGGGGCCCAGGGTGGCGATATGGAGCTCGGGATTGAGCACTTCCACCTCGGCATCGGCCTTGATGTCGCCGGCGGTGACCTCGCACTCGCCGTTGGCCTCGATATAGACGGTCTTGACTCCCTCGCTGTGGAGCTTGGCGATGATGGCCTTCACATTGAGGACGATCTCGGTCACGTCCTCCTTCACGCCGGGGATGGTGCAGAACTCATGCTGCACGCCGGCGATCTTAATGCTGGTCACAGCGGTGCCGGGGAGGGAGGACAGCAGCACCCGCCGCAGGGCGTTGCCCAGGGTGGTGCCGTAGCCCCGCTCCAGGGGCTCCACAACGTACTTGCCGTAACTGGGGTTGCTGGGGTCCTCCACACAATCAATGCGGGGCTTTTCGATTTCAACCATAGATTACGATTACCCTCCTTCAGTGGGCGGCGGTCTTCGCCGCCTGTTCGGTTTCTCCGGTCGGTCTGAGGGTAAGGCTTACTTGGAGTACAACTCGACGATGAGGTGCTCCTCGATGGGCAGGTCGATATCCTCCCGGGCGGGCATCTTGATAACGGTGCCCTTCAGGGTGTTCTTCTCCTTCTCCAGCCACTGGGGCACATTGACGATGATGGCGTCCTCGCCCACAAAGCGCTTGAACTTCACGCTCTGGCGGGAGGTCTCCTTCACCTCAATGACGTCGCCCACCTTCACCAGGTAAGAGGGGATGTTGACCTTCTTGCCGTTGACGGTAAAGTGGCCGTGGTTGACCAGCTGACGGGCCTCACGGCGGGTCATGGCGAAGCCCAGACGGTAGACCACATTGTCCAGACGGCGCTCCACCAGGACCAGCAGGTTCTCGCCGGTCTCACCGGGCATCCGCATGGCCTTCTCATAGTAGGAGTGGAACTGCTTCTCCAGAATGCCGTAGACGAACTTGACCTTCTGCTTCTCCTTCAGCTGGGTGGCATACTCGCTCTCCTTGCGGCGCACGTTGGCCTTGGGACGGCGGTTGGTGGTCTTCTTGTCGTAACCCATGGCCGCAGGGGAGATACCCAGAGCCTTGCAGCGCTTGGCGATGGGCTGCATATTCTTAGCCATATTACATTCTCCTCCTTCTTACACTCTGCGGCGCTTGGGCGGGCGGCAGCCGTTGTGGGGCACGGGGGTCACGTCCTTGATGAGGGTGACCTCCAGACCCACGGCCTGCAGTGCCCGGATGGCGGCCTCACGGCCCGAGCCGGGGCCCTTCACGTAAACCTCCACGGTCTTCAGACCGTGCTCCATGGCGGCCTTGGCGGCCGTCTCGGCGGCGGTCTGAGCGGCAAAGGGGGTGGACTTCCGGGAGCCCCGGAAACCCATCTCGCCGGCAGAGGCCCAGCTCAGGGCGTTGCCATGCAGGTCGGTCACGGTGACCATGGTGTTATTGAACGAGGAGCGGATATGCACCTGGCCCTGCTCGACATTCTTCTTCTCACGGCGCCGACGCACCACTTTCTTTGCTTGTGCCATTTGCTATCCCTCCTTACTTCTTCTTGTTGGCGACAGTGCGCTTCGGGCCCTTCCGGGTCCGGGCGTTGGTCTTGGTCCGCTGGCCCCGGACGGGCAGGCCCTTGCGGTGCCGCACGCCCCGGTAGCAGCCGATCTCGGTCAGCCGCTTGATGTCCATGGCCAGGTCCCGGCGGAGGTCGCCCTCCACAGTGTAGCTGTGGCCAATGATCTCACGCAGCTTGGCCTCATCGGCCTCGCTCAGGTCCTTCACCCGAATGTCGGGATCCACCCCAGCCTCGGCCAGGATCTTCTTGGCGCTGGTGCGCCCAATGCCGAAGATATAGGTCAGACCGATCTCGATCCGCTTGTCTCTCGGCAAATCAATTCCTGCAATACGAGCCATACTGTTTCAGCACCTCCTATTAACCTTGTCTTTGTTTGTGCTTCGGGTTCTCGCAGATAACCATGACCTTGCCCTTGCGCTTGATGATCTTGCACTTCTCGCACATGGGCTTCACGGACGGTCTTACTTTCATGATAAACCTCCTTGTGAATGCCTTAATGGCCCCTCGTCGTCGCAAGCTACACATCCCTCGCCCCGCCGCAAGCGGCAGGTCTCGGTCGTTCCGCTGCTCCTCCTCTCCCCACAAAAGCTGGGGACCGCTTTTGCGGGGACCCCATGAAGGTCAAGGTCAAGAGCAGGGCAAGGTCTGCGACAACTCGGTCGTGTATAATTTCTTTGGGGCTTTGCTTACTTCGTTCTCCACGTAATACGGCCTCGGGTGAGGTCGTAGGGGGACATCTGGACGGTGACCTTGTCCCCGGGGAGGATACGGATGAAGTTCATCCGCAGCTTTCCCGAGATGTGGGCCAGAATGATGTGTCCGTTGCCAATGTCCACCCGGAAGGTGGTGTTGGGGAGGGATTCTACTACCACACCCTCCACTTCGATCATATCGTCCTTTGCCAAAGCGTCTTAACCCTCCTTATGTTCCGCCCGGAAGGCGGCCAGCGCTCGCCTGAGCTCCTTGTTGGAGGGCGGGATGCCCTCTCTCAGCTTTTGGATGGCGGGGTGCTGATACATATGGAGATGGTCACTTAGGGTCTCCACATGGCCCAGCTTTTTCCGCTTGGGGCAGGCCATCCTGCGGTGTTTTCCGTCGGCCAACAGCAGCTTTCCCTGCTCCTGGTCCACGCCCACAACGCAGAATAGCTCCCCCTGCTCTCGTCCGGCAGTTGCCCGGACGATCCAGCCTGTATAGTCCTGCATCAGGCCGGCTCCCCGTTCTCATCCACCGTCAGGATCTCAGGCTCACCGTCGGTGATGAGGATGGTGTTCTCATAGTGTGCGGCGAGACTGCCGTCGGCGGACACGGTGGTCCACCTGTCCCGGAGCACCCGCACCCGCCAGTCGCCCATGCAGACCATGGGCTCCACGGCGATGACCATGCCCGGCTGGAACCGGGCTCCATGGCCAGCGGCGCCGAAGTTGGGTACCTCGGGAGGCTCGTGCATCTCCCGGCCTACGCCGTGGCCCACAAAGTCCCGGACCACGCCGAAGCCGAAGCTCTCCACGTACTGCTGCACAGCGTGGCTCACATCGGATACCCGCTGGCCCACCCGGGCCAGCTTGATGCCCTCGAAGAAGCTCTGACGGGTCACGTCGATGAGCTTCTGGGCCTCGGGAGAGATCTCCCCGCAGGCGTAGGTGGCGGCACAGTCGCCGTGGTAGCCGTTCAGGTAGGCACCCACATCGATGGAGACGATGTCCCCCTCCTTCAGCTTTTCATGGCTGGGGATGCCGTGGATGACCACTTCGTTCACCGAGGCGCAGATACTGGCGGGAAAGCCGTTGTAGCTCAGGAAGGAGGGCTTGGCGCCGTGGCTGACGATAAACTTGCGCACTGCCTTGTCGATCTCAGCGGTGGTGACCCCCGGACGGATCATGGACCCAGCCAGAGCCCTGGCCTGGGCGGTGAGCCGTCCGGCGGCCCGCATCTTTTCGATCTCGGCAGGGGATTTGATGGAGATCATTTCCATCCCTTATGCCTCCAGGACCTTCATAATGGCGGCGGTGGTCTCCTCGATGGTGCCCAGATCGCCGGGCACCAGGTCCAGCACACCCCGCTCCTGATAGAAGGACTTGAGGGGCTCGGTCTCCTGATGGTAGACCTCCAGCCGATGGCGGACGGTCTCGGCCTTGTCGTCGACACGCTGGATCAGCTCGCCGCCGCAGGCGTCACAGACCCCCTCCACCTTGGGAGGGTTGTTCGCCACATGGAACGGGGCGCCGCACTTGTTGCAGACCCGGCGGCCGCTCATCCGCTCCACGATAGCCTCGTCATGGACCTCCAGAGAGATCACATGGTCAAAGGCGATGCCCGCCTTCTCCAGGGCGTCGGCCTGGGCCAGAGTGCGGGGCACGCCGTCCAGGATAAAGCCCTTGGCACAGTCGGGCTTGTCAAGCCGCTCATGGACGATGCCGATGATGACCTCGTCGGGGACCAGCTTGCCTGCATCCATAAAGCTCTTGGCCTCCAGCCCCACCTTGGTGCCCTCCTTCACGGCGGCACGGAGCATATCGCCGGTGGAAACGCTGGGGATACCGAGCTTCTTACTGACAATGGCTGCCTGGGTTCCCTTGCCGGCCCCCGGGGGGCCCAAGAAGATCAGTTTCATCATGTCAGTTCACTCCTTCTAAATCACTCAAGGAAGCCCTTGTAGTGGCGCATCATGAGCTGGGCCTCCAGGGTCTTGCTGGTCTCCAGCGCAACACCGACCACGATGATAACGCTGGTGCCGCCCAGAGCCAGGGCATCCACACCGATGAGGTTGCCGGTAACGATGGGCAGGATAGCAATGACAGACAGGAACATGGCGCCAAAGAAGGTGATTTTGTTCAGGACCTTGTGGATGAAGTCAGCGGTGGGCTTGCCCGGACGATAGCCGGGGACGAAGCCGCCGTTCTTCTTCAGGTTGTTGGCCACCTCCACCGGGTCAAACTGCATGGTGGAGTAGAAATAGCTGAAGGCCAGGATGAGCAGGAAGTACACAATGGTGTACACCCAGCCCGTGTTGTCGAACACGGTGAGGAAGGTGCCCCAGCCGCCTTCGCTCTCGGCGGTCTTGCCGAAGAACATGCCCACAGTGGAGGGCAGGGAGGCGATGGACTGGGCGAAAATGATGGGCAGCACGCCCGACATATTCACCTTCAGGGGGATGTGGGTGGACTGGCCGCCGTACATCTTCCGGCCCACCACCCGCTTGGCGTACTGGACGGGGATACGGCGCTCGGCGTTCTGGATATAGACCACGAACACGATGAGGGCCACCATGCCCACCAGCATAAGGGCCAGACCCCAGATGGGGATCTCGTAATGGCTTTGCAGATAGGCCTCCAGCTGCTCCTGGCTCATGCCGGCGGCCAGCAGCTCGTCGGTGCTCACATGGTGCAGGGAGTTATACACGCCCTGATAGAGCTGGCTGACGATGGCGGGCATCCGGGAGAGGATACCGGCAAACAGGATCATGGAGATGCCGTTGCCGATTCCCTTATCGGTGATCTGCTCGCCCAGCCACATGACGAAGGCAGAGCCGGCCACAAAGCTCACCACGATGACGATGCCGGCCCAGAGCTCAGGCACACCCATGTCTGTCTGAAGCAGATGGTTGGCACGGATCATGGTGAAGTAGCCGTAGCCCTGAAGCAGGGCGATGACCACGGTGGTGTACCGGGTGATGGCGGCGATCTTCTTCCGGCCCTCTTCGCCCCCCTCCTTGGCCAGCCGCTCCAGAGCGGGGATGGCCACGGTGAGCAGCTCGATGATAATGGAGCTGTTGATATAGGGCTGAACGCCCAGGGCAAAGATGGCGGCGATGGAGAAGGCCGTGCCGTTCATGGTGGTCAACAGGCCCAGGAAGGTGCCCTGCATGGTCTCCATATAGGCGGCCATGGCGTCCACGTTGACGAAGGGCACCGAGATGGCGGAGCCCAGCCGGAAGACCAGAAGGGCAAACATGGTGAAGAGGATCTTATTCTTCAGCTCAGGGACCTTCCAGGCATTCTTCAGTGTGTCGATCACGTCAGATCACCTCGGCCTTTCCGCCGAGAGCCTCGATCTTTTCCTTGGCGGAGGCAGAGAAAGCGTTGGCACGGACGGTCAGCTTCTTCGTCAGAGTGCCGTTGCCAAGGACCTTCACGCCGTACTCACACTTGGAAAGGATACCCTTCTCCAGCAGGTCGGAGACGTTGACGGTCTCGCCGTCCTCAAACTTGTTCAGAGAGGCCAGGTTGATGACCTCCAGGGGCTTGGCAAAGATGTTGTTGAAGCCCCGCTTGGGCAGCCGGCGGGCCAGAGGCATCTGGCCGCCCTCGAAGCCCACACGGACACCGCCGCCGGAACGGGCCTTCTGGCCCTTGTGGCCCCGGCCGGCAGTCTTGCCGTTGCCGGTGCCAATGCCCCGGCCCTTGCGCCAGGCCTTGGGGTTGGAGCCCATGGCGGGGGAAAGATCATGCAAATTCATGGTTTCGCTCCTCCTTACTTGTCCTCGGTCACCTGGAGCAGGTAACCGATGCTGGCGATCTTGCCACGGGTGGTGGCGTTGTCCGGCTGGACAGTGGTATCGCCGATCTTACGAAGGCCCAGGGCCTCGGCAGTGGCCTTGTGCTTGACCAGACGGCCGTTGAGGCTCTTGACCAGCTTGATGTTCAAATTAGCCATTTCCCTGTCCTCCTTAACCGACGATCTCTTCCACGCTCTTGCCCCGCTGACGGGCCACCTCTTCGGGGGTCCGCAGGGCCTTGAGCCCCTCGAAGGTGGCGGAGACCACGTTCTGGGGGTTGTTGGAGCGCAGGCACTTGGCCCGGATGTCACGGATACCGGCGGCCTCCATGACGGCACGGACCGGGCCGCCGGCGATGATGCCGGTACCGGCGGGAGCGGGCTTGAGCATGACCTTACCGGCGCCAAAGATGCCGATGATCTCGTGGGGGATGGTGGTCCCGGACACGGAGACGTGGATCATGTTCTTCTTGGCATCCTCGATGCCCTTGCGGATGGCCTCGGGGACCTCGGCGGCCTTGCC
>CAJUSE010000013.1 GCA_910588975.1 uncultured Oscillospiraceae bacterium | reverse complement strand
GCAAGGAGGGCTTCAAGGGCATCAACCCCGACGAGTGCGTGGCCATGGGCGCCGCTCTCCAGGGCGGCGTGTTCACCGGTGACACCAAGGGCCTGCTGCTGCTGGACGTGACCCCCCTGTCCCTGGGCATTGAGACCGAGGGCGGCATCATGAACAAGGTCATCGAGCGCAACACCACCATCCCCGCCAAGAAGAGCCAGATCTACACCACTGCCGCCGACAACCAGACCACTGTGGAGGTCCACGTCCTCCAGGGTGAGCGGGAGATGGCCCAGTACAACAAGACCCTGGCCAAGTTCATTCTGGACGGCATCGCCCCCGCCCGCCGGGGCGTGCCCCAGATCGAGGTCACCTTCGACATCGATGCCAACGGCATCGTCAACGTCTCCGCCAAGGACCTGGGCACCGGCAAGGAGCAGCACATCACCATCACCTCCTCCACCAACATGTCCAAGGAGGAGATCGACAAGGCCGTGAAGGACGCCCAGGAGTTCGCCGCCGAGGACGCCAAGAAGAAGGAAGAGGTGGAGACCCGCAACCAGGCCGAGCAGATGGTCTACCAGGCCGAAAAGACGGTGGAGGACCTGGGCGACAAGCTGGAGGCCACCGACAAGGGCACCCTGGACGCCGCCATCAACAAGGTCAAGGAGGCCCTGAAGGGCACCGACAGCGAGGCCATCAAGGCAGCCACCGAGGAGCTGAACAAGGCCTTCTACCCCATCACTGAGAAGCTCTACCAGCAGCAGGCTCCCCAGGGCGGCCAGCCCGGCCCCGACGCCACCGGCGCCGGCTTCACCGGCGGCCCCCAGGCCGGCGGCGCTGACGACGGCGTGGTGGATGCCGACTATACCGTGATGGATGACGAATAAGAAGCGCAGAAAAACGGTCTGCGAGGGAGATAGCGACACAGCGGAGCGAAAATTGCGGCGGGCAGAGCCCCAGAGCAATTTTTGCGAGGTCGGCGGAGTTATCACCCGAGGGACCAGACCGTTTTGGAACGTGACATGACTACGAGCAGGAAGCGGCGGGAGATTTCCGCCGCCTTCCTGCTGTAATCCACCCAAAAGAGGTGAGCATATATGCCCGATCAAAAACGAGATTACTACGAGGTGCTGGGCGTGGGCCGCTCGGCCAGCGACGACGAGCTGAAAAAGGCCTATCGCAAGCTGGCCAAGCAGTACCACCCCGACCTGAACCCCGGCGACAAGGAGGCCGAGGCCCGCTTCAAGGAGGTCAACGAGGCCTACGAGGTCCTCTCGGACAAGCAGAAGCGCCAGCGCTACGACCAGTTCGGCCACGCCGGGGTGGACCCCAACTTCGGCGCCGGCGGCCCCGGCGGAGGCTTCGGCTTCGACATGGGGGACATCGACCTGGGCGACATTTTCGGCTCCTTCTTCGGTGGGGGCTTCGGCGGCGGGCAGCAGCGTGCCAACCCCAACGCCCCCAGGAAGGGGGAGACCCTCCGGGCCAGCGTCACCCTCTCCTTTGAGGAGGCCGCCTTCGGCTGTGAGAAGGAGGTCACCATCTCCCGCAGCGAGAGCTGTGCCACCTGTAAGGGCAGCGGCTGCGCTCCCGGCACCAGTGCCGAGACCTGCCCCGACTGCCGGGGTACCGGCCAGATCCGCATCCAGCGTGGGGGCGGGGCCTTTACCTTCTCCACCAGCGCCCCCTGCACCCGCTGCCACGGCACCGGGCGCATCATCCACACACCCTGCAAGGACTGCGGGGGCAGCGGCTCGGTGCGCAAGCAGCGGAAGATCACCGTCAACATCCCCGCCGGCATTGACGACGGCCAGGCCATCTCCCTCCGGGGCCAGGGGGGCGCCGGCATCAACGGCGGCCCCGCCGGCGACCTGTACATCAGCGTCACCGTCCGGCCCAGCGACAAGTTCCAGCGGGATGGCACCTCGGTCTACCTGGACTACCCCGTCTCCTTCGCCCAGGCCACTCTGGGCGCCAAGCTGGTGGTGCCCACCATCGACGGCAACGTGGAATACGACCTGCCCGCCGGCACCCAGCCGGGCACCGTGTTCCGGCTTCGGGGCAAGGGCATCCCGGTGGTCAACGGCCGGGGCCGTGGGGACCAGTTCGTCAAGGTGACCGTCCAGGTCCCCACCAATCTCAACGGCGAACAGCGGGAGGCCCTGCTCTCCTTCGCCCAGGTCATGGGGGAGGATACCGAGGACACCGACGGAGGTTTGAAAGGATTTTTTGACAAGCGGCGCAAGAAGAAGTAAAATAGAGGGCAGAGTGACGCTCTGCCCTCTATTTTTATATCCTGGCAAAGGCCGGCCCCCTGTCCGGCCCTATCCCTTTGGGAGGTCCCTGCTATGAAATACATCACCCCCTCCATCCTGCTGGCCCTGGCCGCCCTGGGCCTGTGCCTGTGGTTCCTCTACCGCTGCGCCCGCTCGGCCCAGGCGGTGGATATGGACTGGCTCCGGGGCCAGTCCCCCCGGCCCACCCTGGCGGGCAACTGCCACCCCATGGAGCAAAAGGACCGGCTGCCGGTGCTGCTCATCACCCTGGTCTATGCCTTCACCGCCTTTTTCCAGCTGGGAGACTTCTCCGCCCCCCTGGAGTTCGTGGACTTTAAGGACCAGGGCACCGTCACCGTCTCCCTCCATAGTCCGGCGGGAGAAAGGGGCACGGCGGTCTACTCTACTGGGCTGCGCTACTACCCCGGCCTGGGCACGGGCAGCTACAACCTGGAGATCTCCTCCGACGGCGGCCACTGGTCCACCCTGTGGCCCCACAAGGACGAGGACGGAAAGATCACCGGCTACTACTGGGCCGACGCCGAGGGCTACGACCCCAGCTATGCCCTGTCCCAGGGCTACAATCAGCTGTTCAAGTGGGTGGACATCACCGTGGACAATCCCCAGAACATCGCCTATCTCCGCATCACCGGCAAGGGGGAGAAAAGCGTACTGGAGCTGGGCAAGCTGGCCCTGCTGGGCAAAAACGGAGAGGTCCTCCCCCTCTGCTGCGAGCCTGTCACGCCCGGAGAGGCGCTTCCCCAGCAGCTGCCCGCCCTCTTTGACGGCCAGGGGGTGCCCGAAAAGTCCACCTGGCACAACTCCACCTACTTTGACGAGATCTACCACGCCCGCACCGCCAAGGAGCACATCGACAACGTCTACCCCTATGAGGTCACCCACCCGCCCCTGGGCAAGCTCATTCTGGGCATTGGCATCCGGCTGTTCGGCATGACCCCCTTCGGCTGGCGGTTCATGGGTACCCTCTTTGGGGTGGGGATGCTGCCGCTGCTTTATGTCTTTCTCAAGAATATGTTCGGCAAGACGACGGTGGCCGCCTGCGGCACCACCCTCTTTGCCGCCGAATTCATGCATCTGACCCAGACAAGGATCGCTACCATCGACACCTACGGCGTGTTCTTCATCCTGGCCATGTACTTCTTTATGTACCGCTACCTCACCCTCCCCGCCGGCACCTCCTTCCGGAAGGGGGCCCTGCCCCTGTTCCTCTCCGGGCTTATGTGGGGGCTGGGTCTCAGCAGCAAGTGGACGGTCATCTATGGCGGGCTGGGGCTGGCGGTGGTCTACTTCATGGGCCTTTACCAGAAGCTGCGGGACTGGCCCCAGGAGAAGGGATACGACAGGGGAGCCTGGGTGGCCCAGACCCTTCTGTTCTCAGTGTTCTGCTTCATCCTTATGCCCTTTGCCATCTACTGCGCCTCCTACCTGCCCTACGCCAAGGCCCTGGGGGTGGCCCCCTTCGCCCACAGCGAGGTCAACGGACTGGGCCTGCTGCTGCAAAACGTGCTGGACAAGCTCACCGGGGCGGCCGGGGAGGCGGGCTACCAGGCCGCCTCTATCCCCCAGGACAACCTGCTCAACATCATGGCGGGCAACCAGTGGTATATGTTCTCCTACCACAACGGGGTCACCTCCTCCCATCCCTACTCCTCCTGGTGGTTCCAGTGGATCGTGAACGCCCGGCCCATCCTCTACTACATGGACAACACCGTGGCCGGCTACACCACCCGCTTTGCCGCCTTTGCAAACCCCATCGTCTGCTGGGCAGGGCTGGGAGCCATCCTCATCTGCTTCGCCAACGCCTTCCGGCAGCTCTGGGCCAAGCTGGCCTTTCTGGGGGGGCTTGGGGTGGCCTCCGCCCTGCTCATCCGGCGGATCCAGACCACCCCCAACGGAGTCTTTGACCCGGAGCTGACCCCCCAGGTGCTGGGCCGCAACACCCTCATTCTCATTGCCTGTCTGTGTCTCTACCTGCTCCTCTCCACCGTCATCGCCTTTACCTTTCAGGGGCGCAGCTGGCGCAACAGCGCCTTCATCTCAGTAGCATTCCTGTCCCAGCTCATCCCCTGGATGTTCATTGGCCGGACCACCTTTGAGTACCACTACTTCCCCTCCATCCTGTTTTTGGTCTTTGCCCTTTCGGCCCTCTTTGACTACCTGATGGGGACGGACAAGAACTGGAAAAAGCCAGTCTACGCCCTCACCGGGGCGGCGGTGGGCTGCTATGCCCTCTTCTATCCCGTACTTATCGGCCTGCAGATCCCCACCTGGTACGAGCCGGTGGTGAAGTGGATCGAAAGCTGGCCCTTCTAACCCCATTCTTCCCTTCAGGAGGTGACATTTCCCCATGTTTCTCTCTGACTGTCACACCCACACCCGGTTTTCCCCGGACTCGGAGGCTCTGGTGCCCGATGTGGCCCGGGCCGCCAAGGCCGCCGGGCTCAGCGCCCTCTGCCTCACCGACCACCTGGACTTTCTGGACTTCAACGGCAATTTTGTCGGCCTTGGGGGGCACACCATGCCCTTCTATGACCCCGGGGAGCTGGCCCGGCTGGCCCCGGCGGGGCTGAAGCTCTATTCCGGGGTGGAGCTGGGAGAGCCCTGGGCCGACCCAGCTCTGGCCGCTCAGGTGGCCCAGTGCCCGGGGCTGGATTTCATTCTGGGCTCGGCCCACAACCTGGGACAGGAGCATGGGGGGCAGGACTTCTACTTTGTCCACTATGACAGTGAGGAGACCTGTTACGAAATTTTGGATGCCTATGTGGGCCGGCTGGAGGCACTCTCCACCATGCTGTGCTTTGACAGCCTGGCCCATGTCATCTACCCCCTGCGGTACATGAACGACCGGGACGGCAACCACGTCTCCCTCCAGCCCTACTACCCCCGGCTGGAGCACATCTTCCGCACCCTCATCGGTCAGGGGCGGAGCATAGAGCTGAACACCACCCGGGGGGAGCAGGTGGAGCACTGGCGGCCCATCCTGGCCCTCTATAAGGACTGCGGCGGGGCGTTGGTCACCCTGGGCAGCGACGCCCACACCCCCCAAGACGTGGGCAGGGGCATCGCCCAGGGGGCACAGCTCATCAAGGAGTACGGTCTCACCCTGGCCGTCTATGAAAAAAGACAGCCCAGAACGGTTACACTGTAAATAAAAAAGGAGGATATTTGTATGATCGCACTTGGCTCTGACCACGGAGGGCTCGCCCTCAAGCGCCACATCATGGCCTATCTGGAGGAAAATCACATCCCTTACAAGGATTTCGGCTGCGACAGCGCCGACTCCTGCGACTACCCCGACTTTGGCGCCGCCGCCGCCCGGGCGGTGGCCAGCGGGGAGTGTGAGCGGGGCATCGTGGTGTGCACCACCGGCATTGGAATCTCTATCGCTGCCAACAAGGTCCACGGCATCCGCTGCGCCCTGTGCCACGACCCCCTCTCCGCCGAGATGACCCGCCGGCACAACGACGCCAACATGCTGGCCCTGGGGGGCGGCATGATCGGCCCCAACATGGCCACCCGCATCGTGGAAGTCTTTCTGAACACCGACTTTGAGGGGGGACGCCACCAGCGCCGGGTGGACAAGATCACCGCCCTGGAGCAGTGACAGCGCCAGGCGCCCAACACAGAGAAAAGGAGACTGCCGCCATGAAGGGTTTTCGTCCCCTGGCCGCCCTGCTGGCCCTGCTGCTTGTTCTGACCCTCTCCCCCGCCCTGGCCGCCCCGGAGCAGCGGGAGGTCACCGTCCTCTTCACCCACGACCTCCACTCCCACTTTCTCCCCCAGGAGGTGGAGGGTGGTGGCCAGTCCGGGGGCTATGCACGGCTCATGACCGCTCTGCAGGGGGAGCGGGAGAAACACCCCGATGCCCTCACCCTGGATGGGGGCGACTTCTCCATCGGCTCCCTCATCCAGACCCTCTACACCACCACAGGGGCCGAGCTGCGGACCATGGGGGCCATGGGCTATGACGCCACCACCGCCGGCAACCACGAGTTTGACCACACCGGGGCGGGCTTTGGAAAAATGCTGAACGCCGCCAAAGAGAGCGGCGACCCCCTCCCCGCCCTGCTCATGTCCAACTACGCCCCGGATGTTATGGAGAACCCGGACTGGAGGTCCATCCTGGAGGCCATGGACAACTACGGTGTGCGGGAGCGCATGACCCTGGAACGGGGCGGGGTCACCTACGGCATCTTTGGCCTTATGGGGGTGGATTCGGACAGCTGCGCCCCCACCTCCGGCTTTTATCTGGAGGATGCCGCCCAGGCGGCCAAGACAGAGGTGGCCCGGCTCAGGAAGGAAGGGGCAGAGTTCATCATCTGCCTGTCCCACTCGGGCACAGACGACAGCAACGAGGATCTGAACGAGGACGTCCACCTGGCCCAGGAGGTGGAGGGCATAGACCTTATCATTTCGGGCCACAGCCACACTACCCTGCCACAGCCCATTGTGGTGGGGGAGACCTACATTGTCTCCGCCGGGCCCTACTGCCAAAACCTGGGCTCGGTGACCTTTACCCGCTCCGCCAATGGCAGCAAGACCCTCTCGGAGTACAACCTCATTCCCATTGACGGGACTATCCCCCCCGACCCCACCATTGAGACCCTGGTGGAAGGCTGGAAGGACCGGGTGGGGGACAGTTATCTGAACCGCTACGGCCTGACCTACGACCAGGTGCTGACCCACAGTGACTTTACCCTGAAAACCCCTGTCTCTGGGGTCCAGGAGGGCAACGGCCTGGGCTACCTGGTCTCCGACGCCTTCCTGTGGGCCACGGAAAACCTGTGGCGGGACTATGACGAGAGCGTCCCCACAGTAACGGTCACCGCCGACGGGGTGCTCCGCTCCAGCCTGTGGCAGGGGGAGGTCACCACCTCCGATGCCTTCGACGTGCTGAGCATGGGGGTGGGCAGCGACGGCACCTCGGGCTTCCCCCTGGTGGCGGTCTACCTCACCGGCAAGGAGCTGAAGGCCGCCGCCGAGGTGGACGCCTCGGTGACCCCCATCATGCCGGCGGCCCAGCTCTACATGACGGGGCTCCACTACACCTTCAACCCCCACCGGATGTTCTTCAACCGGGTGACGAATTCTCTGTTGGTCTGGCTCCGTTACTCTGACAGGCACTCGGAGGTCGACGGTTGGGACACCAAGCTGGACTACACAGACATCGACGACGACCAGCTCTACCGGGTGGTCACCGGCATGTACTCGGCCCAGATGCTGGGCACGGTAAAGAGCAAATCCATGGGCCTGTTGTCCCTGGAGCCCAAGCTGGCCGACGGCAGCCCGGTCACCGACTTTGACGAGTGCATCCTCCGAGATAAAGAGGGCAACGAGATCAAGGAGTGGTACGCCCTGGCGGCCTATCTCCAGACCTTTGGGGAGGCGGGGCTCCACCTCAGGTATGAACAGCCCCTTGAAGCCATCTATAAGGCGGTCCGCCCCAGCTGGAACCCCGTGGAGCTGCTGCGCTCCCCCAACTGGATCACCCTAACCGTTCTGGCCCTGGTCCTGCTGATCGTGGCCGCCGTGGTGCTGCTGACCCGGTTTATCCGTCGTAGGCGCACCCCCAAAAGCCCTCCCCCCACGGGGACATAAACCGCTAAAAGGCATACAAAACCGGCCCCGCCATTGATTGGCGGGGCCGGTTTTGTATTGTACCTTACCAGTTGCAGCGGACGATGCACTTCAAGGTGACGCCGTCCACAGTGGCCGTTACCGTGCAGGTGCCCTTGGCCACGGCGGTGACCTTGCCGTTGGCGTTCACAGTGGCCACTCCTGTGTTGCTGGAGGCCCAGGTGGGGGTGGAGCTGGTCCCCGACACCTTCAGGGTCCAGCTGTCTCCGGCGAAGGCCAGGGTGAAGTCCTTCCGGCTCAGGGACAGATTGCTGGAGGTGGTGCTCCCTCCCGAGCTGGCCGTGGGGGTGGGGGCGGGGGTGGTGGTCGTGGTGGAGCCCGACTTGAAGTTGCATCGGACGATGCAGGTCTTTTCTCCCACACCGGCCACAGTGGCGGTGATGGTGACGGTGCCACGGCTCACGGCGGTGACCTTGCCGTCCCAGGACACCGAGGCCACATTGGGGTTGCTGGACTTCCATGTAATATCCCCCCGGGCGTTGGCGGGGGTGTAGGTGGCCTGCATCTGGAACTGCTCGCCCACATGGTCCAGGGTGAAATCGGACCGGTTCAGCTTAAAGGATGTGGGGGTGACGATATCCACCGCCGGCACCGTGGGGGCCGGGGGCTGGGTGGGATCGGTCACAGGAGGGCTGACCACCGGCGGCGTATCCACCGGGGTGGGGGTGGGTTCAGCCGAAGGGCTGGGAGTGGGGGTAGCGCTCTCCTCCACCGGGGCACTGGGGCTGGGAGTGGGCTGGACCTCCTCCCCGCCCACCAGGGAGCGGACCAGAGAAAAGACGATGCAGCCTGCCGCCACAATGAGGGCCAGAGAGAGAACGGTGCCGATGATCCGGCCCACAGAGGGGCCCTTCCAGCCCCCTCTGCCGCCGCCTATGAGCCGCTTGCCGCCCCCACGGGCCGGGGTGGCCTCGTCGTCGTAGACGTACTCCTCCTCGGGAGCGGGGTCGTCCCAGCGGCCGGTGCCGTCCTCGTTACAGAAGGGACAGTGCTTATAGGTAACAGAGTATTTCTCTCCGCAGTAAGGGCATACGATCAGCTCGTTCTTGGATGTGATACGGCGTGCCATGGGGGCTCCCTCCATTTCGGTGGTTTCCCCTCTATTTTACACGTTTCTCCCTCTATCGTCAAGGAATTATGACAACTGACTTGTGATTTTATTCTTACATTTTTCTCTCAGCCCGGAAAGGAATTATAAACCTCGCCGTTTTTCAGCTCCACCTGCTTCTCCCGGGCCAGCTCGGAGACGGTGAGAAAGAGGAAGCCCCGCCGGTGCAGCTCGTCCACAATGCGGATGGCCGCCTCCACCGAGGTGGGGTAGATATCGTGAAGGAGGATGATGTCCCCATCCGATGCCCGGCTGCACACATGCTCCACGATCCGGTCCACCCCTTTATCCCCCCAGTCCTCCGGGTCAATGGACCAGAGGATGATGGGGGAGCCGGAGCGGCGGCGGACGCCGGGGTCCACCAGGCCGTAAGGGGGCCGCAGCAGCAGCTCTCCGTGGCCCACCAGGGCCTCGATGTCCCCCCGGACACTCTCCACCTCCCGGGAAAAATCGGCGTTGCTAAGAGCGGTGAGCCGCACATGGTCCAGGGTGTGGATGCCCACCTGATGACCTTCGGCCTCCATCCGCTTCACCAGATCCTCACAGCCCTCCAGCTGTTCCCCAATGAGGAAAAAGGTGGCGTGGACCCCCCGCTCCAAAAGGGCATCCAGCAGCTCTCCGGTGGTGGAGCGCCGGGGGCCGTCGTCAAAGGTGATGGCAATATACTGCCGCTCCCCCGCTGTGGAGGCGGCCACCGCCTCCCGGGCCTGGGCCTCCGCCGTCTCCTGCTCCACCCGGACCACCTGGGCCACCACCGCCGCCTGGGGCAGGACCAGCAGCCCGGCCAGCGCCCAGGAGCCAATCAGCCATCTGAAAAATGTCCGCAAAAATGCCCACCGCCCCTCTGACTGTCTTAGCGTCAGTATGTGGCGGTGGGCAGATAGTTATGATGGGAAATTTTTACGACACATCCCGGGGATCCGGGTCCCCTGACAGCGTGGAGAGATAGCGGTAGAGCGGGATCAGCTTCTCCCAGTCCTCCAGGATCTGCTCCTTCAGCCGGGGCGAGTAGAGCAGCTCGTCATGGGGGGCCTCATGGCTCAGGGACAGGCCCTGACGCTTGTTGTACCAGGGCTCCAGCAGAGGGCTGGGGGCGGGGCGGCGGCGCTTGAAGTCCTGCCCCTTCAGCGTAAAGACCTCCTGCTTGTTCAGCTGGCGCACCAGCTTTTCCATGGTCTTGGGGTCGTGCTCCATCCGTGCCCGGAGCTTGGCCATGGTCAGGGCATCGGCAGCCCAATAGCCCAGGCCATAGCTGTAATCCTCAGGGCTGATCTCAAACCAAAAGGTGGGCCTGCTCTCCTCCCCCGGCTGGGCAATGCCCAGCCACAGGTGATCCTTATAGGGCCCCCGGCCAAACAGCCGCCGGGCGTCCCGGTAGATGCGGCTCACCTTGCTCATCAGGGTCAGGTCTCCGTGGGCCTCGGTCAGGCCAGCATAGAGCTCCCGGCACAGCTCCTTCATGGGGGCGTCCAGACTGGTCTTGTAGGTCTCCTTGTTGGCCTCAAACCAGCCCCGGTCATTGTTGAAGCGGATGCCCCACAGAAAATCTGCGGCAGCGGGGGAAAACCCTTCAAACATCTCCTGTTCTCTCCTTCTCTCAGGTATCTGCCGGGGGCACCGGGTCCCCCAGCATGGACGGGGTGAGGATGGGCACCCGCTGGTCGCCGATGGGGGTGCTCTCCGGGGGCTGGGTGGGCTCGACGGGCAGCGGAATATCAGGGGTGGGCTGGACCGCCTGGGTCTCCCCCGCCTGGGGGGGCAGCACCGGGGCGTTGCTCTCCTCGGGGAGAACAGGGGTCTCCTGAACGGGAGGCTGGGGGGTGACAGCCGGGCCGGTGGGATCGGTGGTCGTCGGCCCCGTCACAGCCGGGTCGGTGACGGCCGGCCCCTCAGGCCCGGGAGTGGGATCGGGCAGCTTCAGCCCGGTGTTGGGGTCGATGTTCCACAGGGCCAGATCGGCGGGGTTGAACCACACCACGGCGTTGCGCACGGCGTATTTGGAGGTGTAGAGCTTGTATTCATCCACCACGTTGCCATCCCGGTCCACCAGCTTTTGATAGGTGTCGATGGTGGTGGCGTTGTAGGCGGTGCGCTCAGGGTCCTTCTGGGTGGTGCCCTGGGGCACGTCCTCCTTGGCCTCATAGATGACCTGGGCCTGTTTGGTCACCACCATATTGGTGGAGTAGGGCTCCCCGTGGATGCCGGTGGTATCGGTGCCGTGGATGAGCACATGGAGGTAGCGGCTGCCGTCCATGTAGGCCTCCAGCTTAACGGGGTGCTCGGTGTTATTTTTGAAGCGGAAGTCCAAACTGCCGCTCTCGCCGTAGTCACCGTAGACGGTGGCATCCAGCCCTCCCTTGATATAGCTGGGGTAATAGGCGTGGGCGTAGCGCTCCACCGTCTCCAGATTGGCCTTCAGGCTGGCCCAGTAGAGGGTGGAGGACATCTGGCAAATGCCGCCGGCCACCGTGTCCTTGCTCAGCCCGCCCACATAGGCGGTGGCCTTTCCGTAGCCGTTGTCCACGGTGTAGGGGGAGCAGGCCTGGTTGAAGGAGAACTCCTCCCCGGCCAGAAGGATCTTGCCGTTTACCAGGCTGGCGGCGTGGCGGATGTTGCCAATGCGGACGCTGGTGCCTGTGACCTTGGTCACCGCCTCCCCCAAGACGTCCCGGAAGAGCTTTTCCCGCAGCTCGGCGGTAGTGACCTCGGGCTGGGTCAGGGTCAGGGGAAGGGCGCAGGTCTGGCCCTCCCCACACTGCTCCATGGCGGCCTGAGCGGTGGCGATATCAAAGTCCCGGCCGGTGATCGAGGGGACGATCTCCAGGGTCTCGGCGTCAAAATAGGCGGTCTGGGCCACGGTGTAGACCTGCTCGTGGATCCGCTCGAAGTCGAGGGGCTCAGGGGGCCGCTGGGACACCTGGGCCACGATGTCGGGATAGCTTGTGGGGGTGGTGTCGTTGATCAGGTGGCGGGCACGGTCCTCCAGCCGGGCCATCAGCCCCGCCTCGTCCACCGTCCGGCCGGTGCGGCCCTTGGTGAGGATGAGGGCGGATTCGGTCTCCCGCCAGCTGCTCTGGCCGTCCACATTCCCCTTTTCCTCCTGGGCCCGCCGCACTGCCTCGGGCCGCTCGGTCAGGGAGATGGGGACCACCTTGTCCCCGCCCCCCAGCATCAGGCTGACAAACTCGGCTCCCCGGGTGAAGAAGGGGCCGGCGCACAGGCCGTCCAGCTCCCGCTCCAGGGTATCCATGTCAATGGTAAAGTCGCTGCCGGGCACGGTGTAACGCTCCCCCTCACAGAGAAAGTCCACCTGGATGCTCCCCACACGCTGGGGCAGCCACTCCAAAAGCAGCTCCCTTGCCTGCCGGCGGTCCATGCCGCCCAGCTCCAGCCCGGCCACAGCAGTTCTGGGGGGGAGCTTGCCGCTGGCGCCGGCATAAGCGCACAGGCCGCAGTAGCCCCCCACCACCAGGGCAAGAACAATAAGAAGGGCCATCAGGCCCTTCTTTCCTCTGCCTTTGCCGGGGACCAGGTGTTTTCCCTTGGTATGATTCATTTCACGCTCTCCCATATCATTCACTCCATATCCCCAAAAAGGGGGTGCACAGTTTTCCTGTTTTTCTCTTATCCTGCCATCCTCCCTGCCGGGATGGCAGAGGGGATGCCCTCCATCCCCCTTCGGTCTGCCGGGGACGAGACAACATGTAGTGCTATTATATGTCTTTTTGCCCCAAAAAGCAATAACAGAAGAGTTACAGCTGGGGACAAATCGTAAAATTCCTGTGAATTCCCCACCCGTTCTCCTTTACAAGTGGAAAAAATCGTTGTATGATATGCTATAAATTCAAAACTATACGCTCTGGGAGGTATACCATGTCCAATAAGCAAGGTTCGGAGATCCCCTGGTGGGCCATCGTTCTGGGCTTTATGTTCTTCCAGCCCATCGGATTTATCCTTTTATTTCTCAGCCTGGGCGGCGTGCGCATCCCCACCGATCAGATCCGCAAGGAACTGAACAATGCCGCCGGGCAGGTCCGGAATGAGTGGAACAACGCTGCGCAGCGCCACCAGACGCCCTCCCGTACGGCCTGGGCCGGCGAACCCAAGGTAAAAAAGAAAAAAGAGAAGAAAAATGCCACCCTGGCCAAAAATCGGATCAGCGGCAAGCTCATGACCATTTTCGGCAGCATTCTCAGCTTCGCCTTTGCCACCGGGTTGGTCACCGTCGTCGCCGCAGAGGGCCTTGGTGCCGAGGCATTCCCCATCATGGGCTTTCTGTTTGCCTTCCTCTATCTGACGGGCAAGGGCATCTCCCTCACCCGGCTGAGCCGCCGGCAGCGGCTGTACATGGGTGTTATCGGCCAGCGGAAAAGCATTTTCCTCTCCGACCTGGCCGGGGCCGCCGGGGTGAGCGTGAAACGGGCCACCTCTGACATTCAGGACATGCTGGCCGACGGCATCCTGCCCATGGGCTACATCGACCAAGCCAGCGGCCGCCTGGTCCTCACCGACCAGGGCTATGAGCCCGCCCCCCAGCCCGAGCCGCAGCCCCAGGAGCAGAGCGTTCAGGAGGACGACGATGACGCCCTGCTGCGGCAGATCAAGGACATCAACGACGCCATCCCCGGCGAGGAGATGAGCCGGAAGATCGACCGCATCGGAGAGATCACCAAGCGCATCCTGGACTACCAGCGGCAAAACCCGGCCAAGGCCGGGGAGCTGCGCCAGTTTTTGAACTACTACCTGCCCACCACCCTCCGGCTGCTGAAAACCTATGCCCAGCTGGACGCCCAAGGGGTGGACGGGGAGAACATCACCGCCTCCAAGCAGCGCATCGAGGGCATGATGGACAAGGTGGTGGAGGGCTTTGAAAAGCAGCTGGACCAGCTCTTCCAGACCGACGCCATGGACATCGCCACCGATGTGGAGGTGCTGGAGCGGATGCTGGAAAAGGACGGCCTGGGCACCGGCGGCCTGACCATGGGCGGCTAAGGTCAGCCCTCCCCAAAAATGGCGGCTATCACAGCAGCTTTCGGTCCCGTATCATAATAAAAGACCCACCCCTTGACAGGGCGGATCAAATCTGGTATCATAATGACGAAGGGATGGCCGCAGCAAGCGGTTTGGCCCGTCACTGTTTAGGTTTTGTTAGGAAAACCGTCACCGTGCAGGGTGGCGGTTTTCGCTTTTTACTCGGAGCGTGATCACATATCCGAAAATATGGAACGTCAAAGTAATCGGCATCTCTCCACCTCCCTTCCGGGAGCGTGGCCAAACCGCCTGCCTCTTGTGCGGCACATCCCTCCGGGGCTGTGCCCAATGACATTCTATCAGGAATGTCGAATTTCGTCAACAGCCCGGACAGGAAATCCTGTCCGGGCCGTTGTTTTGCTTCTATCTGCTTTCCTCCCCGTGAACATCCGTCCCCGCCTGTTGAGTCTGGGGCCACATCCCCTCACAGCTCTTTCTTCGCCATAATGCCCAGGGAGATGCGGTAGGACACCCACAGGGCGGCCAGGGCCATTGCCAGCCCGCAGGCGGGAACAGCCCAGCCCAGCTGGGGCAGGAGGGCCGCCTTGGAGCCCCCCGAGATGGTCATGATGCTCCCGCCAGCGGCAAAGACACCGGCGGTAATGCCGATGATGGCCACCATCACGATGCGGCTGCGGTTGCCGAACTTATAGCTGATGGGCAGCAGCAACGCCACATAGAGGAGCATCCCAGCCCCCAGAATGGCCGTCATCAGCAGAGTGCTTTTCTCCCCTCCCAGCAGGAATACGCCCCCTATGATGGCGGCGGACACCAGCATTACCAGGGTGGACAGGCAATACCGCCCCTGGACCTGCCGCTTCCGCCCCTCTGGGGTGGCTATGGCAAAGCCCGTCCAGCCCAGCAGGTCGTAGTTAAAAAGGCCCATGAGGGTGGAAGCGGCAAAGATGGCCACATAGAGGCTGATAAAGCCGGCCCCCATCCCGGTCCTGGCCATGAGGAGCCCCATGGCGGCTATAAAGATCACATAGAACTTCACATTGGGCAGGATCAGGTAGAGGTCCCGCTTGAAAAATCCCTTCATGATTTCTTCTCCTTTCCCCGGGCAGAGCCCAGGCCAACAGATTATAGATCCCGGCCCTCATAGAGCAGGCCGGCCACCGGCCTGGAAAGGGCCATAGCCCCCATCCCCAAGGCCAGCATGGCCCAGGGCTGCCAGGTGAGCCCGGCGGCAAAGCCGCCGGGGGCCGCCAGCTCAAAAATATCCCACGCTCCCACATTGCGCAGGGGGATGGCGCCCCCCATCATCAGCAGCGGGGCCACGATGGCGATGGCGTCCAGCCACCCCTGCCACACAATGCACCCCGGCAGGACCAGAGCCAGGTAGAGCAGCAGAAAGCCCCCAAAGTACAGGGCCAGGGCAAGCTGACCCTCCTCCATCTCCCGGTTTATGAGGGCCATGATTACCATCAAAGCCTGGGCCACCCCCCAACTCATCCAGGCCAGGATATAGCGGGTGCTGACCCAGGCCTGCCGTCCGGCGGCCGCCACGGCGTACTGCTCCCAGCTCCGCCGGCCCGGATCCGCCCCCAGAGGGGACAGGGCGGCCCCGACTGCCATGGCCACGATCCAAAGGTCCACAAGGCCGCTGCTCAAACCGTCGCAGCAGAGAATGACAAGCTGGCAGAGCATCACCACCGCCCACACCTTCAGCAGGGGACGGATGACCAGCACATCCCGGAGCAGAAGCCCCCCCGCCTTCATGTCCGGTCGCCCCTTGTGGTGAAGATCATCAGATCCTCCAGGCTGGGCCCCTCCGCCTCCACACCGGGCAGAGACCGGCCCAGGGCGGAGCGGTCGCTCACCAGGGCCTGACAGCCGTACTCCCCCACCCGGCTGCCCACCAGGATGTCGGCGGGGATGGCGGCCAGCTCCTCCTTGGTGCAGCTCACCTTGCCGTAGCGGGCGAGCAGCTCGTCCTTCTCCCCCGAAATGGTGATCTCCCCCTTGTGGAGGTAGACCACATAGTCACAGATCTTCTCCAGGTCAGAGGTGATGTGGCTGGAGATGAGGATGGCGTGGTCCTCGTCAGAGAGGAAGTCCATAAACTCGTCCAAGATCTCGTCCCGAACCACCGGATCCAGCCCGGCGGTGGCCTCGTCCAGCACCAGCAGCTTGGGCCGGTGGGCCAGGGCTGCGGCGATGGACAGCTTCATCTTCATGCCCCGGGACAGATCCTTCACCTTCCGCTCGGCGGGCAGGTCAAATTTCTTGAGGTAGTGGGCAAAACGCTCCTCCTCCCAGCCCACAAAGATGCCCGAGCAGACCTTGCCCACCTGGCTGATCTTCAGGGTGGCATCAAAGGGACACTCGTCGGGGACATAACCCACCCCGGTGAGCCCCTCCCCCTCCAGCACCTCGATGGAGCCGGAGGTGGGGTGGAGAATGCCCAGCAGGCACTTGATGAGGGTGGATTTGCCCGCCCCGTTCTCCCCGATGAGGCCCAGCACGGTGCCCCCGGGGATGGCCAGCGATACATCCTTCAGGGTGAAGGACTTGAACTCCTTGGTCAGGTGGTCGATTTTCAGTGTGTATTCCATGGTATTGCTCCTTTCAGGGCCCTGTGGCCCGGCAGCAGTTTGGGTTATGTGAGTGGACGGGCTGGCGCTCCTCTGTGAAGGCCCCGGGTCATGGGGCGTCCTCCTCCCAGAGCAGGGTCAAAGCGGCGGCCACTTCCTCCCGGGTGACCCCCCCGGCCCGGGCGGCATCCACCGCCTTTTGCAGGTGCTCCTCCACCGTGCGCAGGGCGCTCTCCCGGACCAGCTCCAAATTTCGTGGAGCCACAAAGCAGCCCTTCCCCGGCACGTTGGTGATAAACCCCTCCCGCTCCAGCTCCTCATAGGCCCGCTTGGTGGTGATGACGCTGATGCGCAGATCTCGGGCCAGGGCCCGCATGGAGGGCAGAGCCTCCCCCTCCTGAAGGACCCCGGAGAGGATATGGCCCTTGATCTGTCGGGTGATCTGGTCGTAGATGGGCACCTCGCCGCTGTTGCGTAAAATGATGTTCACAGCTTCACCTCCGTGTTTACTATATCTATCGGATATATACAGTATAACTATATGTTCCCCTCTTGTCAATAGGTCTGGGCGAAATTGGTCAAAAAAACTTTGTGAAAGAAGCGACCATGTTCTTTACACCTCCCCGCCGGGCATGGTACAATAGATCTAAATAGGGGCTTTGCGCTCCTTGCGGCAGAATACAAACCGCTGTGTGCTGCAAGCAGAAAAGGGATGGAGGTCATTTCCATGAAACTCTCTCAGGTGCGTGATATTCTGAATGCTCGGGTACTCACCGACCCGGCGGGGCTGGACCAGGAGGTGCTGTCCGCCTGCGCCAGCGACTTTATGAGCGATGTGCTGGCCTATGTGAAGAACCAGGGCATGCTCCTCACCGGCCTTGTGAACCCCCAGGTCATCCGCACTGCCGACATGATGGACATGAAGTGTGTCTGCTTTGTCCGGGGGAAGAACCCGGATGAGAGCCTCCTCGCTCTGGCCCGGGACCGGGACATCACCGTCATGTCCTGCCCTGTTCGGATGTATGATGCCTGCGGGCTGCTGTACACCGCCGGGCTCAATGGGGAGGGCGAGCTCTGATGGACACGGTGAAGCTGGTCTACCCTGTGGAGGGAGACGACCTCATCGGCGCCGGCGAGGCCTCCAGTCAGATGAAGCTGGTCCTCAAGCGGATGGGCTTTCCCACCGATGTGATCCGCCGGGCCTCCATCTGTATGTACGAAGGGGAGATCAACATGGTCATCCACGCCGACGGCGGCCAGGCCGAGGTGGAGGTGGGGGTGGACAACATTGTCATCCGCATGGTCGACCAGGGCCCCGGCATCCCCGACATTGAAAAGGCCATGCAGGAGGGCTGGTCCACCGCCAACGAGGAGGCCCGGGACCTGGGCTTTGGCGCCGGCATGGGCCTGCCCAACATGAAAAAGCACTCTGACGAAATGACCATCGACACCGTGGTAGGCCAGGGGACCACCGTCACCATGGTGCTGCGGTTTTGATTTTTCGGGGATGGCGGGCCAACCGCCCTCCCCGCCGTCCCTTTTTTCGGAGGTGAACCCTTTTGAAACATTCTGCAGCCATTGATTACGCCCGCTGCCGGGGCTGCACCACCTGCATGAAGAGCTGCCCCGCCCAGGCCATCCGGGTCCGCCGGGGCAAGGCCACCATTCTGGACGAGCGGTGCATCGACTGCGGCAACTGCATCAAGGCCTGCCCCCACAAGGCCATTCAGGCCCACGGGGACAGCTTCGACCGGCTGGGCGACTTCCGATACACCGTGGCCCTGCCCGACCCGGTGCTCTACGGCCAATTTCAAAATCTGGAGAGCCCCGACCGGGTGCTGGAGGCCCTGCTGAAGCTGGGCTTTGACAGCGTTTACGAGGTGGCCAAGGGGGCCGGATACATCTCCGACTACGTGCAAAAGCACCCCGAGGTGGTGGTGGAGCAGGAGCGGCCGGTGATCTCCTCGGCCTGCCCCGCCGTCCTCCGGCTCATCCGCACCCGCTTTCCCGATCTGCTGCCCCATATCACCACCAACATCCTGCCCATGGAGCTTGCCGCCATCCTGGCCCGGCGGGAGGCGGTAAAAAAGACCGGGCTCAAGCCTGAGGAGATCGGCGTGTTCGCCATTGTCCCCTGCTCGGCCCAGGTCACCGCCATTCGCCACCCCGACGATCTGCAGACCCCCGTCATTGACGGGGCCCTCTCCATTCGGAAGGTCTATGTGCGCCTGCTGGGCCCCATGCAGAAGATCAAGCGGCCCAAGCGCCTCTCCTCGGCCAGCCGGGCGGGCCAGCGATGGAGCTACTGCAGCGGCGAGGCCGATGCCCGCTCCACCGGGGAACGGTATCTGGCCGTGGACGGCATGGACAGCGTCATCAGCATCCTGGCCGCCATTGAGGACGGCCGTGTGCCCGACGTGGATTTTGTGGAGCTGTCCGCCTGCACCCAGGGGTGCGTGGGGGGCTGTCTCACCGCCGAGGACCCCTTTGTGGCCGCCATGCGCCTGCGCAACCTCATCGACGCCGGCCCCGACCCGGCCAACGATTTCGATGCCGAGGTGGGCGATCCCGCCCTTCTCCAGGCAGACAAGGAGCTGGAGTTCGCCCCAGTCTACCTGCTGGACGAGGACCGGGGGGTGGCCATGGAGAAGATGGCCGCCATCCACGAGCTGGAGCGCCAGCTCCCCGGCCTGCTCTGTGGCTCCTGCGGGGCCCCCTCCTGCCACGCCTTTGCCGAGGATGTGGTGCTGGGCCGGGCCGACCGGTCCGACTGCATCTTCCAGGTCCGGGCCAGGGTCCAGAAGGAGACCGGGGCCGACATGGACGAGTACCTCCCCGCCCCCTTCCGCCGGCAAAGGCCGCCGGAGAAAAAAGATACATAAGCGCAAAAAAGCGCCGAGGTTTTCAAACCTCGGCGCTTTTGATTGACTGAAATCAGTCCGTGACGTAGGGCAGCAGGGCGATCTGACGGGCCCGCTTGACAGCGGTGGTCAGCTGCCGCTGATGCATGGCGCAGGTGCCGGTGGTACGGCGGGGCAGGATCTTGCTCCGCTCGGACAGGAACCGCTTCAGCTTGGCGGCGTCCTTGTAGTCGATGTGCTCCACCTTATCCACGCAGAAGGTGCATACCTTGCGGCGCTTCCGACCACGGGGGCGCTGCTCTCTGTTCTCCATAGGCATAGCAGAAAAACCTCCTTGTAGTTTAAGTTATCCGCCCGTTTAGAAGGGCAGGTCGCCGTCATCGTCGGCCAGCTCGGCGAACTGGTCCACGCCCGATGGGGCAGCATAGCCCCCAGACGGCTGCTGGGCAGGGGCGGGGGCAGAGTAGCCGCCGCCGTAAGAGGGACTGTAACCGCCTCCGTCGCCCTCCCGGCGCTGAGAATCGCCAAAATAGACGTTCTCAGCCACCACTTCGGCGGCGGTGCGCTTGTTGCCCTCCTTGTCGGTGTACTGGCGGATCTGGAGCCGGCCCTCCACCACAGCCATGCGGCCCTTGGTGAAGTAACGGGACACGAACTCGGCGGTCTGCCGCCACACCACGATGTTGACGAAATCGGTCTCCCGCTCGCCAGTCTGCTTGTTCTTGAAGTCCCGGTCCACGGCGATGCGGAAGGTGGCCACCGTCACACCGGCGGGGGTGGTCCTCAGCTCAGGGTCGGCCACCAGCCGGCCCATGAGAACAACGTGATTGAGCATTTGTACACTCTCCCCCTTACTCGTCCATGCAGACGATGATGGAACGCATGATGCCGTCGGTGATCCGGAAAATACGGTCCAGCTCGGCAGGGAAGGCGGGGGCCGAAGCGAAGGTCATCCGCACGTAGTGGCCCACGGTCTGGTCCTGGATGGGATAGGCCAGGGAGCGCTTGCCCCACTCGTCGACCTCCACCCCGGTGGCGTTGCCCTCGGCCAAGGTCTTGAACCGCTCCATCAGAGCGGCGGTCTCCTCCTCGTTCTTCCGGGGGTCGATGATATACACCGCCTCGTAGTTTGCGTTGAGTTTTGCCATGTTCTTGCACCTCCTTATGGTCTTATGGCCCCCGGCTCGCCGGGAGCAAGGAGCTCTGTCCTTTGGACAGGCTATGCCTGCGTTTGCGCAGGCTATATTATTATACCTGTTTTTTCCCTGTTGTCAAGCAAATTTTCCTTGAAACCACGGAAATTCCGAAGAAACAGGCCCATAAAAAAGCCCTGCGGGAGGAAAATTTTCTCTTCCCTTTTGGGCCGACCTGTGTTACAATGCTATATAGCATATAATATTGTGATTTTCAAAGGAGGTCATTTCCTTGGAATTTCTCTACCACCTTTTCTGCACCGCCGCCCTGCTGGCCCTGTCCCTGACCCCCCTTTGGCAGCCTGAACTGGAGGGGATTTGGACCCTTCTCCTCCCTGTCCTTGGGGTTGTGTGGCTCATCGTCTTTCACCTCCGCCCCCGCCGGGGAGACCCGGGTTTATCCCCCCGTTTAAGGGGGATGTTGGGGGGCTATACCCTGCTTTTATGCGGCAGTTGGGCGGTTTTTGGGGTCAGTTTGATCCTCCTCGCCCGCCTTTTGGCCCATAAAATGGCCTGGAGCACCCTCCTTTGGACCCTGTTTTGGGCCTTTTTGGTGCTGGGCAGCGTGCTTTTGAACGGATTTTTCCGGGTTTTGGTTGGCTGCAACCGGCTTCGGCTGGTGTGGCGGGCAACCCTGCTGCTATTCTGGTGGGTGCCCATTTTGAATATTTTTCTCCTCTGGAAGGCCCTTCGGCTGGCCCGGGCGGAGTACCGCTTTGCCCTGGCCCGGCAGCAGCTGGAGACCGTCCACGCAGAAAATCAGGACTGCGCCACCCGCTATCCTCTGGTGCTGGTCCACGGGATCTTCTTCCGGGACTGGCAGCTGGTCAACTACTGGGGCCGTATCCCCCAGGCCCTCCAGCGGTCGGGGGCGGTCATCTATTATGGCTCACAGCAATCCTCCGCCCCCATCGCCCGAAGCGGGGCAGAGCTGAAGGAGCGCATCGAGGCCATTCTGGCCGAGACGGGGGCGGAAAAGGTGAACATCATCGCCCACTCCAAAGGCGGGCTGGACAGCCGATATGCCATCTCCCGGCTGGGGATGGGGGACAAGGTGGCCTCTCTGACCACGGTGAACACCCCCCACCGGGGCGTTATCTTCGGCCAGGAGCTGCTCCGCTTTCTGCCCAAGGGACTTATGGCCTGGGTGGACCGGCACTACAACAACATTTTCCGGGCCCTGGGAGACGCCCAACCCGACTTCCTGGGGGGTGTCAACGACCTCACCGCCCAGGCCTGCGCCCGGTTCAACGAGGAGACCCCCGATGTGCCCGGGGTGCTCTACCAGAGCTTTACCTCGGTGATGCCCTCTGCCCGGAGCGCCCCCTTCCCCCTGAACTTCACCTACGGCCTGGTAAAGCACTTTGACAAAGAGGAGAACGACGGCCTTGTCACCCTCTCCTCGGCCAGGTGGGGCACCGAGCTGGGGGTCCTGAAGCCCAAGGGCCGGCGGGGCATTTCCCACGGGGACGTAGTGGACCTGATGCGGGAGGACATTGACGGCTTCGACGTACGGGAGCTGTATACCGGCATCGTCAAGGGTTTGAAGGAGCAAGGACTGTGAAACAGGCGGGGGACCCGGTCAGGGTCCCCCGCCTTCGTTATATCATCTTCCGCAGAATGGGCGATCTGGAGAGGACATAGACCCCCAGGGTGGTGACCAGCGAGGTGAAAAGGAAGCCGGTGGTCCAGTCCACCGGCACGGTGAGGGCCACCCCCAGCCGTTTCAGGACAAAGCGGAACCCATCCAGCACCATGGGATGGGCCAGGTAGACCCCGAAGGACAGGCCGGAGAGGGCCTTGGCCCGGCGGGCCGTCCCCGGCCGGGGCGGATGGCAGCGGCAGAGCTCCGCCACAAGCAAGAACAGGGCGGCGGATGTCAGGTACTGGGTGATGGAATAGCCCTCGTTGAAGATAAGGTTGAGTTTCTCCGGGGTGGAGAAAAAGCGGTTGCCCCACAGGCCAACAGGGACAAAGGCCAGGGCAAGGCCATAGACCACCCAGCGGACATATTGCCCCGGCGTGTATTTCTCCAGATAAAGCCCCAAAAGGAAAAAGGCGATGTAGTTTTCCATGAGAGCGGCGAAGGGGGAGATCCACACCACCGACTGGACCACATTCACAAAACGGAGCAGGGTGCCGGGCAGAATGATAATAAAGATGAGCCAGAGAAGCTGACGCTGGCCGAGGTCATCGGTGATGCGCTTGAGGAAGGGCAGCAGCAGGTAGATGGCCATGATCTGGTAGAAAAACCACAGGTGGTACTTGCTGCCCCGAAAGCACAGGTCCCGGACAAACTGGAGCAGGGACGGGGCCGCCCCCTGGGCCAGGCAGGTCTCCAGATAGTAAAGGCTCTGCCAGCACAGGAAGGGGACAAGCAGCCGGCGCAGACGCTTTTTGTAAAAGGGGCCCACGTCCAGGGTCCCCTCGTCAGAGAGGAGCAGGCAGCCGCTGAGCATGAAAAAGAGGGGCACCCCGGCCTGACAGAGGAAAGCCAGCACATTGCAGGCTGTCCACAAGGGCAGGCCGTGGTGGGTGGGGTCATTGAGGTAGGGGCTAATGACGTGGAGCAGCACCACCAGATAGGTGGCCATGCACCGCAACAGGTCCAGGTGGACCAGCCGCTTCTTTTCCTCCATCCCCCTGCCCCCTTTCGACGGTTTTCTACTTTAGTATAGCCTATTTGGCAGAGGGTGGCAAGGGGAGAAAACGGAGCGGGCATAAAGAAAGGGAGTGCAGCCCGTGGGCTGCACCCCCTTTCTTTATGGCAAGCCTTTATCTTTGTTTACCCCTGGGGGGCGGTCAGGGCGTTCTTCCAGTTGTCGAACTCCTTGCCCTCCTCCAGAAGGCGCTCCTCCACGGCAAGGCCGGGGCACTGGGCGGCCAGGAAGGCCAGCAGTTCCTTCCCCTTCTGGGTGTCGGCCTCGGCAGAGATCATCCGCCCCTGCCGGTCCACCACCGCCAGGCTGACGGCGTGGAGCCGCTTCTTGCCGGCGTAATAGCTCCAGCGGTACAGGCAGGCCCCCGCCAGCTCGGACCGGCGCAGGATGCTGTTGGCTGCGTCCCCCAGCCACAGGTAGTCCCGGGTGAGCAGGCCGTCGGTCTGGTTGGCCATGGCGGCCGACACCGCCCCGGCACACTTCAGAATGTAGCTGTCCGACTGAAGGGCCTGGCGGTCAAAGGTCTGGACCTCCTCCAGCGAAAAGCCGTTCTTCTTGGCGCAGGCGGCAAAGGCCGCATCAGGGCCGGCCTTGACATTCTTCACAAGCCGGGTCATGACCCACAAAAACAGCAGGATAAGCAGGGCAAACACCCCGAAAAACACCCAGCCAATGGTAACCTGATCGGCGTTCCCCGCCCCCTGGTGGTAGCGGATCAGGGAGAGGAAATAGACCTCCCCCGCCACCAGCGCCGCCTCCAGCAGGGCCACAAGCACCAGCAAAATTGCGCTGCTCTTCTTGCTTTTCTCCCCGCTGCGAAGCAGGACAGAGCCCTGGGGGAAATGCTTTTCCCTATATGCTTCATTCATCTGTTCCGGCTGCATTTTGATCTCCTCTTTTCTTCTCATTCAAGGCTATGGCAAAAATTTCTCCTTTTGCCGAAATGATTATAGCAAAGACGCCCACGGTTTGCAACCCTCGGTTTGCGAGAGCGGGCATTACAGAGAAAAGGCGTGGGGCCCGAGGGGGCCACACGCCTTTCGGAGGGGCTTATGGATCAGAGCCGGCTGAGCAGAAGGGCGGCCAGGATGGCCATCACGCCTAAAATGGCAATGGCGGCGATGATGACGTGGGTCTTGACCGAGCCGCACTTGAGCTTGCCGCAGTCGCAGCTCTGGTCATGGACGATGTCCGGCGTGCGGAGGGTGAGGAATTTCATGCTGCGCCCTCCTTTACAGGGTCTCCGCCTTGGCCTTGAGGAAGGAGCGGAGCCAATCGCCGGTGTCGGGGTGGGCCAGGGCGAAGTCCACGGTGGCCTCCAGAAAACCCCGGAGGTTGCCGGTGTCGTAGCGGCGGCCCTCGAAGTCCACCGCCACCATCTTGCCGCTCTGGCTCAGGGTGCGCATGGCGTCGGTGAGCTGGATCTCCCCGCCGTAGCCGGGGGCCTGGTGCTCCAGAATGTCGAAAATGCCGGCATCCAACACGTACCGGCCCAGGATGGCGTAGTTGGAGAACTTCTCGGCCAGGGTGGGCTTCTCCTGCATGTCCCGAACGGCAAAGACCTTCTCCTCCAGGGGGTCGGCCTTGATGATGCCGTACTTGGACACGGCCTCGTCACTCACCTGCTGGACCCCGATGGCCGAGGCCTCGTACCGCTCGGCGGCGGCAATGAGCTGGCCGATGACGGGCCGCTCTGCACGCATGATGTCGTCGGGCAGCAGGACGGCGAAGGGCTCGCCCCCCACGAAGGCCTTGGCCCGCCAGATGGCGTGGCCCAGGCCCTTGGCCTCCTTCTGGCGGATGTAGGAGATGTTGGCCAGATCGGCCGTCCGGCGGACGGCCTCCAGCTCCTTCAGCTTGCCGTCCCGCTGCAGGCGCTCCTCCAGCTCGGGGAAGTAGTCGAAATAGTCGGACATGGAGTCCTTGCCCCGGTTGGTGATGACCAAAATATCCTCGATGCCGGCGGCCACGGCCTCCTCCACGATGTACTGCAGGGCGGGCCTGTCCACCAGGGGGAGCATCTCCTTGGGCACCGTCTTTGTGGCCGGGAGCATCCGGCTGCCCCAGCCGGCGGCGGGAATGACTGCTTTGCGGACTTTCATCTGTATTTGACCTCCTCATTGGGCGTTATCTGTTCCGATACCACGGAGTATATCACATTTCCCCGAAAAAAGGAAGGGCTCTTCCCACATCTTCACAAAGGCTTCAAATTTGCACAAGGGAATGTTTCCTTTTTGGAAAAGATTTTTGCAACTCCTACGATTTTTATAGTATTTCCCATTTCTGATTTGCATTTCCTGCTTTGCCGTTATATAATATGTAACATCGGTTTGGCGGAGCCATATCCGCCAGGAAAAGAGAAAAGGAGTGTAGTCATGAATCCCGAAGTTCTGTCCCTGATCAAGATGGCGGGCTTGTTCGTCTTTTTGATCATCATGCTGCTTGTGCTGCGCAAGCCGCTGAATTTGACTATGAGCATTTCCTGCGTCATCGTCATTTTCCTGTTCCAGCTGCCCATGGACAAGATCCTGCCCGCTGTCCAGACCGGCCTCATTGGCACCAACACCATCCGCTCTATCCTGGTGCTCTACTTCATCACCTTCCTGCAGCGGATGATGGAGAAGCGCAAGCAGCTCTCCGGCTGTCAGGACGCCATGAACGGCCTGTTCAACAACCGGCGGATCAACGCCAGTGTGGTGCCCTTCCTGCTGGGCTGCCTGCCCGCCGCCTCCACCGTCATCCTCTGCGGCCCCATCGTTCGGGACGCCATTGGTGACAACCTGGGCACCAGCGAGAAGGCCGCCTGCACCTCCTTCTTCCGGCACATTTCGGAGGCCTTCCTGCCCACCTACACCAACATCTTCATCGCCATCTCCCTGACCCAGGGCCGGGTGACTGTGGCCAGCTTTGTTATCGCCATGCTGCCTGTGGTGCTGGTGCTGTTCGCCTCGGGCTGGTTCGTCTACCTGCGGAAGGTGCCCAAGGACACCGGCATGGTCATCGACCAGTCCAAGGGCGTCTACCTCAAGCAGCTGGCCGCCTCCATCTGGCCCATCGTGGTGGCCATCGGCATCGTGCTCATCACCGGCGCCATGGACCTGCCCTTCGAGGTGCCTGTGTGGGCCGCTGTTCTTGTGGTGGTGGTGCTCAACGTCTTTATCAGCAAGTTCTCCTTCGCTGAGATCGCCCCCTTCTTCAAGACCGCCTTTGAGGGCAAGCTGATGCTCAACACCATTGCCGTCATGGTCTTTAGCCAGCTCCTCTCCGCCTCCGGCGTGGTGGATCTGCTGCCCAAGTACTTCGGCATGCTGCCCATCCCCATGTGGCTGGTCTTTGCCCTGCTGTTCTTCGTCGGCCCTCTCATGGGCGGCTCCATGGCCATCCTGGTGCTCTGTGTGCCTATGATGCTGACCACCTGGCCCGACGGCTCCATCCTGTCCGTGTTCATTCTGTGTATGTCCATGACCTACGTCATCATGCAGATCGCTCCCACCCACATCTGCCTGACCCTGTGCGCCGAGGACTACAAGATCACCCTGGGCGACCTGATCCCCAAGGTGTTCCCCATGGTGGCTGTGTCCACTGTGTTCATCTTTGCCTACTTCTTCGTCCTGCGGGCCATGGGCCTGTAAGAGAAGAGCGCAATACTTACATCAAAAACAGGCACGGACCGTTTTCCGGTCCGTGCCTGTTTCATTTTTACTCTGTCAGCGTTTTATAAGGGGAATGGTTCAGGGCAGATACTCCAGAGGGTCCACGCTGACCCCATCCCTGGTCATGCTCAGGTGAAGGTGGCTCTCCTGGCGGCTCTCGGCAATGGCCGAGGTGCCCACTGTTCCGATGATGTCCCCGGTGCGCACTGTGTCTCCGATCTCCACGGTGGGAACGCCCTGAAGGTTGGAGCAGGTGGACAGCACCGAGTCGGCATGGAGAATGACCACAGTGGTGCCCATAAGGTCATCGGTGTAGATGTCGCTCACCGTGCCCCCGGCGGGGGCCATGACCGACGTCCCCGCCTCGGCGGCGATGTCCACCCCATCATGGGTGCGCCAGTCCCCCATGGTCTCGTCATAGGCCAGCGTGTCCACACTGTGATCCCGGATGACCTGGCCCTTCACCGGCCAGGTGAACACCGAGGCGGTGGCCGTCACCACCGGGGTGGGGGCGGCGGTGGGCATGGGGGCCGCCGTGGCCGTCGGCATGGGAGCCGGAGTGGCCGTGGGCGCCGGTGTGGCTGTGGCCGTGGGGACCACCGCCGGAGCGGTGGCTGTGGGGGCCGGGGTGACCACCACCTGGACCGGCCCGGAGACAGGCCGGCTGGGCCCATCCATGTTGTCAAAGAGATAATAGCCCGAAACTCCCAGCGCCGTCACGCACAGGAGAAGGACTATGTAGAAGCCCTTCCCGGACATGAAGTCGCCGATACGGCTGACCGTTGATTTTTTCATTGTTTTGCACCTCCGAGGGCTATTGTTGCCAGCCCCCAAAGGCTTTATACCGTATTTTCGGAAATTCTGCCCCTATTTTCCCCGGTGGTGAAGAACTGCCTGCAGCGCCGCCAGCCACTCCTCCCGCTCCTGCTCCGAAAGCTCCCGGTAAAGGCTCAATAGCTGTTCCTCCTGCTGGCTCAGCTCCTCCCGGAAGGTCTCCTGGCCGAAAAAGCGGCTGGGGGACATGCCATAGAGCTTCAGCAGGGTGAGCAGGGTCTGGATGTCCGGCTCGGACACTCCATTTTCATACCCGGACAAGGTCTTATTGTTGATCCCGGTCATGGCCATGACCTGCTTTTGGGTCAGGCCCCGCTTCTCCCGGGCCAGACGCAGCGAGAAGCCAAATTCCTCCATCCCTTCCTCCTCCTTTTGGGTCGTTTTCTTTATTTTAATGTAAGCCTTCTCTCTCCGTTCATTTTTCTTTGTATTTAAGATAATTATATTGACTCCTTATTTTTTAATAATTATAATAAGGGGCGCCGTTGTTCACAAAAATTTCATTTGACTTTTCCCATCCCCCATGCTATCCTCCTAAATTAGAAAAGTAAGAAAATTCTTACTTGCTGGAAAGGAGGTATTCCTATGTGTGGCCAGTCCGACATCCCAACCGGGAAATATATGTCCACCATCAAGATAGGCCCAAAGGGGCAGATCGTCATTCCCAAGGAGGTGCGGCAGCTCTACCATCTCCAGCCCGGGGACAGCCTTCTGCTCCTGGCTGACAGGTCCCAGGGCATCGCCCTTGTCCCTCAGTCCCGCTACGAGGAGATCGCCGCTCTTTTCTCCAAGGCCTTTTCCCTGGTGTTCCCCGAGGAGGCGCCATCTTAATTATTTTTTAACCTGGTGTTTATATTTTTTTCGTTTTCCTGTGCTATGCTACAAAATTGACAACGGGCAAATCTCAAAATCCGGAAGGAGACTGCACCATGGCAGAACAAAGCACTGCTCCTGTGAAGGAGACCCCCAAGTTCCAAGCTCCCAAGAAGAAAAAGAAATGGCCCAAGCGGGTGGCCACCATTCTTATTCTGGCCCTTGTTCTGGCCGTTATGCTGTGGCGGTGTGCCGCCGGCGGCCAGCAGAGCATCGCCGGCAACTACATTCCCGCCATCGCCCAGCACCAGGACCTGACGGTGGCTGTCACCGGCCCGGGCACCATCAAGCCCAACGATACATACCGGGCCACCGCCCTGGTCCGGGGCGAGGTCCTCACCGCCCCCTTTGAGGAGGGCGACACCATCGCCAAGGACGATGTGCTCTTTACCATCGACGCCGAGGACGTGGAGAACTCCATCAAGCAGGCCCGCACCGGCGTGGAGCAGGCCCAGCTCAGCGTGGAGTCGGCCCAGCTCAACTACGACAGCCTCCTGCGCACCCAGTCTGACGACGCCGAGGACCGTCAGGTGAAGGCCAACGCCGCCGGCGTAATCAACAAGCTCTACGTGGATCCCGGCGACACCGTCGCCGCAGGCACCCCCATCGCCGACATTCTGGACCGGGACAACATGAAGCTCACCGTCCCCTTCCACAGCGTGGATGCCCAGGGCTTCTACGTGGGCCAGAGCGCCACCGTCACCGTGGCCGGCACCGCCGAGACCCTTTACGGCTCCATCACCGAGATCGCCGCCACCGACAGCGTGGGGCTGGGCGGCACACTGGTGCGCAATGTCACCGTCACCGTGCCCAACCCCGGCGCCCTCAGCGCCGCCTCCACCGGCTCGGCCAGTGTGGGGACGGCCGCCTCCTCGGCCACCGGCACCTTCCAGTACGCCGAGAGCAAGCAGCTCATCGCCCTCTACTCGGGCAAGCTGGAGAGCCTGGACGTGAAGGAGGGGGACCGGGTCTATCAGGACCAGGTGCTGGGCCAGTTTGAGGGCCGGAACATGCAGGACCAGGTGGATGCCGCCGCCATCCAGCTGCGCAACGCCAAGCTGGCCCTGCGCAACGCCCAGGACAGCCTTTCCCGGGCCGAGTCCACCCTGGAGGACTACACCATCACCTCCCCCATTGACGGCACTGTCATTGAGAAAAACTACAAGTCCGGGGACAACATTGACCCCTCCACCGCTTCGGCCACCGGCAACAGTGCCTTTATGGCCGTCATCTATGACATGAGCCGGCTCACCTTTGACATCAACGTCTCCGAAATGGACGTGGTAAAGGTCCAGGTGGGTCAGAAGGTCACCTTCACCGCCGACGCCCTGGACGGCCAGGAGTTCACCGGCGTGGTGGAAAAGGTGAACATCAACGGCACCACCGCCGGGGGCAACACCTCCTACCCTGTCACCGTGGCGGTGGATGGGGACGGCATGGACCTGGCAGGCCAGGGCCTGCTCCCCGGCATGAGCGTCTCGGCCTCCATCGTTGTGGAGGAGGTGGGCAGCGTTCTGGCCGTCCCCGTGGATGCCGTCCAGCGGGGCAACACCGTTCTGGTGGCCGGCCCCGGCGCTCTGGACAGCGAGGGCAATCTGGTGGACTTCACCAAGCTGGAGAGCCGGACCGTAGAGCTGGGCCGGAACAGCGGCGAGCTCATCGAGATCCTCTCCGGTCTGGAGGAGGGAGACACCGTCTTTGTCCAGAACAATGCCTCCAGCTTTATGAGCGCCATGATGGGGATGTAAGCCATGGAACACCTCATTGAATTCAAGGATATCTATAAGATCTACCACATGGGCGAGGAGACCGTCCACGCTTTGGACGGGGTGAGTCTCACCATCGACCCGGGGGAATTTGTGGCCATTGTAGGCCAGTCCGGCTCGGGCAAATCCACCGCCATGAACATCATCGGCTGTCTGGACGTGCCCACCTCGGGCACCTACCATCTGGGGGGCGTGGACGTCTCCACCATGGAGGACGACCAGCAGGCCGAGATCCGAAACAAGATGTTGGGCTTTATCTTCCAGCAGTACAACCTGATCCCCAAGCTGAACGTGCAGGAGAACGTGGAGCTGCCCCTGCTCTATGCCGGGGTTGGCGCCGAGGAGCGTCATGAGCGGGCCATCCGCTCTCTGGAGCGGGTGGGACTGGCCGACAAGCGGAAGAACCTGCCCAGCCAGCTCTCCGGCGGCCAGCAGCAGCGGGTGTCCATCGCCCGGGCACTGGCCGGAAACCCCTCGGTCATTCTGGCCGACGAGCCCACCGGCGCTCTGGACTCCCGCACCGGCCGGGAGGTCCTCTCCTTCCTTCAGAAGCTCAATGCCGAGGGGGACACGGTGGTCCTCATCACCCACGACAACTCCATCGCCGTGAAGGCCAAGCGGATCATCCGCCTTCAGGACGGCAAGATCATCTACGACGGAGACTCTCAGGATCCCCAGGCGGTGGTCCAGCCCAAGGAGGAGGAGAGCAAGGAGAGCGACAGCTTCTCCGATCTCCTCCCTGAGGAGGTGCAGGCATGAATTTTGGACAGTCCTTCAAGCTGGCCATCAAGAGCCTGATGACCAGCAAGATGCGGGCACTGCTCACCATGCTGGGCATCATCATCGGCGTGGCCGCCGTCATCATCATCACCTCTTTGGGCAACGGCATGCAGAACTACATGAACGACCAGTTTGAGCAGATGGGCTCCAACCTGGTCCAGGTCTATGTCTACCCCTCCGGCAGCTCCATGGATGTGAACGCCGATGATATGTTCGCCCTGGTGGAAAAATACCCCAAGTACCTCACCGGCGTGACCCCCTACATCAGCGTCTCCGGCACTGTCCGCCAGGGCAGCGACGAGTTCAAGCGCACCAGCATCTACGGTGTCAGCGAAACCTTCTATAACAGCAGCAAGAGCACCACCATGCAGGGCTCCAGCCTGGGCAAGGGCCGCTTCCTCTCCTATGTGGATGTGGAGCGGGAGATGGCGGTGTGCGTCATCGGCTCCTACCTGGAGCAGGAGGCCTTCGGCGGCGATGCCATGGGCAAGACCCTCACCGTAGGCGGCGCCCCCTTTACCGTGGTGGGCGTGCTGGAGCAAAGCGGCGACAACTCCGAGGGCAGCGGCGACGACACCCTCTATATCCCCTATACCCAGGCCCAGCGGCTCTCCTCTGGCAGCTACATGGATATGTACCTCTTTACCTCCACCGACCGCTCCACGGCGGCCACGGCCAAGGGTATTGTGGAAAACCGGCTCTATAAGGCCTATCACAGCACCGACTACTACATGGCCATGACCTCGGCGGAGATGATGGACGCTATGGACTCCATGGTGGATCTGCTGATGGCCATTTTGACCCTCATCGCCGCCATCTCCCTGCTGGTGGGCGGCATCGGCATTATGAACATCATGCTGGTGTCGGTCACCGAGCGGACACGGGAGATCGGCATCCGGAAATCCCTGGGAGCCAAGGGCCGGGACATCCGCAGCCAGTTCATCATCGAAGCGGGCACCACCTCGGCCATCGGCGGCACCATCGGCATTGTGCTGGGCATCGTCATGGCCAACGTCATCACCAACGTCATCGCCATGGTGCTGGGTACAGGCAACGACGGCTTTGTGGCCGTACCCACCATTAACGGCATCGCCACCGCCTTTGGAGTCAGCGTGGCCATCGGTATCCTCTTCGGCTACCTGCCCGCCAACAAGGCCGCCAAGCTCAACCCCATCGACGCCCTGCGCTACGATTAACCTCGACAAAGGAGTGCTTTCCATGAAACGCAAACTTCTCCCTCTCCTGCTCTCCCTGGCTCTGGCCGTGAACCTCCTCCCTGCCGCCCGGGCCGCCTCCACCGCCTCGGTGGAGGAGATGGGCCAGGTCCTCTCCGCTCTGGAGATCATGACCGGCAACGAGCACGGGGACATGATGCTCGCCCGGCGGGTCACCCGGGCCGAGTTTACCAAGCTGGTGGTGGCTGCCTCCCCCTACGGCAAGAGCGTGGGAGCTTCCACCTCCGTCTCCCCCTACCCCGATGTGCCTTACAGCCACTGGGCCGCTCCCTATGTGGAGGCCGCTGTGGCCTCCCATCTGGTCAACGGCTATCTGGACGGCACCTTCCACCCCGATGAGGAGATCACCCTGGCTATGGGTGTCACCATGGCCCTGCGGCTGCTGGGCTATCAGGACAGCGACTTCTCCGGGGCCTGGCCCGCCGGCCAGATGACCCTCTACCGCAACCTGGATCTGGACGAGGGCATTTCCATCGGCCAGAATAGCCCCATGACAAGGCAGGACGCCATGTACCTGTTCTACAATCTGCTCACCGCCGCCACCAAGCAGGGCCAGCCCTATATCATGACCCTGGGCCATGGTCTCAACGCCGCCGGCGAGGTGGACCGGGTGGCTGTTATCAACTCGGCCATGAAGGGCCCGGTGGTGGTAGAGGGCAACTGGCAGAGCAAGATAGGCTTTGACCCGTCCACCGCCACCGTCTACCGCTCCGGCCGGGAGGCCAACCTCTCCCAGCTCCAGAGCGGCGACGTGGTCTACTACTCCAAGTCCATGCGCACTCTGTGGGCCTACACCAGCCGGGTCACCTGGGTCTACCAGTCCGACCTGGTCACCCCTGGCACCTCCGGCCCCGCCGCCCTCATCATCTCGGGCAAGAGCTATCCCATCGAGACCAGCGAGGCCGCCTATGCCCTGTCCAACCTGGGCCCCTACCGCAACGGTGACACCATCACCCTGCTGCTGGGCCGGGACGGCGGGGTGGCCGCCGTGGCCGATGCCGGCAGCACCTTCACCGGCACGGTCTACGGGGTGATCTCCGCCGTGGTGGACGCCCCCTACACCGACGCCGGGGGCAACAGCTACACCGCCAAGACGGTGATGGTCTCGGCCACCGACGGCAACAGCTACACCTACCCCGTGGAGACCAAGAGCTCCTTCAAGGCGGGCAACCTGGTCCAAATCACCGCTGCCGCCGGGGGCGAGGCCCAGGTCAAGCGGCTGGGCAACGCCTCCATCACCGGCAAGGTCAACGCCGCCGGCACCAAGATCGGCAACACCCCTCTGGCAGAAAACGTCCAGATCCTGGACGTGAACAGTGACGGCGGCTCGGTGAAGCTCTACGCCGCCCGGCTGGCCGGTATGAGTCTGAACGGCGACGACGTGAAGTACTACAAAAAGAACGCCGCCGGGGAGATCGACACCCTCATTCTGAATGACGCCACCGGGGACATCTATTCCTACGGCGTGCTCACCGACGTGCAGGAGACCGACCTCTCCATGGCCCTGATGGGCGGGGTCTATCAGTACGACGTGAAGGGCACCTCTTACGTCTACGGTACAGAGGGCAGTCTCTTCAACCTCTCCGAAGGCCCGGTGAAGATCGAGGGCCCCCTTCAGCGGCCTAGCAAGATGAGCAATCTGAAGTCGGTGAAGCTCAACAGCGTGGATGTCCTCACCGCCATGACCCAGG
Organism: uncultured Oscillospiraceae bacterium; assembly: GCA_910588975.1. Taxonomy (GTDB): domain Bacteria; phylum Bacillota; class Clostridia; order Oscillospirales; family Oscillospiraceae; genus Vermiculatibacterium. The sequence continues at coordinate 9,832 of CAJUSE010000013.1, read as the reverse complement.
ACAACGAGAGCTTCCCCCTGGTCGACTCCGTGGCCGTATACGAGCTGGAAAATGGCGAGTACCACTTCTCCAGCCTGGAGCGGGTCCGGGTGGGCTACACCCTTACCGGCTACTATGACCGCTCTGTTGCCGACGGCGGCCGCATCCGGGTCATCGTGGCCAAGGCGAAATAAGCACCCTGTATTTCCGAAAAGGCACAGCGTAAAAGCGCTGTGTCTTTTCTTTTTGCTTTCATTTGTAATTCCATTGTAACTTTTTTGAGGTTGACATTTGTCTACCAATCATGATATAGTGAAATTACGATAGGTATACATTTGTCTACCCAAAGGAGGTCTTTCCATGAAATTGAGCTTGTCCGAGGGCGAGTGGCGGCTGATGAACGCCCTGTGGGCCCAGCCCGGGCGCACCATCACCCAGCTTACCGCCCAGCTGAAGGAGGAGACCGGCTGGAGCAAGAACACCATCATCACCATGCTCTCCCGGCTGGAGGGCAAGGGGGCGGTGAAGCACGACGGGGCCACCCCCAGACACTATTCCCCCCTGCTGGAGCGGGAGGACGCCGCCCGGTCTGAAACACGGAGCTTTCTGGACAAGGTCTACGGCGGTCGGCTGGGGCTGATGATGTCGGCCATGGTGGACGCCCGGGCCCTGAGCCAGGAGGACATTGACGAGCTATCCGCCATTTTGGAACATGCGAAGGAGGGAGAGAAATGAAAGAGATCCTCATCACCTCGTCCGTACTGATCTTGGCCATTCTGGCCATCCGCCAGCTGTTCAAAAACGTGCTGTCCCGGCGCTTCCAGTACGCCCTGTGGGCCTTGGTGCTGGTGCGGCTGCTCATCCCCGGCAGCCTCTTTGACGCCCCCTTCTCCCTGCTTCGGGCCGCTCAGCCCGTGGAGCAGGCGGTGAGCCAGCGTATCGCCGCCGCCCCGCCCATCTACGTCCTCCCCACAAACCAATGGGCCCTCACTGACATTCCCCAGGCCGGGCCGGAACAGGACCTCCACCCCGGCCAGGTGGTCGACAGCCCCAACGCAGAGAGGGCCGGCTACACGGTGGTCAACGCCGACGGTAGGACGGCCACCCGCTATGCCCGGCGGCTGTCCCTGCCCCAGGTGCTGACCCTCATTTGGAAGGCCGGCATGGCCCTGACGGCCGTCTTCTTCCTAATAAGCAACCTGCGGTTCTATGGCAGGCTCCGCAAGCACCGCCGGGCATGGACCGGAGACCGGGAACTGGTCGGGGGCCGCCCCATCCGGCAGAAGATCTACCTGGTGGAGGAAGGTGTCATCCCCTCCCCCTGCCTGGTTGGAAACGCCATCTACATCACCCCCACCGTGGCCGATGACCCCGCCCGGCTGACCCACGTGCTCACCCACGAAGCCACCCACGCCCGCCACCTGGACCCGGTGTGGTCCCTGCTGCGGTGTGTGTGCCTTACCGTCTACTGGTTTGACCCCCTGGTCTGGGTGGCCGCCAGCTGCTCCAGGGCCGACTGCGAGCTGGCCTGCGACGAAAGCGTGCTGAAGGCCTTGGGAGAGGCCCAGCGCATCCCCTACGGCCAGACCCTCCTCTCCCTCATCCCGGTGAAACGGGGGGCCAATCCCCTCATCGCCGCCACCACCATGACGGTGGGGAAGCGTCAGCTGAAGGACCGGGTGAGCCGCATCGCCGGCAAGTCCCGGCAGCTCATGGCCGCCACCCTGGCGGTGGCCATGCTGGCGGGCGTCCTGGCCGCCTGCGTCTTCTCCGGCGGGAAGGATGAGCGGGCCCTCACCGCCCGGGAGCTGGCCTTCTTCAACGAGGAGTTTTTCAATGAGGGGGGCGTGGATACCTCCGGCGGCACCGGCACCTATTACAACATCGACGGTGTGCATTTCAACTACCGGAATATGTTCCTCACCTCGCTTTATGAAAAGCCAGAGAATGTAGACTTTTCCCAACTGCTCCACCTGCACATTTACCCCCAGGTCCTGGATGAAGTCGAGCAGGCCGAGGCCGATGAGATCCTTGGCCCAGAGCCTCCCGGCGCCATCATCTCCCTGAAGATCACCACGCAGGAGCTGGACGCATTTCTCATGGCTAACCTCGGTCTTGCCATACAGGATACCAACCGGGTGGGAATGGACAGCTACACCTATTCTCCTGACCACGATGCCTACTACTGGCGCTATGAGTTCCACGCCCGCAACTACCCCGGCAATGTCACCCTCACTGCCGGCACCCGCTCGGAGAATCGGGTCACCCTCTCCTACCAGCTGGACCCCGAGAGCCAGGACTGGTACGCCGTGACCCTGGAAGAGCAGGAGGACGGAAGCTACTGGTTCGTCTCCAACCTGGCCGCCCGGGCCCCCGACTCCGACCTCATTCCCACCCCGGAGGACACCGCCCTCTACTCCCTCACCGGGGAGGAGCTGCAATGGTTTAATGAGGAATTCTTCAATGCCAGTGGGGAGAGCCCCTACGACTATACCTACAACATCCGCAACCAGTTTGCCAACCCCGCCATCCTCTACGACCGTGCCGAGGATATCGACCTCTATCAGCTGTTCTATCTGGAAAGCGCTGACATCACCGACTATGAGCTCAAAACCGTCTTTGGCTATGACAGCTGGGACGACCTGCCCTGCCCCGCCTATAAGCTCACCGCCGACTGGATGGACGAGCGGCTGCAGGAATACACCGGCCTCACCCTGGACGAGACCAACAAGGAGGGTCTGGAGCAGTTCACCTACTCCCCCGAATTTGACGCCTACTACTGGATGCACGGGGACACCAACTACTGCGGGCCGCTGTCCTTCACCTGCGGCACCCGGGAGGGGAACACCTACAAGCTCTATCACCACGGCTATTTTGACGGCGACCGCTGGTGCTGCGTGACCCTGGAACGCCAGGACAGCGGCGACTACCACTTCCGCTCCAACCAGATTTGTACCCAACCCGCCATCCCCACCCCCTTGCCCGACTGGGAGCCGGTAGCTACCATCTCCCTCACCGAAAACGGGGCCTATGTAGCCCCCACGGTGGCGGTGGAGCACCGCTCTGGCGAGGGCTTTGACCTGACCTGGCCCAACAACCGGTCCAACTGGAACATTGACGGTCATTCCGTGTCTGCCGCCCTCATGCCCGACGGTCTTGTCCGGGCAGCAGTCCGCCAGGAGGACGGCACCCTGGATGTGTTCCTCACGGTGGAGGACGAGGCCTACGGCAGTATGAACACCTTCTCCGGGCTCTTCGGCCGCAACGGCTTCTATGTGGACTATATATCTGATGCCGACCTGCCCACCCGGGATTACTACCACTTCACCGATGACGGCGTGCTCACCCTGCTTCTTCGGGTGGACAGCTACACCCAGGGTGGCTGTTACCAGCTTGATCTGGACGGAGACGGCACAGACGAGCTGGTCAATGACCGAAGCGACTTCTTCTTCCTGTCTGACGGCCTGCTCTACCACGCCGACCCCTATGAGCTGTTGGAGGCGGCCTTCCCGGAGCTCCCCTATTGGGACGACTCCTGCTGGAGCATCTACGGAAAATATTACGATGGCCGAGCCCATACCAAGGACACCCTTTGGGCCATACGGACGGCCTACTTTGACGGGGAAAATCTCCTGGTCTACAAGCCCCAGGAGCAGCCCACTGTGGACCATGTGATATCGGGCACTGACCAGGATGTGCCCACCGAGGTGGTGGAGCAGGTCAAGGATTATGCCCGGCAGGTCTACGAGGCCTCCCAGACCCCAACCGTCCCCGAGCCCGAGGGGGAGCAATACGCCTGGGGCGACCCGGTCACCTGGGACGACTGGCGCATCGAGTCCTTCTCCGGTCCCCACCGCACCTTGGTGGGAGATGTCACCGTGGAGACCTGGACCTTCAACTACGAGCTGCACACCCAAACCCCGGAGAAGGTGGTCCAGGCCGGGGGGAGATACGTCACCGAGGACGGCTGGGTCTCCCCCGGCTATCCGGGCTGTGACTACCTTTTCTTCCAGCGGAAAGCGGACGGCAGCCTGACCTACCTCTGGCACGATATGATAAACGACATGAGTCTCGAGTCCTGGGCCTATGGGCAGTATCTGGAAAAGAAGCTGGCCGAGCTGGATTTTGACATCGGCAACACCACCTTTGCCGCCCTGGACGCCGCCCGGAAGCTATCCTACATCATGGACCTCAGCGATGACCAGGTCATCCTGATGCTCACCCCCGCCCAAGGGGATGTGGTTCCCTATACCGTCTCCCCCGATGAGGGCAACAGCCGCTACTACCAGCAAATGTTTACCGACCCGGAGCAGTACCACTGGAGCTATGTGGAGAGCTTTCCCGGTGAGCCCACAGGTACCTCTCTCACCATCACCGACCCAAGCTGGGACTACTATATCCGTCTTTGGGAGGGCAGTGACCTGGTGCTGATCAAGGAGAGCAACCAAGGCGGGCTTTGGTACAAGGCCGAGTTTGTGGGGCTTTCCTCCAACGACGCATTTTATGAAAATGGCCGCATTTATCCCTTTATGCGGGAGTGGTTCATGGAGGCCGAACGGGCCGCCCTGACAGGCGACATCGCCATCCCCGATCAGGGCCAGGGCCCCCTGGACATCGTCCGGGACTGGGCCGAGCAGTACGAGGGCACTGCCCTCCGTCTCACCCCGGGCAACCCCGCCCGCTGCTCCTTTATGAAGCTGGCCGGGGTGGGCACCCTGGAGGATATGCCCGAGAGCTGGTTCCCGGCGGGCATCCTGGACTATCCCCACTTTGCCTTCACCTACGACACCATCTTTGTCCCGGCGGACAGCAATGAAATGAACCGTTTTATGGCGGGCAACACCATGCCTTACGAGGGCCCGGACCCTGAGGCTCCCCAGGGGGCCTATACCTATTCCCGCCGGGGGGCCATGTACCTGAAGGACGGATACTGGTACTGCTCCGGCGTGGGCACAGGCTAAAAGAACAGATACCAAAACGGAGAGGGCGAAGCCCTCTCCGTTTTTTACAGCAGGACGCCCACCCACCACGCCGCCGTGGCCAGCAACGCCCCCAGGGCCACATAGCCCAGGGCGGGCAAACGCTTTCGCCAGCTGCCCCTTCTCTTTCTCCCGAAGCCATCGGCCACCCGCCGGGCCTCCTCCACCACCTGCTCAGCGGTGACCCCATTCTGACCCACGATGCCATCCCGGACGATGAAGATGGCCTCCTCGAAAAAACGGCGGTCCGGGGACTTGACCACGATGACCCGCCGGTTGATGCCCTTGATCACGGCGTCTCCCTCCTTTTTCTTTTTTCCAGTATGGGCCACGGAGGGAAAAAATATACCAGCATACCGCCTCCAAAGGCTGCGTAGACTGTCCCCATGGGGGGAGATGTCCATGACCAAGCGTCCCTGGGGCGCCCTGGCGGCGGTCTTTGCCGTCAACATTCTGCTGATTTTGCTGCTGCAGTGGGCTTTATAAAAAACACACGCCGGACAGAAATCCTGTCCGGCGTGGTTTTTTACCCCTCCATGTGGCGGCCCAAAAAGCCGGACATGGTCTGGAGCAGCTTGTACTCGGTCTCCCCGCTCTGCAGCTGGTCGCCCTCTCCGGCAAAGAGGACACAGCCCAGTACGTCCCCCTCAGCCAGGATGGGAGCGGCGCAGACCACGCCGTACTTGCCGGCGTCGTCGGAGATGGGGATGGGGCTCTCCCCCGTCTGGTGCTGGTAGAGCCGGCGGCCCTCCAAAATGCTCTCCAGGGCCTCCCCGATGGGCTTGTCCATCAGGTCCCGGCGGGGTGCGCCGGCGACGGCGATGACGGCGTCCCGGTCGGTGATGACGCAGATGCGGCCGGTGGTCTTGTTGAGCGTTTCGCACATCTGCACGGCGAAGTCGCTGAGCCCACCCATAAGGGAGTACTTCTTGAAGATGACCTCTCCGTCCTTGTCAGTGTAGATCTCCAGCGGGTCGCCTTCCCGGATACGCATGGTGCGGCGGATCTCCTTGGGAATGACCACCCGCCCCAGGTCGTCAATGCGCCTTACAATGCCTGTGGCTTTCATATCTCTCTCCTCCTGCGGTCTTTCTTGTGACATCCCATAGTATCCGCAGGTTGCTTTTCCCTATTCTCCCTTGGCCTCAGGTATGATTTGGTAATAAAATATGAAAAAGGCGTTCATCGACTGAGCCAATCGCTGAAAAGGCTGTTTCGCACCATTTTTCTCCACTTACAGGGCGCTTCTTTCCTGTTTTTGCATCTCGTCCGTCTCTCCAATAATATAAATCGGCCGGTGCTTGGTCTCTAAATATGTCTTGGCCAAATACTGGCCAAGAATTCCCAAAGACAACTGAATAGACCCGCCAATCAGCAACAGCAAACAGGCCAAGGTGGGGTATCCCGCCACCGGGTCACCCCATACCAAAGTCTTTACAATGATAGCTATCATCCAGATAAACGCTACCACGCAAAACAGTATTCCCACAACCGAGGCAATAGCCAAAGGTGCTGTGGAGAAGGCAATGATACCGTCCAGCGAATAGAGAAACAGCTTCCAAAAAGACCAGTTTGTCTCCCCTGCCACCCGCTCTACATTCTCATAAGGGATCCACTTAGTGTTGAATCCCACCCATCCAAAAATGCCCTTGGAAAAGCGGTTGACCTCCCCCAGCTCCAAAATAGCCTCTACTGCCTGCCGGGAAAACATGCGAAAATCTGAGGCCCCATCCTCAAACTCCGCCTTGGATATCTTGTTGATCAGCCGGTAGAAGCACCGGGCAAAGAAAGAACGAATGGGCGGCTCCCCCTTCCGGGATACCCGCCGGGCCGCTGCAATGTCATAGCCCTCCTCTTTGACGGCAAGATACATTTCCTCCAGCATGGCGGGGGGATGCTGAAGGTCGGCGTCCATCAACACTACATAATCGCCCTTGGCATGCTGAAAGCCGGCATACATGGCCGCCTCTTTTCCGAAATTGCGGGAAAAGGATATGTATCGGACCCTATCATCCTCTGCCGCAAATTCCCGCAGCAGTTCCAAGGTCCCATCCCGAGAGCCGTCATTGACAAAGAGGAACTCAAACGAAAGCCCTTTGGTGGCAAATAGTATGTTTGCCACCTTCCGTATTTCGGGGAAGAAATACGGAAGTGCCTCCTTTTCGTTATAACAGGGGACAATGATTGAAACCATACTCATAATGCTCTCGTCTCTTTCTTTTCTGTCGTTGCTTAAATCTTACAGAACATTTCTTTTTCCTTTTTCCTGTCATTTCTTGTTAAAAAGCTTATATCATCCGGATGTGTCAGTTGAGCAATATCTTCAGGAGAATATACTCCTCCGGGGTGAGCCAAAAGTTCTATCCCCCAGCCCTTTTCTCTGGCTTTACGAATTGCATCCGGAAGGACTGCCTTCACATTTTGCAAGGTCATATTTCCGGATAGTACTACGCCTAAAAATAGTCTCTTTTCCAAAGCACCAAGATAGCCTCTATATTTCCTTCGATTCCTTGCTGCTAATACTTTTAAAACCATAACTTTTACTATATTGATCGCCTTAACCCCTGATATTTTCCTGCGGTTCTGCAAATAAACGGATAAATTCTCATCCGGGAAGCGAATATATTCCACTGTAATCTGTTCTTCCTGAAGTACTTGCATCAAGCTATCAAACACAATGGGCAGCATATGCCAATGAGCATGACCATCAATACGCAGCGACTCACCATGCCCCAAATATTTCTGTACAACATGGATCTGCGCACTGATCTCTTTGCACAACTGCCGACAATACTCTTTTCGTTTGAATGAAAAACCCGCCAATAAAAGCTTCCCAAAGGAAATGTTAAAGATACCTTGCTCATCAACTAAGTAGCTAACCGCCTTCGCTTCACATAAACTGTAGCCTTCCAGGAAATTCAAGTGGACAGCTATTTTAATTTTGCTGCGATATGGCCTGAATGCTTCCATAGAATCTGCCAAATAAGGACTGTTGGACATGACACTTACTGCATTTAATTTCCCGGCTCGCTGGCAATCTAAAATCTCCTGGCTTTGTGCGGAAAACAAACCATAATCATCGGCATGATATTCTATATCATCTATGTTTTGCATCTTTCACCTCACACTTCCGCTTCTCGCCGCTTGTATTTTTTAGAAAATACCACAACGCCTAAAAAGGAGAGCGCAGAAAAACTAACTCCGATTTTTAACCCGGGTGTACAGTATGTAAATTCAATGTCGTGGTGCCCAGCCATCAATGGTAACGCCATAAACATATAATTGCCCTTTAATATTTCTACTTTCTGTCCATCCACGGTCACTGTCCATCCCCTGCTGTAAGGAATGCTTACGCAAAGGATTTTATTTTTAGATAAATCCACCGTACCAGAAAATCTGTTGGTTTCCCATACAATATTCTCCAACGGTTCTTTTCTAAGCTGCTCAACTTGATTAGAATAACCATCCATAGGTAATGCAAAAACCTGAATACCCTTCAAATTATATGTTCCCTTCTTTGGGAAGACAATTGTACAGGTGGTCCTATCATTTTCGCTGTACCCGAAATTAACAAGATAATCTTTCCGTCCAAAATACCACGAATATGCATTAGATGTAATTGATAGATTCTCTTTAACATCTTCACATTTCGCTGATACACTAAATCGTGTTTGCCCCGAGCCATTAATATCGAAACCTTGTAATCTCAGATAAAGCTCCACACCCTCTAATGCCTGAAACTCCAAAATCAATTTCGCATTATCCTTACTGATCTCTAAATGTCCATTCTCCCATTTCCCGTTATCAAAACTTTTAATTTTGTAGGGTAAAGATTCGATGTTTGTAATAGGTGTACCTACTGAAACATGGGGAACATCTTCTTCCAAAATGATAGACTGCATCATTAACTCTTCTAACTCTACACCACTCATCCCTTCTACGATAGATTTTGGAACATAGCTATCAAATGTATATCCCCAGGGCAATTGATAGGAGTTTTCATATACTGAGTATCTGCCTTTTCCCTCATCAATCAACTCATAGCCATATGGTACATACTGCGCTCTATCCTTTTTTTCTAAAAAGTATTTCGTAGACAATAAAGTTGACATATAAGTTCGACTGTTTGTGCCATTAATTGCGTGGCTGTTATCTCTTAGTCTAATATTTTCAGTTTTTTCCCAAAACTCTGGAATATCTCCACAAATAATACTCCAATACATATTTGTCGATGGAACTCCCCACACTGGAGCAAGGTTGTAGTTGAACGATGAACTATCAAATCTTCCATTTTGCAAATTCAAATATGGCTCTGCATCTCTCTCAATTGCCGTTAAAAGCCGGTTTGTCTCTTCGCCATAAGCGGCAAACTCACCACTGTAGTTTCCCAAGTCTGCTGCATAGCTAAACATTCCATAAATGCTAACATTGCCTACCACTAACGCAATACATGCTATGGCAGAGCTAATTTGTGTGCCATGAAACATCAGCAAAACAATTAAAGTAACCGCTAACATTGCGACTCCAACCGTATAAAATACAGTTCTGGTCTTAGGGCTACTGAATGTAATACAACCATAACACAGCAGTACACATAGATAGTAAAACTGCTGTTTTCGATTTGCAGTTAACAGCGTTGGCAACATTTCTACCACAATGTAGGATAATAATAGTACCAAGCCAAATGTCCATCGTTGACTGGCATAGGAAAATCCATTCATGAGCCTCCCGCCGAACGGCAGTACATATATTGCAACACTCACTCCAAGCATAATTTTCAGTGCTTTATATTCTCCACGATGTTGCACAAATAGTGCCACCAGGGCCAAAAGTGTAATTGCACAAAGGGAGAGTGCCTCCCACGAAGCTACTGG
>CAJUSE010000012.1 GCA_910588975.1 uncultured Oscillospiraceae bacterium | reverse complement strand
CCACCTCAATGTCGCCGGTGGGCAGCTTGGGGTTCTTGCTGTCCCGCTCCCGGACCAGGCCGGTGACCTGGACGGTGGACTCCTTGTTGATGGCCTTGAAGGTCTTGACCATCTCCTCGCTCTCGCAGACCACCTGGGTGGTGCCGTAGAAGTCCCGGAGGATGGCGAAGCCCAGGGTGGCCCCCACCTCACGGAAGTTCTCCAGGAAGCCGGAGAGGGTCACGGTCTGGCCCACCTGGTCCATGCGGAGCTCTCCGCAGTTGTGGGTGCGGTACTTGGTCTTGCAGTTGTCCATGTTGATCACTCCTAACTGTATTATAAAGAGAGCATATTACCAAATGTAGATGGCTTGCGGGGTGTTACCGGTTGAGGATCTGGGGGTAGTTGAGGACGGCAAACTCAAAAAGCGCCTGGGGGTCCAGGTCCTGGAAGGCCTGGGACTCGGTGAGGGCGTCCCGGAGGGTGGCCACCTCGGAGCGGTCATTTCCCTGAAGGACCAAAAGGCTCTCGCAGACCCCGTCCTTTAGCAGGGACTTGAGATAGGCCCCGGCGGGGAGGATGTCGTCGGCGTGGGGGCTGCGGAAGGTGCCCGCCCAGAACTCCTCCCGGCTCAGGCCCCGGCTTTCGGCCACCCCGGTCATCTGCACGTCTATAATGGTGACGAAGAAGGGGAGCAGCTCGCAGGCGGTGAGGTTGCCGTCATAGGGCAGGGACAGCAGGGGGGCGTGGGGTTCCAGGCCGAAGGCGGTACAGAAGGCGTCCCGGTCGTCGGAGCTGGTCAGGCCGGACCGGCGGGAGAGGTAGGCGGCCAGCTGCTCCAGGGCGGGGCTGCGGCTGTCGTGGTTGTCCTCTGCCGGGGGCTGGACGGTCTCCGAGGGCTGGGGCGTCTCTGTGGGGGCGGGGGTCACGGCGGGCACCTCCTGGGCGGGGACATAGCCCTTGCGGAGGGTGGGCTCCACCACCCGGGCGGCCATGGCGGCCACCTCGGCCCGGGTCAGCCCCCGGCCGGGGACGAAGGAACCCAGGGCGTCGGTGCCGGTGAGGATGCCGGCGTTATAGAGTCGGAGAACGGCGGGGTCATCGGTGTCGGGCAGGGCGGTGTAATCGTGGTACCGGGGGGCATTGGCTCCCCAGGCCAGGTCGAGGAGCTGGGCGAAGTCCAGCCGGGTGGCGGGAGATTTGGGAGCGGTCTGAAGGGTCTCAAAGGGGCCGTTGCTATCTCCGGCCAGGCTCAAAAGCAGGGACACCGGGCCGTCGTACCAGCTCTCCCCGGCGGGGATGGGTTGCCCAGTCTCCCGGCTATGGATGCGGGCGCAGAGGACGGCCACCTCGGCCAGGGTGATGGGCTGGGCGGGCTTGAAGCCGTAGTCGGTGCCCTGCATGAGCCCCTGCTCCACGCAGATGCGGATGCTCTCGTAGTCGTACCAGGGCCGCTCGTCGGGGGAGCGGTCCGGATCCAGGTCAAAGAAAGGGGCCATGGGGTCGGCTTGGGGCTGGGCCGCCCGGGCGGGGAGGGGGGAGAGCAGGGAGAGGGCCAGGAGAAGGGCGATGGGTTTCTGCTGCAAGGCTCTGCCCTCCTATGCCTGGACGGCGGCCTGGCCGTCGCCCAGGGGTTTGCCTGTGAGGTCGATGAGCCGGGAGTAGTAGACCTGCACGTCGAAGTCCTTATAGGCCTGGGTGCCCATGGCAGCGGTGACATCCAACGCCGTCAGAACGTCTTCCTTCACGTGGGTCAGCACCGACTTGCCGTCGGTCCAGACATAGTGCCAGTTGAAGCCGTCGCCAAGGGCGGTCTCCCAGGCGGAGATGGCGTTGTTGGTGGCGATGAGGAACTCCTCGGCGGAGAGGCCGTTGGTGAACATGGCTGTGCCGGGAGTGAGGTGGGCGGCGGTGAAGGGGGAGTAGTCGGCGGGGGTGAAGGTCAGCCGCAGCTGAGACCGGGCCACCCGGGAGACCATGGCGGCACACTCGGCCCGGGTCAGGGTGCCGGCGGCATCAAAGGTGCCGTAGCTATCCTTGCCGGTGAGGATGCCGGCGTTATAAAAGGACAGCACCAGATCGTCGGCGGTGTCGGGCAGGGTGGTGATGCTGTTGATGGCGGGAAGCTCCTGGCCCTTGACGGCCACGCTGAGCAGATAGAGGAAGTCCTGCCGGGTGGCGGCATATTCCGGGGTGGACAGGATGCCCTGGGCGTAGGAGAGGGAGGGGTCGGCCTGGATGGCCTTCTCCAGATAGGTCAGGTAGGGGTAGTACCAGGGATAGGAGGCCTCCCCCGGGGCGGGCTGGGGGATCTCCTCCCCGGTGAGGGTGGCCCGGATCCGGGCGGCCACCACGGCACACTGGGAGATGGGCAGGGTGACATAGGGCTCAAAGCCCTTATCGGTGCCATTCATCAGGCCGATCTCGTAGCACAGCTTGGCATTGTCATAGAACCAGTCCCCCTCCTTCACGTCGGCATAGCCGGGGTAGGGGTTGACGGCGGGAAAGAGGTCGTCCTGGCCGGCGGCCCGGACGGACAGGGTGGTCAGGGTCAGGCCGAGGGCCAGAGTCAGGGCGAAAATTTGCTTTTTCATGGGTGTTCTCCTTAGGATTTGAAGGTCAGATAGGCGGCGTAGGCGGCGGTGACATCAATGCCATCCGGGAAGTCCTCGGAAAAGAGGATCCGGTTGCCACCACTTTCGTAGTCGGCCTGGGTCAGGGGCAGGCGCAGGATGATGTGCCAGCCAAAGCTGGACTGGATGGGCTGGCTGATCTGGCCGGGCTGAAGGGCCTTGGTGCCCTCCTCAAACTCGGTGACCATCTCCCCGGGGCCGAAGACGTAGCCGTCGGGGTTGGCCTTCATGCCCGGGTCCTCGCCGTAGATGGTGAGCAGGGGGTCAAACTGGTCGGGGTTGCTCTTGAGGGTCTCGCAGAGCATATCGGCGGTCTCCTTGCCCCCCTTTTCCTCGGTGATGAGGATGTGCTTGGCCTTATAGGTCTGCCGCTGCCAGGCGGCATAGATGGCCTGGGGGTCGGCAGCCACGGCGCTGTCCAGGGCGGCAGTATTGGCCTTGGTGTAGACGTAGGAGATGAAGTAGGTCTGGCCCTGCTCTCCCGAGCCCAGAGAATTGTTCCAGGCGAAGGCGACGCCCTGCTGGGCACACAGGTCGTTGAGCTGGTCGGCGGCGGTGAGGGCGGCCGTGAGGAAGTCCCCGGCGGTGGCCGCCTTGTCCCCATAGAAGAAATAGGGCTTATCGGCCTTGCCCTGCAGGTAGCTTTGCACGAAGGCGGCCCTGTCGCCGCTCGGGCTCTGGTCCGGGGCGGGGGTCAGGGTGAAGGTGAGCCGTTCCTCCTTGCGGGCCATTCGGGTCACCATGGCGGCGGCCTCGGCCCGGGTCAGGGTCTTTTCTCCGGCAAAGGTGCCGGCGTCGTCGGTGCCCTTGAGGATGCCGACGTTATAGAGGGAGAGGACCATACTGTCGTCCTTCACGTCGGGCAGATCCCCCTCGGACACCGAGTTGAGGGCGGGGAAGGCGCTCTCGTTGCCGTCGGTGACCAGGTACAGGAACAGGGCGAACTCCCGCCGGGTGGCCGCCCGCTCCGGCTCGCTCCAGGGGAGCATACCGTAGATGCTGGCATTCCGGGTGTCCAGGTGCTGGTTCAGATAGTCCACATAGTTCTGATACCAGGCCGCCCCCGGGGCGTTGGCGGGGATGGCCTTGCCGGTATAGCCCTCCAGCAGGCGGGCGGCCAGGGCGGCGCACTCGGCCACCGAGAGGGTCTTTCCCGGCTCGAAGCCGTTGCCGGTGCCCTGCATCAGGCCCATTTCACTGCACAGCTTGGCGCTGGGATAGAACCAGTCCCCCTCCTTTACATCGGCATAGCCGGGATAGGGGTTGAGGGAGGGGAATGGCTCCCCTTCGGCGGCCCGGGCCGGGGCGGCGCTCAGGCAGAGAGCGGCCGCCAGCGTGGCGGCGAGGATTTGCTTTTTCATATGGGGCCTCCTGTGTTTGTGGATGGTCATTTAGACGCAGCGGGGGGAGAAAAGGTTCCCCGGTTGGGCTGGGAATGGCTGTCTGGGGGTCACTCCTTGATGGGGGTGGCCTGGTTGCGCTGGGCGATCTGGCCGGCCAGCCAGGCGGGGGCCTCGGCCAGAGGGCGCTTGTCCTGGTCGCCGGAGGTCATATCCTTGATGGAGACCACGCCGTTTGCCACCTCGTCATCTCCCAGGAAGGCCACATAGGGCACGCCGATCTTGTCGGCGTAGCTCATCTTGGCCTTGAACTTCTTGGGCTCGGTATAGAGCTGGGCCCGGACGCCGGCGGCACGGCATGCGGTGGCGAAGGCGATGGCGGGGGAGAGGTCCTCGGTCATGGGCAGGATGAGCACATCGGTGGGGGCGGTGGACAGGTCGGGGTTGAGCATGCCCTCGTCCTCCAGTACAAAGAACAGACGGGTCAAACCGATGGAAATACCGACTCCGGGGAGTTGTTTATCGGTATAATATTCCGCTAAGTTATCATAACGGCCGCCGGAACACACGCTGCCCACCTCGGGGTGGTCCAGCATAATGGTCTCGTAGACGGTGCCGGTGTAGTAGTCCAGACCCCGGGCGATGGTCAGGTCTACGGCGAAGTTCTCCTCGGGGACACCAAAATCGGAGAGGTAGGCGGTGACGGTTTTCAGCTCGTCCAGGCCCTGATCGAAGAGGGGGTTGCGGCCCCGGTAGCCCTCCAGGGCGGAGAGGACCTGGGCGTTGGTGCCGGTGATGGCGATGAAGGCGAGGATCTCGTCGGCCCTGTCGGCAGGGACGGCGAAGTCCTCCACCAGGATCTCCTTCACCTTCTCGGCGCCGATCTTGTCCAGCTTGTCCACGGTGCGCATGACGTCGCCGGCCTTGTCGGTGAGCTCCAGCATGGCGTAGAAGCCGTTGAGGATCTTGCGGTTGTTGATGCGGATGCGGAACCGCTTCAGGCCCAGCTTGGTAAAGGTCTGGTAGATGACGGCGGGGATCTCAGCCTCGTTGATGATGTCCAGGCTGCCGTCCCCAATGACGTCGATGTCGGCCTGATAGAACTCCCGGAACCGGCCCCGCTGGGCCCGCTCCCCCCGGTAGACCTTGCCGATCTGGTAGCGGCGGAAGGGGAAGGAGAGCTCGTTGTAGTGCATGGCCACATACTTGGCCAGGGGCACGGTGAGGTCAAAACGGAGGGACAGGTCGGTGTCCCCCTTGGTAAAGCGGTAGATCTGCTTCTCGGTCTCGCCGCCGGCCTTGGCCAGCAGGACCTCGCTGGACTCGATAACAGGGGTGTCCAGGGGGGTGAAGCCATAGAGGGCGTAAGTATCGGCCAGGATGCGGCGGACCCGCTCGAACTGGGTCTGGGGGCCGGGGAGGAGCTCCATGAAGCCGGATAGAGTGCGGGCTTTGACTTTTTCCATGTGTAAGACTTCCTTTCTGTTTGGAGAAATGGTGATTTGAGCTGTTTTTTCCCGAAGGGGAGCAGGAACAGAAAAAAGGCACGGGTCAGCGTCCCAATCACGGGACGAAGACCCCTGCCTTCGTGGTGCCACCCATGTTCGGCGACCCGCTCCGGGCCGCCCTCTGCCTCCTGGTACGGGGAGGGTGCCGTGGACGTCTCCGTCCCCGCTCCCGGGCCGTCTTTCTCTGTCTCCTTGCCGTGGGGCCCTCTCAACCCAGGAGGCCCCTCTCTGTCCGGCGGTGTGGCAGGTACTCATGCCCGCTCATCACGGTGTAATTGATATTACTGCAAAATGCCCCAAATGTCAAGCTGTTCAGGCCGAGAAGGGGGTAAGACCGGGGGCCACATTGTCCCGCCAGTCCAAATCGCCCCGGGCCAGGCCCATGATGAGCATTTCTGCGGTGGCTACGTTGGTGGCAAAGGGTACGTTATATTGATCGCAAAGCCGGGTGATGTAATCCAGATCATCGTCCAGCTCGTGGGACTGGGGGTCGGTGAAGAACAGGACCATGTCAATTTCGTTGTAGGCGATGCGGGCGCCCACCTGCTGGCTGCCTCCATGCTCGTGGGAGAGGTAGAGGGTGACGGGCAGGCCGGTGGCCTCGGCCACGACCCGGCCTGTGCTGTCGGTGGCACAGATCTGATGTCGGGCCAGAATGCCGGAATAGGCGATACAGAACTGGATCATCAACTCTTTTTTGCGGTCGTGGGACAAAAGTGCGATGTTCATGGTCATTTCCCCCTCTTTCCAAAAACGAGTTAGTGAAAGGTATGCGACGGGCGTCACAGGCGCATGACGGGCACACGCTTGCCCTGGATGCGCCAGGCGATGTTGCGGTAGGCGATGGCCGCCCCCTTATTGGCGGTGCGGATAAGAGGCTGGCCCTGGTTGGCGGCGAGCATGACCCGGTTGTCCTCGGGGACCACCCCCAACAAAGGCAGGCCGGTGGCATCCATGGCATCGTCGATGGTGGTGTGGAGCTTGCGCAGCAGCTTGGGCTGGACCCGGTTGACCACCAGGTGGATCTGGCCCACACCACGGTGGAGCAGGTCACTTACCGTGCGCTGGCCATCCCGCAGGGCGGAGGCATCGGTGGTGGAGACCACCACGGCCCGGTCGCAGTCGCACACGGCCAGCCGGTAGCCCTCTCCCAAACCGGCGGGGGCGTCCAGCAGGATATAGTCGAAGCTGAGACGGGCCAGCCGCAGCAGGGAGGCCATATCCTCTTCGGTGATCTGCTGGGGAAGGGTCAGGGGGGCGGTGAGCAGGAACAGGCCCTGGATCTGGGGATGCTCCACCACGGCCCGCTCCAACGGGCAGCGGCCCTGAAGCACGTCGCTGAAGTCCATCAGGGCACGGTCGGTGAGCCCCAGCGTCAGATCCAGATTTCGCAGCCCCACATCCATGTCGATGCACAGTGTTGGGTGGCCCATGGCGGCCAGACAGGAGCCCACAGCCCCGACCAGGGAGGTCTTGCCTGTCCCCCCCTTGCCGGAGGTGACAGCGATAACAGTAGACAAGCAAATATCCCCCCAGTATGTTGTTATTATATCATGCGAAAGCGGTTGTCGCAACAATTTTTCATGGAATATTTTTCGCAGCGGAATAAAATTCCCTTACAGCGGGGCCTTTTTGATCTTGCCCCAGCTTCTGGGGTAGCCCTTGGGGGTGGGGGAGCGCTTGTCCACCACCACCAGCCGGTGGGTGACCCCAGCGCCGGGAACGGGGTAGTCAATACTGGTAGAGAGCTTGCCCCCCAATGTTTTCACCGCCCGCTCGCCAGCCTGGACCTCGGCGTCGCTGTCCACGCTCTTCATGGCGATGAACTGGCCCCCTGTCTTCACAAAGGGCAGGCAGAGCTCACAAAGAGCGGGGAAGGCGGCCACCGCCCGGGAGGTGGCCACATCGAAGCTGTCCCGATAGGCGGGGTCCAGAGCCAGCTCCTCGGCACGGGCGTGGATGCAGGTGACCCCCTCCAGCCCCAGTTGGGCGCAGACACGCTCCAGCCAGGTCACCCGCTTGCCAAGGGAGTCGGCCAGAGTGAGGGAGAGGGAGGGCTCCAGGATCTTCAGCACCAGGCCGGGAAAGCCTGCCCCGGTGCCTACATCAATGAGGGATTTGCCCTGGAGGTCAACATGGGCCAGCAGGGAGGCCGAGTCCAGAAAGTGGAGCCGGGCCACCTGGCTGGGTTCTGTAATGGCGGTCAGGTTCATCACCTTGTTCTGCTCCAGGAGCAGGTCACTGTACTGGCACAGCCTGTCAATGGCCTCCGGGGGCGGGGTCAGGCCCATCTCCTGAAAGCCGGCAGTTAAAATGTCTTTCATGGGTTCACCTCACAGCTGGGACAGGAGGACGGGGATCCCCTGCACAAGATGGTAGACGGCCAGAGCAAAGGCTCCGCCGGAGATCAGGATACAGGCCGCCAGCCCGCCCCGGCCAATCCCCTGGCGATAGCGGAGGATGGCGGTGCCCCCCAACCCAATGAGGGCGGGGGAGAGGAGGAGCCCGGCGGTGCCGGTGAGAGCATGGCCAAAGGCCGTGGAATAGGTGCTGAACAGCACCAGAATGACCATATAGACCACCCCTACCCAGGCCCAAAGCCGTTTGGTGGGGCTGGCGTACTGGACGGGAGGCTTTTGGGGCTCATTTTCCCGCTGCTTCAGCTTTTCATCGTCCATCTTTTACTCCTTGGCCTTCAGCAGGTCCCGAATCTCGGTGAGCAGCTTTTCTTCGGTGGTGGGCTCGGGGATGGGCTCTGGCTCAGGGGCGGGCTCCACCTTCTTGCGGCGGAGGGAGTTGACCGCCTTGACAAGGCAGAACACGGCAAAGGCAATGATGAGGAAGTCCAGGATGGTGGCCAGGAAGGCACCGTAGTTGATGGCCACAGCGGCGGCAAGCTCTTCGCCGCCTTCTACCACTGCCGGCTTGAGCACCAGCTGCCAGGCGGAGAAGTCCACCCCGCCGGTGAGCATGCTGACAGCAGGCATAATGACGTCGTTGACTAGGGAGGTGCTGATTTTACCAAAAGCGCCGCCGATGATGACGCCGACGGCCATGTCCAGCACGTTGCCCCGGGCGATAAACTCCTTAAACTCAGCGATAAAGCCTTTTTTCTCAGCCATTTTCTCTCTTTCCTTTCTGGGTTTTGGTGATAGGTGTATGTAGGGTGGAAGGGGGGGAAATCTAAAGGATGTTTCACGTGAAACACGTCAGAAGAAGCCTGCTCCATTCCGCTTCCGGCCGTGGGGCAGCCGAAAGCTCCCATATCCGCAGGCTCCTTCTTCCTTCTCCCCACAAAAGCTGTGGGCCGCTTTTGTGGGGGCCCCATTTTGGAAGCCCGCTCCATTCCGCTTCCGGCCTGTGGGGCGGCCGAAAGCTCCATATCCGCAGGCTCCTTCTTCCTTCTCTTTTTACAACACGGGGGATATTCCTCAACGAAGAATATCCCCCATGTTTGTTTGCGCTACACTGATACTGTTTTATTTCTTCTTGGGCGTGAGGACCTTGGTGCCGCCCATGTAGGGCCACAGGACCTCGGGGATCTTCACGGTGCCGTCGGCCTGGAGGTTGTTCTCCAGCAGAGCGATGAGCATCCGGGGAGGAGCCACACAGGTGTTGTTCAGGGTGTGGGCCAGGTAGGTCTTGCCATCCTCGCCCTTGATGCGGATGCGCAGGCGGCGGGCCTGGGCATCACCCAGGTTGGAGCAGGAGCAGACCTCGAAGTACTTCTGCTGACGGGGGCTCCAAGCCTCGATATCGCAGGACTTGACCTTCAAATCGGCCAGGTCACCGGAGCAGCACTCCAGCTGACGGACAGGGATGTCCATAGAGCGGAACAGCTCCACAGAGAAGTTCCACAGCTTGTCGTACCAGTAGGGGGACTCCTCGGGCTTGCAGACCACGATCATCTCCTGCTTCTCGAACTGGTGGATGCGGTACACGCCCCGCTCCTCAATGCCGTGGGAGCCCTTCTCCTTGCGGAAGCAGGGGGAGTAGGAGGTCATGGTGACGGGGGTGGTGTTCTCGGGGACAATCTGGTCGATGAACTTGCCGATCATGGAGTGCTCACTGGTGCCGATGAGGTAGAGGTCCTCGCCCTCGATCTTATACATCATGGCGTCCATGTCGGTCTGGCTCATAACACCCTCCACCACGTTGCCGTGGATCATGAAGGGGGGGATGCAGTAGGTGAAGCCCTTGCCGATCATGAAGTCCCGGCCATAGGCCAGCACGGCCTCGTGGAGCCGGGCGATGTCGCCCATCAGGTAGTAGAAGCCGTTGCCCGAGACCCGGCCGGCGGCGTCCATGTCCACGCCGTCAAAGCTCTCCATGATGTCGATGTGGTAGGGGATCTCGTAATCGGGCACCACAGGCTCGCCGAAGCGTTGGACCTCCACATTGGCGGAGTCGTCGGGGCCGATGGGCACGCTGTCGTCGATGATCTGGGGGATGACCAGCATGATCTTGTGGATCTGCTCCTCCAAATCGGCCACGGTGGCGTCCAGCTTGGCCAGAGCCTCCTCATCGGCCTTGACGGCGGCCATGTTCTCGTCGATCTGGGCCTGGATCTTGTCCTTCTCGGCGCCCTCGGCCTTCTTCAGCTGGCCAAACAGGGGGCCGTTGGCCTTGCTCAGCTTGTTCCGGGCGGCCTTCAGCTCCTCTACCTCGGCGATGGCGGCACGGCGCTGGCTGTCCAGCTCAATGACCTGGTCCACCAGGGGCAGCTTCTCGTCCTGGAACTTCTTCTTGATGTTCTCCTTCACGATCTCGGGGTTATCACGTACAAACTTGATGTCCAGCATTTCCTTTCACCTCATATATAAATAGTTGGATTTGCGATGGAATGTGGGTCTTTTTTCAAAAGGCCTCGGAACACAGGAACTTAATACAGTGCGTTGTGGATCTCCTGGTACCGGTCGGCAGGGGAGAAGCGGTCGTTTTCGGGGATTTTTTCCGTGGGCAGGCAGTCGGGGTTTACAGCATCCTCAAATTCCCGAATGAGCTGCCGGCACAGGGTGTACCGTCCCCGGACATAGGCCTCGTCGATCTGCCAGAAGTACTGGAGGGCCACGACGGTGTCCCGGATTCTGGCCTCCTCTGCCTGGGACTGCTGGAGCTGGGCGGTGGTGCTTTCCAGCTGCTTCTCCAGCTCCTCCACCTGCTTTTGCAGCGTCTCCTTCTCCTCCATCAAATTCTGAATGGACTGAAAGGCGGAGGAGGAGTCCTTCAAGGCGTCGGTGGTCTCCTTGTTGATGCGCTGCTGCTGAAGATAGGCAAAGCCCAACA
Organism: uncultured Oscillospiraceae bacterium; assembly: GCA_910588975.1. Lineage (GTDB taxonomy): Bacteria > Bacillota > Clostridia > Oscillospirales > Oscillospiraceae > Vermiculatibacterium. Next base: position 39,828 of record CAJUSE010000012.1, on the reverse strand, counting down.
GCAGGAAGGCCACCACAAACAGCACGGCCAGATAGCCCATGACATTGATGCGCCGGTTGACCCGGGTGTGCTCGGCCTGGTGCTGCAGGTTGCGGGGGCGGTTGCGGGGCTCAGTGCTCAAGAGGAGGGACCTCCCTTCGCCGCCATCTTCACCTGCTCCAGGACCTCCAACAGGGCGTTAAGATCGTCGTCGTCATAGTACTCCAACTCGATCTTGCCCTTCTTGGCGCCCTGGACGATGGAGACCCGGCGGTTGAACCGCTTGGACAAATCCTCGGCGGCGGCATCCCGGTACATCTTGTAGGGATCCTGGGCCTTGGGCTTGTCCGGCTTGTCCTCCTGGGCGGAGAGCCGCTTGGCCAGAGCTTCGGTCTGCCGGACGGAGAGCCCTTCGTCCATGACCTTCTGGGCCAGGGTACGCTGGAGGGACTTATCCGGAGCGGACAGAATGGCCCGGCCGTGGCCGGCGGAGAGCTTGCCCTCCTCCATCAGCGCCTTGACGGCGTCAGGCAGGGCCAGCAGCCGGGTGGCGTTGGTGACGGCGGGGCGGGACTTACCCACCCGCTGGGCCACCTCCTCCTGGGTGAGATGGTACTCCTCCATGAGGACCTTGTAGCCATTGGCTTCTTCAATGGGGTTCAGATCCTCCCGCTGGAGGTTCTCAATGAGCCCCAGCTCCATGACCTTTCGGTCGTCGGCCTCAATAACGGTGGCAGGGACCTCCTTCAGTCCGGCCAGCTTGGCCGCCCGCCAGCGCCGCTCGCCGGCGATGATCTGGTAGTAGCCAGAGCTCAGCCGCCGGACGGTGAGGGGCTGGATGATGCCGTGCTGCCGGATGGAGTCGCTCAAATCGGCCAGAGCCTCCTCATCAAACCGCTTTCGGGGCTGATTGAGGCCGGGCTGCACCTGCGAGATGGGCAGGGAGAGGGAGCCTTCACTGTGGCTCTGGAGGGCTTCGTCGCCCAGCAGGGCGCCCAAGCCTTTCCCAAGTCCATGTGATTTGGCCATTATACAACACCTTCTTTCCTGTTTCTGTTCAAGCGTTCTTTATGTATTCTGGGCCAAAACCTCGTCGGCCAAACCGGCGTAGGCCTCGGCCCCCCGTGAGTAGGGGTCGTAGGCGTCGATGGGCCTGCCGTGGCTGGGGGCCTCGGACAGGCGGACATTCCGGGGGATGACGGTGGCGTAGACCTGGCCGGGGAAGTGGCGCTTGACCTCCTCGGCCACCTGCATGGAGAGGTTGGTCCGGCTGTCAAACATAGTCAGCACCACGCCCTCCAGGGCGATCTTGGGGTTCAAAGACCGCTTGACAATACGCACCGTGCCCAACAGGTCGCTGAGTCCTTCCAGAGCGTAATACTCGCACTGCACGGGCACTAGCACGCTGTCGGCGGCGCACAGGGCGTTAAGGGTGAGCAGCTCCAGAGAGGGGGGACAGTCGATGAGGACATAGTCATACTCATCGTTGACGCTGTCCAGCGCCCGGCTGAGCAGGTGCTCCCGGTCGGCCATGCCGATCATTTCGATGCCGGCGCCGGCCAGGGACTTGTTCACCGGCACCACGTCGCAGTAGGGAGTGGCCACAATGGCCTTTTTGCACTCGGCCCCCTCGATAAGCACCTCATAGACGCTGGGGTTGGCAGTGGTCTTGTCCACGCCAAGGCCGGAAGTGGCGTTGGCCTGGGGGTCAAAGTCGCACACCAAAACCCGCTGGCCCTTGGCGTGGAGGGCAGAGGCCAGATTGACACAGGTGGTGGTTTTGCCCACGCCACCCTTTTGATTGACGATCGCAATTCGCTTGGCCATAGCGCACAGCCTTTCACAGTTACAGTTTCCAAAATAGGTAACCTTTATTATACCCTGCAAAATGGCTTTTTTCAATAGGAACAGCAAAAAAACCCGTGACGTTCCATGTTTCACGTGGAACGTCACGGGTTTTCTCCTTGATAGAGATGCCCCTGACCTTTACGCAGGAAAATGGGCCTCTACATTTTCCTGCGAGAGGAGGAGCAAGGGAGCGCATGGAGCTTTCGCCGCAGGCGGAAGCGGAATAGAGCGGAATTTGCGACGACGAGTTCCACGTGAAACATAGAACATCAGGGGGTAGGTGATAGGTCGCTCTATTTTATGCCGTCTGCCTCGGGATCCGGATGGTCAGCAGGATCTCCTCCTCGGTATCCTCCCGCCGGCAGTCCGCCCGAACCCCGGCGTCCGCCATGAGGGAGAGCCCCTTTTTTACCGTGTTCAGGAAAAACCGCACATCCTTCAAAATGAGGATGGGCTTGCCCTTTTTCTCCACCGGGGGTTGGAGCAGGGCCTCCACATATTCCTCCGTCTTGGCTACCGTCAAATTGTGGGCCACCACATAGTGGGCGCAGGAGGTTTGCATCTCGGCAGGCAGCCGCAGCAGGGCACGGGCGTGGCGCTCGGTGAGCCCCGCCCGGCGGAGCAGCTGCAGGGCCTCGGGGGAGAGCTTCAACAGCCGCAGCTTGTTGGCCACCGCCGACTGGCTCAGCCCCAGCTGTTTGGCCACCCCCTCCTGGCTCAGTCCGGTGACCTGCAGGAGGGCCTGGAGGGCCTGGGCCTCCTCCCAGAAGTCCAGGTCCCGGCGCTGGATGTTCTCCATGAGGGAGAGCAGGGAGGACTCCTGCTCGTCCACCCCCACCAGCAGGCAGGGGACCTCCTTCAGCCCGGCCATCCGGGCCGCCCGGAGCCGCCGCTCCCCGGCGATGAGCTCGTAGCCCCCCGCTCCCCGCCGTACCGACAGGGGCTGGAGGATGCCGTGTTGGGAAATGCTCTGGGCCAGCTCCTCCAGCCCCTCCTGGGAGAAGTGCTTTCTGGGCTGGTTTGGGTTGGGGACAATCTCCTCCACCGGGATGTAGAGGATGCGGCCCGTCTCAAAAAGGCCCTTCTTTCGTAAAAATGCCATGAAAAACCCCTTCTTTCTCGGAATGGTTGGGAAAACAGGGAAGGAACAACCATATTTTACCAAATTATCCCGAGAAAGAAGGGGAAGGGGGTCGAGGGGGAAATATTTCCTTTACCGCTCTGACAGTACACTCCACACGTCGTAGTTCGGGTAGGCCGGGATGGTGCCAAGCCGCCAGATGGACACGCCGTTGATGCCGAACATCCGGGCCAGCTGCAGCTTGTCCCGGACGCTGCGCTCGTCCTCATACCAGAGCTTGTAGTGCTCCCCGTCCTCGGTGGTGTACTCGATATAGGGGTTACAGCTGGCCTCGTCATAGGTGTATACCGTATCCTCCTGGCCCAGCCGCTTGGCGATGGTGTCGGGGAGGGGATGGTAGAGGGTGGTGTCCAGCAGCCGCCCCTCCTCATCCACGTGGAGCCCGGCGGTGCCGAAGGAGATCTGCAGGGCCAGCTTGGACCGGTCCTGAACACCTGTCTCCGGGTCGGTGATGTGCGCCAGGGCGGTGTACACCTTCGGGAGGGGGGTCACCGGGGTGTAGCTGTTGCCTGTGCCCACATAGGAGTCGGGGACGCTGACCCACTGGTAGTCGTGGGCCATGAGAATGACCTTGTCGCAGAGCTCTCCCAGTGCCCGGTAGTCAAAGCCGCCATACCAGGTGTCGGGCTGGACGCAGACGTAAAGGGTCTGCTCCGCCGGCAGGGCCGAGCGCAGGGCGGTCATGAGGGCGGTGTAGCTCTCCCGATGGCTCTCCCGCAGCCCCTCTACGTCCATGGTGAGGCCGGCATAGCCCTGGGCGGCCAGGACCAACAGGTCTACGGCCTCCGCAGTCCGTCCCTCCTCGGCCAGCCGGGCCAGGGTGGAGGAGGTGCCGAAAACGGTGAAATTGCAAGGCAAATTCCCCTGGGCTGCCCGGTCGGTGACCAGGTTGGAGCCAGAGGGCTTCACCCAGTGGTTGCCCCCGGCAGAGGTCTGATTGACGGTGAGTTCATCCTCCAGGTACATCAGCTGGGCCCAGCCCACGCTGAGCACGTCCAGACTGTCCACCAAATTGATCTGGCTGTAAGAGTTGACGGCGTAAAAGCCGTTGAGCCAGTCGGTCTTGGTGTGGAGCCGTTCATAGCAGCGCACCAGCATGGCCGCCGCCTGCTCCCGGGGGGCGGAGAAGGTGGGCAGGAATTTCAGCTGCCCCTTCTGATCCACCCCGGTGATGATGCCCAGATGGTAGGCGATGGCCACCACGCCCCGGTCCTCGGTGACGTCGTCAAAGGGCAGCTCGGTCTCCCCCAGGCTCTGGGCCAGCCGGCCGTAGCCCAGGGCACGGACCAGCATCCGGGCCATGTCCAGCCGGGAAATATAGTCGTCGGGGCACACCGCCCCAGCCTGGTCAATGACCCCTTGCTCTGCGGCGGCGTAGATGTAGTCCTGGGCCCAGTGGCCCTTCACGTCGGTGAGGGCAGGGATGGCCTCGAGGCCCTCAGTGGGCCAGGAGAACATCCGGCACAGTACGGTGATGAACTGGGCCCGGGTCATGTATTCGCCCACCCCGAAGCGGCCATCGGGATAGCCCTCCATCAGGCCGTATTCCCCGGCCTTTTCAATGACCGGGGCAGCCCAGTGGTCCTGGCTATCGGTGTAGGCGGCGCCGCTGACGGGGGCGGCGGTGAGGGTGAGTAAAGCCGCCAGTGCGGCGGCGGTAAAACGGTGTCGAAGGGACATGAGGGACCTCCTCTCCCAAAAAACCTGAGATACACCCCAATTATACCAGTCTTCGCCAAACCGGGCAACAGAGAAGAGATTACGAAAACCTTACAATTGAGTTACAGAGGGGGAGGGCAAAAAGGGCCCGGCTGCGGACAAACCGCAGCCGGGCCGGAGAGCTATTTTGTTGGAGAGGGTGGGAAAACTGCTGGTTGCTCCGTCTAGAAGCTATTCCTCACAAAATATTTTTCGCCGACTTGTTTCTGAACATAGTCTGCGATCGCTTGCAGCCGTTTCTGGAAAATTTTCTCCTCGTCCTCGCTTGCAAATCCACGAAAGGAAAACTCAATTTTATTGTCGATGAACAGTCCGTCATAGATCTGCTGGACATCCTGCAATTCCTGGTATAGCTTGTGATCATCCTGCAACTCTTCCACAAGCCCCTCTGCAATTTGAATACCATTCTCATCACAGAGCCACATGGGGAAAGAGCGATACTCCATGATAAGCCGAATTTGCTTTACCGGAATTGTGTCAATGATCATAAAAATACCTTCTCTGCAGGAGGCTTTTGCCCGTGTTTCCCCAGACCGTCACGCCAGATCCTCTCCGTTGGAGGCGATGACCTTCTTGTACCAGTAGAAGCTGTCCTTGCGCAGGCGGCTGAGGTCGCCGGTGCCGTCGTCATATTTCTTCACATAGATAAAGCCGTACCGCTTGGCCATCTCGCCAGTGCCGGCGCTGACCAGGTCGATAGGGCCCCAGGTGGTGTAGCCCCGCAGGTCCACTCCGTCGGCCACCGCCTGGGCCATCTGCTCAATGTGCAGGCGCAGATAGTCGATGCGATAGTCGTCGTGGACCTTGCCGTCGGCGGTGAGCTCGTCCCTGGCGCCCAGGCCGTTCTCCACCACCATCATGGGGATCTGGTAGCGGGCGTAGATCTCGTTGAGGGACCAGCGCAGGCCCATGGGGTCGATCTGCCAGCCCCAGTCGCTGGCCTGGAGGTAGGGGTTTTTGGCCCCGCCCACCAGGTTGCCCCCCACGCTGGGGCCGCTGTCCTCCTCATGGGTGGTGAGACAGTTGCTCATATAGTAGCTGAAGGTGTAGAAGTCCACCGTGCCCTCCTTCAGAATGGCCTCGTCCCCCGGCTCCATCTTCACGGTGATGCCGTGCTCCTCAAAGTAGCGCTGGGCGTAGAAGGGATAGGCCCCCCGGACCTGGATGTCCGAGCAGAAGTAGTTGGTCATCTGGGTGCGCTGCTGGCAGGCCAGAATGTCCTTGGGGTCGGGGGTCATGGGATAGGCGGGGGCGTAGATATTCATGCAGCCCATCTGGAACTGGGGGTAGTGCTCGTGGGCGTACTTCACCGCCAGGGCCGAGGCCACAAACTGGTGGTGAAGCCCCTGGAACCGGGCCTGCATATCGTCGGGAATGCCGGCGGTGGGGCCCTCGTAGCCTCGGGCAGTGCCCAGGGACAGGATGGAGCCCATGGTCATGGTGCCGGCGTTGATCTCGTTAAAGGTGAGCCAGTACTTCACCTTGTCCTTGTACCGCTCAAAAATGGCCTTGCAGTAGTTCATAAAGAAGCCCACCAGCTCCCGGCTCTCCCAGCCGTTGTACTTCTCCACCAGGGCGTAGGGCAGCTCGTAGTGGGAGATGGTCACCAAAGGTTCGATGTTGTGCTTTTTGCAGCAGTCAAAGACCCGGTCGTAAAAGGCCAGGCCGGCCTCGTTGGGCTTCTCTTCCCAGCCCTTAGGGAAAATGCGGGTCCAGTTGATGGAGGTGCGGAAAACCTTGAAGCCCATCTCGGCAAAGAGGGCGATGTCCTCCTCATAGTGGTGGTAGAAGTCGATGGCCTCGTGGGAGGGGTAGAGCCGGTCGGGGTGATGGGTGGTGGTGATCCACTTGGAGGTGGTGGCGGTGCCGTTGGTGCACATGTCGGACACGCTGGCCCCCTTGCCGTCCAGGTTCCAGGCGCCCTCAAACTGGTTGGCGGCACAGGCACCGCCCCACAAAAAGCCCTCAGGGAATTTTTTCATGTTCGTTCCTCTCCTTTATGTTGATATTAAAATTGCTCTGCTTTTTACAATGGACAACGTGTTTAGTCGGAGCCCCAAAAGCCCCCTTTTTCTGACATTTCTACCACGTGGCCCGACGAAACTGTAAGATTTCCACCTGCGCAGGTGGGCGGCGGAGCCGCCCCAAATGCCCTATGGGCATTTTACCAGGATTAGTCGAAAAAAAGGGACTTTCTGCTCCCGGTGCCCACCAGGTTCCTTACGCCCCCTTGATGACCTCAAAACACCGGAAGGCCGCCCCGATGAGGTTGGCGTTGTTGCCGTTCTGGGCAGGCACCACATGGGCCTTGGGGGGCGGGAACACCTTCATGGTATCAAAGGCGGCGTAGAGCTTGTCGATCTCCTCTCCGATGAGCCGGTGGAGCAGGGGCTGGGCGCTGATGCCGCCTCCCACGGCGATGACCTCCGGGTCCAAAATGACCTGTAAATTGTAGAGCTGTCGTGCCACGCCGGCGGCGTAGGAGCGGATGCCGCCGATGACCTGCTCGTCCCCGGCGTTGGCCATGGCAAAGATCTCCCGGCCGCTGAGCTGGGTGTCCGCCGGCAGCCCCTTGGCCCGGACGACCTGTTCCAGCAGTCCCCGGGCGCCGAAGCCCCCGGCAAAAACGGCGTCCATGTTCAGGGGCTTGGTGAAGTCGTCATAGATGAAACTGAACTCCCCGGCGAAGAAATGACTGCCCTTCCACACCTTGCCGTCGATGAGGATACCCCCGCCGATGCCGGTGCCCAGCACCACCACAACGCCGCTGCGGCAGCCCTTCAGGGCCCCCGAGGCGTACTCGCCCAGCACGCCGGCCTTGCCGTCATTCTCCACGGCGCAGGGGACCCCCAATCGCTCCCGGATCCGCCAGCCCAGGGGTATATCGTTCATAAAGACCAGGTTTCCCCCTCGCTTGACGGTGCCTTCGGGGTCGTCCATCACGGTGCCGGGCAGGCTGATGCCGACGCCCTCAAATTGCCCCCGGAAGGGCTCGGCCGCCTGCAAGATGGCTTCGATCAGCTCCTCCGCCCCGTCATAGGGGGTGGGAAACTCCCCTTGATGGGTGAGGTGGAAGTTCTCGTCTATCAGGGCGTATTTTACCGCCGTCCCCCCGATATCTACGGCAAAGATGCGTTTCACTTCCTGTCACGACCTCTCTGAATGGATTAAAAAGAGCAGAAAATATCTGTCTAATATGCACAGTGTCAGCCGCTTAAGCAAAGAGAATTTTATTAAAAATATTATAGCACCCCAAAGGCTGCTTGACAATATCAAATGTCCGCCCTTTGTGATCCTTTTTTGGCAGGCCACGCCTGATCTCCGGCTTTTCTTGCTTTTTGACGTTGGAAGGAGTAGAATAGGGTCAAAACAAGAGAGGGGAGAGGGCATGAAGCTGTTGGAGGAGCGCATCCGCCGGGACGGAAAAATTCGGGAGAATGGGGAAGTATTAAAGGTGGACAGCTTTCTCAATCACCAGATCGATGTGAGGCTCTACAACGAGATGGGCAAGGAATTTTTTCGCCTGTTTGGAGACGAGGGAGTCACCAAGATCCTGACCATTGAGGCTTCGGGCATTGGTATTGCCTGTGTGGCCGCCCAGTATTTTGACGTGCCCGTCCTCTTTGCCAAAAAGAGCAAGAGCAAAAACATTGACGGCACTGTCTATGTCACCAAGGTCCACTCCTTCACCCATGGGGGCGACTACGATGTGATGGTGGCCAAGGATTTTCTGCATCCAACGGACCGGGTGCTGCTCATTGACGATTTTCTGGCCAACGGCTCGGCCCTCCGGGGCCTTATGGACCTGGTCTACCAGGCCGGCGGCACAGTGGTGGGGGCGGGCATCTGCGTGGAGAAGGCCTTCCAGCCCGGAGGGGACCAGCTCCGTTCCCAAGGGCTCCGGGTGGAGTCACTGGCCCGCATTGCCGCCATGAGTGAGACCCAGGGGGTCACCTTCTGTTGAAGGTGGCCCTTTTTGTTGGTTGGGCGGCAGGAGGTCTGACCGATGGTTTTCGGTGGGGTTTCATCACCACTTTTTGTACTGTGGTCGGGGGAGCGCTGTCGCTCGACCCTCTGTTTCGATTGCCGGTCGGAGGACGTGGGGTAGGGCGGTGTGATTTTTGACCTCCGGGCAGAATGGGACCTTATGGCCGATTTTTTGCACAAGGCAAAGAAAGTAAAAATACTTCACACCATATGTTGTGACAAGAAAAGAGAAAGAGCACAATTCCAGTATATGGCAAAACAGGGTGCCATCCCTTAAAGATCAAGCACAAAATTCCCATAAAATGTAAAAAATGCGGTCTCTGACAAAAGGGCCGCCTTTTTGGCAAAAATGGGGGAGGAGCACCCCCGAAAAATGGTCGTGGAAAAGAGTGAAAATGGCTCCAAAAGCCCGGAAATCCTTGCAATCAGGTGGTTCTACTCCTTGTGGTGACTACAATTTTAGCCACACAAACCAAAGAACATTTTGTGTGACCACAAAAATAGACACCACAAGGAAAGGAGCAGAAAAATTCTCAATTTCATTGGTTTTAGGTGGTTTTCTGTGGTTTTTCCTCTGTCCCGTTTTGCTTTTTGGGTGGTTGTCCGTTGTCCCGCAGGGGCCATCCAAACCACCTCCCCATACACACAAAAAACCGGGGGCGTACCACTGGTACGCCCCCGGTTGATTTCATAAAATGGCCGACAGCCTGATGCTCAGGTGTTCAAGAACCGGGCCAGGAACTCCTGGGTCCGGGGGTTTTTGGGGGAGGCAAAGAGCTGCTGGGGCTCTCCCTCCTCGGCGATAACACCATCGGCCATAAAGACCACATGATTGCTTACGTCCCGGGCAAAGGCCATTTCGTGGGTGACCACAATCATGGTCATGCCCCGCTGGGCCAGATCCCGCATGACTGAGAGCACCTCGCCCACCATCTCAGGGTCCAGGGCAGAGGTGGGCTCGTCAAAGAGGAGGACCTCCGGGTCCATGGCCAGGGCCCGGGCGATGGCCACCCGCTGCTTCTGGCCACCCGAGAGCTGCCGGGGCCGGGCATTGATATAGGGGGCCATGCCCACCTGCTCCAGATAACGCATGGCGCTCTGCCGGGCAGTCTCAGGGTCCCGCTTGAGCACCTTACGCTGACCCACGGTGCAGTTATCCAGCACGGTCATGTTGTTAAAGAGATTGAAGGACTGAAACACCATGCCCACCCGGGAACGGTACTGGGCGGGGTCGGTGCCCCGGGCGGTGACATCCTTGCCGTGAAAGAGAATTTGCCCGGTGGTGGGGGTCTCCAACAGATTGATACAGCGCAAAAGGGTGGACTTGCCCGACCCCGAGGGGCCGATGACGGTGGTCACGTCTCCGGGAGAGACGGTGAAGTCGATGTCCTTCAAGACGGCGTTGGCTCCAAAGGACTTGGAGAGGTGGCGGATCTCAATGATAGGCTCTGTCATATCAGCGCCCCTCCTTTCTCTCGAACTCCTTGCTCCGCTCGTCGAAGGGGGAGCCCTTGTCCGGGTGGGAGTAGGTGCCGGCTGTCATGACCAGGGGGTCGGCCTCCACCAGGTCGTAGCTGTCGCTTCCGTCCATCCACTTCTCCAGCCAGCGCAGCAGGGCCGAGGCCGCCAGGGTCATGGTGAGATAGCCCACCATCTCGATGGTGGCCGAGGGGAAGTAGAGGTTGTTTATGCCCACAATATACCGGTGGGCGGCAAAGAACTCGGTGAAGGAGATAATGAACATCACCGAGGTGTCCTTCACGTTGATGATGAAGTTGTTGCCGATCTGGGGCATGATGTTCCGCAGGGCCTGGGGAAGGATGACACTGGTCATGGTCTGTACATGGTTCATGCCGATGGCCTTGGCCCCCTCGGTCTGGCCGGGGTCGATGGAAATGATTCCTCCCCGTACACTTTCGGCCATATATGCCCCCGTATTGATGGAGACCACCAGGATGGAGGCGGCCCACACGCTGTCAAAGCGCATAGCGCTGGCGGTGAAGTAGGGCAGGCCGTAGTAGATGAACACGGCCTGGAGCACCATGGGGGTGCCCCGAAAGACCTCCACATACACCCGGACCAGGATGCGTACCAGCCGCAGGAAGAACCGCTTGGGGGCGGGGTCGTTCTTGGTGTAGGGGATGGTGTTCAGCACGCCGCAGACCAGACCGATGAGACAGCCGATGGCGGTGGCGATGAGGGCCAGCACCAGGGTGTTGCGCACACCGGAGAGATACAGGGGCCAGTATTTTGTCAAAAGCCGGGAGATGTCGTGGACCAGCTTGGCGCCCATAGAGCACGCCTCCTTTCAGAAATGGAAGGGAATGCCGCCATGGGCAGGGGAGACCCCACCCATGGCGGCGCAAGGAATGACAGGGGAAAGAGGGAACTTACACCTCGGGCTGAACGGCGATGGCGTAGGCCATGAGCTTATCGAAGTCCTCCACAGTCATGGCGGAGAGCACCTTGTCCATGGCCTCCTTCAGCTCGGTGTTGTCCTTGAGGACGGAGATGCCGATGTTCACGTTCTCGGCCCGCTCCTCCTCGCTGGCGAACTGGAAGTCCCCGTCGGTGCCCGAGAAGTTGAGGATGACCAGATTGTCGTCCTTGGACACGGCGCCCTGGGCGGTGGGCATATCGGTGCAGATGAAGTCCACCGTGCCTGTCTGCAGAGCCATGGTCATGGCGGGGGCGGAGTCAGCGGGTGCCTGGATGTCAGCCCCCTGGATCTGGGGCAGGCAGGTGTCGTACCAGATGGTGCCCGACTGGGAGGTGCACTTGCCGCCGGCCAGGTCGGCGATGCTCTTGGCGTCGGCGTACTTGCTGTTCTTGGTGGTGACGCAGACAATGGTGGCATAGTAGTAGGGGCCGGCCATGTCCACCTCGGCCATCCGGTCAGCGGTCATGGACTGGCCGGCGATGTTGGCGTCCATGGTCTTGGACTGGACAGCGGGGGTCAGGGAGTCCCAGGCGGAGGAGACGATCTCCAGCTTCCAGCCGTAGGCGTCACAGATGCGCTGGGCGATCATCACGTCGTAGCCGTTGGCGTAGGCCCCATCCACGTTGGCGATGGGCACGGCGCCGTTGCTGTCGTCCATCTGGGTCCAGTTGTAGGGGGCGTAGGCGCACTCCATGCCCACGGTGAGCACCCCGTCCTCCACGCCCACAATGGCGCTGGTGTCCACCCCGGTCAGGTCCTCCACGGGGGAGAGGGGGTACTTGGGGGTGTCGGCAGTGTCGTCGTTGCCGCCGCCGCAGGCGGTAAGGGAGATCGTCAGGCCCAGGGCCAGCATCAGAGCAGTCAAATTCTTCTTCATAGCAATTCGATCCTTTCGATTTTGAATTCTTCTGCGAAAATTTTCCTGTCCCCTCCCGGAAAGAGGGCAAAAAAATTTCCACAGATGCTTTTATGAAAAGCACTGTGGAATGAAAGCGCCCCAATGGCCCCCAAAATGGGTGCCATAAGAGCCCTGCCAGACCATGATAGCGCTTCACATAGTAATGTGACAGTCCGGCGGATGTTCTCCGACGACCCAGGCAAGCCTCGGCAGGCACCGGGTGCTCCCTTCGGCAGCGCTCCCTTTCCTCCGCCCCGGCTGCCTGGCCTTGAGATGGAGTACTGATGAGAACTGCGCCTCTATCAGGTTGTTGTTGGGTGACATATTACCACCCTTTTGGCTCATTGTCAAGAAAAAGTTTTATTCTTCCCCCGCCGCCAGACGAAAGACCCGCTCCACATCGGCCGGCTCGGCGTGGCCCTCGTGGACCTTCTCCCCGCCCACGTAGTAGGTGGGGACATAGTAGTAGTCAAAGCCGTTGGCGAAGTCTGTCTCCACTGTCTCATCCACGATGCGCAAGGGGATGTCTCGCCACTGGGGGCGTTGGGAGAGCAGCGCCGCCTGGTACTGCATAGCCAGGTCGCAGTGGGGACAGCTCTCCATAACAAATAGTAATATTTCTTTCATATAATACCCATCGTCTCTTTTGCGCGCAGGTCAAACTTTGAGAACAGACAACCAGTCTACGTCTGTCTCATGCCACTCCGCCCAGGTGCTCCAAGAGGATCTTCAGCCCGATGCCCACCAGCACCAGCCCTCCCAGCAGGGTGGCCCGGCGCTGGAACAGCTCCCCAAGCCGCCGGCCCAAAAGGCCGCCCACCATAGCCAGTACAAAGGCCACAAGACCGATGATCGTTGCCGACAGCAGGATGTTTACATTTGTCTCAAAGGCCAGGGTGACTCCCACAGCCAGAGCGTCTATGCTTGTGGCCAGCGCCAGAAAAAACAGCCGCTTGACGCTCAGCTCGGTGAGGGCCTCCTCCTCGCCTCCCCGGACGGCCTCCAGGATCATGTTGCCCCCAATGAGGGCCAATAATCCAAAGGCGATCCAATGATCCACTGCCTGTATGTAAGAGCGGACGCTGGAGCCCAAAAACCAGCCGATGAGGGGCATGGCAAACTGAAACGCCCCGCACCAGGCACCGATGCGGGCGGCCTGCCTGGGCCCGAAGCCGGGCACGGCGATGCCCGTAGACACCGATACGGCAAAGGCGTCCATAGCCAGGGACAGGGCAATGAGAAATGTCTGGATCACGGTGGACCCTCCCCAAAAATAAAAGTGATTTTCCCATAGAGGTAAAGGCCATTATACGCCATTTTTTGCCCTGGGGCAAGACCCACTTGTCCCGGCGGAAAAATCAAGGTATAATACCATATATCCTCTTGGCGAAAAATATGAAAAGGGAAGTGAAAGACATGGATGCCATTGATGCTGTCAATCCTCAGGTGCCCTATTTCGGGTTCCACGGTCTGTCCTGTTCGGAGAGCACCCTGCGCTGCCTCATCGAGCGGGGCGTGGTGGACCTGCCCCTGGAGACGGTAAAAATGATGACCGGTATGCACGGCGGGGCCTTCGGCCACGGCCGTGGTGCCATGTGCGGGGCCCTCACCGGCGGCGCCGCCGCTCTGGGCTGGGTGCTGGGCCGCACCGAGCCCGACCAGAGCAGCAAGCGGCTCATTGATGCCCAGGCCAAATTTGTGGAGGCCTTCGAGCAGAAGTTCGGCGGGGTCAGCTGCGATGATCTGCTCATCTACGAGGAGGCCAGCAAGGAGCAGCTCACCCGCTGCGCCGACCAGATCGTTTTTGCCGTGGACTACATCACCAAGGTCATCGAGGAGGAGCGGGGCAAGGGGATCTGATGCCCATTTTCGCTCTGTTGGGCCGCAAAAGGGCACCAAAAGGCCCTGAAAGCTGCCACAAAGCCATGGAAAAAGCCTTGAAAAACCATCGAAAGGCCCCAAAAGGGCACTTCCAAAGCCGGAAAACCCCATAAATATGAAAAACCCCTGACGTAAGTCAGGGGTTTTTCATAAGGAAAGAGGATGAAATGAAAAGAAACTGTCTCTTGCAAGTGTTATAATATCCGAAAGATGTAACGGAATGAAGCAAAACTTGTTACAAAAGTGTGAAATCTCAGAATTTTTTTGACGTATTTCTGTTACAAACCCAGTGATTGCAAGGGATAGCGAGGCCGGAAAACCACAAGATATGGTGGTTTCCCGGCCTGTTTTTCGCCGTGTAGCCGCCAGATGTGGGGTTTACTCCCCCTTGGCCTGCCGCTGCCGCCGGAAAAATTCCCGCATCAGGGCCAAACTCTCCTCCTCCCGGGGGCCCCGGTAGAGCCGGACCCTGTGGCCGAAGTTTTCTTCAAAGAGGTTGAGAACCGACCCGCAGGAGCCCATCCGCTCCTCCCGGGCGGCGTAGTGGACCTCGGGGATGCGGGCGTTGAGAATGGCCCCGGCGCACATGGGGCAGGGCTCCAGGGTGACATACATGGTGGCCCGGTGGAGCCGCCAGCCCCCCAGGGCCTCGTTGGCCTGCCGGATGGCCATGATCTCGGCGTGGCCCAGGGCGTCGGCGTCCTCCTCCCGGCGGTTGCGGCCCCGGCCCACGATGCGCCCATCCTCCCAGACGATGACGCAGCCCACGGGCACTTCGCCCTGGTCCAACGCCTCCCGGGCCAGCGCCAGCGCCTGGTCCATATAGTATTCGTGGGATTCCATGGAAGCACCTCCTGTCGAGTGTTTTGGGCGTAGTGTTTTTTTGCCTCGTAGGGGCGGCCTGTGGCCGCCCGTCGGCGGGTATTGCGTATGTTGGCAGGCCCGGGAAAAATGCCCCTTTTCCGGCGGCATCTCTGCCACGTGGCCGGACGAGATCTTGCGCTTTTTCCCATTGTGCCATGGCGCCGGAGGCGCCCCAATGCCCTACGGGCATCATTCTCGGTTTTGGAGCCGGAAATGGGGGATTTTGACCCGGGGCGGGGAAGAAGGCTGGGTGAAGTTGTGACTATGCCCTTTCGGCCGTCTTCTCGTAATCCTCCACCAGCAGCCTGGCGAATTTCAGCGGGTCCTCGCCCTTCTTCAGCCGGAGGGTGAGGGCGGGCTTCTCCCCGGCGGAGAAGAGGACCCGGCCCTGCCAGCGCTGCTGGGCGCACAGCTCGGACACCCGGCGCAGATCGAACCGGTGGAGGGCAAAGACCAGGTTGTTGCCCTTCTGCACTAGCTCCTTGACCCCGCACTGGGCGGCTCCCGAGCGCAGCAGGGCCACGGCGATGAGGTTGTTCACGCTCCGGGGCGGGTCACCGTAGCGGTCGATGAGCTCGTCGGTGATGTCGTCGGCGTCCTGCTCGTTGCGGATAAGGGCGATGCGCCGGTACAGATCCATCCGCTGCTCGGCGGAGGGCACGTACCGGTCGGGGATGGAGGCGGTCACTGTCAGATCGGCGGGGCAGTCCAGGGGCTTTTCCACTGTCTCCCCCCGCTCGGTGAGCACCGCCTCCTCCAGCAGCTGGAGGTACATATCATAGCCCACGCTCATCATGAAACCCGACTGCTCGGGGCCCAGTACGTTGCCCGCCCCCCGGATCTCCAGATCCCGCATGGCGATCTTGAAGCCGGAACCAAACTCGGCAAACTCCCGAATGGCACTAAGCCGCTTGGTGGCCACCTCGCTGAGCACCTTGCCCCGGCGGTAGGTCAGGTAGGCAAAGGCCCGGCGGGAGGACCGGCCCACCCGGCCCCGGATCTGGTGGAGCTGGGCCAGGCCCATCTTGTCGGCGTCCTCGATGATGAGGGTGTTTACGTTGGGGATGTCGATGCCCGTCTCAATGATGGTGGTGCACACCAGGATGTCCACCTCTCCGGCGGAGAAGCGAGTCATCACGTCGTTCAGCTCCTCCTGGGTCATCTTGCCGTGGGCCACCGCCACCGTGGCATCCTCTCCCAGCATCTCGTGGATGCGGTTTGCCGTCCGGGCGATGGTCTCCACCCGGTTGTGGAGGTAGTAGACCTGGCCGCCCCGCTCCAGCTCCCGGCGCATGGCGTCGGAGAGGACCGACCACTCGTGCTCCATGACGTAGGTCTGCACCGGCTGCCGGTCCTGGGGGGGCTCCTCCAGGGTGGACATATCCCGGATGCCTGAAAGGGCCATGTTCAGCGTCCGGGGGATGGGGGTGGCGCTGAGGGTGAGCACGTCCACCTGCCGGGAGAGCTCCTTCAGCTTTTCCTTGTGGGTGACCCCGAAGCGCTGCTCCTCGTCCACCACCAGAAGGCCCAGGTCCCGGAACTTCACGTCCTTCTGCAGTAGGCGATGGGTGCCGATGAGCAGGTCCACCTTGCCCTCGGCCACCGAGCGCAGGGTGTTTTTCATCTGGGCGGGGGTGCGGAACCGGGAGATGACGTCAATGTCCACCGGGTACTTGGCAAAGCGCTGCTTGGCCGACAGGAAATGCTGCCGGGCCAGCACGGTGGTGGGCACCAGAATGGCAGCCTGCTTGCCGTCCAGGATGCACTTCATAATGGCCCGGAAGGCCACCTCGGTCTTGCCGTAGCCCACATCCCCGCAGAGCAGGCGGTCCATGGGCTTGTTGGCCTCCATGTCCTGCTTGATCTCGGCCACGCAGCGCAGCTGGTCGGCGGTCTCGGCGTACTCAAACTCCTCCTCAAATTCCTTCATCCAGGGGGAGTCGGGGGAGAAGGCGAAGCCGGGCTGCCGCTGGCGCTGGGCGTAGAGCTGGATAAGCCCCTTGGCCAGGTCCTGGACCGCCTTCTTGGCCCGGGACTTCTGCCGCTCCCAGTCGCCGCCCCCCAGCCGGGAGAGCTTCTTGGTCTCGTTTGCATCCTCGCCGCCACCGATGTACTTGCTCACCTGGTCCAGCTGGGTGGCAGGGACATAGAGTACATCGGCCCCGGCGTAGTTGATCTTCACGTAGTCCTTCTGCACCCCGTCCACGTCCAGCTTCACCATGCCGGCAAACCGGCCGATGCCGTGGGCCTGGTGGACCACCAGATCCCCCTGGGACAGGTCGGCGTAGGAGTTCAGCTTCTGCCGGTTGGTGGGGGCCTTGGGCCGGGGCTTTTTGGTGGGGGTGGCCTGTCCCTCGGTGAGGATGGCCAGCTTGGCACCGGGGAACTCCATACCCGAAGAAAGCCCTCCGCAGCAGATGACCGCCTTGCCCGGCTCGGGCAGGGCGTGGAGCTGGAAGTCCACCGCCGAGCGGATCTTCTGCTCCCGAAGCAGGGCCTGCAGGTTTAGGCACCGCTGCTCGGTGCCTGCCAGCACCACCACCGAAAAGCCGGCGTTGATGTAGTGGTTGAGGTCGCTGACAGCGGTCTCCAGGCTGACACCGTAGGAGGGCAGCTGCTTGGCGGTGACCGAGTGGAGGGACCGGGGCCGGCTGGGGTACTGGGAGGAGGTGAAGGAGTCCAAAAATGTCACCGGCCACATGTCAAGGGCGGCAAAGACCTCCTCCCCCGAGCGGGCGAAAACTCCCAGCTCGGGCAGCAGGGTGCCGCTCTCGGCCAGGGCCTTCACGTCTTCATTGAGCTGCCACAGGTAGTTTTTGCACCGTTCGGCAAACCGGGGAGACTCGCTGACAAAGACCAGAGCGTCCTCGGGGAAGTAGTCCACAGCGGTGGCCATCTTGGGGTAGATAAGGGCCAGATACCGGTCGATGGCGGGGAAGGAGAGGCCGTTTTCCAGGGCCTCCTTGTCCTGGGCCAGGGTGACCAGAAGGGTGTCATCCGCCCCCTTCTTTACGGCGGCGGCAAGCCGCTGGTCCAGGGCCTGGGCGAGCCCCATGGCCCCGCCGGGGGCCATTTGGGGCAGCACCTCGGCGGCAGGGAGGAGGATGGCCTCGTCAAGCTGGGCGGTCCGCCGCTGGGTGGACACGTCGAAAAGGCCCATGGAGTCCACTTCATCGCCGAAGAATTCCAGCCGCACCGGCTGGGGGTGGGCGGGGGAGAAGAAGTCCAGAATGCCCCCCCGCAGGGCGAACTGGCCCACACCCTCCACCTGCTCACACCGAGCGTAGCCGGCGGCGGTGAGGGCCTCGGCCAGCTCGGTGAGGTCGTAGCGCCCGTCTGTGCGCAGCACCCGGCAGGAGCGCTCCAGCTGGTCCCGGGGCATGGTCCGCTGGCAGACGGCCTCCGCCGAGGCGATGAGGATGGGCACCCTGCCCTGGCTGAGCCCCCACAGAGTCTCCAGCCGCCGGTGCTCCCACTGGCGGGAGACCACGGCGGCGTTGTGGAAGGTAAACTCCCGGGCGGGGAGGAGGGCGCAGCTCTCCCCGGTGAGGGCCTGGATGTCATCGGCCAGGCGCTGGCAGTCGGCGTCGTCGGCGCAGAGAATGACCACCGGCCGGCCGGTGTCCCGGCGGGCGCCGGCGGAAAAATAGGCCCGGTGGACCCCCGCCAGGCCCGAGACGGCGGCGGGGCAGGCCCCGGCATCCAGAGCGGAGAGCAGGGCCTGGTATTCCGGTAAATTTTGAAGGGCAGAAAGCAAAAGCTGCATGGGGGAGACCTCCGAGGGGGTGGTGTTGAAGGAAGAGGGGGGACCATTGTAGGGACCGCCGTCCCCGGCGGTCCGTCGAAAAGGAACTTGCACAAAAAACGGCGAAAATGCCAATGCCCCCAATTCCCAAAGGGAGGGGGGTGAGCAAAATTATATCGGAAATTTTATCCTCCGTCAAGGCCCGTCCCGGCCGAAACAGGCAGAAAAAAGCCCCCGGTCGGGGGCTTTTTTCCTTATTTCCCAAAGGCCCGGTCCAGCAGGACGGCCATCTCGGCCCGGGTGATCTCTCCCCGGGGGTCCAGCCGTCCCCCATCGCCCCCCTGAAGGATGCCGGCGGCGCAGAGTACTCCGGCAGCCTCGGCGGCATAGTCGGCCAAATCTTCGACGTCGGTAAACTCCTCCAGGCTTCCGGCCTGGGGCAGCTTATAGCCCCGGTCGGTCATGGCCCGGTAAAGCATCACCAGTACATCCTGCCGGGCCACAGGGTCGTTGGGGTTGAACCGGCCGCTCCCATCCCCCAGCACGATGTCCCGTCCGGCGGCCACGGCCACCGCCTGGCGCAGGTCCAGGTCCTCCGGCAGGTCGGAAAAGTCGGGATCGGCGGCGGTGACGTTAAAGCCGTAGGCCATGCGCACCAGGGCGTAGATGACCTCCATTCGGCTGGCACTCTCCCCGGGCCGAAACTGGCCGGAGAGCCAGTCCTGGGGGGCGGCACCGGCCAGAGCCAGATCCCGGGCGGCCCCATCGGCCCACCCCCAGCCTGCCAGGTCCTCAAAGCCCCCGGCGCAGATGGCCCAGACCCCCTGGGTCTCCTCCCCGGCGCCGTTGGTGCCGGTGTAGCTCAACTGGACCAGCTGCCGTTCCTCCCCGGCGGGGAGGAAGGAGAGCCGGGAGAAGTCCTGGGCGGCGAGGGTCTCCCCGGGCCGGACCTTCCGGACGTTGTAGGCGCCGTGATCCAGCCAGAGCCCCCCCACGTCCGAGGTGGGCAGGGTCAGGGTGATCTGGGTCAGGCCGGTGGCCGAAAGCTGGGGAGCCACTGCCCTCCCTGCCGGCACAAAGCTGATGACCGTTCCCATCCGCCCCTGGGGGCAGAGGACCTTCACCCGGGCGGTGAAGCTCTCCCCGGCGGTGGAGGTGCCCACCACAGTGAGATAGCTGTGCCGGGAGAGCCCATCGGGCAGATAGGACACCCGGGACAGGGCCCGGCCCTCCCCGGCGTCCACATAAAAGACCATGTTCTCGTTGACCGCCAGCCGCTCCGTCCCTGTGCTCTGGTAGGTAAGGGCTCCAGCGGGAGCACCCTCAAAGTGGAGCAGGCGCAGGGAGGCCCCTGTCTTTTCCCGGCACAGCTGGCTGAGCAGGGTCACGCTCATGGGGGCGGCCTGGGCGCTGTCCAGGGTCAGGTCGGCATCGGGGCCGGGGACAGAGAGGGTCAGCACCCCCTCCACACGCTCCCCCTTGACGCTGCGCAGGGTGACGGCCAGGTCGGTCTCCCCGGTGACCCGGCCCGAGGGCAGGAAGGTGATGTCGGAGAGCCTGGGGGCCTTGTCCACATAGTAGGAGGTGGCAGTGCTGACCCGGCTGCCGGTGGAGGTCCCCCGGCGGTAGTACAGGTCCCCCACCTGGGCGGAGAGGGGGGAGAAGGTGACGCTCTCCAGCTCCTGCTCGGTATAGCGGCGGCAGAGAAGCCGAAGCTCCTCCACGTCCAGGGCAACCGGCTGGCCGGGGGCGGCCACACAGAGTGCGGCGGGGGGCTCGGCCTCTGTCGCCCCGGCAGGCAGGGCGGGGAGGAGGGTCAGGGCCAGCAAAAGGGCGAACAAACGCTTTTTCATGGGGTGGCTCCTTTCTGTCTCTCTATGGAGCGGGACT
Organism: uncultured Oscillospiraceae bacterium; assembly: GCA_910588975.1. Classification (GTDB taxonomy): domain Bacteria; phylum Bacillota; class Clostridia; order Oscillospirales; family Oscillospiraceae; genus Vermiculatibacterium. The sequence continues at coordinate 19,436 of CAJUSE010000012.1, read as the reverse complement.
TTCTTTTTGTTGGGGCGGAGGGCGGTCAGCCTTCCTGCTTCGGCGTTTCTTCCTCCATCTGTTCCAGGTAGTCCTGGGCGTCGCTGCGGTAGTAGAGCCGGTTGCCGTACGCAACCACATACTCCAAGTGGGGCCGGGCCAGGTCAGGCTGGCCCTCCTTCAGGTAGAAACGGCCCAGCTGGAAGTGGGCCCCTACCCGCTGGTACTCGGTCTGGGCGGTCTCCAGCCCGCTCTCCAGGGTGGGCAGCAGCCCCTGGGTGTCTCCCTGGAGCAGGCGCAGGGCGATGGTGAAGCTGTCCATGGCGTCCTGGCAGAGAGGCCGGTGGGGGTGGTCGGCGGGGAGGGTGCTGAGCAGCTCCCCCGCCCGATCCATAAGCTCCTGGGCCACATCGGGGTGGTTCATGGCCAGGTGGAGGTTGGCCAGGTTGACCTGAAGGACCAGCTGGCCCGCCGGGTCGGTGGGAGCCAGAGGGCCGGAGGGGCAGGCATCAATGGCCTCGGCAAAGCGGCCCAGGGCATAGAGGGCGGTCATCCGGTTGGCGGCGCAGGCCCCCAGATAGGGGTAGAAGCCCCGGCGCATGGGAATGGTGGCCAGCTCGCTCTGGCTCAGCTCCAACAGGGGCTGGGGGTCGCACCCGTCATAGAGGGCGGCGGTGACCTGTTGGAACTGGGCCAGCCGCAGGGAACGGAAATACCGGCTGCCCAGGGAGGTCCAGAACAGATAGAACAGAAACACCCCAATGGCCAGCAGGGGGTACTTCCGGATAAGGGGGCTGAACATGGCCAGGGCGGCGATGATGAGGCCCGAGGTGTTCCACAGCAGCAGCGCCTGCCGCTGGTGATGGGTGATCCAGTCCTTCATGGGCGGCCTTCTTTCCTTTGAAATGGTGGGGGGTCAATTAAACTTGCTCATGGCCCGGTCGGGGCCTTCCTTGATATAGCATTCAATGGCCTGGACAGTATGCTGGATGGCCTCATCCACCTGTTTCCGGTCCTCTCCCTGGGGCCTGCCCAGCACCCAGTCGGCCATGTCGTAGTCGGGGTGGGGCTTTGTCCCCACGCCGATGCGGATGCGGGGAAAGTCCTCGGTGTGGAGGTGGGCGATGATGTTCTTCAGCCCGTTGTGCCCTCCTGCCGAGCCCCTTTTGCGGATGCGCAGCCTGCCCGGCTCCAGGGCCACCTCGTCGGAGATGACGATGATGTGGTCGGGGGGGACCTTGTAGAAGGCGGCGGCGGGGGCCACCGCCTCCCCGGACAGGTTCATAAAGGTGGTGGGCTTCATAAGCAGCACCTTTTCCCCGGCGATGGTGGCCGTGTTGGTCAGCGCCCGGAACTTCAGCCGCTGGACGGGGATGTCCAGCTTATCGGCCAGGGCGTCGATGGCGTCAAAGCCCACGTTGTGCCGGGTGTGCTCGTACTGCTCGCCGGTGTTGCCCAGGCCCACAACGAGCCAGGTGACGCCGGCGGAGGTCTTTTTGGAGAAGGGGAACATGAACGGGCCTCCTTGATAAAAACCGGGGCGGGGCGCTGGCCCCGCCCCGGTGTGGGATGAGAGAGATTTAATTGAAAAGCTTGGACACGGACACTTCCTCGTAGATCCGCTCGATGGCCTCGGCGAACATATCGGCCACAGAGAGGTACTTGATCTTGTCCGAGGCGTGCTGGGCGTTGGCGGGGATGGTGTCCAGGAAAATGAGCTCCTTGATGGGGCTCTGCTCAATGCGCTCGTAGGCCGGGCCGGAGAGGACGCCGTGGCTGGCGCAGGCGTACACGTCGGTGGCCCCGCCGATGTCCACCAGAGCCTGGGCGGCGTGGCACAGGCTGCCGGCAGTGTCCACCATGTCGTCCAGCAGGATGACCTGCTTGCCCCGCACATCGCCGATGATGTTCATCACCTCGGAGGAGTTGGCCTTCTGCCGCCGCTTGTCCACGATGGCCAGGGGCATGCCCAGCTTCTGGGCGAAGGCCCGGGCACGGGCCACGCTGCCCACATCGGGGGAGACCACGATGGTGCTGTCCTCCTGGCCGGCAAAGCGGTCGTGGAAGTGGTGGGCGAAGATGGTGTTGCCGGGCAGGTTGTCCACAGGGATATCAAAGAAGCCCTGGATCTGGGAGGCATGGAGGTCCATGGTCAGCACCCGGTCAGCCCCGGCGGTGGTGATCATGTTGGCCACCAGCTTGGCGGAGATGGGGTCACGGGGCTTGGTCTTGCGGTCCTGCCGGGCGTAGCCGAAGTAGGGGACCACGGCGGTGATCCGGCCGGCGGAGGCCCGGCGGAAGGCGTCGATCATAATGAGCAGCTCCATCAGGTTGTCGTTCACCGGGGAGCAGGTGGACTGGACCACGAACACGTCTGAACCCCGGACGGTCTCGTAGATGGAGGCGAAGTTCTCCCCGTCGGAGAACCGGCCGGTCTCGGCATCCCCCAGCTGGGTGCCCAGCTTCTGGCAGATGGCCTCTGCCAAGGGGCGGTTGGCGCTGCCCGAGAAGATCTTGATGTCCTTTCCGTGTGCGATCATAAGTGCTACATCCTCTCTCATCCTGTATTTTTATATATACCCTCTGGGGAGGGTGGAATACGGAGGTCAGTCCTTGCCCCGGCGGCGGGCGGCCCAGTTTTTCTTGACCACCTGCCGGTCCCGGGCGATGGCCAGGGAGTCGGCGGGTACATCCTCGGTGATGGTGCTGCCGGCGGCGGTGTAGGCTCCGTCACCGATGCGGACGGGGGCCACCAGGTTGGTGTTGCAGCCGATAAAGGCCCTATCCCCAATGACGGTGCGGAATTTCTTCTCCCCGTCGTAGTTCACCGTGACGGTGCCGCAGCCAAAGTTGACGCCGCCCCCCACGTCGGAGTCCCCCACATAGGTCAGGTGGGAGATCTTGGTGCCGTCGCCGATGGTGGAGTTCTTCAGCTCCACAAAGTCCCCCACCTTCACCCCCTTGCCCACATGGGTGTTGGGCCGGACGTAGGCGAAGGGGCCCACGGCGGTGTCGTCGTCCACGGTGGACTCGTTGAGCTGGGAGGCGTTGACGGTGACCCGGTCGCCGATCTCACAGTCCCGGATCATGGCGTTGGGACCGATCTCGCAGTCCCGGCCGATGTGGGTCTCCCCCCGGAGGATGGTGCCCGGGAGGATGCAGGTGCCCCCGCCCACCGTGACCCGGGGGCCGATGTAGACGCTCTGCTTGTCGATGAACCGGACGGGCCGGGTGGAAAACCCGGCCTGGAGCCGGGCGATGGAGGCAAACCGGGCGAAGTCCTGGGCGCTGTCCCAGCAGGGGGCGGTATTTGTCAAGGGGAGCAGCCCCTCAAAAAGTCCGGGGCGCACCCCGAAGCTGCGGCCGTGGGCATGAAGGGCGGGCAGAAGCTCCTCCCCGCCCTGGAGGGCGGCGGAGAGCCGTTCGGCGGAGATGAGGTAAGTACCGCTGTCCTCTCCCCGGGGCAGCTCACCGCTCAAAAGGCGGCCGGCCCCCTGGTCGTCCAGAAAGACGGGCTGGGTAAAGAGGGCCACCTGGCCCCCCACTTCCCTTAAAAACTGCTGGAGCCGAGCGGGTGCGTCGGCATTGTCGTCGGTGACGAACTGGGTGCCCTCGGGGAAGCAGGGCCGGGCGGCGGCCAGCTCCCCCTCGCCGCAGACCACCAAAAAGCGGCTCACCCCGGCCCGCTCCAGGGCGGCGGAGAGCCAGGCGGCGGCGCTGTCAAAGAGGATGGGCTCCAGCATGAGGCAGGGCGAGCCCTCATCCCGAGGCAAAAATACGATGGCGCCCAAGCTGTCCATGGCACATCCTCCTGATGATAATTTTTTGCACATCTATTATAACAAGGGCGGCGGGAAAATGCAAAGAAAAAGACCCGCCTTTGGGCGGGCCTTTTTTGGGCGTTTTGACCGAAAAAATGGTTATTTTGGCCCCTGCCGGGGCAGAAGCGGACTTTCTGTCCCTATGCCGCCAGGGCAGAGCGCATTTTCAGGTGCCGCCACACCCCGATGGCCTCCAGGGGGGCGCAGAGCTTGTCGGCCAGGCTCACCACCCAGGCCTCCCGGGACCGGGGCAGGTGGGTGGCCAGGGGCCACATATGGGCCAGGATGATGTTGCGCTCCTTATCGGTGAGCTGGGTGAGGGCATCGGCGTTGCGCAGGGCAAAGACGGGGTGGTCCAGGCACTGGTTGCCCGGGTGGGCGCTGCGGTCCCGGCTGTTGTAGAGGTACAGGTCGTGGAGCAGCCCGCCCCGGGCGCAGCTGCGCCAGTCCAGCCCCCACCGCCGGGCCAGCCGGAAGGCCACATAGGCCACAAAGATGGAGTGCTCAAAGCAGTTGGTCCTGGGGTGGTGGGGCAGCTTGCGCATGGACTGGACCTGGGGGGTGTCCAGCAGGTCTCCCAGGGCGGCGTGGAAGCTATGTAGATTGATGGGGTCAATGAGTTTCATACAGGCTCCTTTCCGGCCCGGTGCGTTCGGGCCGATACAGGGGATCGGCAGAGCCATTATAGCGAAAAACAGCGGGGATGTCACTGGAAAAAAGAGAAAACTTCAAAAATCGTAAGATTATCGTAAGACTTACCCCCTTGAACCCCCGCTCTTTGGCGGATATACTTAAAATGAACTGTATGAAGCGAACTCATACACCCGCCCCCGCCCAGCGGAGGGCGGAGGAGCGAGGATCTGAGAAAGGGAGGCGGGGCCATGATCAGTCTCAACTACCGGGACGCCCGGCCCATCTACGAGCAGGTGCGGGATGGACTGCGCCACCTGATGGTCACCGGGGCCATCGCCCGGGGGGAGCAGCTGCCCTCGGTGCGGGCGCTGGCGGCCAGCCTGGCCATCAACCCCAACACCATCCAGCGGGCCTATACCGCCCTGGAGCAGGAGGGCTATCTGAACACGCTGCCGGGCAAAGGGGCCTTTGCCGCCGGCGGGGCGGAGGGGGAGGGAGAGCGGCGGGCGCTTTTGCTGCGCCGGTTTGACGCCGCCGCCCAGGAGCTGCTCTTTCTGGGCATGACACCCCAAGAGCTGGCCCAGCGCATCTCCGCCGCCGGCGGGGCAGCGGAGCCCCAGGAAGGAGGGAACATCCAGTGATCGAAGTGCAAAATGTCACCAAGAGCTTTGACAGCTTCAAAGCCCTGGACGGACTGACCATGACGGTGCCCACCGGCTCTATCTACGGCCTGGTGGGGCCCAACGGAGCGGGGAAATCCACCATCCTGCGCCACATCACCGGGGTCTACCGGCCCGACAGCGGGGTCATCCTGCTGGACGGCAAAAGCGTCTATGAAAGCCCGGCGGTGAAGGAGAACATCGTCAGCATCTCCGACGACCTCTACTACTTCGGCTCGGCCTCCACCCGGGACATGGCCCGGTTCTACCGGGGCTTTTACCCCCGCTTTGACACCCAGCGCTACGACAGGCTGAAGGAGGCCTTTTCCGCCGTGGACGAGACCAGGCCCATCCGCCGGCTGAGCAAGGGAATGCAGAAGCAGTGCGCCTTCTGGCTGGCCCTGAGCTGCCGGCCCCGGGTGCTGGTGCTGGACGAGCCGGTGGATGGGCTGGACCCGGTGATGCGCCGGCAGGTCTGGTCCCTCATCCTCTCCGATGTGGCCCAGGAGGGCACCACTGTGCTGGTCTCCTCCCACAACCTGCGGGAGCTGGAGGACGTGTGCGACCATGTGGGCATCCTGTCCAGGGGCCGGGTGTTGGTGGAGCGGGGCCTCTCCGAGCTTCAGGAGAACCTGGTGAAGATGCAGGTGGTGTTCCAGACCCGGGAAATGCCCGTGCTGCCCGAGGACATGGAGGTGCTCAACGTCCAGCAGGTAGGGCGGATCCACACCCTCATCGTCCGGGGCCGCTCCGATGAGGTGACCAACCGGCTGGCCGTCTACCAGCCCATCCTCATGGAGGCCCTGCCCTTGACCCTGGAGGAAATTTTTATCTACGAGCTGGGAGGTGAGGACTATGCCGTCCGTGACCTGGTCCTTTAAGGGGCTGTTCAGTCCCGCCCTGCTGAAAAAGAACGCCAAGCGGTTCTGGCCCCTGTGGGGGATCTATGGCCTGGGCCTGTTTCTCCTGCTGCCCGCCCCGCTGCTGAGCAGCATCTACCTTTACATAGACCGGGGCGGCAGCTACATTTCCATGGCCGCTCCAGGGGGTGAGCTCCGGTCATTTGTGGCCGCCGCCCCCATAGTTGGGTTTCTCTACGGCATCCTCTGCGCTATGGCTCTGTTCCATTTCCTCATGGACCATAAGGCCACCCAGATGCTCCACGCCCTGCCCATTCGCCGGGAGGGGCTCTTTCTCACCAACTGGCTGTCCGGGCTGCTGTTTATCCTGGTGCCCAATCTGATCGTTGCCCTGATAACCCTTTTCTCCGGCCTTGGAGCCCAGGCGATGGGGCTGGTCCTGGATGACCGCTTCCTTCTCAACCTGGCCCTGGGGCTGGGGGCCCAGACCGCCATCCCCATGTTCTTTTTCTGCTTCGGGGTGTGCTGCGCCATGTTCACCGGCAACCTGCTGGCCCTGCCGGTGTTCTACGGAATCCTGAACATTCTGGTCCTGGGCCTGTTCAGCCTGGTGGCCGACTGGCTGCTGCCCCATCTGCTGGCCGGCTATTGCGGCTCGGTGCCCGAGTGGTGCCGGTGGTTCACCCCGGTGCTCCATTTGCAGATCTTGGTGGAGCAGGGTACAGGCTACGGCGTGCTGGAGGCCATCTGTTACTGCCTGGTGGCGGGCTGTGCCTTCACCCTCATCGCTCTGGGGGTCTACCGCCTGCGTCAGCTGGAGCGGGCGGGGGATCTGGTCACCGTGGGTTGGGTCCGGCCTGTGTTCCAGTACGGCTTCGGCCTGTGCGTGGGCCTGACCATGGGCATTTTCGTGTGGAGGCAGATCCTGCACGGCGACTCCACCCGGGCCCTTCTGACCCTGATTGTTCTCTTTGCCGCCCTGGGGGCCTTTGCCGGCCGGATGCTGCTGAAAAAGACCCTTCAGGTCTTTGACGACGGCTGGAAGGGGGTGGCCGTCATGGCGGTTGTTCTGACCCTGCTGCTGGTGGGCATCCGGGCCGATTTCTTCGGCTACCAGCGCTGGGTACCCAAGCCCGAGCAGGTGGAGAGCGTCTATCTGAACATCGACTCCTACCCCCGGGATGACGGCAACCGCCTGGAGCGGGACATCACCGACCCTGCCCTCATCGAGCGGGTGACGGCCATCCACGCCGACCTGGTCTCCGACCTGAGCCGGATCGCCCCCGATGCCCCCGCCATCCACAACGAATGGAACGAGCGGGGGGAGGAGACCCGGCGCTCTACCTGGCTGCGGCTGCGCTATGCCATGGAAAACGGGGAGGTCATCGAGCGCTACTATGACGATGTGCCCCTCCTTCAGTCCGAGCTGGAGACCGAGAGCACCTACGCCCATCGTCTGGAGACGCTGATCAACCAGCCCGAGCTGGTCCAATGGGCCTACTTTGATGACTGCGACCCGACCAAGGCCGAGGTGGTGGACGGCTGGCTGGAGAACCTGCGTCCGGCAGAGTCCACCCAGGATGTCAGCGCAGAGTTTAAGCTCAATGCAGGGGACAGTACATCGCCCCAGACCGAGACCGCTACAGTGCTGGTGGGGGCCGACACCGACCGGAGCACCAGCTATGTGCTGACCACCGACCAGGCCCGGCAGCTGTGGGCCGCCGTTTGGGAGGATCTGCAGGCCGGCCGCATCGGCCGGCGCTACCTGCTGGATAACGCCCAGCGGCAGGAAAATTGCTATTATACCGACATCTACCTGTCCCTGGCCTACACCCAGGTGGACGAGGAGGGCCGCCGGATCAGCCGCACCACCACCGTCTCCATCACCGTTCAGGCCAGCGCTGATGCCACCTTAAAGACCCTGGAGGAGCTGGGGCTCAAGGACCGCCTCTCCCGCCGGGAGACCCTGCGAGGATAACAAATCAATTGGGGGCCGCCGTCTGTGGCGGCCCCCAATTTGTAAACATTTCGCAAATGCCGTCCGTTTTCATTGTTTTGACAGAAAAATGGTGTTACAATAGGTCTCGCCTGTCCGCTCCCATGCCGGACGGGCAAGGAGGAACCTGAATATGAAAAAGAAGTCACTGATGGCCGGCGCCCTGGCTCTGGCCCTGCTCTCCGGCTGCGCCGGGCTCAAAGGCCCCGCCGACCCCGACGACATGGCCTATCTCACCGCCGACATCCGGAGCACCGATCCCCTGTTCACCGTGGACGAGGTGGGGGTCAACGCCGAGGAGTATCTGTTCTGGCTGGTCAACGCCATCTCCGAGCAGCAGTACTACGGCTACATCTTGGGGGATGAGGGCTGGGACACCACCCTTTCCGACGGCACCACCACCGCCCAGGCCATGAAGGAGGACGCCCGGCAGGCCGCCATGCTCTACCAGGTGGTGCGCAACAAGGCCAAGGAGCAGGGGGTGAGCCTCACCGCCGAGCAGACCGAGGAGCTGGCTGCCGAGCTGGCTGACTTTAAGGAGCAGGCGGGCGGGCAGGAGGCCTACCAGAGCTGGCTGGAGAGCCACTGCATCTCCGAAGAGGGCTTTCTCGCCATTAACGAGGTGGGCTATCTGAACCAGAACCTGCGGGAGAAACTGACCGAAGGGGGAGAGCTGGCTGTCACCGAGGCCGACGTGGAGCACTTTGTGGAGACCGAGGGCATCTACGCCGCCAAGCACATCCTCATTGCCACCCGCCACATCAACGACGACGGCAGCTATGAGGACTTCACCGCCGAGGAGAAGGAGGAGGCCTTCCGGCAGGTCCAGAGCCTGCGGGAGCAGCTGCGCCAGGCCGGGGACAGCGAGACCCTCTTTGATGCGCTTATGAACGAGCACAGCCAGGATGGCCGGGATGAAAATGGCGAGCTCTACTATCCCCAGGGCTACGACTTTGCCTATGCCGGCCAGATGGTCCCCGAGTTTGAAAATGGGGCCCTGGCGCTGGAGGTGGGCCAGGTCAGCGAGCCCATCGAGACGGATTACGGCTATCACATCATCCTGCGCCTTTCGCCCAATATGGACAAGGTGCGCAGCTATTGCGACGAGAGCTACAAGTTCAATATGCTCATGCAGCAGTGGCTGGAGGATGCCCAGGTGACCACCACCAAGGCCTATGACGAGCTGGATCCCCACGATTTTTACACCCGACTCCAGGCCGTCTCCCAGGCCCGCCAGACCGCCCGGGAGAGCACGGCCCCCGAAGAGAGTGTCTCCCCCCAGGAGAGCGCTCCGTCGGAGAGCTGAATACAGCGATAATGGAAAAAAGGGCTGTCAGGATGGTTCCTGTCAGCCCTTTTTTGGAGAGAATTTACAATGATAATTGTAAATGATAGCTATAATAGATGATTTCAATTTGCTATGATTGTGGCAAGCTATATCCATCACCGATGAAATACGAAAAGGAGATGGATGTATGGCAAAGAAGGAGCGGGACCCCGAGGCGATAGCCATAGGCCAGCGGATACGTCAGGCCCGGCTGGCTCGGCGGCTCACGCTGGAGAAGCTGGCAGAGGCGGCGGACACCTCCATCCAGTTTCTCTCCCAGGTGGAAAAGGGAGAACAGCACATGACCATGATAAAATTCGGCCGTCTGGCCAAGGCTCTGGGCGTGAGCAGCGACTACCTTCTCTTTGGCAGTGAACGCAGCCTGGGCACAGCCCAGCTTGCCGCCGAGTATCTGGCGGCTTTGAGCCCGGTGGACCGGAGCATGGTGACAAAATTGGTCCTGGAGCTGCAGGGGCTGATGGATGCCACTGCGCCCGAGGGATGAACCGGCCCATCCGTGTCCTCATTGCCGAGGATGACCGGCTCCAGCGCAGTCTGCTGGCCGAGGGGGTCCACCGCTCGGCGGACATGGAGCTGGCGGGCCTGGCTGTGGACGGCGACCAGGCCTACGGGCTGGCCCTCTCTCTGGAGCCCGATGTGATCCTGCTGGATCTGGTGCTGCCCCGGCTGGATGGGCTGGAGGTGCTGCGCCGCTACCGCCGGCAGGGAGGCAGGGCAGGCGTACTGGTCCTCACCCGGGCCGGCGGGGCCAACGTCACCGCAATGGCCCTGGCCCAGGGTGCCGATTACGTGCTGGTCAAGCCCGCTCCCTGGGGTCAGGTGGCCCGGTCGTTGCGTATGCTTGCCGGGGGCCTGTCCCGGCTGTGCCTGGCCCTTCTGCTGGAATTGGGCGCCCGGGAGCGTTGGGCGGGCACCACCCAGGCCGCCCGCTGTGCCGGCGCTTTGGGGGAGGGGCGCTGCGCACTATTAAAGGAGGCCTACATCGACGCCGCAGCCCTGGACCGGTGCACGCCCCAGGCGGTGGAGAAAAACATCCGCACCCTCATCGCCCGGCTCCATGCCCGGTCAAGCCCTGCCTACCAGAGCATCTTTGGCACCCAGCGCCCTACAAACCACGACTTTCTCCGCATTCTATCCCACCATGCCGCCCTGGGCGGCCCGGAGCCGTGACCGCTCCAACACAAATCCGAGACAGAGGACCGGTCCCCGGGGGCCGGTCCTCTGCTGTTTTCCGATCCTGCCGGAAAGATTTTTCCCTGCCGCCACGTTTCCCTTCAAATCGGACGAGCCATGGGCTATCATGCCCTTATCAAGTAAAGGCATCCACAGCGGATGGGAAGGGCGGAAATACAATGACCACATGGCACGACAGGCCCCTTCCGGAGGTGCTTCGCACTCTGGAGACCGACCCACACACCGGCCTTGAGCAGGCCCAGGCGGGACAGCGACTGGAAAAATACGGCCCCAACCTGCTCCAGAGCAGGCCCCCCAGACCCCTGCTGCTGCGTCTGCTGGACCAGCTCCGGGACCCCATGATCCTGGTGCTGCTGGCGGCGGCGGGGCTGAGCCTCTGGTCCAGCGGGGGAGAGGACTGGCTGGACAGCGTCATCATCCTGGTCATCGTGGTGGTCAACGCCGCCATCTCCATCTCCCAGGAGAACAACGCTCAAAAGGCCCTGGAGGCCCTGCGGCAGCTCTCCGCCCCCCACGCCCGGGTGATCCGGGAGGGCCGGGAGCAGTCCATCCCCGCCCAGGAGCTGGTCCCCGGGGACATTCTGAAGCTGGAGGCGGGCGACCTCATCGGTGCCGATGCCCGGCTGCTGGACTGCGCCGGGGTGAAGTGTGACGAATCGGCCATGACGGGGGAGTCCCAGCCGGTGGAAAAGCAGGCCGCCGACACCCTCCCAACCGACACCCCCCTGGCCGACCGGAGCAATCTGCTCATCGGCTCCACCGTCCTCACCGCCGGCCGGTGCCGGGCGGTGGTGGTGGCCACCGGCATGGACAGCGAGGTGGGCCGGGTGGCCGCCCTGCTGCTGGACCAGGAGGAGTCGGAGACCCCCCTCCAGCAGAAAATGGCCGAAATCTCCAAGGCCCTCTCCTTTGCCTGCCTGTGCGTGTGCGCTGTCATGTTTGGGGTGGGGCTGCTCCGGGGCCGGGAGATGGTGGATATGTTCATGACGGCGGTCTCCCTGGCCGTGGCCGCCATCCCTGAGGGCCTGCCCGCCATCGTCACCATCGTCCTGGCCCTGGGGGTGGGCCGCATGGCCAAGCGGGGGGCCATCGTGAAAAAGCTGCCGGCGGTGGAGACCCTGGGCTGCGCCGGGGTCATCTGCTCGGACAAGACGGGCACCCTGACCCAGAACAAAATGACCGTCCGCCGGCTCTGGACCGCCCCCGGCCACAGCGAGACCGAGCTTCTCACCGTCGCCACATTGTGCTGCGATGCCCACTTCGAGGGGGACACCCTCCTGGGAGAGCCCACCGAGGGGGCCATCCTGGCCGCCGCCCGCTCTGCCGGGCTGGACAAGGCCGCCCTGGAGCGGGAGCTCCCCCGCCGGGGAGAGATCCCCTTCGACTCCCAGCGCAAGCGAATGTCCACCCTACATAGCGGGAGGGAGGGGGGCTGGCTCACCTGTGTCAAGGGGGCCCCCGATCTGCTCATCGAACGCTGCCGGCTCACCCCTGGGGAAAAGAGGGCCATCCTGGCCCAGAACGACGCCATGGCCCAAAGCGCCCTCCGGGTGCTGGCGGTGGCCCGGCGGGAGACCACCTCCAAGCCCGACGAGAAAGCCATGGAGCAGGAGCTCACCTTCCTGGGCCTCATCGGCATGATGGACCCGCCTCGGAGCGAGGTGAAGGAGGCGGTGGAGCGCTGCCGCTCGGCGGGGGTGCGCCCTGTGATGATCACCGGCGACCACAAGCTCACCGCCGTGGCCGTGGCCCGGGAGCTGGGCATCTTCACCGACGGGGATCTTGCCATCACCGGGGCGGATCTGGACTTCATGCCCCAGCAGACCCTGGAGGAGGATGTGGACCGCTTCGCCGTCTTTGCCCGGGTCTCCCCCGAGCACAAGACCCGCATCGTCAACGCCTGGCGGAAGCGGGGCATGGTGGTGGCCATGACCGGGGACGGGGTCAACGACGCCCCCGCCCTGAAGGCGGCCGACATCGGCTGCGCCATGGGCAAAACAGGCACCGACGTGGCCAAGGAGTGCGCCGATATGATTTTGACCGACGACAACTTCGCCACCATCGTCTCCGCCGTGGCCGAGGGCCGGGGCATCTACGCCAACATCAAAAAGGCCATTCATTACCTGCTCTCTTGCAACATCGGGGAGATTTTGACCATCTTCCTGGCCACTGTGCTGAACTTCCACCAGATGCCCCTTATGCCTGTCCAGCTGCTGTGGCTCAACCTGGTCACCGATGCCCTCCCTGCCCTGGCCCTTGGGGTGGAGCCGGTGGAGGGGGACGTGATGGACCGCCCGCCCCGGAGCAGCCGGGAGGGGCTCTTTACCCGGGGCTTCACCCTGCGGCTGCTGTGGCAGGGGGTCATGGTGGGCCTTCTGACCCTGGGGGCCTACGTGCTGGGGGAGTATGTCCTCTCCGACCCCGGGGAGGCCTACCAGGCGGCCAATACCATGGCCTTTGCCACCCTCACCCTGTGCCAGCTCTTCCACGCCTTTGACGTGCGCAGCGAGAGCGAGTCCCTGTTCCGCATCGGGGTATTTTCCAACCCCTCCATGAACCGGGCCTTCCTGGTGGGCCTGGGGATGCAGCTGGCGGTGCTCCTGCTGCCCCCGCTCCAGCGGGTGTTCCAGGTGGTCCCCCTCAATGGGGCGGAGTGGCTCACCGTCCTGGCCCTGGCCGTCATGCCGGTGGTTATCTGCGAGACGGAAAAAGCCTGGCGGCGAAAAAGGTCAAAAAGCACAAAAACTCAAAAAATTTTACAATTCAGCTATACAAAATGACGATGATGTGATATAATGGAAAAGAAGAAAATGAAAGTAGGTGAGTCCCATGCAGACGGAACAAGTAGAGTTTGGAGTAATTGAAAACGGTATGTACACAAGAGAAAGGAGCTTTGAGTATTATGTTGAAGAAGCGCTTAACGCCCTTGTTCCTGGTTCTGGCTATGCTTTCGGCCATGGCGGCCCCTGCAGCGGCAGCCGAGGAGAACGTTTCGGAAGTGGATGAAGCTATGTCGGGGCCGATTGCAGTGGGAATTTTGACGGATGATCGTGGAAATGAATATGAAATCACTGGTGTGCCAGTGGAAAATGAGTACATGATGTATGGAGTGACCTCTCAGAAGGAAACGTCTGTAACATACCGCTTTGATGTACCTGCCCTTGCAGCTGCAGGCACATCGCAAACGATTGATGGTCCAGATAGTGGGTATGCCTCCCATATTTGGCTAAAAATCACCTATATGGAGAAAAATGTAGAAAATATTACAACAATGTACCTTTTAACAGGTGTAAGCGGAAATTGGACAATTGAAGATCCGAATGTTTTGGTAAAATCCACTAATCTTGTATACGGTTGTAGTGATGTTGGCACTACACAAAGTTCGTTTCCCGGGCATACAGTGGAGAATGGTTTTGACATTCTCACCGGTTATAAAAAGTATGTTAGTGCCGTTGGAGCTATTGTAGGCGCTAATCTTACGTTGGACTATATGATGGGGGCACGGACTTGGTCGTTTACAATGAAGAATATACTTGTTGACAATTTTGTGCCCCCCGTAAAGTCCTGAAACAAGGAGATGGGTGTTGAAAGACTATGAAAGCAAAAAAAGGAATATGGGCGTTTGCGTTGCCCCTTGTTTTGACCATCTTCTGCCTTGGCGTTCATATCTATTCCGTCCGGGTGGCGATACCCTGGTATCAACAGACCTTTACGCCTGCCGCTTGGAATTTGCCCGTTACAGATAATTTGATTTTTTATCCCACCCTGCTGTTTTGCAGTGCCTACCTTGCGGTCTACCTGGGAATGTGGCTTCTCGGTCGCAAGGTGGTCCGGCAGGGGGAGGAGAGAAAAACCAAAAAACAGGTTTTAACGGGACTGTCCGTCCTTTGCGTACTTTCTCTCGCACTCTATTGCCTGCTTGCCTATTTGTACGTCGGAATGAAAGTCTCCTTTGCCCGAACCTGGGAGGGGCTTTGCCTGACAGTATATAAACATCCCGGCATTGCCGGAATACCAGGGGCCATCCTGGGCGGGCTTACAGGCTATCGCTGCATCGGCAGCGCAGACGTTTCCAGCCTTGCCGAGCCGTAAGTCTCTCTGCTCGCCAAACTGAATAAAATCGACAAAGAGGAGCTGTCCTGAGCGGGACAGCTCCTCTCTTTTTGCAATATCGCTCAAACCTCAGTCTCGCCGGCAGGCTCCACAGGCTCAGCGGCCGCAACACTCTCAACGGCGGGACTTTCCGGCTCGGCACTCTCGGCGGCAGAGATCTCTTCCTCGGGGATCTCCGCCCCCTCCTTCACCTCCCGGATGAGGACGAAGGGGGTGAACTCGGTGTCCTGGCCGGCGGGGTTGTCCCGGATGAGGTCCAACAGCTGCTCATCACTCCAGCCCTCCAGGGCCTTGCCGTGGCCCATCATCTCCTGGTCCAGGTCGTTGGCGTCCACCACCATGAGGACCACCCCGGTCTTTTCGTAGACCTCGTCACAGACCTGCTCGGGGTGTTCGGGGATGCGCACCCCCATGTGCTCGTACATGGGGATATCCCGGCCGTAGAAGCCGTCCAGCCCCCGGACCTCCTCCCCCAGCATCCGGTAGAAGGTGCCGTGCACCCCCCGCAGCTTGTCAAAGCCGGCGCAGATAGCCGCCCAAAGCACCTTGCCAAGGCCGGAGACGTTGATAGCAAACTGCATCTTGATGGGCAGTCCCATGCCGGGGCCGGCCTCGGTTTGGTGGACGAACCGGGACAGGAACTTGGCCCAGAAGCCGGGCTTGACCTCCTCCTCATGGACCACCCGGCCCTGACACAGGGCGCAGACCTTCTCGCTGGAGGAGACAATGTCCCCGGGCTGGTAAAGGGGCTTCACATAGGTCTCAATGAGGTCCAGATAGCTCTCTCCCACGGTGACAAAGTGGGTCTTGATGGGGTGGCGGGCGTAGGTCTTGCCCCCGGCCTGGATGAATACCTCTTTGCCCTCGTTGGGCTGAAACTCTTTTACGTCCATGAAGAAAACCCCTCTCTTGTGTGGTTTTCTTTATTATACCCGCCTTTTTCCCCCGGTGCAACCCGATTTGCATAAAATTTTCCCAAAGGGACAGCATATCAGCGAAGATAACCATAAAAAGCAGAAGGGAGGTCCTGCGCATGGTCCTCTTTGGCCCAGGCCCCGCCCCCGATCCCCCCCATCCCCGGCAGGAGCCCCGGCTGCCCGGCCCCCTCACCGAGGAAGCCCTAACCGGGGTCTTTGCCCAATGCGTGGACTACAACTGCCGGGCGGTGGCGGTGGCCGGCAGCGAGCAGACCCTGGGGCTTGTCTACCTGGCCGGCATGGTGCGGATGGAGCGGGTCAGCGATTACGTCCTGCGTCCCCTGGCCCAGGACGGCGCTCTGGCCGGCCTGCCCCTGGACACCCTCTGGGAGAAAATGGCCGCCGGCGCCCTATACAGCCTGGGGGTGGAGGAGCGCAGGGACCTGGATACGGCGGTGGCCGACCTCATTGACGGCAACTGCCTGCTGCTCTACCCCGGCGGGGGCAAGGCCCTTTCATTTAATGTGGGCACCGAGGAAAAGCGGGGGATATCTGAGCCCGAGGAGGAGGTCTCCCTCAAGGGGCCCAAGGACGCCTTTGTGGAGAACCTGCGCACCAACACCTCCCTGGTCCGGCGGCATTTGAAGGCCCCCGAGCTGCGCATCACCGAACAGGTGGTGGGCCGGCAGTCCCTCACCCCGGTGGATGTGGTCTGGCTGGAGGGCATCGCCCATTCGGACACGGTGGAGCGGGTGAGCAAAGAGCTGGAGGCCATCGACATCGACGCTCTCCTCTCCACCGGCAACCTTACCGAATACCTCCCTGGGGCCCTGGACACCCCCTTTCCCCTGGTCCAGTCCACCCAGCGGCCCGACCGGTTCTGCTATGGCCTTGCCCAGGGCCGGGTGGGCATCCTGGCCGAGGGCCTGCCCCTGGGGGTGCTGGCCCCCGCCGTGCTGGGGGACTTCCTCCGCTCCCCCGAGGACCGTGCGGAAAACTGGATGGTGGCCACCGCCCTGTCCCTGCTGCGGTGGCTGTGTCTGCTGGCCACCCTGCTGCTGCCCGGGGCCTATGTGGCCCTGGTCAGCTTCCATCCCGAGCTCATCCCCACCCGGCTGGCCCTCTCCATCATGGCCGCCCGGCTGGCTGTCCCCTTCTCCGCCCTTTTTGAGACCTTATTATTATTGGTTGCCTTTGAGGTGCTTCAGGAGGCCGGGCTGCGGCTGCCCTCCTCCATCGGGCAGACCGTGTCCATCCTGGGGGGTCTGGTGGTGGGCTCGGCGGCGGTGGAGGCCAAGCTCATCTCCCCGGCGGTGCTGGTGGTGGTGGCGGTGGCCGGGGTGGCGGGCTACACCGTGCCCGACCAGGACCTGGCCGGGGCCCTGCGGCTGTGGCGGTTGGCCCTGGCTGTGCTGGGGGGGCTCTGCGGCCTTTTTGGCCTGGCGGCGGGGGCAGTGCTGCTCATCGGCCACCTGGCCGGGCTGGACAGCTTCGGCAGCCCTTACCTCATCCCCTTTGCCGCCGGGGACGGCGAGCAGATCTTCCGCCAGCCCCTGCCCCATGACAAATTTCGCCCGGTCCACCTGAAGGGCAGGAACCGTCGCAAGCAAAAATGACCCGGCTCCGGCAAGGGCCGGAAGAAAGGCCCGCACAGAAAGTAGGTGTGCCCGTGAAACGATCCATTGCAGTCCTTCTGGTCCTGGCCCTGCTGCAGCTGGCCGGCCTGCTCCCGCCCACCCGAGAGATGGAGAGTCTCCAGCTCATCACCGCCCTGGCCGTGGACGGGGACCGGGAAGTCACCGCCACCGCCCTCACCGCCGTCCGCCCCGGGGAGGGGGAGGAGCCCCAGATCTTCACCGGGGCGGGGGAGGACCTGGCCGTGGCCTGCCGCTCCCTGCGGGAGTCCTCCGCCCGCCGGGCCTATCTGGGCCAGACCGCCCAGCTGCTGGTGGGGGAGGACAGCGATCTGTGGGAGACCCTGACCTTTGTGCTGGACCACCGGGAGCTGCGGCTGGATACCCTATTATATATGGTAAGGGGCCAGGCCGGGGCCGGGCTTATGGCCTCTGCCGGCCTTGTCTCCGCCGAGAGCGGCGGGGACGATGTGCGTGGAGTGGCGGTGGGCCGGGCCCTGGCCCGGCTCAGCGCAGGGGACTATCTGCCCCTACCCGCCCTGTCCCTGGGCCGGGAGGGGCTGGCCCCCGACGGCTGGGTGGTGGCGGGGCCCTACGGCGTAGTGGGTGATCTGCGAGGCCGGGCCGCCCTGGGCTGTGAGCTGCTCTCCGGCGTAAAGGCGGGCCGGGTCATCCCCCTGCCCGGTGGGGCGGCCGAAATTTTGGACGCCCGGTGCCGGGTCCGGGAGGACACCCTGCGCTGCACCCTCACCGCCCGGTCCGCCCAGGGCAGCCCCCGGGCGGAGCAGCTGGAGGAGTGGGGCGGGGAGGTCCTCTCCGCCGCCCTTGCCCCCGGCTGGGACTGCTGGGGCCTGCTCCCTTTGGATGGAGATGTCCGCAGTCTGGCTGTTCAAGTGAAGGTGAGGTGGGTGGAGTGAGGAAACATCATAGAGCTTCCGCTCCTCTGGCCCTACTGGCCGTCCTGCCTCCCGCCCTGGCCCTGCTGGGTCCCCTGGTGGAGGTGGCGGGCCGGCTGAGCTACTGGGTCCCTGTCGCCGCTTTTCCTCTGGGAATGGGGGTAAAATGGCTCTGGAAAGGGCTTGAAGGGGGGCAAACGGGGGGTCAAAGCGGCCTTTTTGACGGGTTAGCGGCGGCTTTTGGGGCCGGTTTGGGCCGGTTTTTCGCCCTTTTATACCTCCTTTGGGGGCATATTTTGCTCTCTGTGGCCGCCCGGCGGTATGCCCTGCGGCTCTCCCGGGCCCTGGGGGAGGGTCGCTGGCTCTATCTGGCGGTGGGCCTGCTCCTGGCCCTGTGGCTGGGCCGGCGGGAAAAGCCTTTGCTGGCCCGGGGGGCCAAAGTGCTGCTCCTCTGTGCCCTGACCGCCCTTGGATTGGCGCTGCTGGTGGCCCTGCCGGGGGTGGAGAAAAGAAACCTCTGGCCGGTAGAGAGGGTGGAAATTGCGGGCTTTTTGCCTGCTGTGGCCCTGACGGTGAGCCTGTCGGGCTGGGGGGTGTTCGCCCTGGCCCCTCCGGCAGAGGGCGGAGCGGAAAAGGGGGGGACCGCCTGGGCGGCAGTGGGCTGTGGGGTGCTGGCCCTGCTGCTGTTGGCGGGGGTGGGGGCCTTTGGCCCCGCTCTGACCGCCCGGATGGAGGATCCCTTCCTTTATTTATTGGAGGGGGTCCGGGTCCCCGGTGCCTTCCGCCGGGGGGAGGCCGCTCTCTGCGCCTTGCTGGCGCTGGGTGAGCTGGCTCTGCTGGCCCTGCTGGTCCGGGGCTGCGCCGCCCTGTGGGAGGGGCTGGTCCCTCAATGGCAGGGCCGGGGAATCCCAGTGACCGCCGGAGGCATGTTCCTGCTGGCAGGATGGTGGCCGGAGGAGATCGTGACGGGAAACTTTCTTTTTTGGGGTGGCCTTTTCTTCGGCGTTGCCCTTCCTGGCCTGGCCTGTTTGATGAGGAGAGGAAAAAGCGGGGAGGAGGGGGCAAGCACATCTTGTGGAGGGCAAAGCCCTTGATGGGCCAGATATTGCGGCTTAGAAGAAAATCAAAAAAAGTTGATGAGAAAATGCAAAAAAGTGTTGACAGCAGGGCCTTGTTTTGATATAGTAATAGGGCACCTGCGAGCCGGGTCTTTTTAGAAACCGCTCAAAGCCTTGCGAGAGAGGGATTACAAGATTTCTTGCAAAAGAAGTTGAAAAAACCTCTTGACAAGTGGGGCTGAATGTGGTAATCTAAGAAACCGCCGCTGGTGCGGCGTGTACCTTGTAAATTAAACAACGTGAAGAAGCCAGAAAACACCGAAAAGGT
>CAJUSE010000011.1 GCA_910588975.1 uncultured Oscillospiraceae bacterium | reverse complement strand
TCGGCGAGTGGCTTGCAGAACTTGATCACCTTATCACCCTTCATCAGCGTAAGCTCAAAATTTATAAATAAGGAGAGATTCAAAATGTTAGAGTCCATTACCAGAGATGACCTTTTCTGCACTTACTATGCACAATGGGTCCGGGTCTACAAGGAAGGAGCTGTCCGCAAGGTTACGCTTGGCAAATATCACATGGCGCAGGCGTGGCTGGAAAAACTGATTCCTGATGTTCGTTTGAAGGATATGACCCGCGTTGTTTATCAGCAGATGCTCAATGACTATGCTCTTTCACATGAGCGGCAGACCACAATGGATTTTCATCATCAGCTAAAAGGTGCAGTACTGGATGCTGTTGATGATGGCCTAATTGATCGGGATCCCACACGCAAAGCTATTATCAAAGGGAAAACCCCGACCGCCAAAAAGATGAAGTACCTAAATCAATTTGAATTGCACACTTTGCTGAGTAGCCTCGATTTAGGGAGCGAAATCAGTTGGGATTGGCTTATTATGCTGACAGCAAAGACGGGATTGCGTTTCTCTGAGGCACTGGCCTTGACGCCAAGAGATTTTGACTTTTCTCATCAAATGCTCTCAGTCAGCAAAACATGGAACTATAAAGATGGTGGCGGGTTTTTGCCAACTAAAAATAAGTCGTCCGTACGCAAGGTGCAGCTCGACTGGCAAACGGTTATCCAGTTTTCAGAGCTTGTAAAACGGCTTCCTCCCGATGAGCCTATATTTGTCACAGGAGATAAAGTTTACAATTCCACGGTGAATGCAATCCTTGCACGGCATTGTAGACAGGCAAAAATTCCCGTGATCTCTATTCATGGGCTGCGTCACACCCACGCCTCTTTGCTTTTGTTTGCCGGGGTTTCCATTGCCAGTGTTGCCCGCCGCTTGGGGCATTCCAGCATGACGACAACGCAGAAGACCTATTTACATATCATTCAGGAGTTGGAGAATCAGGATGTAGATTTAGTGATGCGGTCTCTATCTGGACTGAGTTGACCTTTAGTAAGAAAACCTGCCACAAATTTTTATGACAAAAGAGGATTTTCCCTTCTGCAATAGAATCTAAATCCATTTGGGGTGTTCTGGGGGTACCATGGTGGTGCCCTCCCTGTGTCCGCCAAGGGGCAAAATATCCCCTTGGCGGACATTTTACAATAATCAGGACATTCGGATGAGATAGTGGTTGGACGAGCAACTACCATTCTCACGCCATCGTGGCTCCCTGGTAAGCCAGCCAGTGCGTTCCAGATCTCTCAGGGCTCGTTGTACGGTGGAGCGGGACAGACTCAGCTCTCTGGATATGGTGGACACAGCGGGCCAGCAAATTCCTTCCTTATTGGCTCGCTCTACCAGATACATATAGACGGCCACGGCACGATGAGGTAAATCCGTGGCGTAAATAGAATCAAAATAGCCCATTTAGATTACCTCGCTTGACAGTTTTATACCGCCGCTGTGCGGCCTTTGATTATTCCTTGATTGGTCCTGAATGGCCATCACAAGCTCTTGCTTTGAAGCATAATGCACGGACCTTTCCGCCCGCTCAGGTACCTCATAGGGCTTGCCGAATGTGATCCCCCAATCCAAAAATAGCTTCAGCTTTACCTTCATCGGATGCATTCCCGTTTTCATCACGATAAACTCCCCCTTGGGCATGGCCTTGAGCTCATCGGCACTCATGAGAGGACGTTCCATCATTTGAAGTGACTGGCTTTTATCTTTCCCTCTGCTGATTGAGCCGGAGAGGACAGTACGGTTCCCCAGGGCCTTGGACATTTCCTCGGCTGTTTGAGATGCCGGTGCAAAACCTCCGAAGATATTGAGCTGGCAATTGTCCACGATGATTTCGCTGCCCTCCTTACCATAGTTCTTCTGCAATTGGCCGGTAATGCTCTGTACGATAGGCACCAGCATGAGGCGGCGGGACCGTGAGGCAGAAAACATCAACTCCAGCGACTGGATAGGTGGGATCGTGCCCAGCTCATCGCAATAGAAGACGACCCGATTGCGAAGCTGCCCACCCTGCTCATCGGCTACTGCGAGTATCTCCCGGTAGAGGTTTTGAAGGAGCAAGGAGACGATTGCGTACTTGGTGTTGTCTTCTTCTGGCAGCACAATGAAAATGGCGGACTTCTCGTTGCAAAATTTCTCCGCATCTATGGCAGTGTCAAAGCACAGGAGCTGCTCCATCTCACTGTCCAGAAAGGTGTTGAGCCGGGAGAGTACGGTGGAGAGAATGGAGGCCATTGCCTGGGTAGATGAATTCAGAGCAGCCCCGGCAAACCATCTGGCCTTGTGGTTTTCTGGGAGCCGCTCTATCAAATCCTGAAACTGATTTGTTCCATCATCCCTGTCACTGGGAGCAAGGAGTTCCTGCACCAGCTTGAACACACTGACAATGTGGCGCTTATAGCAGGGCCTGTGATCCTCATCTTCATCGGACAGGTATTCCGCCAAAAGGAGAAACACAGAGGTCAGTAGCCCTTCTGCAGAGTCATAGAAGAATTGGTTTTGGCCGTAATTCGTGTCATTTGAGTTGATGAGGGTCTTGGACAGGATCTTGGCATATTTTTCCGCCTTTGCTTTGGCCGCCAGATTCTTATGATCATTTTTATAGATGTCCATGTACTTATTGACCAGATGGAGAAGATTATTGCCGTTCGAGCGGGTGGGGTTGCGAAGGTCGAGCACAGAAACATTGTAGCCATAACAGTCCTTGGCAATCCCGGCGTAGTTGCGAAAAAGGTCGCCTTTGGTATCTGTGCAGAGAAAACTCATCTTGCTGGCACAAGCATACTCAATATTGGGATAGAGGAAATACGCAGTTTTGCCAGCACCGCTGGCGGCAGTGACCATGGCATGGACATCGCCGGTCTCTACGAGGGCCTTGATCTGTCCCTTCGTTCCCTCGCATCCCACAATAAGCCCCTGCTCTTTGGGTAGACCAATTCCTTTGCGCCACTTCTCCACCTGATATGGCACCAGTTTGTAGCTGTTCGCAATTTCCTTCCTTGTTGCCCACCGTGCCGTTCCGTGCTGGCCATCTCCCACCGTCTTGGATTTGATGCCGTCCAAATTGTATCCCCCTACGGTGGTGGAAATGAGAATCAGTAAGAGAAGGAAGCCCCCGGCGGCAACAGCCACGATCAATGGAGTGTAATTCAAAGGCTCATCCCTCCCATCGCCAGTGTTGGCTCCTGATGATCCGCCTGTTGTAGTTTCTGTGTCGACTCAATGGCCCCCAAGCACTCGGCAGCGAAGGTGAGCCAGGATTCCGCTATCCGATGCTTTTCCTCCGCAGTATGGATGCCTTGGCTCTGTGCCTGGATCTCTGACAGCCGCTCATCAAGGTCATCCCCGACCTTGGCTTGTTCATGTGCTGCGGTGATATAGGTTATTGCATCCTCCTGACTAATTTCTTTCCCCATCTGGTGATACTCCCGGACTGCGGCGGAGATTGCATAAAAGGCCGCAGACTTGAGACAGGTGGCGGCCTTGCTGGGAAGTCCCATTTGGAGATAGCGATTTCTCTGTCCCAGAAGAGCCGGGATCTTCATCTTCGCCAGCTTCCCATTATCGGCAGAAGTGTCTGACACCAGTTCCTCCAGCATACTTTCATCAAGCTTTCGGACGCTGCTTTGCTCAACTTGAGCAAGCCCTTTTGCAGCCTTTAGGTCTTCGTTCCAATCCTTCCGCATGGAGAAACTGCAAATGACATCCTCATATCCCTTCTCCGCCAAAATGTTCGTGATCCTTTTAGTTGCCTCAATGCCAGCCTGGTCGTTATCAAGGCAGAGAGTGACCTGTTTGAGATTGGGATACTGCTCCAACATCCAGAGGATCGGCTTCTCGGACAGGCCACAGAGGGCCACATAACTGGAATCCTCCCACCTTTCCGGGTAGAGGGAGATGTAGGAAAGCAAATCAATAGGTGCCTCGAATGCGTAAAGAGTGTCGTTCTGCCCCACCCAATGGAAGCTATACTGGGGTTTACTTCCGGCTTCATTGATGCGGAAGGTTTTGCCGAAGCTTTGCGTACTGCGCAGGTGGGCATGATGGGGAGTTCCATCTGCGCCACGGCCTACGAAAACTGCATTGTGGTGAGCTGCATCCTCATAGATGAGTTCCTTCTTTGCAAAGACAGAGAGAACTTTGGGATCGATACCCCTTGATTTTGAAAGGTACGCAAACACTCTCCGCATATTCTTGTTGGCTTTGGGGATCGTGAACTCCTTCTCAGGCTTCGGGGGTTTGGGCATCGCTGTGGGGAAAGGCACGGAGATACCATACCCGCCCAACAGCATCTGCATGGCTCCCTGATAGTCCATGTTATAGAAATACTGGACGAAGTCAACCGGGCCGCCGCCTTTTCGAATGGCGTGATCGTACCACTTGTTCCCATTGATCGTAATGGAGTGGTTGGACTTCATCCGCATCTCCGGGCCGGAGCGGATGAGCTGTTCACCCTGGCAGCGAAGAAACACCGCAAGGTCTATGCTGTTGGCCGTTCTTTTTTGTTCGTCCGTGAATGGGATGTAAGGCATTCTTATCCTCCTTCCAAATGGGCAGAGGGTATCTGCCCATCTACACTTTTTGTTCATGATCGTCTATGCGGAGTCCACGGGCTCGCTTCAATTCCATAAGCTGTCGCCGCCGTTTGCTGTCCATTCGGATATCAGATGGATGCCGGGGCAGCTTGCTGCTGTCCTCGAAGATCCTGCCCATGTGATGAAGCAAGCGAATCACTGAGGCGGCAACTCCCGGCTCTTGGTGGCTGAGGAAGTAGTCAAAGCGGTCCAGAAAGAATTGGGCATACTCATTGCCCTGCCTGGCAGCGGCAGTCAGCCACTTCAGCGCCAGCTCGCCGTTTTTCTCGACTTCTTTTCCCATGAGGTACAGTTTCCCAAGAGCATATTGGGCATATTGGTTTCCGCTTTCAGCGGAGATGGTCAGATCTCGGATGGCTCGTTCTACATCCCTGGACACGCCTTTGCCGGTGAGGTACAATTTCCCCAGACGGTAGTGAGCGTATTGGTTGCCTGCTTTCTCGTACCACTCAATGGCCTCACTGATCTTTCCCTGCCCCTGGAGGAGTTTGCCGAGAGCATACTGAGAATAGTCGTTCCCAGCTTCCGCTGATCTCCGAAACCATATTTCGGCTTTGAACTCATCCTTGTTCCCGTTCAGAAGGCCATCCCGCCACGCCTTACCAAGCTGGTGGGCGGCAGCGGTAAATCCATGCTCCCACAGTCGCTCCAGAGTACGCATTGCAAGCAGTTTTCCTTCGCCGGGTGCGCCCTCATCCATCAGCATTGCTTTTGCCTCACGATATTCCGCTGCCTGTTGGTAGATGGTCTGCGCTCCAGAGCCTTCAGCGGACTCTTCCTCATTCAGCGCTTCTTCTGGCTCATCCACCATTCCTTCATCCTCGAAGGCAATGGTGTCCATCTCCAATTTGAGAGCTTCTTGGATCACCATGTTTTTGATAGCCTTGAACTCTTTCTGCTGTGAGAGCGGCAGATACTCTCTGGGCTTATCTTTGTAGTAGCTCTCCAGTTGATCCCGCAACTCGTTCCACTTGGCATAGCACTGAGCCACCTCGGGGATAGAGGCCAGGTCATCCACAATGGAATCGATTTTGTCCTTGACGGGCCGCTTCAGATAGCCATAGACCTTTTTCCCGGAAGTCCTCTTGAGCATGGCGGAGAGTTCCACCATCTTTTGCTCCAACGCAGGACTGTCCACTGTGACCCTACTGAGAGAGGCAGTCAGATCTTTTAGCGCAGTATGGCTCTGCTTGGTAAGCTCTTTATAGGAGATGTCCTTCTGCTCATAGAGGTGGTACATCTCATCCCTAAAAATCGAATTGGCGAGCTTTGAACGGATCGTTTTGATGCCATCTTTGGTCAGGTATCCCTGCTTAGGGTCATCCGACCAGACCATCATGTGTACATGAGGATGGTGGCCCTCATCATGGAAAGCAGCATACCAGCGCAACTGGTCTGGCTTGATTTTTATAGCGGAGGCGATCTCCTGAATGTGTGAGAGGAGCAAGTTGTGCCATGCCTCAGCGTTATCGTAGCCCAATCGTGCGGCATCCTCCCGCCGCAAGGAGAAGATCAATGTCCACACGTTGCCCGGATGAGAGTTGAGTTGGCTCACTGCCGTATCAAGGGACACATTCATTTCTGAACTGAACAGCCCATGCTCTCCCCGGCGCTCGACACGAGGCCGGGTGGCAATGTATTTCATGTAGCCTTCCCGCTCCATTGCAATATGAGCGTTGGCATCCAATGCGGCAGTGATGAACTTGGAAGCTGCTCCGAAGGTAGGTGCTTCTTCATAGTCAGCGTACTCATAGGAGTTCTTGCTGTCCGGGAAATCATGGAGCAGTTCTGCAATGAGCTTCTGCTGTGCCGGGGTGGGGTGACCATTCCCGTGGAGCACTTCTACCCGCTCACGAGTTGCAATGTAGTTCAGGTAGCCGGTGGCGGCATCGCCAGACTTGATGTAGCCGCTCTTGAGAATCAGTTTGACCATGTACTATCACAGATCCTTCTGGAACTTCAACGCATCCTCAAAACTGATCTTGCCGTTGGTCCGCATCACATCTTGGGCACACTTCGCACGAAGTTCCTTGAGCGTTCCCATGTTCATGTCGGTGTAGTAGGAGAGGATGTTGTCAGCGATGGCCTGTTCCACTGACAGCTTGAAAAGCAACGCTCCAATTCGATCTCCGAGTACGGTGAGCTTTCCCTCCAGCACATCTGCCAGGATGCGAGGGAGGTACGCTTCGGCGTGGGTGGCGTTAATGTAGCTGGTGTAGAAATGGATAGCCTTCTCGATATACTCGCTCTGTGTTTTGCAGTTGTCGCCCTTGTAGTTGAGCTTCACCAGATCCAGTGTGTCTGTCCCTACCCATAGGGCAAACCGCTTTTTGTCACTCATGCTCCAACCTCCTTCAAATCATGGCACGACACACTTAAAACCCTTGATATTTGGTCGTTTTCGCCATAGCTGACACAATTATCGGCGGAAAAGGTCTGCCATGACGCACTCCAACGACCTCGAAACCGTCCGCACTGCGGGCGGTTGTGAGCGGGAGGGGGCGCTTGCGACCCACTCCCTTTCTCCAGCTTGCTTTTCGACCCTCCCCAAACTGCCCGAAACGGGGGATAACCTGCCCTCTGGGGTAGGTTGCCCTACTTGGGCAGAAAAATGGCCGTACAGGGCTTCCTGTGCGGCCACAGCGGGGTTGTTATGAGTTGATCCTGCCACGCTCATTCAGTGGCAGGTTGGCCTCCCGATTGACCACGCTCATCAGGCTCCTTCTGGGTAGTAGATGGAATCTTTGCCCTGGCCTGTGAACTTCCAGAGGAAGATGACCGCCGGGGTTTCGTGCCGGCCTTTGCATCAACAAACTTCCGCACAGGTTCGGGAACTGTTTTCTCATAGAGATGCTGGAGGTCTTCCGCCAGCTTTTTCTGGACACTGGAGTTGCTCTCACCCAAGAACACCTCCAGGGCATCCAGCTTCTCCGCTTCAAACATGATTTTGATTTCAACCTTGTTGCTCATAGCCTGATGCTCCTTCCTTAGTCATAACTGATGTACGGCACCTCTAACCATGCAGTCCATCCACGACCGGCCAGTTTTGTTTTGACCACACCTCTGCGTGTGCTGCTGGCCTCAATCACTTCACCGCCTCCGATATAGACTCCAATATGACCTTCCATCCAGACGGCGAGACCGGGAGTTTCCGGCATCGTGTCGATGGTCCCAGTTACCGTGGCGTTGTGGTACATAGAGTTGGCGCCTATATCGGGCATCCCGTTTGTACCATACTTGATGGTGAGCGTATCAGTATCAAGCCAGCCGTATCCTTTTATCAATCCGATGCAATCCGCAGTGCGCCCTCCCAGCCAATGGGTTCGGATGAAATCCTCATGGTTACCGACTCCGTCCGGATACTGTTCCACTTTGTATTCCAACAGAGAATCGGTCAGCACATTTCCAAAGGTCCCCCACACATATCCCCAGCCGGACTCCCATGCTTGCACGGCGTATGCAGCAAGGTCATGAGCGTTCTTTGTGGCGGGATCTGTGAAGCCAGATATATCTATGGCAGTACTGTATCCACTCCCCCGGAGGAAGTCGCCATCGTAGGCTTCACCGCTTCGGCCTGAGACCTGATAATAGATCGCTTGAATGTTCCCAAGATCATCGGCGGTGACTTCACGGCCCAGGTATGCGGCAAGGCTGGAGCAGGAAGCATCGAGCGACTTCGGAACGACCACGGTGTACTCTTCTTCCGTTTCGACCTCATTGCCCTCCTCATCCAAGGTGGTGATAGACCTGGTGCGGGTCTCCAAGGTGTAGAAGCAACGAGTGACTTCATTGGCAGTCACTGTGTTTCCCTTCAAGCACATAGCGTAGTAGGCAGCCTTGACCTGAGTGGGGTCGATCCCGCTATCCTCCACATTCTGATTGAGTGCGGCGACCTGTGAATCGATTTGGGCGAAGAACCCGCTTATGCGGTCAAACTCCTCCTGAACTTCTGGGGGAGCCCCAGGAGATAGGGAGCCGCCATAGAAAAGGGCACCCACCATGGCTTGATTGTGCTGTGCCGTTCCTGACCCGAGGCAACACAGAAGGGCCACGAGCAGAATGGCAGGAGTGAGGATCGTTATTAGGATACTCCCAATGACTTTCCGCCCCTTGGGATCGTTGAGGGCAGCAATCCCAGCCCTGATAAAGTTGAGTGCGGTAGTGGGCATTGTTACACCTCCTTGCTCTTGTTGTCGGCTTATGTTGGTCCTACTTAGTAGAGCGTAAATTGATGGCCATACGTTGCTTCCTGCTCCATTAACTCATGGCTCCGCCTCATGGCCAGCTTCAAGGGGGCGGGATCGAAGCCACAGTCCTGGTAGCCTTCCATGATGGTGCTCAAGTAAAATCTGGAAGGCACCCCTGCGGGATGGCCGGGTGTCATTACATACACCATGGCGGAGACATCCTGTTCCTCCGCTTGAAAGGTCATGCTTTGCTTTCCATAAAAGCTGGGGTATCCCTCATAGCGATCCAAGGCCTGTTCATCCTTTTTGCTGATCGTCCAAAGCAGGATGGGAACACTGGAACCCTCTCTGGGCTCAATGGTTGCAACAGCACCGTGAGGGTTTCCACGGAACACCAGCTCATAGCCATCCAGTCGTGCCTTTGTAAGTACCTTCGCATCAGGACAGCGCATAGCCATCTGAGAAAAGTTGAGATTGCTGCCGTAGGCGGCGTAAATTGAATCACGCATATTGTATCCTCCTAAATCATTGACAGGCCAGAGAATCCCTGTATCTCTTGACTGTGTTCCTGCCTCGTCCTTGCCTGTTGCTCCTGCTGGCGTTGTTCTTCAATGTGCCGAGCTTCTTCCTGTTGCTGCCGAAGCCTTTCCTGCTGCCGCTGTGCCTGAGCTGGGTCACGCCATGCGATATTCCCCTCCAAATGATTGAGTAGGTGGAGGCGGGCGGTTTTGAACTCATCTCCTATGAGGCCAAGTCGGAGCAGCCAGACACGGAAACTGTATTTGTCGTTGGTGGTGATGGTCCGATCCGGTTTTGCGTACTGCTGATTGTAAGCCTGGGCCGTGATTGCAAGACAGAATTGGATATATGCCTTGATTTTTCCTGCATGGATCTCACCGTTGAAAGCTCGAAACTCAATGGTGCCCTTTTGAAACACACTGTGGAGATTCAGGCAGTGATAACGGCTGCTGTGGTAATGCTCATGACTTCCGTCCCCACCATGATACCAAATCGATTTCAGCTCCTCCATGGTCTTGGGCTTTCTACGGTTGATCTCCTCCAGAAAACTGGGTTCTATCCTTTTGCAGTAGTTCACTTCTCTGCTTTGGCTCACTTGCAGTGCCTTATAGATCATGTCTTCCTTGGAGGCTACAATGTTGACCAGGTTTCTCAATTTAGGGGCAGTGAAGGGTGCAGCGTTCACATGGATATGAACACCGCAGGAGCTGTTTACGAACGCCCCATTTTGTCTGAGCTTACGGAGCAATTCCTGGATCGTTTCAATATCCCGATAGGTACAAATCGGCGTGACCATTTCTACGCTATACAGCCTGCTGGCCGAAACAAGTCGGCCAGATTCTTTCTTCTGACAGTTGAGACTGCCGTCACTCACAAATTTCCACTCACGGCCTTCGTTATCCTCAACTGCGTAGGCATCATAGACTCCGCCCACATGGGAGGCTCGGTGGTGAAAGTATTCAGCGGCCACCTGGGATGCAGCGGACCGTGTCAATCCCGTCATCTCCACCTCGACGCCAAAATTTTGCTCCCGCAGATCCATTGACTATCCCTCACTTCCCGCCAGCGTCCCCGAACAGGGAGGCTTTGTAGTCCGGGGCATGGACCTCAAGTAGATACCTTTCGTTGCCGCATTTATAGAGGCAGAGCCCCTTCACGGCCTGGCGGATGAGTTCATACTCGGATGTCTCCAACTGTAGGGAGTCCATGTAGAGCCTTTTGTCGATGGCTCCGGCGTTGAACAAAAACTGGTGGGTAGGAATCGCAAAGAGGGGTTTCGTGAACTCCGCCACGCCGGGCAGCATAAAGTCCTCCAGATTCTGGCTTGCCAGGATCATGGAGGACTCTTTCTTTCGGGCTCGTTTCAAGATGTTCCTGATGTACTCGATGGCGATCTTATTGGACAGCCACACATGAAGCTCATCCAGCGTAGCCACGGTGTTGCCTTGGGTCAGCAGACGGTGACTTAGATAGGACAGCGTGTTGAACAACATGGCATCCTTCACGTTCCCTCCGGACTGAAGGAGCCCCTTCACACCGAACACAAGAAAGCGGTCCGAGGTGACATTGGTGTGTCCATTGAAGAAGCGGCTCTCAGCACCTCTGCACATGGAATGGAGCCCAAGCAGGATCTCCTGCAGCAACTCCTTCGTATAGAGGGGCTTTTCCTCTCTGTCGTAGTTCTCATAGGCGTTCTCTATGATGGTGTAAAGGTCGGAGAGAATGGGATACTCATCCGAGTTCAGCCCGGAGAAGTCCGTATCATCTGTGATATCGAAGTGATCATAAAGCCTCTCCAGCATAATCTCAATGGTATCGATGTGCCTGTCCTCAAAGGCTTTGTAACTGCGGAAGAAGTCCTTGAGGAAGGAGATGTGCTGGGAGAGGACCGTTCTCTGACGAAAGGCGGCCGGGGCAGTATCGTCATCTTCGGCATCCTCGCTCCACAGCTTCGGCTCCAGAGGGTTGATCTTGTACCGCCCATCCATGAGATCGATAAAACATCCGCCCAGGCTTTCGCACAGCTCTACCAGTTCATGCTCTGGATCAAGGCAGATGATATTCTTACCACTCTCCAAGATGTTGCACAGAAGTAATTTGAGCAGATAGCTCTTGCCTTGGCCAGAGTTGCCCAAAATGAGAACACTGCCGGTGGTCTTGTCTTCAGCCCTGCGCTCCAGATCCACAATGATGTTGCTGCCATACTTATCCCTGCCGATATAAAAGCCGGTCGTATCTGTTTTGCCGGAGTAATTGAAAGGGAACAGATTGCCCACAGAGGAGGCCGGGAGGACACGCTCAAACTGTGTTCCAAATTGGTTGCTCCCAAAGGGATTGACGGAAAAGAAACCCTCCTGCTGACGAAGGAGCAGGGCATCTGCCCCCAGCTTAGAGCGGGTCAGTTCGGCAGTTACCTCGTCCTTGAGGGACTTGAGGGCCTCCATGTCCTTGGCGCATAGCTCCAGAAATACGGAGCAGTGAATCAAGGGCTCCTGATTCCTCTGCATAGTGGTAATGAGGGTGACCACATCCTGAAGGTTGGCCTCGGCGGTGACGCTCTGCTTGAGGTTATCGGTATTGCTTCGTTCCATCCGGCTGCGATTGCTGGCGTTATGAAGGATGGCATTTTCTTCGGCAGGAGTTACCTTTCGTGTATAGATGCGGAGGGTGACCCCGCTCCGCTCTCCCAGATGGCGGAGAATCGCCAGGTCATCCGTCTTGGACGGGTAGCTTTTGACCGCCATGGCGCAGCGATAGGTGCTGCCCAGGATGTAGTGGTCGGTGTTGAATTTGACCGCCGTGGGAGCGACCATGTCCAGAAAGTCCTTGGGTCTCCACTCTGGCTGGGCAACGCTCTTTTTCTTGGGTGGGGCTTTCTTATCGGTTTTCTTCCTCTGCTGCTTCACACTCTTTCACCGTCCCTTCTCCGTCATAATTTTTGAAGTCATCAGTAAAGGCGTCCTGCTGGTAGTACACAGCGAGAACTCTTTTGATGTCCTGGCTCTGGGCCAGCCGGACAGAGAATCCACAGCCGTGGATGCGCTTTTCGATCTGAACGAGCTGAGGCTGGTCCAGGGGCAGTTTACTATCCGCCTTTATGAGCAAGGCAAACTCTCTGGAGGAGGCTGTGCCTGTCTGGATCTTATCCAAATGGGCGCTGTCCTTCCGAAGTAGTTCCCGCACAGCCGGGAGCTGTTCCTGTTCGATCCTCTCCTGATACCAATCCCTGTTGTGCTGGAAGGACTCTCTGGAATCCAGGGCTACCATGTAAAGTTCCTGGGAGGCTCTGAGAAGATTGGTGAGAGAAAGGACTCTGTTCCGAACAGCCTCCTCCGGCATGACGGAGAGGTTATCCGGGCGGATGAGATAAACAACAAACTCACCGTTCAGGGTTTTGACCCCATGATCGGTGAGTTCCTTAATGCCCATGAGCTGCCGTGTGGAGGCCCGCTGGCGCATTTCTTTCTTCTGTTTTTGAGTCACTGCTCTTGCCTCCATTCGTAGTATTGCTGTTTCAAGATGAGGAAATCTGCGGCGAACCGCAGAAAGTCAAGGACACTGGTATCGTCCACCTTGATGGACAAAAAGCCGTAGAGGAAGGTCAGGATAAGCGGTAGACCGCTCAGACCATTGGCCAGCGAAAAAACAGACAGGATGAGTCCAATGCCGATAATGGCGAGGGAGCGCAGTTCCCATAGCCACATCTTCGGTTTGGCTTTCAGATTGCTGGGGTAGATAAACACGGTAACACATCTCCCTCCATTCTGGTTTCGCAATCATTTCAAAAAGCAAGCTGGGTCCCACACTGCTGTGAGCCCCAGCATAGCACATCGGAATCTTGGGTTAGCCGAATTGAGGTTCGGACATCCCCTGGTCATCCCATCTCCCTGGAAAGAGTTCCTCACTCACTCCGTCTCGATAGTACACATTCTTCCTGGTCCAGCCGTTGGATTGATAGGTGATCGTAACGATCTTATCTTTGAACACAGAGATGGTGATATCCTCCTGGTCCTGATTCTTTCCCCTGAACGGATATTCACTGCCCCCATGCTCATCCATGATTTTGATCATGCCGGCAAGATCGGTCGAGTCAAAGGAAATCTGGATATTTTCTTCCATAGTCACACCCCCTCACTCTGCGGGGCTTCCGCTCCAGCAACTTCATCCAGAGCCTTCAGGATACAATCCACGAAGAAGGCGTTTTGCTTGATGCCCTTAGACTTGAGGAACTCCTTGAACTTCTCGAAGAGTTCCGCATCCACTTGGAACGCTACGGTGCGCTGGTCGCCTTTCATCATTACCACTCCTTCCTGCTTGTAAAATTCCGTGATGAGCCATGTCATGTACTCGCCAAGGTTTTTGCCCGACTCTCCCTGCTTCTGCCGCACTTTTTCGTGGAGGGACTCAGGAATCGGGGCACAGAGATTTTTGATCCGTTCATCCATATTGCTTTCCTCCTTTCGCAAGCAAGTATATCTAAAGTCCCATCACAAAGCTATCACCAATACCAACGAAAACGATGGTGGAAAAGCAAGCAAAATCAACTATGTTAGAGACCGCTTCGGATGGCTGCGGCGATTCCGGAGAGAACAAATTCAACGCAGGGAATGGCTACGGAATTGCCAAGAGCCTTATACCTTTTGGCATCTGTCGCTCCGGGGATAGAGGTCCACCCATCGGGGAAGCCCTGGAGTCGTTCACACTCCATAGGGGTCAGGCGGCGGATGAGCTGGGGCGCTTCCACGATCAGCTTGTCCTGTCCAACATATTGCTGATTGGGGCCTTTGGCATCGCTGCAAGTCAAGGCCCCCACCGTGGCCTGATAGACAAGATCGGTGGCATCCTTGTGCTGTCGGGCGCTCTCCGTAGAAGCCACATCACCCTCTGCAAACTGATCTATCCGCTGACGGCTGAATATGGCATGATGATCGGTCGCCGTGAGGGTGTAGGCTACACCTTCCTGAATGCCGAGACCATTCCCGCCGTTCAGCGGCTGGCGGTCAATGGCATTGCCGGTGATGCACAGCACTGGAGAATCCTCCGCAGGTTCTGCCACCAGTGGGAGGTTGTTTCCGCCCGTTCCACCTCTTGCTGATATGGTCGGAGATACCTCATGGGGGCCGGTGTATCGGGCATCAATGCCGTGATTCTCATAGAGGACCAAGGGCTGATGGGCGTTCATCTGGGCCCGGAGGGTGGCTGTTTTGTCCACCGTCACATCCATCCGGTCGCCGCCCTGGTCGTTCAGGCATAAAAATGTCTGCTGTTTCATGCCGGGTTGAGCGCCCAAAGCTCCTGCTACGCCGCAGAGATCCCGCACCTCATCCCTCTGATTGGCGGCAAAGGCGGCAATTTCTTTCTCCTCTGTTGATCCGTCCGCCTGCGAGATAAAGGTCTGCATCTGCATATTGGTGGTCGCCATGAGCGCCCCGGCAGTCTCGCCGAGGTCAATGGTTTCTTCTCCCTGATTGATATGGAAGGCCAGGGGTGGCCGGGGGATCTCAGCAAGAGGAATGATCCCCGCCTGTATCTTCAGGGCCATCTCCAACTGCGGGGGAAGTTCCTTGCCCCGCTCCTTCGCCCTGCGGAGGATACCCAGACAAGCTCTCGGGGTCAAATAGTATTTGCTCGGCACATTGGCCTCCAAAATCTGCGACAAGGAAGATCCTCTTACGTCTTTGGGGGACACCCCAGTATTGAGCGTCAAGACATCGCCAAGCCAGGGAGAACGAATCTCCCAATACGCAAGCCCCAGCAGATCCCCATGCCCCGGAGTCAGGTCGAGGTACATGAATGCCATGAAAGCTAACTCCAATGATTTCTTCGAGGACGATTCGGAAATCTTCCCCCTTTTCGGTGCCGCTGGAGAAGGCTCCGGGCACGTTCTCCCAGACCATGAATCGAGGCCGAATAAGGTGATCTGTTCTCCCTCGTAATTCATCTGCTGCTCTCATCTCCTTTACGAGCCGTACTTGCTCCATAAAAAGGCCGGAGCGTTCTCCGGCTAATCCGGCTCTTGCTCCAGCCACTGATAGATCTTGGCACGGACTGCCTCCGCAGATGATATCCACAGGCGGCAGCTCTCCACCATTGAGTTTTGTGATGTCCCCGACATGGATCATATCAGGGAAGTGATGATTGGTGACCTCGATGGGGAAGGCTTCGATCTCACTGGCCCATAGAGGTTTGATGCCGTTTCTAACGGCTGCGAGGGGGAATCCTCCGATGCCATCGAAGAGACTCCCCATCGTGATGGAGTCTTGAATGGCCATCTTTGGTTTTGACCTCCTTTATGCTGCTGTGGAGGCAGCTTGAGCGATTCTCTGGGTGGTGTTGACCACGGTCTGCACCGTGTAAACGGCGGACATGAGGTTTGCCCTGGTGTTGGTATCCAGACCAAAAGCCCCGGCGATCCTGGGGACTTCCCCAGCGGAGAGGAGCAACCCAAGCCCAAGGAGGGGATGGTCGCTGAACACAAGCATTCCGGCAACAAGGATCGTAGACTGAAGGAAGGCCGTCAGGCACAGTCCAATTATCTGTTTCATCCAGGCTACGAAGCCGTCCGTGTACCCTCGGGGTACGCTGAACATATAGAGACTTCCCACGGCGATCTGAATGAGCAGGATGCCGCCCCGTTTCAAATTGGCAAAGAACACTTTTACGATGGAGTAAGCCGCAAGGATAAGGCAAAAAAGGAGCATGATTGGCCCCACTGTAACCGAGCCGATAACTGCTGTCCCACCGCTCTCCATAAGGCCTTTGGAGGTGGTAAAGCCGTCTACAATACTGTTCCCCAGAGCACCGATGGTATTGCTGTCACCAACCAGGCCTTTGGTCAGGAGCCCTTGCAGCGAAACACAGAGGGAGTAAAGCCTGACGGGAACGGTGGTGAAGAGGCTTATTGCCATAAATCCCTTGATAATCCCCATGGCAGTTCGTTTGATATCCCCTCTGCCATTGGAGTATTCGATCCCACATTCGAAGGCG
This sequence comes from uncultured Oscillospiraceae bacterium, assembly GCA_910588975.1. Classification (GTDB taxonomy): domain Bacteria; phylum Bacillota; class Clostridia; order Oscillospirales; family Oscillospiraceae; genus Vermiculatibacterium. Next base: position 39,240 of record CAJUSE010000011.1, on the reverse strand, counting down.
CAGACCACAAGGCTTACAGCAAAGAGCGCCCAACCAAGGTTGCCAAAGAAGGCAACGATGGACTGGACCCAAGGAAGTTCGAACAATTCTACCCCCATGTTCTCCATCATGACGAAGAAGTCCCCAAGGAAGCCTACCATCAGGCTGTAGAACCAGTCGATAATGGCGTTCAGGACTGTGGAGGCAACAAAGTCCCAAATGAACAACGGTTTTCACCTCCAATCGTGTATGGTATAAGCACTCTCACAGCCCGATGATCTTCCACACATAGAGCGGAGCCGTCAAGGTGAAGATGAGACAGGCAAAGAGGATCACCGGGCCTGTCCATTCGAATTGACCATGCTTTCTGTAGTCAAAGTACGCCATGCCCAATTTACCGAAGAAGGCGATGGCAAGGATCATATCCAGAGCGGGAAAGACAACGGTGTCCACCACCGTCTTGATCTGAGTCGCCGCACTTTTCCACGCCTCCTGCACTGCTCCTGCCACATCCCCTCCGGCAGCAAGAGCCGGAATACAGAGAGTACCTGCACAAAGGGCGAGAGCAAGGATGGTCAGCATGGCTTTCTTCTTTCTGTTACTTTTCATGATGTACCTCCATAATTTCTGGGCTTCAGCCCATGGCTTGCTCCATGCCCTGATGGTGGGTTGGCATGGATTTTTGTTCTCCAAGGGTAGGGCAGACAGGCTCCACAGTGTTTCCGTTGTGCTCCATGAGCTCAGCAAACTGACAGATGTGGTACACACTGTTCCTCCCATCCATAAGTTCCATGTGAGAATCATCAATATACCTGCAAGCATACTCATCTTGGGAGCCATCCGCTCTGGTAATGCGGATCTTTCCTCCGTCCGGGATACGGAAATGTTCGTTGTACTCAGGGTCGATAAAGCGGATACCCTTCTCAGCCCTCACCATGTGCTGGTCAAGCCAATCCTTCTTGTAGCAGTACACATAGAAATTGTAATCCCCCTTGTATGGGTTGCACTTTAGGAGATAGGCATACTGCTCGCTATCTGCTCGGAAGCCAAACCAGTGCCGATCTTCTGTGATACAACTTTCCAAATCGTTGAGGCACAACGAGGAAAGCCGTTCCCGATCCGTAAGTTGTTTGGTCTCATAGCGAAGACGATCTATGGTGCGCTGCAGATCATGCTTAAACTCCGGGGTGTTCCAATCAGGCCGATTATCAAACCATGTCGTCCAGAACTGTTTTCCACTTTCCCCGTAGTCACCTCGTAGGTATCCAACAAGGCCGGTCTGCTGGCTAATCTGCTGGGATTGGCTGTAAACATACAGATGCTCCATGCCCCGCATTTTTCGTAGTTCCATCCTCATTCCTCCTTCCGCACGGGCAGGAGGCCTTGCTTCCGCATGATCTCCTTGGTACACCAGCCGATACAAGGATGATCCCCACGGTACGGGCATTCATCGCACTCGGTGGGCGGGGGCAGATCCAAAGGACGCCCATAGTAGCAGGAATCACGCTCACAGGCGCGCCTTCTCCCATCCCACCAATAGCAGAACTCGCAGCTATGGGGCTTCAAATCTAACAGTTCCATGTCAAGCTGTTGAGCCATATTCTCACTTCCTTAATGTTGGAGCGGAGCGTTCAACGATGAACGCTCCGCTCCGTGATTCGTATTCACATCGTCTGTTCCTGTCTCTGGAGCATTTCGCACCGGGGCAGTTGGAGAAGCTGGGAACACTCCAGCACCTCGGGATTCGGGTAAAACTTCATGTCCCCCCGGAAGCCGATCTTCTTCATGCTGAACGCTTCCGCCGCCTCTCTGAGCTGCGTGTCCGCTTCCGGAGGAAGCTCCTGCATCCATCGTACCCACTCTCCGCTCTGCCACCTGGGGGTAAGCTTCAGGATGATGTAATCGTCCGGAATGAACTTGGGGTAATGGGCCAATCGGCCTCCGACCTTGTAATAGGGCTTGCCCTCCATCATGACGGTATCTTTCATAACAGAGAGAGTATCTTCAAGGGAGAGGCAGAACCAGCACTCGGTATCGCCCATGCGCTTGATCCGTCCATCCCTGAGAATGCTTGGAAGGTTTTCCCGTTTGGTGTAATGGTAGACCACAGAGGGCCTCTCGGTCACGCGCTCATACCCCATGGCTCAGTACCCCGTCCGGGGCAGGGGCTTGGTGGGAGCGTAGACCGAGGTCACCCAGCGGGTGTTGGCCTGTACCCACGCTCCGTTGTAGCTGCCGCCCGCATCGGCCTGGTTGGTAAACTGATACCCGTTCTGGAGCCAGCTCACCACCGTGAAGTCCAGGACAGGAGCCTCTACCTGGTGGAAGCCAGCCGGGACAACGCCGAAGAGCGCCATCACCTCGGTGACGTACTCGCCATTGGCAAGGCCCAGGGCCACAGGACTGGTGTCGATGGTGTAGTTCTTGCTGGTAGAGAGGTTGTCCGCCAGCGTCCGGTACTGCCCACCGCTCATGTTGGTGAGGTAGACCAGCTTATAGCTGGAGGGCACGTTCCAGGTGCCGGTGACGATCCTGTTCAGCCGCAGGGCATCCACAGGGATGGTGTCCCTCCAGTAGAAGTTCTGGAGGGCTACCGTGGAGGTGTTGCCAATGCCGGTAAAGGTAAACCGCTCCATCTGACCGGGCATAACCTCCTTGTAGCCGGCCTTATTGATGCCAACGCTGGTGATTAAGCTCTTGTTGGTAGCGGCGATGCGGACGATCTGACCGGCAAACTGCAGCTCCACATAGAAGGGCGTGCTGTCCAGGGCGTAAAAGTTTGCGGCCTTGCTCTCCACCACCTTGTACTGGCCCAGGGGCAGGGTACGGGTGGCGGCGATACCGTTTTTATCCGTCCTGATTGTGTCCACCAGGTCCCCAGCCTTATTGTAGACCTCAAACTCGCAGCCGGGGATGGTGGTACCGGCGGGCCAGCCGTTGGTGGGGTTGTAGTCTGCGGAGGTCTTGGTGATCTGGATCTGCCCAGTGGTGGGGGTGTTGTACCAGGTGATGGTACTACACCCGCCATATTCCACCCAGAAGGTCTTGACAGTGGTGTCGGGCAGATAGCCCTCGGCCTGCTGGATCTCACGGGCGAGGTACTTTCCATCGTCCAGGTCGCCGTCTACATAGACATAGCCATCCTGGTCAGAGGTGTACTGGCCCACGGGATTTCCCTTGGCGTCGCTGACCAGGAAGGTCACACCGTAGATGCCCTTGCCGGTGACCGAGTCCACCTTGTGGATAAGAGCGGAGCCGGTGAGCCGGTTGGTGACCTCCAGCGTGGCGGTCTTACCGTTCTTGACCTCAATGTCCTTGGGCTCGGCATCCAGCCGATAGTCCTTGGCGGCCTTGGTTTCCTGGACGGTGTACCAGCCCGGCTCCAAGTCCTCCAGATAGATGATACCCTTGCTGTTGGTGCGGTAGAGGCCCAGCCGCTCCCCATTGATCCTGATGATGGAAAACTCCACGCCCTGAATGGGCTGCCGGGTCTCCTCGTCCAGCTTCAGCACCTTCAGGTCGCCAACAGGGGTGGGCTTGTCGTAGAAATAGAGAGTCTGGGTGTCGTTGGCGTTGATGGCCACCGTCTGGGGTGTTTCGTCCAACACATAGCCGCGGGGCGCCTTGGTCTCGGACACCACCACGGTGCAAGGTTTCAGCCCAGTGATGATGATCTGCCCGTTTTTGTCCGTGGTATAGAGGCCCATGGTGCTGACTGCGCCGCCCTGGGCGTCCACATACTTGCCGTCTGAGGTGGTCACCCGGAACTCTGCACCCTGCAAGGGCTTTTTGGTGTCCGCATCCCGCTTGACAATGACCAGTGTGCCTTTGGGCTGATTGCGGAACTCCAGCGTAACGGTTTTTCCGCTCTGGATCACCGCAGTCTGGGGAGTATCATCCAGGATGTACCCTGCCTTGGCACGGCTTTCCTTTACAATGAGGGAGGTACCCGGTTCCACATTCGGCACCGTGAAACTGCCGCTGGAGTCAGTGACGAACTTGCCATTGGCAGTGCCCACATTCGTCCCGTCTGTGGTTGTTACATGGAACTCCACATCGGAGAGAGGTTTCCCGGTAATAGCATCAACTTTCTTGACCAGCAGACTCCCCTTGGGGGCATTGCCAAAATAGAGCTGCACCACATCCTGATCCTTGCCGGAGATAAAGACGGTCTGGGGGGCGGTATCAATGACGTGGGCCTCATCAGATGCAATTTCCTCCACTACATAGGTACCAGTCTTCAGGTTCGTAACGGTGAAACTGCCGTTGTTGCTGGTCTTATAGGTTCCAATCACCGTTCCGCCAGTTCCACTGGCACCAGCGAGATAGCGCACCTGGAATGTGGCCCCTTCCACGGCCTCATGGGTCACACTGTCATACTTCCAGACCACCAGGGCGCTCAGCGGAGTGTTCTCAAAGGTGAGGACCTTAGAAGTCCCTGCCTTGATATAGCACTCCTGCACGGCGGAATCCTTGATGGCATAGCCCTTTGCGGGCTCAACTTCCTCCACCCGGTACCAACCGTCCTGAAGGTTGGTAAGGGAGAACTGGCCAGCATCATCCGTGAAGTATGCGCCAAGGTCGTTGATCTCCCCAGTGAAGGTATTGTTGGATGCGTAAGTCACCTTGAATTTGGCTCCCTTGATGGGGTCACCAGTCACGCTGTCCAGCTTAGTGACGGTCAGCCCAGGCTTGGGGTAGTTCTGGAAGTGGACGGTGGCGGTCTGGTTGGGTACGAGAGTGATGAGCTGGTGTTCCTCATTGATGAGGTAATCATTGGGAACGCTCTGTTCCCAAACCTCCACCACGCCGGGATTCATATCCTCCAGCAGAATTTCGCCAGTGGCATTAGTGGCCTCAGTGGTGATGGTGTGCCCATCCGCCTCCTTGATGGTAAAGGTCACGCCAGACACAGGCTCCCCCGTGATGGCATCGGTCTTTATGATCTTCAGGTCGGGTTTGGCCTCGTTGACCACTACCAGTTCAGAGGTCTTGCCGGGAAACAGCTCCACATGGTATTCGGTATCGTTGAGAACATATCCGGCCGGAGCTGCCTGCTCCTGGATGGAGTAAACACCTGGCTCCAAGTTGTCAATGGTGATACAGCCCTGGGTATCCGTTACTCGGTCCAGGTAGTGGCTGCCGTCCTCCACCTTCGCAATGCGGAAGGTGGCCCCAGGCAGATGTTTGTTCTGGAGAGGATCATACTTCACCACCGTCAGGGTGGGCTTGGCGGTATCGGTAAAAACAAAGCCGGCGTTTTCTCCGCCCTTGATTTCTACGGTGCGAATACCGTCATCGATCAAATATCCATCCGGGGCCTTGACTTCCTTGACGGTATAAGCCCCCGGCTCCAGCCTGGATAGATCGACCTCTCCGTTCTTATCCGTGGTAAACTCCTTGGCGTAGCTCCCACCCACCTTGGAGATGAGATAGGTCGCATTAGGCAGGGGCTTCATGGTCTGGCTGTCCACCTTGATGAGATGGATTCCCGGCTTCACCAGATTGAAGAACACAAGCTGGGCAGGATCACGCTGACCGGCTTTGACTTCGATCTGCTGGGGCGTGGAGTTGACCACATGAGTATCCTGGGTATTGACCTCTTTAACAAGGTAAGTGCCCGGTTCAAGCTCCGTCAGGATGATCTCTCCAGCCTTATCGGTGGTGTATGTGCCGATGAGCGTGGTATCCCGGTAAACCTCAAATGTGGTATCGGAGAGGGGCTTATTAGTCTGCTGGTCGTACTTGAGAATGCGGAGGGAGGGCTTGGCTTCGTTCTCGATGACAATTCGGGGATCATCGCTGGTGGCGGGATCGTAGAGGTCAATGTTGATGCCATAGACCTTATTGTTCAGGGTGTAGCCCTCTGGGGCTTGCGTTTCCCAGATCTCATAATAGCCGCTACCAATGCCGTCAACATAGGCAAGGCCATTATCATTGGTAGCTACGGTATCGATGAGGGCACCGTTCTTGTAGACCTTGAAGGTGGCATGGGGCAGATTGAAGTGGGTACGGGCATCCTGCTTGCTAATGATAAGGGTGGGCTTCCGGGTGTCCTGGAAGGTCAAGGTCACATTTGCCCCGCCGTCCCAATGGACTGTCTGAACGGTGCTGTCCAGTTCATAGCCCTTGGGGGCTGCAATCTCAAACACTTTGTAGCTGCCGATGGGAAGCTGGTCTGCGTTGAGCTGGATGTTTCCGGCGGCATCTGTGATCCCGGAAGTGGTAAAGGAGCCATCAATCTGTTCAAAGCGGATCACGGCGCCACGGAGGGAATAGCCGGTCTGCCGGTCAACTTTATGGATAGTCAGGGTGTGCTGGGGATCATTCTTTACCGTGTGGTAGAGAGTCTGGCCAGCGTTTACAGTGAGAGTGACCGGGTCCACGGCGGCGTAACCGGCCGGGGGTGTGGTTTCAGTCAGGGTGTATGTGATGTAGGGCGCAAGGTCATCCCAGCGAATGATGCCGTTTTTATCTGTTGTTCCAGTACGGGAACTGCCGTCCGTTCCGGTCAGCGTAAATACTGCTCCCTTCAGGGGGACATTCCCGCCGCCAACTTTGCGGATCTCCAGCTTTCCCCTCTCTGTGATTGGGCCACCCCAGGAGAGGACGGCATCAGCTTCCATGGAGCCCTTGGAGGGGTCAGCGATGATATAGGACTGCTCGTTGTATGTCTCGTTCTCCGCCAGATAAATCTCATACTGCATAATTTGAGCGGCGCAGTGGATGGTAATCTCTCCGCTGGGAGTAGCCGTATCTACCGGGATACAGAGTTTGGCTTTGCCGCTGAACTCAAAGCCGTTATAGTTGAGATTCGTATCCTGGAGGACAACGGGGAGCCGCCAGGTTTTCGTATCATGCCATTTGCTTCCCAACAGCTCCACATTATTGAGGTCAGTGAAGATGGTTCCGGCAGGGCAGTTGGTGGCCCACAGGTCAATGGTGTAGTCCTGATAGTAGGTGGAGGTGGCGCTGGCAAAGGTGTACACCTTGGTGTAGTAGGGCTTGCCGTTGATGACCTCTCTCTTGATCCCGTAACGGCCAGCACTGGCGGCGAACTCCAGATTCATATCAGGATCAATGGCAAGATTTCCGTCCAGCTTGTTGTCCGAGACTCGGATGTACATCCCGGTCTGATAGACTCTATCCCAGTCCTTAGCAACACCCAAGATGCACTGGACGGCGCAAAACACACGCATCTGCTGGGCATCCCCGGAGGGCTGACTGATTCTCTCTCTGCCATTGGTGAACGCCGTTCCCTCAACAGCAAGCTGGCCCAAGGTGGCCCAAACAGCAATCTGGGTGGCATAGCGGTACTCATCCTCGGTCAGCCCAGACAGGATTGGGTGGTTGCTGAGGTAAAGACCGAGGAAGGTTTCCAGCGAGTGCTGGGGATAGCCGTTGGCAAAGGCCCCGGCTGCCTGAGGAGATACGGTATATTTCCCCGTGATGGGCAGGACTTTGCCTGTGTAGTAAAGACCATGGTCAATGCAATAGGCAGGACCGGTCAACCCATCGTTGGTGGTATAGGTGTAGCCAGAGCCGCCCAGATAGGTCCCTTGGTCAGTTACAAGGAAGGTATGCCTTGTCTCTGGGCTGATTGTACACGTCTTGCTTCCGTCCTGGACGGAGGAAGCGGAGGCGGGGACGCCCATGCCGAGGATCGTGCAAACAGCCAGCAGCATGGCCACCAGCCGATTCTTCATAGAATGATTCATTTTAGCTCTCCTTTCGAGCATAAAAAATAGGCCGTATGTTTTGAGACATACGGCCTGAGAGGTTGTTCTTATTGACTTTACTTCGTGGAGCCGGGGACGAGTAGCTCTTTGGCGAACATCGTAATCTCTGGAATGCTGTCTACATAGTCCCAGCCTTGCATTTCTGCCGGGTCGTGCAGGATTGTCCAGTACTCACGATCTGTTTCATCTCCGGCATCATCGCCCGTCACGTCTACTGCCCACCAGTGTCCGTCTACATAGACCTGATTCCACTGATGGGTCGGGCTGCTGATAAAGATACAGGGGATATCCGAGAGGTCACACAGGGTCTTGAAGCTATAGGCATAGGCCATACAACACCCCTCCACCTGACCCTCCTGACCGAACACCTGGTCGGGATAAGGATATTTTATGGCGTAGGTGATGTGGTCTGCCACATAGTAGGCCATTTCCGTGACCTTCTCCCGATCCGTCAGATTCTTGATACGGTTAAGAAAGGGAGCCACGGATTGATTTGCCCGTTCATTGGCTTCAGAAGTGTGGATGTCGCAGAAGTAAGCCCCCGTGCTGTCCCTGCCAAGCTCATAGATGGGCTGGATACTGATCTTGGCCAGCAGATTGTTGACCTGTTCAGTGCTTATCTCTTCTGGGAGTCTGACCTTTCCGCTTGTTCCTGCGAGGATACTATCCGCATGTTCCATGCTGGCCCGAACTGCGTTATAGATCTCTCTGGTGAGGGCCGGGGTAAATACTGTAGGATTGACCTCCCGAGTGTAGTCGGCACCGGCATCGGTCAGTGGCTCAGCGGACGCCTGGGTGCTGTCCTGTCCCACTGCCGCTGTATCATCGATGTATGGCTTGGAGGAGTCAATGACTGCAGCATTGAACTGAGCGTCATAGCTGACATCGAAGCCCACAGTTTTACCGATGTCACGGAGCATGACAAAGTTGTTGCCATGGATGGTGTAGGCTTCCAAGTCTACGGTTTGCCCATCCACGATGAAAATCTGTGTGCTGGGAGTTGCCTTGAACCATTCTTCTGCTGCATGTGCCGCTGTGGGGCCAAGTGCCAGGCCTACCAGCAACCCCGTTCCCAGCAGCAGCCAGTCTTTCTTTTTGATCATATCTGTTGCCTCCTTTGGGTGATTGCACTGCAATGCTTTTACAAGGCAACCATACCACAAGCAAGGGCAGAAGTCGAGAAAAAGAAGAGGCAAAAGTCAATAAATTTCAAGGCTTGAAGCCGTGCAGATCACTTGTCCTCCACCGCCCGCACACACCAGCGGTAGGCACTCTGGTTGCGGACACAGGTGAAGAGCGTGATGCGGTTCTCCACCGTTCGGCTGAGCGTGGAGGTATCTGTCTCCTTTACCTTGCTCACGCTGACCACGGAGTAGGTCCTGGTCCCAGCCTTGGTGGTAAAGGTGATGGTATCCCCAGTTTTCAGGGTGTGGATCTCTCCAAAGTAGCAATTTGTTCCTCGGTTGTGCCCAGCGATGCAGATGTTACCTTCCCAGATGGAAGTGTCCTCAAAGTGCCCGGCACCCTTGGCGAGAGTTTCACTGTCTGTGCCCTCGTAGACCTTCACGTTTACCCCAAGGGCGGGGATCTTGACTCTGCCCAAGTATCCCCCAGAGTAATACATGTCCTGTGTCACCTCAGTATAGCCGTAGGAAGGGCCGATAGGCCCCGCCACAACGCCGGAGTTTCCAGCATTGGACGCAGAAGAGACGCCTGGGATGTTGGGCAGCGGGATCACTGCGGCATTGGGAGCAGTCTGCGGGACTGCGTTGGCTCCAAGGAAGGGATACAGCGGCTCACCGCTGTCGGGGAGGTAGCTGGTATTGCTCCCGAAGGTCGGGGCAACAATGGGGTTATTCTTACTCAGATCCATGTTGGACTGCTCACCCCGGTCAGCCGTGATGACCGGCTCCACCGAGGTCGGCTGGGCAAACTCGGCACCAGCGGGGGCCTCTATCGTGTACTCCAGGGCGGAGGCGGGGACAGTGCAGAGGACAAACAAACAGACCAGAAGGAAAAACATACTCAGTCGCTTCATTCCCCATCACCATCACTTTCTTCACGCTTTCTCTTGTAGACGATCCCGGCTCCTACGGCGATCCCAAGGATGGCCACAAAGCCCACAGGAACCAAGAATACCTTCCAGGGAAAGGTCAGCACGGAGGCCGGATTTTCGGTGACAGGATCATCCTCTGCGGGAATCACGGGCTTGATTGCAGTGCCCTCAAAGATGGCCACATAACGGGTCTTGTTGAGGGCAATACGGCTTACGGTGCCAGTGTAATCGGCGGTCACCGTGTAGCCCTTGATATAGCTGGAGGTAGTGGAACCGGCATAGGTGGCTGTGGCTGTAAAGTGGCCGTCACTGTCGGTCTGCCAATCAATGCTTTGCAAGGTCAGCTCATGACCGTTGTCCTCCACACTCTTGGGGATGCCGGAGGTATCCTGGCTTACGAGGCTGGGGTAGGTGCGGGTGGCGGTCAGTTCCTTGGTGGAGCTGCCGTACCCGGCCACCTCCACCTTGACGCTGTCCAGCTTCAGCGCCAGCGTACCGCTGAGACCGTCCTCCGTGATGAACTCCTTAGTCTCCGGAAGCAGGGCCAGCACCGTAGCCATGTCCTTGCTCTTGCTGTCAACGGTGACAGTTTGGGTGTGCTGACGGCTCTCGTTCTCCGGGAGTTCCTGTTTTAGAAGGTCGACCAACGTGTAGCTGAAGCCGTCCTGGGCGAAATCAGAGCGGGGAATGCCCGCCGGGTCATCGTTAGGGCCCAGGTCGTACATTTTGCGGATCTCGGTGCCATCTTCGGATCGGGTGACGGCGGTGGGATAACAGGCCTTGGCTTCCGAGGTGCCCTCGACGGCAAAGGCGGGGGTGGCGGCAATGGCCGTACTGATTGCCAGGGTGATGGCAAGAACGCTTTTCTTAAGGTTCATAGTCGATTCTCCTTTACATACTCATCTCAGGCTCTTGCTGAGAAGGCCTCTGCGTCTGCTTTTGAGTCTGCTCCGCCATCGTCTGCTCGAAAGCGGAGAGGACGCTATCAAAGAGTTCCTGGCGGAACTCCTTGGTGCAGGGGAAGCAGATATCCTTGTATTTCTCCCCAACCTTCCAGCTGGGCATGGACACAAAGGGCTGGTCCTCCTTGCCCTCCATAATCTGAATACCGGTGATGGCAAAACAGCCGCCCAGGGTAACGGTCGCCCTGGCCAGCAGTTTGCCATGATCTTGCACCAGGTAGATCCGGGTTTCAATGCTCATGGTTTTTTCAGGGGTTTTCTTACTCATGGATCACATCTCCTTTCATCAGAAGCCGCTCCAGCACACAGAGCCGGACATCCATACTCTCCAGCAGATCGAGGACGACCTCCGGCACATCGGAAAGGTCTGCCTTGTACTCTGCCTCAGAAATGGTCACGGCAGCGTTTTCAGGGTCAAGGGTCATCTGGAGCTTGGCATCGCCGGGAATGCCCACCGCCTCACGGATCTCAGGAGTAAGGTCAACATAGTCGGCCTTGGTAAGCTCACTGGGGCAGACATAGTCATCGTCCTCACCGCACTCGTCACAGGTGCCGCAGACCTCGGCCAATTCCATGACCAGCTTGTTGGAAAGCTCGTTGAGGGCGTGGATGGAGTTGATCATCTCCATGGCAGTCATGCGGTGCTTCAGGGTGACGATCACGTCATCGGCCACATGGAAGTCCAGCTTCTCGCCCTCCATGATCTTGGCCAGTTCCAGAGCGGCGGTGGGGATGCGGAAGCCCTTGCCGCTCGTCCAGTTGGTAAACTTGGATTGTTTCAAGATGTTATACCTCCTATGCGTTTTTCAATGCTTTTCTTGGTATCCGAACAATTTCCAATGTCCCCTTTTCACAGGGGACATCGAACAGATCCAGTTGTTTGGTCATATAGGGCCGGGGATCATAGTTGGTGATAATGAGTTCCCCATACTCCGCTCCTTGCTTCTTGGCCATCGGGTTATCCCGTTTGAAGGCCAGGATGAAGAAATCCTTATAGAGATTTCGAATGTAGGGGCAGTCGTTATAGGACAGTACCACATACCCCTTGCTGTTGCGGAGGGTATGGTATAACCGAACATGGTCCCGCTTTTTGAACACTGCCTCGTAGAGCTTTTCCGCCTCATAGTAAGGCGGGTCACAGTAAATGAGCCCTGTGGGGCAATCTCGCTCTCGGATCAGGTCAATGGCGCTCTTGTTCTCTATGACCACATTCTGCAGCCGTTCGGAGGCCCGCTGGATCTGATAGCGGAAGTTGCGGATGTTGTTTCTCTTCACCCCGAAGGAGGTGCGTGTGCCGCTGAAGCTCCCCCGGCTGATCTTATAGAACATGACCGCCCTTCGCACATCCCGCAGTTCCGCCTTGTTCCGTAGGATCGCCTTGATTTCGGCAACCTCGTCCTCATCAAAGCTTTCCTCGGCAACTACCATCTCTCTGCTGTAGCATTCCATATCCTGCTTCGAGAGGGACTGGTGATCCATGAGGGCCTTGATGTCCTCAAATTCGGCACGGGAATGATTGGCGAGAAAGCCGAGTTCCTTGAGAAATTCCAGCAGATGATCCCGGACACAGACCATAAGGTTGACGAGGTCCGCATTGAAGTCGTTGTAGATGTCAAGCCGGGAGGGGCTCTTGGGGAGGCCCAAAAGAATGGCGCCACCGCCTCCAAATGGCTCGATGTAGGGATTGAACTTTGGGGGGAAGACCTGGAGGATATAGGGGGACAGCTTCTCCTTGCCGCCCACCCAGGGGAAGAATGGACTGGCAATAGTGATCACCCCCTGTCGGGGGCAAAGCTGTCCAAGCTGCCCTCCAACCCCTCAATGGCGGCATCCAGCCCAGAGCGCATCTTTTTGAGGTGTTTGATCGTGCTGTACACCTCACCGGCGGTCTGGGCGTAGTAGTAGCCGGTCTGGTCACTGCCGATGGGCACTCCCTCACGGCGGAGCCGGTTGACAGCCTTGCGGAGTTCATTCTCCGAAATGTGCACGGTGCCTCTCAGCCGGGTCGCACTCACAGCCCGCTTTTTTCCCAGGCAGCAATGGAGGAGATGGTACCTCAGTTCGTCTTTTTTCATTTTCTGTCCTTTCCGGACCGCACTTCCGAAAAGGTAGAAAAATAAGGGTCGCAGTCCCTTTCGGAATTACGGCCCTATAGAGTATTAAAGATATTTTGGAACTCAATTTGCATCCACAAATCGGAGGAAAGCATTGTGCTGCAATGGCTGAGGTTACGCCTAAATTATATGCGTAACCTCCCACCAGCTTTTCCCTTAACCTGCGGCCCTTATCATGACCCTTGTCCGGCGCACCCATCAAAAAGTGTGTACTGCCGGTCCTCCCAGCGAAAGCCATCATCGATCTCATCGATCCGCTGAGAACGGTTAAACCGCTCTGTGACTTTGTTCGATGTTCCCTGAAGTTCCACCAACCTCGCCCAAAGATCCGGATGGTGGTCGTAGAGGTGCCGGAGTTCTCTCCGCTTGGCATTTGGGCAAAAGAAACAGCCATTGCGGGAGGTAAACGCATAAATGGGGGAGTATAGACCTGCCCTCTTGCAGATATCAACCGCATCAGCTTCTGTTTTATGATATTTTGCCAAGAGCGATACCGTCTTTCCCTCCTGCAAGCGAAGGAGCCGTTCCTGCTCATCGTAGGCGTATCCAATATATTGAACTGTGTCGGTTGAAAGCGACTTCTGATAGGCTGTGATGGGTGGGAGCTTACAGTCTCGCTGGATGCAGCAACGCCCACACAGAGGCCAGCTATTCAGCTTTCCGGCATTTTCTCCTTTCTGGATCACTCGAAAGAAAGAGTCTATGTAGGTCATGCTGGAGCGGAGGACTGTCAGCTTCACGCCATGCTTCTCCAGGAAAGGAATGCACGTCTCGTAGATAAAGTCCCGATGCTCCGGGATTTCTCCAGAGATATCGGTGTCAAACATAACCTCGCAGTAGACTGCTTCATCCAAAGGCTCCCCATGCTCCAGGGCCAGAAGGATCGTGGCCAGACTGTCCTTTCCAAATGAGCAAGAGGCGATGTATTTCATATCTCACCCTCTCTCCGGGCCGCTCCCGAAGAGAAAGTAAAGAGCCTTAACCCTATTGGGATGCGGCCCTTTTATTGCTATTATCCCTACATCGTCATTTCCTCCATTCCATGTTGCAAAGGAGAGGAGTGCCGCTCTAAAATGCTGGGGTGCTGACCATCTTCCCGTGAAATGAGTCCATAGTCAGTTACCACACACTTTTGCTCTTCTATCAGAGCCTGTCCAAAGCCGTACAGGTTTACGAACTTCAACAGCGTATCCATCGAGGATTCCCCGACACTGGAGGAGAGGAAGTCCATGGCCATCAACTCGGGATCTTTAATATTGGGACTGAACAGATAATCCTCCAGATGATGGGCCACCTTCATGGCCCCTGAAAGGGACCAATCCTCAACAGCATAAAGGGTCGCCTTGAATTTGGTGAGCTGCTTCGGTCCCATCTTGTCGATCAGCCATGCAAGCTGGTTTAGATCGTCTGGGTCATCTCTACCGCCGAGGATGGGAATCAGTGCGGGAGCGGCGCAGTCCAGACAGGTAACTTGAAGCAGAGGGTCAGACCAGCCAAATGAATTAATTGACAGCAACAAACGATCTATCTCCACTGCCTGAGTGGGAAGGGGGAGCTTTACAGACATTCCTTCTCGCTCTAATTGCATGAGGATCGTATAATTGGGCACAGGCGGGGCGAAGTTCATATTCTTTGCGACTTCCTTTAACTCAGAAGTTTGGGTTACATAGCCGCCGGGCACGAGAATGCCACACTCTGCCTCGCTGAACGTTTTCCCTATCACTTTGTAGTCCAAAAAGGGGAGCGATTTATCCGGAATCCCCTTAAGTTCAGTTATCAGATCATTCTCAACATAGAAATGCCCAAGCTCCTCAAAGGTCTCGATGCCCGGATGTACTTCACAGCAGTCAGTGCTGTGGGCGAGATCCAGCAGTTCCCGAACTGGAATACTATCCTCCCTGTACTCTAACCGGGTACTCACCAGGGAGTGGAATGCCATCATATCCTCCAGTTCAAGCTGAGACAGCCTCTTGGCGAGTGCGTTCAGCTCAAAGAGGTCGAAGGCATCATGATTCAGCACGTCAGCCAGGTTCTCAAAGCGCTCGCCATACTGAAAGATAGAAACGGATGGTTTTACCTCTTCAATGATCCCCAGCTTCTCGATAACATCCAAAAGCTGATAGTCAGTTGCCGGTAACTGGAATTCGATCTCCTGGTCCTTATTGCAGATTTCAATTTCGAACACCTTATTCAAACTTCATCCCTCCCATCTCCGGCTCCTTACGCCGCTCAAATAACTTGGGGTCAACTCCCGGCGTGTCCCATCCTACCATAGAGCCGAGAAACATGGCCTCCTCTTGAGCATGAGTGATTCCCCGGCGGCGGTTGTGATAGTCTGCCGAACGCCGGTTGACCTCCAAATTCTGACTGCTGCCTGGACAGGGCTTATATCCCATTTCTCCCCTGGTTATGAGGATGAGCGATCCATCACTGGGCAGAGTAGACCAGCATACCTTCGGCAGTGCCTGTTGATGGTTGCCAAATCGTTCTTCCTCGGTCATAATGGTCCAGTCATCGCCATTCCAAAGGTGGACATTGAGGATGTCGCCGCCGAACAAATGGATATCCTGCTGTTCAAAGCCTTCACCCCATCCGTCCGATGCCTGGCCTGTGATGTACTCAATGAGGCTTTCCGTTTCTCGGGGAGTCAGTTCGCCAAGAATCTGGCACTTGGCCACACCCCAGAGCTGGCCATCCCGAAACTCCACGTCAAACTCCGCTTTCTGGACCTTATCTCCAATTTCTCCGGGCTCATCGTAGTATTCCATAAGTCCACGCTCAGGGTCACTTTCCCGGTAGTGGTCCATCCTTTTCTGGATGTCGCCCTGATACCGCACCAGTTCTTTCCCATTCACAATGTCAGGGTCGTCGTATAGATTGCCCCACTCGTCTCTTGAGAAATGGTCGCCGGTCAGCTTCATATAGAGCTTCAACTCATGGAACTGCGGAGGAAGGGTGGAGAAGCTGTCCTTACCCACCACAAGGCCAAGGGTACGACCATTGTCCCATTTTACATGGAATGTCCCCAAGTCATCAATGAATTGTAGCGTTCCCAGACTTCCCCCTTCGATGGGCTGAGGATCGTCCGGCATACTGTAGAGTCGAATACGGGTCCCTTTGGGATTTTGCTGGCGAATGAACTCCAGCATTTCTTTACTGATATGCTCCACATGTATCATCTCCTTCATTTTGGGTTTGGTAGCATAAATACGTATCACAAAGATCTGGAGGAATCTACTGGAATTTCAACTGCCCTTTTGCTTTTCTTTGCCACTCTTTCTGGTGGGGAAGCTCCTTTTTCGCTGCGGGTTGTAAAACTTGGGAGTCCTATGGGGGGACATCATCATCCGTTCATAGGGTTCATACTTTGTGCCGCCCAAAAAATATTTTGCCATAGCTGCTCCTTCCCGACCTGACTCTCAAAGAGGGCAGCAAAAAAAGTCGTTGCCCCTTTTGGGAACACGGCCTGATAATTACTGTTTCGTGATGTGACTTGTTTTGCCTGCTACTTCATTTTCATAACCTCCATTTTCATTTTAAGGCATAAAAAAGCGGCTGCTTCCATGCTTGGAAACAGCCGCTATTTGGGCATGACATTAAATGTGGGTGGTTCGAATCCACCCTCTGGCGAAATTTATCTATCGTTGACTAATGGATAAAAAAATATCTCAACGCATTGATACAACTGGCTTAGAAGCCGATTTATCAATTTCGTTGAGATATTTTGGTGGAGGAGGGTGGATTCGAACCACCGAAGCGATACGCAACAGATTTACAGTCTGCCCCATTTGGCCACTCTGGAACTCCTCCGTATGGAGCTGGTTGACGGACTTGAACCCCCGACCTGCTGATTACAAATCAGCTGCTCTACCAACTGAGCTAAACCAGCATCTTTTCAGCATGTCGATACGCCTTGTCCAACAGCGAGATTTATTCTACCAGATGAAAGGGCGATTGTCAAGAGAAAATTTGCGCCTTTTTGCGTCGGTTTGGATCCGGCGGCCGGGAACGGTTGACAGGGGATGAAGGGGTATGCTATGATACCCCAAAAAGGAGGGCTTATCCATGCAATATCAGGCTGTTTTGTTTGACTTTGACTACACCCTGGGCGACGCCACCGAGGCCATTTTCCGGGCCTATACCCATGCCCTCACCACCATGGGCCACCCCGCCCCGGAGCGGGAGACGGTGCGCCGGACCATCGGGATGCACGTCACCGACTCCTACACCCAGCTCACCGGCGACCCTGACCCGGACAATCAGCAGCGCTGTTTCGAGCTGTTCCACCCCGTGGCCCGGGACCTTCAGGCCCAGGGGGTGGTGGAGCTGCTGCCCGGGGCAATGGAGCTGCTGGAGGGGCTCCACGCCGCCGGAGTGCCCACCGCTCTGGTGAGCACCAAAAACACCGACTCCCTCCAGGCCATTCTCCGGGCCAAGGGCCTGGAGCACCTCTTTGCCCGGGTGGTGGGGGGCGACATGGTGGAGCGGGGCAAGCCCGACCCCGAAGGGACCCTGTGGGCGTTGGAGCAGCTGGGGCTCAAGCCGGAGCAGGCCCTCTACTGCGGGGACACCACCATCGACGCCAAAACGGCCCAGGCCGCCGGCTGCCACTTCTGCGCCGTCCTCAACGGCACCACTCCGGCGGAGGAGTTCGGGGGGTATCCCCATGTGCATATCTCCCCTGATCTGTGGGATCTGAAGGGCTGGCTGGGCGTGTAAAAGGCCGGCCCTGAAAAAGGCAGAAAACAGCCCGGTCACCGTAAGATGACCGGGCTGCTGTTATGTCTGGGTCTTTTTCTGCTGGTCCCGAATGACGCTGACCATCATGCAGAGCAGACCACCCACCACGAAGGCCATCCAGCCCGGGTGCCAGGCGCTCCACAGGAAGCCGGCGCAGAGAAAGACCATGGCGGCAAAGAGCATGATAACGGCGCAGATGGCCCCGGTCACCGGGTCGTTCCCCTTGCCGTACTTGCTCAAGTCGTACTTTTCTTCCAGGCAGCCCCAGTAGACCAGGGTGCGGACACACAGGGCCAGGATCACCATAAAAAGACAGCCGAAGATGTCCCCCAGCCAGCCCTCCTCCAGGCCGGCCAGGGCCATTTTCTCCTCGCTGAGCATGGCCAGGGCGCCGAAAAGGGCCACGTTGGCCAGGATGCCCCCGGCGGCCAGGGCGATGGAGCGGCGGTAGTTGGAGCGGAACTGTTCCTTTTCCTGGGCCGGACACAAATCGGGGATGGCGGGATGGGCCTTGGCAAAGTCGTCGTGGGCCATGCCCTGGGTGATAAAGAGGACCACCGCCGGGATGAGAAAGAGGAAAAAGCCGGGGAGGGAGAGAAATTCCGTCTTGGCCTGGCCGGAGAGCAGGGTGCAGACCCCCAGGCCGGCCAGGATGAGGAACACCCCGTTGGCCACCTTTTTGGCGTAGGTGTCCATGTGGGCGGCGAAGGCGGCGTAGAGGGCCTGGTCCTCGTCGGGCTGGGCCGGGAGAGGGACGGCGTCCGGCTCCTCGGTGAGCTGCTCCCGCATGAGGGTATCCAGGGAGCAGCCCAGCAGGTCGGCCAGGTCGATTAGGGTGGCAGCCTCGGGGAGGGCCTGGCCGGCCTCCCACTTGCCCACCGCCTGGCGGGAGATGCCCAGGACCTCGGCTAAGGTCTCCTGGGTGTAGCCCGCCCGGCGGCGGAGGATGGACAGGTTTTGGGGAAAGTTTGACATGGTTGGGACCTCCTTTGTGACCTTTGCCCTTGTCAAGCAAAGGTGAGCTGCCCCCAACATAGCGCCGGGCGGGAAAAAAGACCACCAACTCAGGGTGGGAAAAGAGGGCTTTTTCAGGCAACCGTAGGTTGCATGGCAGGAATGGCAAGGGTTTGAGGGGTTATTTCCCCAGCCCCTTCATGGTCAGGCCGATGCGCTTTTTGGCTTCGTCAACCTCCAGCACCTTCACCTTGACCACGTCGCCCACGCTCAAAACCTCCCCAGGGTGCTTGATGTACTTATCGGAGATCTGGCTGATGTGGACCAGGCCGTCCTGGTGGACGCCGATGTCCACAAAGGCGCCGAAGTCGATGACGTTGCGCACCGTGCCGGTGAGCTCCATGCCCGGCTTCAGGTCCTTCATGTCCAGAATGTCCGAGCGCAGCTGGGGGGCGGGCAGCTCGTCCCGGGGGTCCCGGCCGGGCTTGAGCAGCTCCTTCACCACGTCGTGGAGGGTGGGAAGGCCCACCTCCAGCTCCTGGGCGGCCCTGGCCTCGCCGTAGTCAGTGAGCCGCCGGGGCAGCTCGCCGATGGCCCCCTGGGCCACGTCGGCAAAGGTGTAGCCGCACAGCTTCAAGAGGGCCTCGGCGGCGGGGTAGCTCTCGGGGTGGACGGCAGTGTTGTCCAGCACGTTGGCGCTTTCGGGTACCCGGAGGAAGCCGGCACACTGCTGGAAGGCCTTGGGGCCCAGCTTGGGCACCTTCAAAAGCTGCTTGCGGGAGGTGAAGGCGCCGTTCTCCTCCCGGTAGGTGACGATGTTCTTGGCCGTGGCCGGGCCCAGGCCGGCCACCCGGCTGAGGAGGGGGGCCGAGGCGGTGTTCAAATCGGCCCCCACGGCGTTGACGCAGTCCTCTACCACCCGGTCCAGCACCTCGTCCAGCCGGGCCTGGGGCATATCGTGCTGATACTGGCCCACCCCGATGGCCTTGGGGTCGATCTTCACCAGCTCGGCCAGGGGGTCCTGGAGCCGCCGGGCGATGGACACCGCCGAGCGCAGGTTCACGTCATACTGGGGGAACTCCTCGGCGGCCAGCTTGGAGGCGGAGTAGACGCTGGCCCCCGCCTCGCTGACCACCATGTAGCTGACCCCGCCCCCCAGAGCCTTGATGAGCTGGGCGGTCATGATCTCGGTCTCCTTGCTGGCGGTGCCGTTGCCGATGGCGATGTGCTCCACATGGTGCTTTTTCACCAGCTTGGAGAGGGTCTCAATGGCCTCGGCCTGGTGGCGCTGGGAGAAGGTGGGGTAGACCACGGCGGTGTCCAGCACCTTGCCGGTGGCGTCCACCACGGCCACCTTGCAGCCGTTGCGGTAGCCCGGATCCAGCCCCATGGTCACCCGGCCCTTCACGGGGGGCTGCATGAGCAGGGGCTTCAGGTTGGCGCCGAACATGGTGATGGCCCCCTCGTTGGCCTTGTCGGTGAGGGCGCTGCGCTCCTCCCGCTCCATGGAGGGCTCCAGCAGCCGGTCCCAGGCGTCGGCAGCGGCCCCACGGAGGAAGTCCCCGGCGGGGGAGAGGCCCTTGAGGATGTGGCGGTTGATGAGGGGGACGGCCAGGTCCCGGTCCAGCTCTACCTTCACCTTCAAAATTTCCTCCCGCTCACCCCGGTTGATGGCCAGCACCTGGTGGCCCTGGGCCCGGGAGAGGGGGGTGCGGAAGTCGTAGTAGAGCCGGTAGACCGTATCCTCGGGCTCCTCGGCCTTGGCCTGGGAGGTGAGGACCCCCTTCTGGTCATAGAGCCGCCGCAGGGCCTTGCGCAGCTCGGCGTCGTCGCTGATGTCCTCGGCGATGATGTCGTTGGCCCCCTGGAGGGCATCCTGGGGGGTCTCCACCCCCAGGTCAAGGTTGACATAATGTTCTGCCAGCACCTCGGGGGGATCCATGTGGGGGTCCTGAGCCATAAGGGCGGCGGCCAGGGGCTCCAGCCCCTTCTCCCGGGCCACGGTGGCCCGGGTGCGGCGCTTCTGCTTGTAGGGGCGGTAGAGGTCCTCCACCTCGGCCAGGGTGGCGGCGGCGTCGATGGCGGCGGCAAGCTCCTCGGTGAGCTTGCCCTGCTCCTCGATGGAGCGCTTGACCTCCTCCCGGCGCTTGTCCAGGTTGCGCAGGTAGTTCAGCCGGTCCTCCAGCTTGCGCAGGGTGGTGTCATCCATGGCCCCGTGCATCTCCTTGCGGTAGCGGGCGATGAAGGGGATGGTGTTGCCCTCGTCCAGCAGGGTCACCACATTGTTTACATAATTCTCTGGCTGGTCCAGCTCCCGGGCCAGCAGGGTGATGAGATTGTCCATAGTGTTCTCCTTCTCTTTGGGATACCTTTGCTTGACAAGGGCAAACAAAGGTAGGTTTCATTATACCTGATTTTTCCCGGGAGGACAAGGTGAAGGCAGCAAAAAAGCCCGGCCACAGGCCGGGCTTTTTTATTCTTTCAGAATGGTATTCACGCCCATCCAGCCGGCCCAGAGGGAGGCGAACAGGGGGAAGATGCCGAGGACACCCATACCGATAAAGCCGCTGTCGCCAAAGATAAAAATGGACAGGGAGAGGAGGAAGATGAACGCTGATGCCAAAAACCAGTTGTGGGCGGAGGAGGTGGATGGCTCTTTATTGGGCTCCTCGGGGGCAAGAGGTTCTTCCTGCGGGGGGAGGTCATGGATCTCTTCGGGGGTGAGTTCCTGTGGGTTTTTCATAAAAAGGCCTCCTTTCCCCTTCAGTATAGGAGGAAAAGAGGCCGGTGTCCAGTCATTTGGGATAAGTGGTCGTTTCGGGCGCATGAGTGGTCAAGAAACCGGGGCTTGCTCCTTTTTGGCGAAGGCCAGATTGATCAGGACCAGGTTGGTCGCCATGAGGGCGGCCAGGCCCAGCCAGGCCAGGCGGTAGCTGCCCAGGGCATCGTAGACGGCGGCGATGATGGGGCTGCCCAAGGCGCTGCCCAGGGAGGCAAAGACAATGAGGCTGCCGTAGATGGCGGGGAAGTCCTTTTTGCCGAAAAGGTCCTGGACCACCACCGAGTAGGCCACTGTGGCGAAGGACAGGCCCAGGCCGAAGATGGCGGCGGCCACATACAGCAGGGTCATATGTACCTCGGCCAGGCTGTAAAGCACCAGCCCCACCAAAAAGACCGACAGGGAGAAGGTGCAGGCCCGGCGGGAGCCGATCTTGTCAAAGACCACCCCCATGATGAGCTTGCCGGCGGCCAGAGAGGCGGTGACCATGGAGGCCACCATGGCGGCTGCGGTGTAGCTGTTGCCCAGGTCGGTGGCGTAGGCGGTGGTGTGCTGCATGATGCACACGCAGGTGCCGCTGGTGATGGCGCAGACGGGGACCAGCATCCAGAAGGAGGGGCTCTTTCGAGCCTGGGCCAGGGTGAGGCCGCTGCTCTGAACATCGGTGCCGGCCTGAATGGCCCCGCCGTAGGGCTCCAGCCCCCGGTCGGCGGGCCGGTCCCGCACCAGGAGCAGGGCACAGGGAATGAGGGTCAGGGCCATCATCACGGCCAGGATGAAGTAGGTCTGCCGCCAGCCCAGCTCGGTGATGAGCTTGGCAATAAAGGGGTTCAAAAAGACACCGCCCACCCCGCTGCCCGTGGCGGCGATGGCGATAGCGGTGCCCCGCTTTTCATTGAACCAGTTGGAGATGAGGGCGGAGACCCCCACTGTGGCCATGCCCGTCATGCCCATGCCGCAGATAAAGCCGATGATATAGAAGCAGTAGATGTTGGGGGCAATGCTGTAACAGCCGTAGGCCAGGGGAGTGGTGATGCTGAGCACCAGCAGCACCCGGCGGATGGAATATCGCTTGAATAGCCGCCCGGACAGGTAGCTCATGACCATGGAGCCCACCGAGGTGAAGGTGGTGGTCAGGCTGAACTGGCTGCGGCTGATGCCCAGACCCCCGCTCACCGGGGTGACGAACATACCTACGCAGTTGGAGATGATGCAGATGGTGAACCAGTAGAAGATAAAGCCCACGGCGGCAATGACCCAGGCGTAGTGAAGCTTTCTTTTCTCTGCTGTCTGTTCCATGGCGATCTCTCTTTTCTCCGGCCTGGGGCCGATGTTTTTTTGGTGCTGGCCCTTTTGGGGAAAGGTGTATGCAGATGTACAACTTTTGGCCAAAACGCATTGTATCATGGAAAGGAGTTTTTGTAAATCTTAGGGTAAAAATAAAACAGAGAGAAAAAGGACGGGCCTTGGGGAGGCCCGCCCTGATGAGGTGGAGTTACAGATCGGTCTCCACCGGCTGGCGGAGGGTGTAGCCGTCCTGGCGGAGGGTGGTGAGCACCCGGCTCAGGGCGGCGGGAGTGGCAGGCAGCTCCAGCCGGGTGGTGCTTTGGCGGGCGTCCAAATAGGACAGGACGGTGGTGGAGGTGCCGCCGGGATAGTGGCCCCGCCAGCAGCGCCAGCCCTCCTGGGCGAGCTGATCCTGCAGCTCGGCAGGGGCGGAGACGATATGGGTGCTCACCCGAGCAATGTGGCTCAAAAGCCGATTGCCCTGGTCCAGCTGGGCTCTGGCCTGGGCGAGGTCACCCTCGACGATGAGGCCGATGGAATGGCCTGCCGCCACAGCGGAGCGGACCTGGTCGGCCCGGCTCACCAGGCTGTCCAGCGTAAAGAGAAACAGGGCCTGGACCCCGACGGGGAAGTGGGTGGTCAGGTTGCTTTCGCTCTCCGAGGCGTTCACGGCCAGGTAGACCCGGATATTGGACCGGTCGGGCCGGCCCGCCGGGACGGTGGGCTGGGCCGTGGGAGGGACGGAGACATCGGGGGTGGGAGTGGCCGAGGGAGTGGGCTCCCGGGCCTGGAGGATGTTGTTGTACCGCTCCTGCATGGAGCTGCGGGCCGAGGCCAGGAACAGGGCATCGGAGAGGGTGTTGGGGGAGCTGGTGATGCGGATGAGGGTGCCCCGGTCGGTGGTGGGTAGGAAGGAGTATTGCAGGCCGAAAAAGGCACACACCGCTGCGGCGGGGACATAGGGGATGCCGTGGCGGGGGAGTGCCCGGAAATCCATGGGGTTGCCCTGTCCGTCCTCGCACAGGCCCATGCTCACCCGGAAGGTGAGGTGGCCGTTGATGGAATAGAGGGACAGGATGGTGCCCTGCTCTTGCTTCAGGCCGTAGTAGACCCCCAGGTCCACCCCGGTGGCATCCTTGTCAAAGACGGTATAGGGCACGTAGATGGTGCCGTCCACCGCCACGGGCAGGAAGCCACCGGCCAGGTCGCAGAATTTGTCGTTGGCGGCCAGCAGATACACGGTGGTGTTGGCCGAAGAGGCCCAGGCGGGGAGAAGCCCCCCCAGAAGCAGAACCAGGGCGCAGAGAATGGTAGGGATGCGCTTTTTTATGAGCTTCATGGGAGACCCCCCTTTGTGGAAGTGAAAAGTGAAAAAGCGAAGGGCCGGGCACACAATGGGTGCCCCTACACAGTGGCAGCATTTCAAGCAGGGCGCCCCGCCTCACAACCGTGCCCGGAAGCCTGCCACGAAGTGCAGGCTGGAGGCCGACAAGCCCGAAATTGGACAGCCTGGATGGGTTTCCAAAGGGAAGGGCCCGCAGGCCCTGCCCTTTGGTCGTCGTGGGGGGTCCAGGGGACCCCATCGAAAGGGTCCCCTGGCGGTTCTTGGGGGGTCTGGGGGGCCATTCTTGCCGCTCAAGAATGGTCCCCCAGATTGCTCCCACCTGCCAAGGTGGAACCACCGGGCGGGTCTGGGACCCGCCCCTACGCTTCGGTTTTGTTGAACAACGCCTCAAAGGTTTCGGCATCCATGGTCTCATGCTCCAGCAGGTACTGGGCCACCTGCTCCAGGTAGTCCCGGTCCCGCTTGAGGATGTCCTCGCAGGTGGCATAGGCCTGATCCAGCAGGGCCTTGACCTCCTCGTCGATGAGGTTGGCCGTCTCCTCGGAATAGGTCTTGGCCTGGGCCATGTCCCGGCCGATAAAGACCTCGTGATCGGCCTCGTAGACCACGTTGCCCAGCTTGTCGCTCATGCCGAAGCGGGTGACCATCTGCCGGGCGATGGAGGTGGCCTGGCGCAGGTCGCTGCCGGCGCCGGTGGAGATGTCCCCCAGCACCAGCTGTTCGGCGACACGGCCCCCCAGGCAGACGGCGATGCGCTCGGTGAGCTCCTTTTTGGACTGGAAGGACTTGTCCTCCCGGGGCAGGTGGATGGTCATGCCCCCGGCCATGCCCCGGGGGACGATGGTAATCTGATGCACCGGGTCCTGGGTGGGCAGGGCGTGGAGGACGATGGCGTGGCCGGCCTCGTGGTAGGCGGTGAGGGTGCGCTCCCGCTCGATGACCACCCGGCTGCGCTTCTCCGGCCCGGCCAGCACCTTGATGACCGAGGACTGGAAGTCGTCCATGGTGATGAACTTCTGCTCCTTGCCGGCGGCCCGGAGGGCGGCCTCATTGCAGAGGTTCTCCAGATCGGCGCCGGTGAAGCCGGCGGTGGATTTGGCCAGGGTCTTGAGATCCACGTCCTCGCTGAGGGGCTTGTTCCGGGTGTGGACCTTCAGGATCTCCTCCCGGCCCTTCACGTCGGGCTCGCCCACATAGACCTGCCGGTCAAACCGGCCGGGACGGAGGAGGGCGGGGTCCAAAATGTCCACCCGGTTGGTGGCGGCCAGCACCACAACGCCCTCGTTGGCGGCGAAGCCGTCCATTTCCACCAGGAGCTGGTTCAGGGTCTGCTCCCGCTCGTCGTGACCGCCGCCCAGACCGGCACCACGCTGCCGGCCCACGGCGTCGATCTCGTCGATGAACACAATGGCGGGGGAGTCCTTCTTGGCCCGGTCAAAGAGGTCCCGGACCCGGCCGGCGCCCACGCCTACATAAAGCTCCACAAAGTCAGAGCCCGAGATGGACAGAAAGCCCACCCCGGCCTCTCCGGCCACGGCCTTGGCCAGGAGGGTCTTGCCGGTGCCCGGAGGGCCCACCAGCAGGATGCCCTTGGGGATGCGGGCACCCAGGGCCAGGAAGCGCTGGGGATCCCGGAGGAAGTCCACAACCTCCTGAAGCTCCCGCTTTTCCTCGTCACAGCCGGCCACGTCGCCAAAGGTGACGATCTTCTGGCCTTCGGCCTCCACCGAGCGGGTGCGGGCGTGGCTGTACCGGCCCGCCGAGCGGCCCTCGCCGCCGGCGTTCATCTGGTTGAGCTGCCGGCTCATCATGTGGTACCACAGGAAGATGAACAGGGCCACGATGAGCAGCCAGGGCAGCATGGACACCCAGAAGGGGTAGACCGTGTTGGCCTGATAGTCGTAGTCGGTGAGGATGCCCTGGCGCTGCTGGGAGACCAGCAGGTCGTTGTACTCGTCATAGAAGGCCTGGGTGGACCAGAGCCGGACGGTGACGGTCTCCTGGCCGTGCCAGTCCTCCTTCAGCTTCAGAGTGAGGGTGGAGTCCTTCACCTTGACGCTGGAGACCTGCTGGCTCTCAATGAGGGAGCGGACCTCGGCAGAGGTGGGGGGCTGGGGGGTGTCCATACCCCGCAGGGCAAACAGAGCCACCAGCAGAATGGTGATGACCAGGCCGAAAAAGCCGATGTCACGGGGGCTGATTTTTCGATTCAAGTGGGGAACACTTCCTTTCATCGTGGCGGGGACACATACCTTTGTATCGCCGGTATGCGGGCGGGGCAGAGCTTAGTCCTTGGCGTAGACCTCCCGCTTGAGGACGCCGATGTAGGGCAGGTTGCGGTAGTGCTCGTTGTAGTCCAGGCCGTAGCCCACCACAAACTCATCGGGGACGGTGAAGCCCACATAGTCCGCCGAGATGGGCTTGGTGCGGCGGGAGGGCTTATCCAGCAGCACGCACAGCTTCAGGGAGGCGGGGTGCCGGGCCTGGAGGATCTGGAACAGGTAGTGGAGGGTGTTGCCCGTGTCCAGAATGTCCTCCACCACGATGACATCCCGGCCCTCAATGGAGTCGGAGAGGTCCTTGATGATGTTGACCTGGCCTGAGGAGGTGGCGCTGGCGCCATAGGAGGACACCGACATGAAGTCCACCCGGCACAGGATGTCCAGGGCCCGGGACAGGTCGGCCATAAAGACGTAAGAGCCACGGAGGATGGCCACCAGCACCGGCTCCTTGCCGGCGTAGTCCCGGCTGATCTCCTCTCCCAGCTGGGCCACCCGGGCCTTGAGCTCCTCCTCGGTCAAAAGGACCTTTTCCAAATCGGGATGCAGTGTGCTCATTGTCCATTCTCCTCTTTTTCTGTGATTTTTATGAATGTGACCCGCTCTTTGCGGGGGTGAGCCAGATTGGGGCCCAGGCCGGCCACAGCGATGACCCCCTCATCGTCGGCGGCCAGGGGAAGGGAGTCCCGGAGGAGCCGGGGGATCTTTTTGTCGATATAGAGCTTCTTCAGGCTCCGCCGGTGGCCGTTGGGCAGGGTGATCTCATCCCCGATCTGTCGGGGACGGACCACCAGGCCGGGCCAGGGGTCATTCTCCAGAAGAACGGCCCAGACGGTGCCGGGGATGGGGGTATATCCCGGCTGGGGGGTGAAGGGGGTCAAAGACTGGGGCGGCCCTTCATGGGTGAGGATAAGCCGGTCATATTCCCGCCGGGCGGTGAGACTGTGAGGGAGGTGGATCTCCCCCGAGGGATTTTCTGACCGGCAGAGGGCCAGCACCGAGGTGAGGTGGGCCGATGAGCAGTCCCAGTCCCCCTCGTTGGCCTCGCCCACCAGCTGGCGGACAGCCCGGAGGGCGATGGGGTCGGGGGCGGCGGCGAGAAGTGGGGCCGGGATGACCCAGTCCCCGGTTTCCCCCTCCTGCTGGGCCTGGCGGGAGAGCTGCCCGGCCAGGTCCTCCAAGGTCTCGTTGTCCGAGCGGAGACGGGGGATGGTGTGGGTCATTCGGGAGAGAAAACCCGGGTTCCACTCCTCCAGCAGTGGGAGGAGCCGGTGGCGGATCCGGTTGCGGAGGTAGTCGTCCCCGGCGTTGGTGGAATCCTCCACATGGGGGATGCGGTGGGTGTTCAGATAGGCGTCGATGTCAGAGCGTGGGGTGGTGAGAAGGGGGCGGACGTACTTCCAGCGAACTGGGTCGATGCCCCCAAGGCCGCCAAGACCGGTGCCCCGGAGCAGGTGCATGAGCAGGGTCTCGGCATTGTCGTCGGCGTTGTGGGCGGTGGCGATGCGGTCGGCCTTCAGCTCCAGGGCCAGCCGGGAGAGAAAGCCGTAGCGCATGGCCCGGGCGGTCTCCTCAATGCCCATTTTTCGCCGTTGGGCCTCCCCGGCCACGTCGCCGGAGCCCAGGTGGAAGGGGATGCTGCGGGTTTCGCACCAGTCCCGGACGAAGGCCTCGTCCCGGTCACTCTCTGTTCCACGCAGGCGGTGGTTGAAGTGGGCGGCGTGAAGGGTGAGGTCCTCCCGCCGGGTGAGCAGGTGGAGCAGGCACATGGAGTCGGCCCCGCCGGAGACGGCGCAGATCACGACGGCGCCCGGGGGGAGCATCTCGTATTGCGCTGACAGGATGTCAAAGGCGGGCAGATCAGTAGTCATTGTCGTAGCGCCGCTCCACGGCGGTGAAGGTGGTGTACTGGGGCAGCCACTGGAGCTCCACCGTGCCCGTCTCTCCGTGGCGGTTCTTGGCCACGATACACTCGGCCAGGTTGTGGGCCTCGCTGTCCTCGTTGTAGTAGTCGTCCCGGTAGAGGAAGAGGATGATGTCGGCGTCCTGCTCGATGGCGCCGGATTCACGCAGGTCGGAGAGCATGGGCCGCTTGTCCGAGCGGGACTCGTTGGCCCGGGAGAGCTGGGAGAGGCACAGCACAGGGACGTTGAGCTCCTTGGCCATGATCTTCAGCGCCCGGGAGATGTCGCTGACCACCTGCTGACGGTTGTCTCCCCCCCGGTTGGAGCCCCCGGCGGAGGTCATGAGCTGGAGGTAGTCTATGATGACCAGGCCCAGGTTATCCACCCGGCGGCACTTGGCGTTCATATCGGAGACCGAGAGCATGGGGTTATCGTCAATATACAGCTTGGTCTGGTTCAGGGCGGTGGCGGCGGCGGCCACCTTGGTCCAGTCGTCCTCATTGAGCTTGCCGGTGACCAGACGCTTGAGCTCCACAAAGGCCTCGCTGGACACAAGGCGCATAGCCAGCTGCTCCCGGCTCATTTCCAGGGAGAAGTAGACCACGCTCTTGCCCGAATATTTGCTGGCGTGGAGCAGGATGTTCAAAGCCAGGGAGGACTTGCCCATGCCCGGCCGGGCGGCCAGAATGAGCAGGTCGGAGTTGTTGAGGCCGGCGATGGCAGAGTCCAGGGTGGGGATGCCGGTGGACAGGCCGGGGACGGCCGAGTCGCTGGCCGAGAGCTCGTTGAGCCGCTCATAGACCGAGAGCATGATGGTGGAGATGTGCTCCAGTCCCTGGGCGGAGCGGCCCTGGCGGATGGCGTAGATCTGCTGCTCGGCCCACTCCAATGCCTCCTGGGCGCTGGCCTGGCCGGCCTGGATCATGGAGGTGATGCCCCCCGCCGTCTCGGCCACCCGGCGCAGCAGGGATTTGTCCTTGACGATGGTGATATACTCCTCCACGTTGGCGGCAGTGGGGGTGATGAGCATGAGCTGGCGGATATAATCGTAGGAGGTGGCCTCGTCATAGTAGCCCAACTGCTTCAGCTTTTCCAGCACGGTGACGGGGTCGATGGTCTCCGAGTAGTTGAACATGGCGCCGATGCACTCGAACAGCTCCCGGTTCTGGCGCAGGTAGAAATCCTCGCTTGTCAGATGCTCCATGACCTGGGGCACGCAGCGCTCGTCAATGAGGATGGAGCCCAGTACGGCCTGCTCGGCCTCGGCCGAGTGGGGCATTTGGCGGGAGAGGAGTTCGTCCATGGGGGTTCACCTCCGGTTTTTGGTAAATAATTGTGTCATGCCCCCATTGGGGCAGAGGGCTATGCTTAGGCTTCGACTACGGTGACGTTGATAACGCCGCTGACCTCGTAGCCCAGCTTGCACTTGATCTGATACCCGCCGAAGGCCTTGATGGGGTCGGGCAGGACGATCTTGGTCTTGGCGATGTCCATGCCGAACTGGGCCTTGAGGGCGTCGGAGATCTCCTTGCTGGTCACCGAGCCGAACAGCCGCCCGCCCTGGCCGGCCTTGGCGGAGATCTTCACGCTGCAGCCCTTCAGCTTCTCAGCCACCTCCAAAGCGGCGGCACGCTCGGCGGCCTCCTGGGCCCGCTTGGCCTTCTCCTGCTGCTGCATGGTGTTGATGTTCTCGGCGGTGGCGGGGACGGCCAGCTTCCGGGGCAGGAGGAAGTTGCGGGCGTAGCCGTCGCTGGCCTCGATGAGCTGGCCCTTCTTGCCCTGGCCCTTCACGTCCTGTTGAAGAATAACTTTCATAGAAATAGTCTCCTTTTCGATAGAGTGGGGGTGGTAAAAGCTGTTGGTCAAAGAGCGGGCGGCCACAGACCGCCCCTACGGACTGGGATCATTCGTCGTCGCAGTGCTTGTCGATGGCCTCCATCAGGCTGGCAGCCACCTGGTCCAAAGTCTGCTCAGGGATCTGGGCGCCGGCCACGGTGGCGTTGCCGCCGCCTCCCAGCTCCTCCACAATGACCTGGACATTGGTCTGGCCCATGCTCCGGGCCGAGAGGATGATCTGGTTTTGCTCAACGTTGGGGAACAGGACAAAGGAGGCCTGGACCCCGGAGACGTTGAGCAGCTCGTCGGCGGCCTGGGCGGCGGCGATGCGGTCCACCTGGTGGTCGATGGCGCAGATGGCCATGCCCTGGCGGTACATCTGGGTCTCCTTGATGATCTCAAAGCGGGAGATGGTCTTGTCCAAATCGGACTTGAAGAACCGGCGCACATCGGTGGTGTCCGCCCCGGCCCGGCGCAGGAATGCGGCGGCGTCGAAGGTGCGGGAGCCGGTGCGCATGGTGAAGTTCTTGCTGTCCAGCACGATGCCCGACATGAGGGCCTCGGCCTCCCGGGGCATGAGCTCGCTGGGCTCCAGAATGTACTGGAGCAGCTCGGTGACCAGCTCGCTGGCCGAGGAGGCATAGGGCTCCTGGAAGGAGAAGGTGGCCCCCTCGATGTAGCTGGCCGCCCGGCGGTGGTGGTCGATGACGGCCACCTTATTTACGCACTCCAGCAGATCCTGGCTCAGTACCCGGTCAGGGCGGTTGGTGTCGGCCACCACCAGCAGGGTCCGGGCATCGGCCGAGATGAGGGCGTTGTCCGGGGAGAGGAAGGCCTGGGCGTATTCGGGCAGCTGCATGAGCTCGGCCACCAGGCCGCTGGCCGGGTTGGAGGCCAGGTCCCGAATGACATAGGCGGGGACCCCCTTCTTCCGGCAGATGGCGGTGATGCCGCAGGCCGGGCCGATGCAGTCCAGGTCGGGGAACTTGTGGCCCATGATAAAGACCTGGGAGGCGTCGGCGATGAGCTCGCTCAGGGCGCTGGCCATGACCCGGCTCTTGACCTTGGTGTGCTTCTCGGTGTCGGCCGAGCGACGGCCGCCGTAGAACTCGAAGTTAAAGCGGTTTTTCACCACCGCCTGGTCACCGCCCCGGCTCAGGGCCATTTCCACGGCCAGGGCAGCGAACTGGTAGAGCTCGCTGAGATCCTCTCCGTCCCGGCCCACGCCCACGGTGAGGGTGGCCGGCTGGCCCGAGGGGTTGACCACCTCGTGGATCTGGTCCACAATGTCGAATTTTTTCTCCAGAAACTGGGGCATATACTGCTCGTCAAAGAGAAAGACGAACTGGTCCCGGTCGGTGCGGCAGAAAAGGCCGTGGGTGGGAGCGGTCCACTCGTCCAGCCGGCGGTTGATGTCAGAGAGCATGGCCGACTTGATGTTGTCGCTGACCCCTTTGAACACCTCGTCGTAGTTGTCCAGCTGGAGGATGGCGATCGCAGGGCGGGTGGCATAGTACTCGTCCCGCAGCTGGGAG
Source organism: uncultured Oscillospiraceae bacterium (assembly GCA_910588975.1). Classification (GTDB taxonomy): domain Bacteria; phylum Bacillota; class Clostridia; order Oscillospirales; family Oscillospiraceae; genus Vermiculatibacterium. The sequence continues at coordinate 7,731 of CAJUSE010000011.1, read as the reverse complement.
AACTCGGTCACGTCCACCCAGTAGGTGGTGGCCAGAAAGCCCCGGCCGGAGTTTTTGTCGATGCGGGCCATGTGGCCGAAGACCAGGAACCGCCGGTCGCCCACCAGCACCTCGCTGGGGCACTGGCCCTTGCCCTCCATGAGCCAGCGGGTGTCAAAGCCGGGGACGGCATCGGTGATCTTCCGGTCAAAGAGGTGGTCCCGCTCCCCGGTGATGTGGAGGAATTTGTCGTTGGACCAGATGACCTCCTCGGTCTCGGGCCGGAAGATGACCATGGGCAGGGGGGCGTTGATCATGGTGTCCTTGGCCGCCACGTCCATGGAGCCGGTGATGGAGTCAATGTAGCTCAGCATTTCCCGCTTCCGGGTGTCGATGCTCCGGCGGAAGTAGAAAAACAGGGCCAGCACCATGACCAGCTCAATGGCCGCCAGGGTGTACTTGCCCACCAGGGCGGTGGCCAGGGCGAACAGGAGCAGAAAGACAAAATAGAGCCGGTAACTGGGCTCCAAAAGTCGGGTGAGATTTTTCTTGTGCAAGGGGAGAGCCTCCCTTCATTGTAAAAAGAACAAACAACCCCAGCATATAGATACCGACATTATAGCAGAAGCAGGCAGGAATTACAAGTATGAAGCGCAGGGGGAGGGGAGGATGGCGCAAAAAAGGCCGCCCATTCCGGGCGGCCTTGGGGTGGGGATTTACTTTTTGCCTTTGTCCTCGCTCTTGAAGATCTCCCCGGCGCTGGCGGCAAGGCCGGCCAGCCCCTGGATCTCGGAGGGGATGATGAGCTTGGTAGCCTGGCCGTCGGCGGCCTTGCCAAAGGCCTCCAGGGCCTTCAGCTTCACCACCTGGTCGGTGGGGGCGGCCTCGTTGAGGAGCTTCAGGGCCTGGGCGGTGGCCTGCTGGACCTGAAGGATGGCCTCGGCCTCGGCCTGGGCGGCCAGGATGCGGGCCTGCTTCTCGCCCTCGGCCCGCTTGATGGCGGCCTCCTTGGCGGCCTCGGCCTTCAGAATGGCCGACTGCTTCTCGCCCTCGGCCACCAGGATCTGGGACTCCTTGGCGCCCTGGGCCTGGAGGATGGCCTCCCGGCGCTCACGCTCGGCCCGCATCTGCTTCTCCATGGACTCCTGGATGTCCCGGGGCGGGATGATGTTCTTCAGCTCCACCCGGTTGACCTTGATGCCCCAGGGGTCGGTGGCCTCGTCCAGCAGGGAGCGCATCTGGGAGTTGATGACATCACGGCTGGTGAGGGTCTGGTCCAGCTCCAGCTCGCCGATGATGTTACGCAGGGTGGTGGCCGTCAGGTTCTCAATGGCGGACATGGGGTGCTCCACGCCGTAGGTGTAGAGCTTGGGGTCGGTGATATAGAAGTAGAGCACGGTGTCGATCTGCATGGTCACGTTATCCTTGGTGATAACGGGCTGGGGCGGGAAGTCCACCACCTGCTCCTTCAGGGAGACCTTCTTGGCCACCTTCTCAAAGAAGGGGACCAGGAAGTGGGGGCCCTCCCCCCAGACGGTGTGGAACACGCCCAGCCGGGTGATGACATAGGCCTGGGACTGCTGGACAAACTTGATGGAGGAGACCAGCACGGCCAGGATGAACAGGACCAGGATGACAAGGACGGTGCGCATAATGATGGTACCCATAAGATCACTCCTTTTCTATTTTGCCAAGGGGGGTGACAAAGAGCTTGACCCCCTCGATGCGGTCAATGCGGACGGTCTCTCCCACCGGGATCACCGACTCGTCACTGGACCGGGCGGTCCAGGTGGTCCCGGCGACCTTCACGGCGCCGGTGGCCTTGAGGTTGTGGATGATCTCGATGACCTCGGCCTCCTTGCCGATGACCCGGTCGGCGTTGGTGTGGACCCGGCGGGGGACGAGATAGCGCTGGGCCACAGGCCGCAGAAGGGCCAGGGACAGGGCGGAGAAAACGAGGAAGATGATGATCTGGATCCAGATGTTGCTCACGAAGAAGGTGCTGAGCAGAGCGCACAGGGCGCCGATGGCGAACCAGAAGGACACCAGCCCCACCGTGGCGGCTTCCACCACCACAAAGAGGATGAGCAACGCCAGCCAGATCACACTGGGCAGCCAGGCGGGCATGGGGATCACTCCTTTCTTGCAGTTCTTTCTTTTTTGCGATACAGGGTCAAAGAGGGTCCGGCAGGGGCTCCCTTCCCCCCCTATATCATAGTGCTTCATAACCATTATAGCACAGGGCGGGCAGAGAAAGTGAAGGAAATGTAAATTTGTAAAAGATACCTTTTTTGCCGCCTTCACCCCATAAGACGAAAAATGGGGAAAGGTGCAACAGGGTTTTTGAAGTTCTTTTCATTATTATACCACAACTGCGGGAAAAGAGCAAGGGAGGGAGGCATAGGCCGCCCCCTTGCAAATTCCCACGGGAGGAGGTATAATAAACTAAAATGGGTGATTTTGCGGAAAAAGGAGGCTGCGGCTGTGGAAAATATGGTTTTGACCATCCCCACCCTCTTCGGCCTGGAGGGGGTCTGCGCCGACGAGCTGCGGCGCATGGAGCTGAAAAATGTCCGGGGAGAGAATGGCCGGGTGGTCTGCGATGCCTCCCCCCAGGCCATCGTCCGGGCCAATTTGAACCTGCGCACCGGCGAGCGGGTGCTGCTGCGGCTGGGCCGGTTCGAGTGTACCGACTTCGACAGCCTTTACGCCAACGTCCGCTCCCTGCCCTGGGCCGACGTGATCCCCCGGGAGGGGGCCTTTCCCGTCCAGGGCCGGTGCCGGGGCAGCAAGCTCAGCTCCGAGCAGCGCTGCGGGGCCATCATCCGGGCCGCCGTGGGGGACGCCCTGGGGACCAAATACGGCCTGGAGCGGATGCCCGAGACGGGGGCCGCTTACAGCATCCAATTCCTCTTTTTAGACGATGTGTGCGAGGTGAGCCTGGACGCCTCGGGCCCCTCCCTCCACAAGCGGGGCTACCGGGCGATGAGCGGCATTGCCCCCCTGCGGGAGACCCTGGCCGCCGGACTGGTGCTCCTGTCCCGCTACCGGGGGAAGGGCCCCCTCCGGGACCCCTTCTGCGGCTCGGGCACCATCCCCATCGAGGCCGCCCTTATCGCCAAGAACCGGGCCCCCGGCCTGGACCGCTCCTTTGCCGCCCAGAAGTGGGCCTGGCTGGACAAGGGGCTATGGCTGGAGGAGGGGGATCGGGCCATGGACCTGGAGTACGACGGGGATTACGACATCCTGGGCAGCGACACTGACCCCGCCGCCGTGGAACTTTCCCGACAAAATGCCGTCAAAGCAGGTGTGGACGACCTGGTCCGCTTCCAGCTGGCCGACGCCACCCGCTTTGCCCCTGCCGGGCAGTCGGGCCGGGTGGTCACCAACCCGCCCTATGGCGAGCGGCTCAGCGACCGCCACGAGGTGGAGGGGCTCTACGCCGCCTTCGGCAGGGCGTGGCGGCAGGCTCCTCCCGGCTGGGAGCTTTACCTTTTGTCCTCCCACACCGAGTTTGAGCGCACCTTCGGCAAAAAGGCGGACAAGAAGCGCAAGCTCTACAACGGAATGCTGAAATGCGACCTGTTTCAATATCTGGGAAGGAAGGTGTGACCGTGAAAAAAGCCGGACGGCTGGGGGCCTTGGCCCTCAGCGTGGCGTTGGTCCTCTCTGCCCTGCCCGCCCGGGCCATGACCGTCTGGGGCTACCAGGAGGGCACCGCCCAGGTGGAGGAGGGTGGCCTTTGGGGCTTTGCAGACTCCAGCGGCAAGGTGGTCATCCCCACCATATATGATTCGGTGACCTCCTTTTCCCTGGGCCTTGCCTCGGTGAACTGGCGGGGCAAGCTGGGGGTCATCCGCCCGGATGGGAAGTATCTCCTTCCCCCCGAGTATGACAGCCTTCTGCCCGTGGATAACGGGCTTTACATCGCCCAAAAGGGCACTTTGTGGGGTGTGGTGAGCATCCTGCCCTACACCAATGAGGCCGGGGAGGAGACCCATGAGATCTACCCCATAGAGTACGCCGGTGTGGAGCAGGACCAGAGCGGCGGGGTGGAGGCCCTCATCCTCACCCATACCGATGGGGGCAAGACGGTGGTCCCCCTGTTCCGCCTGCCTGGCACCATGGCCCGGCTGGGGGTGGACGGCAGCCAGTTTCCCCTGAACCGGGGCAAGCTGCCCGCCTTCCGGGACGTGAAGGGCCGGGACTGGTTCTCCATCTGGGTGGACATCGCTTACAGCACCGGCATCCTGTCGGGCACCGGTACGGACACCTTTGAGCCAAACCGGGTGGTCACGGTGGCCCAGTGCCTTCAGATGGCGGCCAACATGGACTCCCGCTACCGGGGGGACAACTTCCATACCACCAACCACCAGCACGCCGTCTGGTACCAGGCGGCGGTGGACTACTGCCTGGCCAGCGGCATCATCACCCCGGACCAGTTTGAAAACTTCGAGCGGGAGATCACCCGCCGGGAGCTGGCCCAGGTCTTTGCCGCCACCGCCCTGGCCCAGAGCCTGCCCGATTTGAACCCGGTCGCCCAGGTGACAGCCGCCGTGGGGGACGTGTCCCCCCAGGAGCCGGAGGCCCCGGTCATTTACGGCCTCTATGCCAAGGGTATCCTCACCGGGGTGGACGGTCGGCTGTCCTTTCATCCCGATGCCACGGTGACCCGGGCCGAAGCCGCCGCCCTCTGTGCCCGGCTGGCCCGGCCCGAGCAGCGAGTGGAGCTGTTCCAATGAGACATATTTTCATCGTCAATCCCACCGCCGGCCGGGGCAAAAGCGTTGAGCGACTGGAGGCCCAGGCCAAGGCGGTCTTTGCCCCCGGTGAGTATCAGCTCTGCTGCACCGGGAAGGCCGGAGATGCCCGGGCGCTTGCCCACCAGGCCGCCCAGACCGGGGAGCCGGTCCGGCTCTATGCCTGCGGCGGGGACGGCACCCTCAACGAGGTGGTCAACGGGGCGGCGGGCTGTCCCAACGCCGCCGTCACCCATGTGCCCATCGGCACGGGTAACGACTTTCTGCGTATTTTCGGCAAGGGGGCCAGGGAGAGGTTCAAGGATCTGGCCGCCCTCAAGGATGGCCCCCAGGCCGCCTTCGATTTGATGGAGTGCAACGGGCTGCTGGGGCTGGACGTGATCTGCGCCGGCATTGATGCCCGTGTGGCCGCCCAGGTCCACCGCTACAAGCGGCTGCCTCTGGTAGGGGGCAGCATGGCCTACATTCTCTCTCTGCTGGGTGCTCTGGGCAAGGGGCTTACCCGGACCATGGAGGTCCGCATGGGGCCCATCCATTACGCCGGGCCCACCGCCATCCTGTGCATCTGCAACGGCCGGTACTACGGCGGGGGCTTCTGCCCTGTGCCCGAGGCCATGCCCGACGACGGAGTGCTGGATGCCCTGCTTATCGGGGACCTGCCCCTGACCACCTTCACCCGCTATGTGGGCAAGTACGCCGCCGGCAAGTACCGCCAGTGCCCCCCGGAGCTGATCCAAAGCTGGAAGGGGCAGGAGGTCACCTTCTCCTTTGCTGACCCCGGCCTGGCTGTGGTGGACGGCGAGGTGGTGGAGGGAAGGGAGTTCGTGGTGAGGCTGAGTGAAAAAAAGGTGAATTTCTTTTATCCCGCCGGGATGGACTACAAGCCCGGGTGACGTTTGTGAACAGAAATTAAATTTTTCCAAATCAATCCTCTTTTTCGCCAAAAGGGGGTTGATTTTTTTTGCCGGGAGAGGTATTATCATACTTGTTGTTAGCACTCGATTAAAAAGAGTGCTAAAAGGGAAACGTGACAGCCTACTTTCGTTAGTTCAAAACATCAACATAAGGAGGAACCAAGTTATGAAGCTGAAGCCTTTGGGAGACCGGGTCATCATCAAGATGATGGAGGCCGAGGAAAAGACCAAGAGCGGCCTGATCCTCACCGGCAGCGCCAAGGAGAAGCCCGAGATCGCCGAGGTCGTGGAGGTTGGTCCCGGCGGCCTGGTGGACGGCAAGGAGGTCAAGATGGTGGTGAAGAAGGGTCAGAAGGTCATCACCAGCAAGTACGCCGGCAACGAGATCAAGATCGACGGCGAGGAGTACACCATCGTCCGGCAGAACGATATCCTGGCGATTGTGGAATAAGAAGCGTGAAGAAGCGGGCTGCAAAAGGGCTAAGACGGGAGTGGAGCGAAACCACGGCGGGGGCAAAGCCCCCAGAGGGGTTTTGCGAAATCGGACGGCTTAGAGCTTTTGCGTCCAGCCCGGTTCGGAACGTGACATGGCTATGCCATATGCAGCACACCGGTGCCGGACAAAGGCCCCATTTTTGCTGCCAACCCTGAAAGAGACAGCACAAGGCATTGGGGCGCCTCCGGCGCCAAGGACGCAGGTGGAGATCATCAAGTTTCGTCCGGCCATGTGATAGAAACATCGCAAAATGGGGCCTTTGTCCGGCTCCGGAACAGACCCCGACCACAGCACAAATCATTATTATTGGAGGTAATCTCTATGTCTAAGCTCATCGCATACGGCGAGGAGGCCCGGAAGGCTCTGCAGAAGGGCGTGGACCAGCTGGCCGACACCGTGAAGATCACCATGGGCCCCAAGGGCCGCAATGTGGTGCTGGATAAGAAGTACGGCTCTCCCCTCATCACCAACGACGGCGTCACCATCGCCAAGGAGATCGAGCTGGAGGACCCCATGGAGAACATGGGCGCTCAGCTGGTGAAGGAAGTGGCCACCAAGACCAACGACGTGGCCGGTGATGGCACCACCACTGCCACCCTGCTGACCCAGGCCATCGTCCGTGAGGGCCTGAAGAACCTGGCCGCCGGCGCCAACCCCATGATCATGAAGAAGGGCATCAAGGCCGCCGCCGATGCCGCCATCGAGGAGATCAAGAAGAACTCCAAGAAGGTGAAGGGCACCGAGGACATCGCCCGTGTTGGCGCCATCTCCTCCGGGGATGAGACCATCGGCAAGCTCATCGCCGAGGCCATGGAGAAGGTGGGCGCCGACGGCGTCATCACCGTGGAGGAGTCCAAGACCGCCGAGACCTATTCCGAGGTGGTGGAGGGCATGCAGTTCGACCGGGGCTACATCACCCCCTATATGGCCACCGACATGGAGAAGATGGAGGCTGTCCTGGATGAGCCCATCATCCTCATCACCGATAAGAAGATCTCCTCCGTTCAGGACCTGCTGCCCCTGCTGGAGCAGGTGGTCCAGACGGGCAAGAAGCTGCTCATCATCGCCGAGGACGTGGAGGGCGAGGCTCTGAACACCCTCATCGTCAACCGGCTGCGGGGCACCCTGAACGTCTGCTGCGTCAAGGCTCCCGGCTACGGCGACCGGCGCAAGGAGATGCTCCAGGACATCGCCATCCTCACCGCCGGCACCGTCATCAGCGAGGAGGTGGGCCTGGAGCTGAAGGAGGCCACCATCGACATGCTGGGCCGGGCCAAGCAGGTGAAGGTGACCAAGGAGAACACCATCATCGTGGGCGGCGCCGGCAAGAGCGCCGACATCAAGGCCCGGGTGGGCCAGATCAAGGCCCAGGTGGCCGAGACCACCTCCGACTACGACCGGGAGAAGCTCCAGGAGCGGCTGGCCAAGCTGTCTGGCGGCGTGGCCGTGGTCCGGGTGGGCGCTGCCACCGAGACCGAGATGAAGGAGAAGAAGCTGCGCATTGAGGACGCCCTCAACGCCACCCGTGCCGCCGTGGAGGAGGGCATCGTGGCCGGCGGCGGCACCGCCTACGTCAACGCCA
>CAJUSE010000010.1:21631-63976 GCA_910588975.1 uncultured Oscillospiraceae bacterium | reverse complement strand
CCGGCGGGCACTGCAAGCATTTTTAGAACAGGAGGGTATTTCCATATGAGAGAAGAACGTCTTTTGCGGGCCATGACAGACATTGACCCCCAACTCATCCAGCGCTGCGCCCCCACTCCGGCAAGAGAAACCGCTCCGGCCCGGCCCCGCCGTGGCCTTCGGGCGGCCCTGCTGGCGGCGGCCATGACCGCCCTTCTGGCCACGGCTGCGGTGGCCCTCTCCCCCACCCTGCGGGAGGTCCTCCAGGGTGCCCTGGGCAGCTTCTCCCCCTATGCCCAGGACATGACAGACCGGGAGATCGCCTGCACCGACCAGGGCATCGAGATGCGTGTGGTGTCCGCCCTCCACGACGGCAACACCATCGCCGTCTACTTTGAGGCCCGGGACCTGACCGGGGACCGGCTGGACGAGCGCACCACCACAAATGCCCAGATCCAGTGGCCCCGGGGACAGGTGGAGTGGAAGCAGGGAATGCTGTTTGTGGCCGAGCAAATCGCCTATGACCAAGAGAACCGAAGTGCCCTGTACTGCGCCCGGTTTATCGGAGACGGCATCCCGGCAGAGGGGCTGACCCTGTCCCTTTACGGGCAGGTCTTTACCCCCGGCTCCCACAGCTTTGAAGGACCCATTCCCGACGAGGCCATCAGCCGGTCGGTTTTGAAAACGGAGACCCTGCCCGGCGGGGAGACCGTCCTGGCCCCCATGCAGAACCCCATCGTTCTCATTGACGACTGCCTGACCCTCTCCTCCTGCGGCTTTGGAAAGGACGGCCTGTTCCATCTCCAGCTCCGGGCCGGGGCCGGTATGACCGCCGGGCTGCTCCCCACCGTGCAGAGCCGGGAGTTTGTCAGCGGGCAAAAAACCTATGGAGAGGTCAACCATTACGACAGGCTCTCCGAGACCCGCTTTGAGCGGGAGGGGCTGGCCTACTACGACTTCACCTTCCAGGCCGCCCCGGAGGATATTGGAGACATTGTCATCCGCCAGCTTCTGGGCAGCGTGCACAAGGAGGAGATCCGGGGCCAGTGGCGGCTGGAGGTACCCCTGGAAAGGCAGGTCTCCGCCACCGCCATCGACCTGCGCCGGAGCGGAACAGAGGCCGCCATCGGCCCCATAGCCCAGACCCTGCACCTGTCCCCCATCAGCTGCACGGCAGAGTGCATCCCCGGCAAAAACGGCGCCCTGGGCTATCCCCTGACCCTGTTCTTCTCCGACGGGAGCACCACCCCCGCCATCCCGTGTGACAGCAGCTATTACAGCGACACCTACGCCACAAACCACTGGTCCTTCCCCCGGCCCATCGAGGTGGAGACCCTCACCGGCGTGGCCATTGGCCGATGGTATATGCCCATTGAGGAGGGCCGGGCCGGAAGCGGCCACTGGCTCTCCGAGCGGCCCCGATAAAACACCCAGACCCGGCGGAATTTTTCCGCCGGGCCGTGTTTTGGGCTGTGCACGGCCGGGAGCGGCCTTTTTCAGCCAAAAAAATCCCCTCTTTTTCATTTTCTCCTTTACCCGCCCTGCCCTTCTATGATATACTATTTCCAATTTGACCTTCTACGGGTCAAAAAAACGGGAATAGAAAGGTATTGCTATGGAATTTTTTACTGCCATTGGCGACGGGATCGTCGCCGCCAACGACGTGGTCAGCGAGATCGTCTGGGGCCCCTTTATGATCGCCCTGTTGCTGGGAGTGGGCGTCTACCTCACCCTCCGGCTGGGCCTGCCCCAGCTCACCCGTATCCCCCAGGTCATCCGGGCCACCTTCGGCTCGCTGGGCAAGGGCAACCGGAAAAAGAACGATGACGGCACCATCGCCAGCGACAAGGCCGGCTGGGCGTCCATCGCCTGCGTGGTGGGCACGGGCAACATCACCGGCGTGGCCACCGCCATCGCCACCGGCGGCCCCGGCGCCCTCTTTTGGATGTGGCTGTCCGCCTTCTTCGGCATGGCCACCAAGTTTGCCGAGATCGTGCTGGGCATTCACTTCCGGGAGCTGGACGAGCAGGGGGAGTACACCGGCGGCGCCATGTACTACATCTACAAGGGCCTGAAAAGCAAGTGGCTGAGCTATGTGTTCTGCATTCTGGCCATCTTCTCCTACATGGTCTGTGGAGCCATTGTGGACACCAACTCCATCTGTCTGGGCATTGAGGAGCAGTGGGGCATCGACCCCCTCATCAGCGGCGTTGTGCTGCTGGTCCTCACCGCCGTGGTCATTCTGGGGGGCATCAGCCGCATCGGCGACGTGTGCGAGTGGCTCACCCCCATCATGAGCGTTCTCTACATCTGCGTGGGGCTGTTCATCATCCTTACCAACTTCACCGCTCTGCCCGCCGTCTTTGGCTCCATCTTCAAGGGGGCCTTCACCCCCGCCGGCGCCGCCGGCGGCTTCGCCGGAGCCACCGTCATGCAGATCATGAGCGTGGGCCTGGCCCGGGGCCTCAACTCCAACGAGGCGGGCATGGGCTCCTCCCCCACCCTCAACTGCGCCGCCCAGGTGGACCGGCCCGAGAAGCAGGGCTACTGGGGCATTCTGGAGGTCTTTCTGGACACCATCGTCATCTGCACCATCACCGGCCTTGTGATCCTCCTCTCCGGGGCCTGGACCAGCGGGGCCGACGGTACGGTGCTGGCCATGGCTGCCTTCGGCAAGCTGCTCCCCGGAGGCATCGGCAGCCACTTCATCACCTTTGCCACCATCCTCTTCGGCTACAGCTGCCTCATCACCTCCAGCTACTTCTGTGAGGTCTGCGCCCAGTTCATCTGGGGCAAGAAGTCCATCCTGCCCCTGCGGCTCATCTGGCTGGGCTTCATCCTGGTGGGGGCCGTGGGCGGACTGGAGTTCTGCTGGGACCTGGCCGACACCGCCAACGGCATGGTGGCCATCCCCAACCTCATCGCCCTGGTGCTGCTGTGCCCCACCCTGTTGAAGGTGCTGCGCCAGGGGAAGGACTGGAAGGAGAAGAAGGCGGGATGAACACCCCCATCTACGACTTTGTGAGGGCCTACGCCCAGAGCGGCATTTCCCGGCTCCACATGCCCGGCCACAAGGGTGCCCCCCTGCTGGGCTGTGAGGGGCTGGACATCACGGAGATCGCCGGCGCCGACGCCCTCTACGAGTGCGAGGGCATCATCGCCCAGAGCGAGGCAAACGCCACCGCCCTCTTTGGCACCGGCCGGACCCTCTACACCACCGAGGGCTCCAGCCACGTTATCCGCTCCATGGTCACCCTGGCCTGGCAGCACCGCAAGCCTGGGCGGGAGCACATCCTGGCTGTCCGCAACGTCCACCGCTCCTTCCTCTATGCCTGTGCATTGGTGGGCTGCGCCGTGGACTGGCTCTACCCCCAGAGCGGCTCGGACAACTCCATCTGCTCCTGCCAGGTGGACCCGGAGGCGGTGGAGGCCGCCCTCGCCGGAGGGAATCCGCCCTTCGCCCTCTACCTCACAAGCCCCGACTATCTGGGCCATACGGCCGACATCGCCGGCATCGCCCGGGTGTGCAAAAAATACGATGTGCCCCTGCTGGTGGACAATGCCCACGGGGCCTACCTTCACTTTTTGGATAAGCCCGCCCACCCCATGGACCTGGGGGCCTGGCTGTGCGCCGACTCAGCCCACAAGACCCTGCCTGTCCTCACCGGTGGGGCCTACCTCCACATGAGCCACGACGCCGCCCAAGCCTGGGGGCAGGAGGCCAAGGGGGCGCTGGTCATGACCGGCTCCACCAGCCCCTCCTATCTGACCCTCCAGTCCCTGGACCTGTGCAACCGCTATCTCAGCGAGGATTTTTCGGGCAAATTAGGGGCCTGCTGTGCCCGTTTGGACGCTCTTAAGGCCCATTTAACGGCCCAGGGGATGGCTTTTGTGGGAGATGAGGGGCTGAAATTGACCCTTGACGCCGCCGGTTTTGGCTATTCCGGGGAGGAATTGGGCCAAATTTTGCGGCAAAACGCCATGGAGCCCGAGTTCACCGACAGCGATTATCTGGTGTGTATGTTCGCCCCCAACGGAAGCTGGGAGGAGGACATGGACCGGCTGGAGGAAACTCTTCTGGCCCTGCTCCCCAGGCCCTCCCGGCCCCGGCAGGTCTTGCAGCTCCGGCCCCTGGAGCGCCGCATGAGCATCCGCCGGGCCGTCTTTGCCCGGCATGAGTGGGTGAGACTTGACCGGGCGGCGGGCCGGATCTGCGGTCAGCCCACCGTGTCCTGCCCCCCGGCGGTGCCCATCGCCATCAGCGGTGAGGTCATCACCGAGGATATTTTGCCCCTCTTTGCCGCCTACGGCCAGAGGGAGATCGCCGTGGTGGCACGGGAGGAGGAAAATTGCTGTGAGTGAATTGACCTGGCCGGACGGGAAGGTCCGCTGCCCCTGGGCCAACCCCAAAAATCCCGCCTACATCCACTACCACGACTGTGAATGGGGCGTGCCTGTCCACGACGACCACGTCCTCTTTGAAATGCTGATTTTGGAGGGGTTCCAGGCGGGGCTATCCTGGGAGTGCGTACTCAATAAGCGGGAGGGCTTCCGCCGGGCCTTTGACAATTTCGACCTGGATAAGGTGGCCGGCTACGGCGAGGACAAGCTGGAAGCTCTGGCCCAGGACGAGGGCATCGTCCGCAACCGGCTAAAGATCCGCTCCGCCGTCACCAACGCCCGGGTGTTCCGGGACATCCAGGCCCAGTTTGGCTCCTTTGACCGCTACCTGTGGCAGTGGAGCGAGGGCCAGGTGGTCTACGAAACCGGCCTTGCCACCTCCCCCCTGTCCGATGCCATCTCCAAGGACCTGAAAAAGCGGGGCATGAAGTTTGTGGGCTCCACCATCATCTACGCCTACCTCCAGGCCGTGGGGGTCATCAACTCCCATGAGCCGGAGTGTTTTCTGGCTCAAAAATAACTGAAGCGGGGCCTTCCTTATGGGAAGGCCCCGCTGTTTGTTTATTGGGTATCGTTTTTAGTCCAGCAGCATGATGCAGGCGCCCAGGACGCCACGGCCGATGTAAGCGGCCAGAGTGGCATCAATGTTGGAGTCCCACACATGGCGGCAGCCGGGAATGGCGGCCATCAGGTCGGCCTTGAGCTGCTCCATCTCCGGCTCAGCTCCGCCGTTGGCCACCAGCAGGTTGAAGTCCTTGTGCTCCCCCAGGTGCTGTTTGACCAGCTCGATGAGCTTGCTCTGGACCTGGCGGCTGCCCCGGACCTTGGCCACGTTCACCAGCTGGCCGTCCTCGGCAAAGGTGAGGATAGGCTTGATATTGAGCACCGTGCCCGCCAGGGCGGTGATCTTGCCAATGCGCCCCCCCTTTTGCAGGTATTCCAGGGTGTCCACCGAGAAATAGGGGTGGGTGTTCTTTAGCAGGTGGGGCACCCGCTCGTCCATGAGCCGGGCCCAGTCCATGCCGTTCTGGATGTCCTCCCACAGCTGGAGGACCATGGCCCCCAGAGGGATGGCCCCCGAACAGGTATCAAAGACGGCGGTGATGAGATCCTTCCGCTCCTCGCAGGCGATGCGGATCATGTTGTGGGTGCCGCTCAGCCCCGAGGACAGGGGCAGGGCGATGACCCGCTCGTAGCCGTCAGCCTTGATGCGCTCCAGGGTCTCCGCCACCCGGCTGGGCTGGGGCAGGGAGGTCTTGGGCAGCTCTCCCGCCTCCAGGCGGCGGTAGATGTCCTCGGAGGTGATGGTCTCCCCGGCGTCATAGCTGCCGTCGTCGCAGGTGATACGCAGGGGGACGATATAGACCGGGATGCCCTGACAGTGCCGGGGCTCCAGCTCGGCGCAGGAGTCCACCAAAAAGGCGATTTTTTCGGGGTTCAAACAAATTCCTCCATCGGTTGACAGTTCGATGCTGCCAAGATATAATAAGGGTAAAATAACAATGTTATGTGAAGTATTATACGAGGGAAATAACCCCTTGTCAAGCATTTTCCGGAGGGATGCTTTATGGATTACCAGCAGCGCAGACAGCTCAAGGCCCAGGTCACCCGCCAGGCCATTCTGGACGCCGCCGTCACCCTGGCCGGCCAGGTGGGCTTTGAAAAGCTGAACATCCGGGACGTGTGCGCCAAGGCGGGGGTGACCACCGGGGCCTTTTACCACCACTTCAAGGGCAAGGACGACCTGCTCAACCAGGGCTTCGCCTCCCTGGACAACTACCTGGAGTCCGCCCTGGCCCCCTATGATACCGCCCCGCCCATGGAGCGGCTGGAGGCCCTGCTGCGGTTCTACACCCAGTACATGGAGGAGCTGGGCTGGGAGACCATGGCACTCTATTATACCCGGCGGCTGGCCGACCCAACCGCCTCCTCCATGTCCCCCCGGCGGTACACCCTGCGCACCATGGAGGCCTGCCTCACCGAGCTGTCCAAGGGGGAGGTCCTGACCCCGGAGTACTCCCCCCAGTGGGTGGCTGACTTCTTCTTCCGCCACTTCCGGGGGGTGGTCATCGACTGGATCCTCCACCGGGGGAGCTATTCCCTTTGGGACAAGCTGATCCAGGATTACACCCTCTTCGAGCTGTCCTTCCAGGCGGACAAGGGCGAGGGCCAGGGGGAGAAATAGGAAAAAGGGAAAGGGCGTGCAGCCGTTTGACTGCACGCCCTTTTTTGTGGGAGGGGAGAGACTGTCCTCCTCTCTTTTAACTGATACAATGGGCAAGGTCCTCGTCAGCCCGCTGCTCCTTTTCTACGAGGGACATCTCCCGAACCGCCTGATAAAGCGCTTCAGTATTGCCCAGTTCTCCATGGAAGAAATATGTGTCGCCGCCAAAGGTGGTAACACTTTTCGTCATAAACATGCTGAACAAAATATCGTCCTCGTTTTCGACCGTTCCACCCGGTTTCAAAACGGTAATGAAATAACTATCTTCCCCGGGCGTGATCCTCTTCTTGAATTGCCACTCGGGAAAATAGCCTTCATACGTCAGTTGGGCAAGCAAAGCATCAACTTGGCTGACCTGCTCTGGCGTATCCAGTGTGAAGTTAACGAACCGGTTCACATGAGCATGGTCATCAGACTCTTCCATGTCAGTGTAGCTGTAATTGATATAGATATCGTGCGGCACATAGGCCAAGGCGGCTGCCAGCTTTTCAAATTGCTTTTGGCTTCGGATGGAGCAATACCCATGATAGCCGCCTATACAGAGTAAGGCAATCAAAAAAAGCACTGCAAACGTTTTGAAATGCTTTTTCATTTAGACCCTCCCCTTTTATTTGCCATAACTAATTCCGAAATCTCGTATTCCCAAGGCACCAGTATTATGCCAAAATATATTCGTAGTCAGTCCATGCAAAAACCAGGGTCGCTTTTGTGAATACAAGAGGACGGTTCTTTTGTCCTATTCCCTTTATTTTTCGTCTGCTTTCTTTTCACCGCCACATGGGACTCACCGCCTTCTATTTGTGCAAAAGTATTATATAATTCAAAATTCTTTTTTCTTTTTTGTTCATTTTATCATATTTTCATTTATTCGTCAAGGAAAATATAGTAGTAATTGATAGGCCATTGCAGTCAAATAAAGTCACTCCCCATCTCTTTTTCCCATTCATCATTTCCCCCGCTATCGCATATATTGCCCGGCGGAGGTGGTTACTTATGTTCAAGCTATTGCGCCGGGAGGGATTTTTCCAAATCTTCTGGGGGTCTGCCCTGCTGTGCTGTGCCCTGGCCCTCATCTGCTGGCCCAAGGAGGTATCCGCCGCCGTCAAGGAGGGGCTGGGGCTGTGCTACAACGTGATCCTCCCCTCCCTGTTCCCCTTTTTCATCCTCACCTCCCTCACCATCTCTCTGGGGCTGGCGGGCTATCTGGGCCGGCTGCTGGAGCCGGTGATGGGGCCGGTGTTCCACCTGAGCGGGGCCTGTGCCGCCCCGCTGGTGCTGGGCTTCATCGGGGGCTACCCCGTGGGGGCCCGGGCCGCCCTCACCCTCTACGAGAGCGGCAGCTGCTCCAAAAGCGAGTGCGAGCGCCTACTGGGCTTCTGCAACAACTCGGGCCCCGCCTTCATTCTGGGGGTGGTGGGGGCCGGGGTCTTTGCCGACAGCCGGGTGGGGGTGCTGCTATGCCTGGTCCACGGCCTGGCCTCGGTCTGCGTGGGGGTGCTGTTCCGCTTTTATAAGGGCAGGGAGTGGAAGGGCGGCCATGGGGGCACCGGGCCCATCACCGCCTGCCGCTTCTCCGAGGCCTTTACCGGGGCGGTGAGCGGGGCGGTGACCTCCACGTTGAACATCTGCGCCTTTGTCATCACCTTCACTGTTATTCTCCGGCTGTGCTTTCTCTCCGGGCTGCTGCCCGCCCTGGCCGGCCTGCTGGGGCGGCTGCTGGCCCCTCTCGGCTTCACCGAGGTCTGGGCCCAGCGGCTGCTCACCGGGCTTTTGGAGCTGTCCTCGGGGGTGTGGACCCTCACCGGGGAGGGCTCCCTCACAGGCCGGGTGTCCATGGCCGCCTTCCTGCTGGGCTGGGCGGGGATATCCGTCCACTGTCAGGTCCTCTCCTTCCTGGGCCGCAGCGGGCTGAATGTGGGCACCTACATCTTCGGCAAGCTGCTCCACGGCGTCGTCTCCGCCGGCCTGACGGCCGCCCTGTTCCGCTTTTTGGGTATGGACCGGACTGTGTCCGCCTACCTGGCCGACCAGGTCACCGGCATCGCCGGAGTGGACTTTTCCACCGCCTTGACCCTGTCCACCGTAGCGGCCTGGGTGGTCTTTCTGGCCTTTTTTGCCCTAGCGGTGGCGGGCAGTAGGCGGCACCGGCGGCGGGGATAGACTTTTCCATTGAACAGCGGCGGGATTTGTGATACAATAGGGGCAAAGAGAGAAAAGGAGGGCCGCCCCATGGGTCTGTTCCACAAGGATATTGAGCCCCGCTGCGCCTACTGCGCCAAGGGGGCCACACTGGGCGAGGACAAGGTGCTGTGCAAAAAGAAGGGCATGGTCTCCCCCGGAGACCACTGCGGCAGCTTTAAGTACGACCCTATGAAGCGCACGCCCCCCAAGCCCGCCCTGCTGAACACTGACAAGCTCAGCCAGGAGGATTTCTCCCTGGATTGAGGGGATATTTTTTGGGGGCAAACCCACCGAATTGTGGGTGTGTGAGGACCAAAAGCATCTGTTTTACCATGAAAAAGCCCGGCGGAAATGAGTTTCCGCCGGGCTTTTTTGCCCTTTTAGGCCTTTCAGGATGGGTTTTGAAGGGCTTTGGGATGGGTTTTAGGTGAGTTTTGACCCGGTTTTGGAGGGGTTTTGTCCCTCACATGAGGGCCTTTAGCTCCTCGATGACCGCCTGGGCCTGCCCCTCCACCCCGGCGAAGTCCACATGGGGGTTGTAGAGCTTCTCCAACTCGTCGTGCTCGGCCTTGGCCCGGGCCAGGGCGGCCACCGCCTCGTCGATGAGGGAGCGGCTCACCCGGGCGGACAGCTTCAGCCGGGGGCGGTACTGCTTCAAGGTCTCCCCTTCCACCATGGCATCCACCCGCAGCCGCCGGTAGGGCCGGCCGGGATAGCTCAGGCCGGGGGCGGAGGTGAGGAAGGCCAGGGACAGCCCGGGAATGAGGAGATGCTCCAGCCGCTCAGGGAATAGGGGGCTGGGGCAGGCGATGACGTGATAGCCCGCCTCCACCGCCGCCCGGGCCAGATCCTCCAGCAGGATGTGGCCCAGGCCGTAGCTGTCGGCCAGCTCATAGACCCGGCTGCACAGGGCATCGGCGGTGCCGAACAGGCAGAAGTGGCCCCGGCAGTTCACCGAGCTTAAAAACCGCCGGGTCACCCGCCCGGGGCCACGGCCCGTCTTTTTCAGCTCCCGGGAGGCAATGCCCTTGGCCCGTTTGTGGAGCTTAGCCTCCAGAGCAGGGGTGGTCAACAGCTCCCGGTCGTCGGAAATGAGCTGGCAGGCGGCGGTGAGGCAGCGGTAGGCCCGGCCGTAGTGGCTGCGATAGCCGGCGGTGGTCCGGGCGATGTCCTGGCGCAGGGGGACCAGGGCGGCGTGGTCATAGAACCGGCCCAGGTCGATGTAGCTGTCCACCACACCGGGCAGCTGAGGCTCCCGGATGTGGGGGGCGGTGGCATCCACGATGGCGGCGCCCAGGTCGGGAAATACCACGCCGTCCAGGCTGTCCGGGTCCCCCGAACAGACGATGTACTCCACCCGCTCCCCATCCTCCTCCAGAGCGGCGGCCACCTGACGCATGAGGGTGGATTTGCCGCAGCCGGCGCCCCCCTTCAGCAGAAAGACCCGTTGGGCCAGGTCCAGGGGCAGCAGCTCGTCATAGAGGGAGTAGAACCCGGTGGGGGCGTTGGCCCCGAGGAAAAAGGTGACCTTTGTCTCCATAAAAAGGACCTCCGTTCAAAATTGGCTCACTTCAGGCTATGCCAAAAACGGAGAAGGGGTGAAAAAACAGGCCCCACCGCCAAACAGCGGTGGGGCCCTGCGGGAATGGGATCAGCCGATGGCCGCCTCCATGACCCGGAGAACGTTCTTGTGGAAGATCTTCTCGATCTCGCTCTGGGTGAAGCCCACCTTGGTCAGCGCATCGGCCAACAGGGGCATCTTGGCGGCATTGGAGATCTCCAGCTGGCCCTGGATGCCATCGAAGTCCGAGCCGATGGCCACCACGTCCACGCCGCCCACATCTGCGATGTGGCGGGCGTGCTTGGCCAGCAGGGCGGCGGTGGACACCTTACTGGTCACATCCTCATTGAGGAACTCGGGGCCGAAATTAAGTCCGGTGACACCGCCAGCCTTGGCCAGGGTGCGGATCTGTTCATCGGTCAGATTGCGCTGGTGGGGAGACAGGGCCCGGGAGTTGGAATGGGTGGCGATGAAGGGCTTTTTGCAAATGTCGGCCACATCGTAGAAGCCCCCCTCGCTCAGGTGGCTCACGTCCACCAGAATGCCAAGCTCCTGCATATAGGCCACGGCCTCCCTGCCGAAGTCGGTGAGGCCCTCCATCATGACCTTGGGATCGGCGCTGTTGGGGGCGCCGAAGCAGTTGTGGGCGTTCCATGTGAGGGAGATGGCCCGGAAGCCCATCTCATGGAAGGCCTTCAGCTTTTCCAGGCTGCCGTTGACCGCCCGGCCATCCTCCATGGTGAGGATGGCGCTCATTTTGCCGGCGGCCTGGTTGGCCAGAATGTCTTTGGCAGAGTAGGCCATCTGAATGATGTCGGGATAAAGGGCCACCTGGTCCATGATGGTCTTGCGGGCGATGGCGATGTAGGTGTCGTCATCAGGGAGGGTGATGCCCATCTGCTCGGCGGCGCCCAGAGGGGGCAGGAAAACGGCAAAGCACTGGGCCAGAGCATCCCCCTGCTGCATCTTCTTAAAATCCACCATGGTGAACTTGGAGTCGTAGAGGTTGCCGGGATTTTCCTTGTCCATCATAACGGCCAGCATCACGCTGTCGCAATGCATATCGATATATTTCACGGAAAAGACCTCCTTGTCAGGGTGGGTTGGGCTCACTTTTTCTTCTTGGGCTTAAACATGGTGAAGAACATGGGGATGATAGCGCCCATAACACCGGCCACAGCGTAGTTGAAGGTACCCTTGATGACCTCGGGCAGGATGGAGAGAATGAACTCGCCGAAGAGGAGCACGATGCAAAGCACACCCAGGTTGAGGAACACGGAGGAGGCCATGCCGATGGTGGCGGCCATCTCGGCCTTTTCGGTGCCCCGCTCGGCCTCCACGGCCTCCTGGCAGGACAGGGCCACGGGGATACGCATGGACGTGGTATTGCCCGACAGAGAGGACAGATAGGAGCCGGTGACGCCCAGGATGGGGAAATACATGGTGGGCTCCATGAACCAGCTCATGGCCTCCTGGCCCAGCATGGCCACCACACAGCCGGAGATGATGGTCATTCCGGGGAAGCAGTCATAGACGATCCAGATATAGAGGGCGGGGATAAAGGTCAACACGGCGGTGAGGAGCATGGCGGCGGTGCCGATCTTGTGGATACCTTTGATGTATTGATCGTAAGTCATGTTATGATACCTCCCTTAAAAGATGGCGTTCCAGAGGATGGAGGAAAGCATACTGCCCAGGACGGCAAAGCCCAGGGCCCACTGCTTCAGCCAGGCCACCTTGGAAGAGAGCTTGTCGCAGACTACCTTGATAACGGCGGCAGTGGCCATGACCATCAGGAAGGGAATGCCGCTGGAGGCGTACATGACCACCATCATCAGGATGAAGAGCACAGGGACGATCTGCAGGATGGTCCCCACCACCTTCTGGGGCTTGGTCTGCTCCACATTGGGATCGGGCATGAGGAACTTGCTCAGGCCCTTGCCCAGGCCACGGGTCATGATGGGCACCCAGATGAGGTAGCCCACGCTCATAAAGGCGCAGGTGAAGAAGATGGTGCCCAGCAGGGACATGCTGACCTCGTCCACACCCAGAGTGGTGCCCGAGACCATGGCGGCCATGGTGGCGGTACGCAGCTCGGTGTCGGCCGAGCCGATGATGCCCACCCGCATGAGGACGAAGGGACCGCCCAGCATGCCGGAGATGGTCAGGGCCATGATGAACACGGACATGGCGGGACCCAGGGCGGAGAAGGCACCGTTCTTGGTGACCAGCTTGATCTCCTCGTCGGTGAGGACATGATTTTCCTTGCTGTACTTGATGGCCCGCTTGCGGAACAGGTAGGCCTGGGCGATGACAACGCCCACGATCACGATGGCCATGATCCACAACACGGGACCGCTGGCAACTGCTCGGACTTGCTCGGACATAATGTACACGACCTCTCTCTAAATTTAATTCATCTTATAGCACAAAAAGATGACGGTGCCATTCTACTACATTTTGTCGATATTCACAAGGCCATTTTCCAATTTACTACAATTCCTTCTGCATTTGCGGGGTGCTTCGGCCTATGGCGGGCAGTCCCCTTCGCCCGCCGGACGGGGCCTGCTATTTTTTGGTCGGGACAAGAGATCGTTTTTTCGTTGACAAGCCCCGCCGGCCAGTGTAAAATAAGGCGAAACAAGACGTTATCATCCCCTGCCAAGGAGGTTTTTCTTATGCGCAAATATGAAACTACGGTCCAGGAGATCAAAGACCAGGTGCTCACCGAGGTGGCTGCCCTGGCCTGGGAGGACAAGCTGGGCAGCGACCTGCTCTCCATCCCCGAGAAGATCATCCCCGGCCCTGACCCCAAGACCCGCTGCTGCATCTACAAGGAGCGGGCCATTATCTCCGACCGGACCAAGCTGGCCCTGGGGGGCGAGAAGTCCAACCCCGCCCTGGTGGAGGTGCTGCCTGTGGCCTGTGACGAGTGCCCGGTGACCGAGATCGAGGTGGGCAACGCCTGCCGGGGCTGTCTGGCCACCCGGTGTCTCCACGTCTGCCCCAAGGACGCCATCACCATCGTCCAGCACGGCCATCACCGCCGGGCGGTCATCGACCACGACAAGTGCATCGCCTGCGGCCGGTGCGTGGCCGCCTGCTCCTATGGCGCCATTGAGAAGCACCAGCGCCCCTGTGAGCGGGGCTGTGTCCCCGGCGCCATCTCCAAGGGGGAGGACAAGAAGGCCAATATCGACGTGAACAAGTGCGTCTCCTGCGGTGTGTGTACCTACCAGTGCCCCTTCGGGGCCATTATGGACAAGAGCTACATTGTGGACCTGGTCCAGATGCTCAAGGGCGCCCAGCGGTGGGACTTCCGGGTCTACGCCGTGCTGGCCCCCTCCATCGCCGGCCAGTTCGCCCCCGCCACCCTGGGCCAGCTGGTGACCGGCCTGAAAATGCTGGGCTTCCACGATGTGGCCGAGGTGGCTTTGGGTGCCGACATGACCGCCGCCGCCGAGAGCGGCGAGCTTATGGAGAAGGGCCGGCTGCTCTCCTCCTGCTGCCCCGCCTTTGTGGACTACGTGGAGAAGAACTTCCCCGACCTGGCCGAGTACATCTCCCACACCCCCAGCCCCATGGTCATGATCGGCCAGCATCTGAAGGAGCAGGACCCCCGGGCCCGGGTGGTCTTTGTGGGCCCCTGCGTGGCCAAGAAGAAGGAGTTCCAGCTGGGCAAGACCATGGGGGCCATCGACTGCGCCATCACCTTTGAGGAGCTCTACCCCCTGTTCCAGTCCAAGGGCATTGAGCTGGAGAGCCTGGAGGAGACCCCCCTGGACGAGGCCAGCGGCTTCGGCAGGTCCTTCGCCCACTCCGGCGGTGTGGCCGCCGCCGTAGCCCAGGGGCTGAGCGAGCGGGGCTGCGAGAAGAAGCTGGTCAGTGTCCCCTGCTCGGGCCTGGCCGCCTGCAAGGTGGAGCTGCTCAAGCTCCGGGCCGCCTTGAAAAACGGCACTGAAAGCGATGTGCTCAGCTTCATCGAGGGCATGGCCTGCGAGGGGGGCTGCGTTCAGGGCCCCGGCATCCTCATCCGCTCCCCTCGGAACGCCACCGATGTGGACAAGCACGCCAAGGAGGCCGGTGAGCGGACCATCATCGCCACCGCCCAGAGCGGCCGGACCAAGGAAAAAACGGCCGCCGGAACAAACGGAAAATAAGAAAGACTGGCAGAGCTGGTGCTCTGCCAGTCTTTTCTTTTTGGGTAGCATGTGCTATAATAAGGCAAATGACACCCCGAGCAAGGGGCGTGAAAGGAGAAAATACCGATGAAGAAAAGAGTTCTGTCCCTGGCGTTGGCCGCCGCTATGGCCCTGTCTCTGGCCCCCGCCGCCCTGGCGGCAGAGGAGGACTGCGACCCCATCATCATCGGCGGCAACCGTGGGGAGCGTCCTCCCACGGACCCCTATAAGGACCACATCGATACCCTGGACGAAGCCGCTGAGAAGGGCTATGTCCTTTCTTTCAGCGAGGATATCGACGAGCCCATCGACCTGGGCAGTGTGGCCTACGGCGAGGCCCTCCCCTCCAAGACCATCACCATGACCAACGAGGGGGATAAGAGCCTGTACCTGGTGAGCACCGGGTACTTCCAGACAAAGGTGGGCATTGAGACGGGGGAGTACAAGGAGCAGTACAATGCCAACTTCTCCAATGTCCCCGTCTATGAGCTGGAGCCGGGGAAGAGCTACAGCCTGCAACTGGCCGCCGACGGGGCCAAGGAGGCAGGGACCCACAAGTGCACCGCCTCCCTGGATTTTTCCTATACCTATCCGGCTAACCACACAGCGCTGAAGGCCTGGGACCTGACCTGCAACCTTTCCCTGACCTACACCGTCACCTTTGACGGGGAGACCGGGGGCGGGGTGCCCTTTACCGCCAGCCCGGAGAAGCTGGACTTCAAGGCGGTGGAGAACGGCACCTCCCAGAGCCAGACCCTCACCCTCACCAATACCTCCCGATGGGAGGTGAAACTGCGGGGAAATGTGGGGGACCGGATCCTGAAGATCAACGGAGAGGGGTCTTTGGATGAGGTCACTTTAGCCCCCGGAGAGAGCCTTACCCTCACCGTGACCGCCAGCCCCGAGGATGTCTGGCCCGCCTCCAGGGACACCAGACTGATCCTGAACTATAAATACTGGGTGGAGGAGACCCGTTTCATGCACCAGGACACGGCGGAGATCCCTGTCCATGTCCAGTCCACCAATGACGGTGCTATCCTGACCTTTTTCCAGATCAACCCCGCTGTGGGCCCCTCCGGGTACTACACCACCATGGACGGCGCCACCACCTACTATGTGGATGAGACCTTTGAGGTCCCGGCAGGAGAGACCCTCAGCTTTAAGGCAGTGCCCTACAACCCAGACAACGGCTATGTGCTGGCGGTGGAGCGGAGCTATCAGGGCTCCGGGGCCGAAGACTGGGAGTATATCGGCTATGGGGACACCGTGGCCTTTGAGGAGGTCTACAGTGTCCAGCGGCTCAGGGTCAACTTCGCCACCAGCAAGAGGCCCCCGGCCGACTGGGCCAGAGATGCGGTGGGCCGGGCCTACTGTTTGAGAATTTTCCGGCCCTACGATATGCCCGGGTACAGCAGTGACAACCGGCTGGGGGCGGCGGTGCCCGAAAGCGATTTCGGCGCAGCCATCACCCGGGAGGACTTCTGTAAGATGGCAGCGGCCCTGTATAATGAGCTGGCCCCCTATGAGGAAAACCCCTTCCAGGGGACAAAGTCCTACGAGACCGAGCGGAAGCTGCCCGTCTTTACCGACACCACCAACACCAATGTGCGGCGGATGGCCTATCTGGGGGTCATCACCGGCGTGGGGGAGGGGGTTTTTGACCCGGAGGGCGAGCTGACCCGGGAGCAGGCCGCTACCATCCTCTCCCGGCTGGCGGGGGTGTTGAAGCTGGACCTGCCCACAGGGACGGCCACCTTTGACGACAACGCCGCTACCGCCTCCTGGGCCAGGGATGCCGTAGGCCAAATGCAGACAAGCGGCATCATGGGCGGCGTGGGCAACAACCGCTTTGACCCCCAGGGCAGTTATAGCTGGGAACAGAGCATCGCCACCCTTATGCGCCTTTACGACATGACCCAGGACAAATAAAAAAGCGGCGGAGTGTGTTCACTCCGCCGCTTCTTTTCTCCATTGGGCCCTATTTCCCCCGCTCTTTCTCCTCCAGCAACTCCCGGCCCCACTGGGCAATGGCGGTGATGGCGGGATAGAGGGTGGCGCTCTTTTCCGTAAGAGAGTACTCCACCCGCACCGGCATTTCGTTGTACTGCCTGCGCAGCACGATGCCCACCTCCTCCATCTCCTTCAGGGATGCTGAGAGCATGGTGTTGGTGATGCCGCCGATCTTCCGCTTCAAATCGTTGTAGCGGGTGGGACCGTCCTTCTTCAGGGCGCACCAGATGGCCATTTTCCACTTGCCGCCCAAAATGCTCAGGGCGTAGGTGATGGGGCACTCACTCATACAGGGGCAAAGGGTCTGCTCACTTTTTTCTTCCTTAGTCATAATTTCCTCACCTGGTCAATTTTATCTGCGCTCTTGCATTTTTTGCTCCATCGTATTATAATCGTATCAGGTTATGAAAAAAATAGCAAGTATTTTTTTCGTATCACATTTTTAAGGAGGAAACCACCATGAAAATGACCGTTGTCTATCATTCCGTTTCCGGCAACACCAAAAAGATGGCCGAGTGCATCGTCGCCGGCGCCAACTCTGTCCAGGGCATGGAGGCCAAGGCTTTCCACACCGATGCCATTGACGAGGATTTCGCCAAGGAGAGCAAGTGCATCATCCTGGGCTGCCCCACCTACGCCGCCGACACCCCCGCCTCCTTCCACGCCTGGATGGAGCAGGGCTTCCGGGCTCTGGCCCCCGCCGGCAAGATCGGCGGTGCCTTCTCCACCGCTCAGTTCACCCACGGCGGTGACGAGCTGGTCATCCAGACCATTATGGCCCACATGCTGGTCTCCGGCATGATGGTCTACTCCAGCGGCGGCTCCAAGGGCGCCCCTGTCATCCACCTGGGCCCCGTGGCCATCGCCACCGCCAACAACGACGAGATGCTGGAGCCCTACAAGGAGACCTTCAAGATCTACGGCCAGCGCATGGCCGAGCAGACCATCGCCACCTTCGGCGAGTAAGAACACCGGCAGACAAAAGCCCGGCGGGAGCTCTCTCGCCGGGCTTTTTGCTGCTTTTTCTTATTTGCCGAACTCACTGATCTTGCAGTTGTCGAAGAGCTCCTGCTGCATGTCGTCCAGGTGCTCCTTGGTCCACACGGCAGTGGCGCCGCCGGTGTGGAGGAAGATGGCGTCGCCGTCGATGATCCCCTTGTCCACCATATCCAAAAAGCCCCGAAAGGCCTTGCCGGTGTAGGTGGGGTCGGTGATGATGCCCTCCTCCCGGGCCAGCTCAAACATGGCCTTGCGGGTGAGAGAGTCGGGCTTATTGTACTCCTCGCCGGAATAGGGGGCGTCGGCGGGACCGTTGTTGATGAGCAGCTCGTCCCCGTCCACATGGATGTCCATCTCGTAGAAGGCGGCCATGTCGTTGATAAACTTGGCAGTGTCCTTGCGCCACTGAGCCCAGTCATCCTTGGGGGAAACAGGCACGCCCAGGATCTGGAAGGGAGCATTGAAGTAGCGCACGCCCAGGTTCAGCCCGCCATAGGTGCCCAGGCTGCCCACGGCGCAGACCACATACTTGGGATGGATGTTCTGCTCTTCACACTGGTCCATGATCTCCTTGACGGCCATGATGTAGCCGGCCACACCGGTGGCCCCTGTGCCGCCGGCAGGCAGGTTGTAGACCTTATCTCCCTGCTCCTCATAGCGCTTGATGGTGGCCTCTACTGCCCCGGCCATGTCGGCGCCGGCAAAGACGATGTCAGCCCCCATCATGGCATCCAGGGTCAGGTTGCCCGAGAGGTACTTGGGGGCGGGGCCGCCCAGCACCAGAATGGGCTTCAGACCCAGCTTGACGGCGGCGGCCACGGTGGTCTTTCCGTGGTTTGTCTGGGGGCCGCCCACGGTGAGCATGGCGGTATACCCCTCCTCCACAGCCTCCTGCATGATGTACTCCAGCTTCCGGGTCTTGTTGCCGCCAAAGGCGGGGCCGGCGATGTCGTCCCGCTTGATGTAGAGCTTGACCTTGCCGTGCTTGGCTGTCAGGTTGTCCATGCTCTCCAGGGGGGTGGGATACTCACCCAGGTGGAGCTTTTTCCGGGCTTCTACCTTCATGTGGATACACCTCTTTCATGTGGTCGGGGGCGGATAGGAACGGGGAATTGTTTGCCAAGTATATGATACCATCTTTGGAAGTGGGTGTCAATGAAGGGCCCATAGAAAAAGCGGATGGCCGCAGTGGTCATCCGCTTTCTTTCCCTTAGAACAGCCCTGTCAGGAAGGCGGCCAGGGGGACGTAGAGGATGGGCAGGAAGATGGCGGGGAGCATATTGCTCACCCGGATGTGCTCCCTGCCCAGCTCCAGCAGGTTCAGGCCGATGCCGATGATGATGGCGCCCCCCACGGCGCTCATCTCGGTGATGACGGCAGCCGAGAGATAGGGCCCCACCACCCCGGCCAGCAGGGTCAGCCCTCCCTGGTAAACCAGGATGGGAATGACGGCGCACAGCACGCCGGGGCCCATGGCGGCGGCAAAGGTGATGGAGCTGATGCCATCCATAACGCTCTTGGTCAGCAGGATGGAGTGGTCCCCTTCAATGCCGGCGGCAATGGCGCCGTTGATGGTCATGGCCCCCACGCAGAAGAGGACGGTG
Source organism: uncultured Oscillospiraceae bacterium (assembly GCA_910588975.1). Classification (GTDB taxonomy): domain Bacteria; phylum Bacillota; class Clostridia; order Oscillospirales; family Oscillospiraceae; genus Vermiculatibacterium. Next base: position 44,836 of record CAJUSE010000010.1, on the reverse strand, counting down.
GCGTTGACAAAGCCCTCCACAAAGCGGCTGTTGCCCTCCCCTTTCACAAACTTGCGGCGCAGCAGGTCCCCGAAGCGGTCCATAGCCCGCTCGATGTTGACCTTCTCGCCGATGAGGGTGCCCACCACCATGCAGATGATGACCCCCATGAAGTCAGCGGTGCCCAGAAGGCTAGCCATACCCATGCCCAGGTTGGCAAGGCCGATTCCCTTCATAATGGCGTTGCCCAGCTCCTCGGAAAACTTCCCCCGCAGGGCCAGGCCCACGCAGGAGCCCACCAGCACGGTGAGCATATTGACAAATGTTGCAAACATGGGACCACGTTCCTTTCGTTTCTTTTTCTTCTTTCATTATACCCCCTACCACCGGCGCATCGTCAAGAGGAAAGCGCAAAAATACCACTTCTGACCGCCCGCCACAGTCCGTTTTCACCGGCAAAAGCAAAACTACCCTCTGAAAACAGGTTCTCTTGGGACAGCCCCTGCTCATAGGCTTATCCGTAGAGAGGGGGCCTATCCTTGAAAACCATGTCCGCCCTGAAAAGCACCGCCCTGCTCACCGCCGTGGGCCTGTTCGGCCAGGCCGTGGGCTTTGTCTACCGGGTGGGCCTGTCCCGGGCCGTGGGCAGCGAGGTCATGGGGCTGTACCAGCTGGTCATGCCCGCCATGAGCGTCATTATGAGTCTCACCGCCGTGGGCTTTACCGTGGCCTGTTCCCACCTCACCGCCCAGTACCGGGCCACCGGCAACCACCGGGCGGCCCGGCAGGCCCTGCACCAATGTCTGCTGGGCTTCTTCTGCGCCTTTGGGGTGGTGGCCCTGGTGGTGGCCCCCCTGTCCGATGCCATCTCGGTCCACCTGCTGGGGGATGCCCGGGCCCAGCTGGGGCTGCTGCTGGTGCTGCCCTGTGTGCTGCTCACCGGCATCGAAAACATCCACAAGCATGCCTTTTACGGCGCCGGCCGGGTGACGCCCCCCGCCCTCACCGAGATCGTAGAGCAGCTTATCCGCACCGGGGCGGTGCTGGGGCTGCTGTGGCACTTCCTGCCCCAGAACCCGGAGCGGACAGTGGGCCTCGTCCTGCTGGGCATGATCATCTGCGAGGTCTTTTCCGCCCTCACCCTGACCACCCTCTACCGCCGCTTTTGGGGGCGGGAGACCGGGGGTGACGGGGTGGAGCGGGGCGCCCTGCGGGAAAAGCTGAGCCGCATCGCCCTGCCCATCGCCGCCACCTCCCTGCTGGGCAATCTCATGGGGGCCTGGACGGCGGTGCTCATCCCCCAGCGGCTGGTCCGCTCGGGCAGCGAGGTCTCGGCCGCCCTGCGCTCCTTCGGGGTGCTCCAGGGGATGACCATTCCCCTGCTCAGCCTGCCCAACGCCGTCATTTCGGCCCTGGGGCTGGTGCTGCTGCCCAAGCTGAGCCAGGCCGCCGCCCTGGGTCGACAGGATCTGTGCCGCCGCCGGGTGGACCGGGCTTTGAGCGGGGCGGCTGCCCTTCTGTTCCCCGCCTGCGCCCTGCTGTGCGTCCTGTGCCCCTATCTGGGCAGGGCCCTCTTTCAGGACAGCGCCGTGGGGGGATATGCCCTCCCCCTGTCCCTGGCCATCGCTCTGGGGGGACTGGAGGCCGTGCTGGCCGTATGCCTTAACGGCCTGGGGCGGCAAAGCCTGGCCGCACGAAACGGTCTGGTCTGCGGAGCGGTCCAGCTGGCTCTCACCTGGTGGCGGATGGCTCTGCCCGGCGTGGGGCTGCAGGGGTATGTGGAGGCCCTTCTCATCTCCACCCTTCTGGGGTTGTGGCTCAACTGGCACAGCGTGTCCCGGGCCATCCATATGCCCCTCCGGCTCTTTGCCTGGGTGGTGGCCCCCGGTCTCAGTGCCCTGCTGGCCAGCCTGTGCGGAAACCTGCTGCTCCCTCTGCTTTTGCGCTCGGGGACAGGACTGTGGCCGGCCTGCGCCGCCACGGCGGCGCTGGTGGGGCTGCTCTACCTCTCTGCCATGGCCGCCCAGGGAGTCTTTCCCCTTTCACGGCGGCGGACCACTTCCGGCCAACAGACTGCTTTTTGACCCTCTTCGGAAAAATTCGCTTGATTTTCCCCAGGAAAGTTGTTATAATGGCATCAGCCGAATAAAGTGAGCCAGCTGAAAAGCGTAAAAACCGAGGAGTGCTTCCCTCGTTTTTACGCTTTTTCTTTTTTCCTGGGCCCTGTGGTCTCCCCCCTCTTCGGCCGGTTGAAACGGAGGTTTTTATGAACGAAGCTCGTACAAACAAAATGGAGACCATGCCCATGCCCACCCTGGTGCTGAACATGTCCCTGCCCATTATGGTCTCCCTGCTGGTGCAGTCCCTCTATAACATTGTGGACGGCATGTTCGTGGCCAGGCTCAGCGAGCAGGCCCTCACCGCCACCTCTCTGGCCTACCCGGTGCAGATGCTGATGATCGCCGTGGGGGTGGGCACGGCGGTGGGCCTCAACTCCCTTTTGTCCAGGACCCTGGGCCAAAAGGACCGGCAGGAGGCCTCTCAGGTGGCCATGACGGGGCTGCTTCTCTCCGCTCTGAGCGCAGGACTCTTTATGCTGGCAGGCGGGCTTTTCGCCCGGGATATGGCCGCCGGCTTTACCCAGGATGCCGCCACCGCCGCCGCCTGTGGGGAATACCTGTATATCTGCATGGTCTTTTCGTTGGGGAACCTGCTCTGCATGGCCTTCCAGCGCATCCTGCAAGCAGCGGGCAACACCTTTTTAAGCATGGTGGTCCTGGTCTGCGGAGCGGTCATCAATGTGGTGCTGGACCCGGTGATGATCTTCGGATTGCTGGGCTGCCCGGCCATGGGCATCCGTGGGGCGGCCTGGGCCACCGTCATCGGTCAGTGGGTCAGTATGCTGGTCGGGCTCTATTTCTGCCTGAGGAAAAACCCGGACATCCCCCTCTCCTTCCGGGGTTTTTCCCTTCGTATACACCGGATACGTGCCATCTACAAGGTGGGTCTGCCCGCCATCATCACCCAGGGGCTCAACAGCGTCATGGTCACCGCCTTCAACGCCATCCTGCTTCCCCTCTCCTCCACGGCAGTGGCCTTCTTCGGGATCTACAACAAGCTGCAGAGCTTTCTCTTTATGCCCATGAGCGGCCTGGGGCAGGCCCTGGTCCCCATTGTGGGCTACAACTACGGGGCCAATCGGAAGGACCGGGTGGTCCAGTCTCTCCGGGTGGCCTACCCTGCAGCGGCGGCCATCGCCCTGGCCGGAACAGCTTTGTTCTGCCTGCTGGGCCGCTCCCTGCTGGGACTGTTCTCTGCCGGGGCCGATATGCTGGCCCTGGGCATCCCGGCCCTGCGGGCCCTCTCCCTCATCTTCCTTTTTGCGGCCGTGACCAACATCACCGGCTACTTTGCCTCGGGGCTGGGGGACGGGACCACCAACATGGTGGGCTCCGTCCTGCGGCAGTTCTTCCCCCTGCTCCCCTGCGCCCAGCTTCTGGCCGGCTCCGGCGGTATAGGGGCTGTCTGGTACAGCTTTTGGATCTCCGAGGCCATCGCCACCCTCTTTGCCCTGGTGCGGCTGCGGCAGCTGATGGTAAAAAAAGAGCTGTCCGTCCCCGCTCCCTCCCTTGACAGGGCCATGGAAATGTGATATATTTTTCCCACAACAGGCTTCCAATGAGGGAGTAGCAGCCGCCGTCAGGCGGAGCAAGTCAACAACCTCGACCGCTCAGCCGGTCTGGCTTGCTTTTATTTGCGAGACTCATGTATGGCTCCGGCGGTACATGATGTCTCCTTTCACAGAGAAATGGGACTCAGGTATGGCCGAGGGCCGTGCCTGAGTCTTTTTACTGGAGGAAAGAATCATGACTGTACCTGTTCTGCTGTTCGCTCTGGGCCTTGTGCTGCTTATCAAGGGGGGAGACTGGTTCGTAGACGGCTCCACCGGCATCGCCCACCGGTTCCACCTGCCCGAGCTGCTCATTGGAGCCACCGTGGTCTCCATCGGCACCACCTTGCCCGAGGTCATGGTGTCGGCCACTTCGGCCCTCAGCGGCCACGGGGAGATCGCCTACGGCAACGCCATCGGCTCCATCATCTGCAACACCGCCCTTATCGCCGCCCTCACCATCGCCATCCGCCCCGCCCCGGTGAACCGGGCAAGCCTCGCCCTGCCGGTGAGCTTCTTCTTTGCCTCGGCGGGCTATTATATCTACAACGCCTATGCCTTCCAGTCCTTCTCCCGCACCTCGGGCATCGTGCTGCTGGGCGTGTTTTTGCTCTATATGATCCTCACCACCTACCGGGCCCTCCACCTGCCCAAGGTCCTGGAAGAGGACGACGGCCGGGAAGGCGGCGGCTCCATGGGCAGAGACATCCTCCTGCTGGTGGTGGGGGCTGTCCTCATCGCCTGGGGGGCCAACCTGCTGGTGGACAACGGCACCCTCATTGCCCAAGCTCTGGGCGTGCCTGAGAGTGTCATCGCCCTCACCTTTGTGGCCCTGGGCACCTCCCTGCCCGAGCTGGTCACCGCCGTCACCGCTCTTGCCAAGGGCCACGGTGCCCTGTCCCTGGGCAACATCGTGGGGGCCAACCTGTTCAACCTGGTATTGGTCAGCGGCGTATCTATCACGCTCTCCCCCTTTGTCGTGCCGGCGGGCAAGCTGTTTATGGGCCGGCCGGCCTCCCTGGTGGTGGACATTCCGGTGATGCTGGCCGTCATGGCCCTGATGACTCTGCCCGCCCTCATTCGGGGTAAGCTGAGCCGCTGGCAGGGCGTGACCCTGCTGGCCATTTACGCCGGGTTCTGCGCCTTCCAGTTTTTCCTGTGAGGCATAAAATGAGGACGCAAAGAGCAAAGCATCAGCCGTGCCGGTATTGCCTGACGCTAAACCCCACGCCCCTTGCAATACAAAAACCTAAAGGCTCTGTATCCTTGGTGAAGAATTCAAAGTGGTCGATTTCGACCACTTTCGTGTAATCTCTAATTGTGTCGAGAGTGCTATAATTATACTTTCATCACACCTAAGCATAAAGTTCCTTCCCAATTTGAAGAATATAAATAACGTCAGGAAGCATAAAATATATTCTTTACACTACAAATCTCCCTAAATAAAAAAGCCCCGCTTTTCGATAAAAATGTTCGAAAAGCGGGGCTCATTCATTGTGTCACACCGTAACGGTATTGATATTCGAACCCCCGACCGGATTTGGGCGTTGATACACGCAAAACGGTGTCTGTTTTCAAGAAAAGTGTATCACACCAGCAGTTCCAAGTCAACCTTCCGTGTCCAGTTCTATATCATCTTGTTCGGCAATAATGCCTTCAATCATATCGGTCACAACCTGATTGAGCTGGGCGGCATTTTTAGATGTAATGACCGGCTTGCCTGTGTCTGCTTCAATTGCTTTCCGTGCATCGCCGGCCACTTTGCTTCCTCGTCTTGCAATTTCCTGGTTTTCAGCGAAGCCTTGAGCGTCATGTCCTTTTGCAAGCTCTGTGGTAGTTGCCTCCGCCAGCATATTCAGCACCAGCTCCAGCGTACTCATATTGTCCCGGAGATTCTCTTTGGTCAAACCCTTAAACTTCTTATACTGCCGTGTGGTCATGCCAGACCATGCGCGGGAGATCTCATCAGTGAGGATGGCGTACTCTACGCCCTTCTGAACCCCACGGGCATCCCACTCATCGGTCAGTTCCTTTCGGACTTGGATCGCCTGAAGCCGCTGGTTTACCCACTCACGGCTATATCCTTTCCGCAAGTATGTCTCCAGTGCTCGTTCGATGGTCAGTTCAGGGTCGATGGTTTCCTCAATGCGCTCACGACCGACCTCTGCCAACCACAGCTTGAAGGGCTCTGCCTTGGGCGAAGGAATGGATTGAATGATGCGGAGAAGCTGCTGGGTGTCAGCCACATCAGTGGCTCGACGCTTGCCGTCAGTAGCAGTCATTTTCAACTGCTTACAATTTGTAAGCAGTTCGTTTGCGCCTTCTTCTTTGAGCCGATTTTTTAGCACAGCCCAATATGTACTGGCATGACGGGCATCTGGTTGATCCGTCAGTACTGCCACCACATCGACAATGGAAAAGTACCATTCTTCCTTTTCCTCATCCCATGCGGTGCGGATTCGTTTATTTTCAAAAAGCTGAATTTTGTCATCTATATCCATGGTGCTGCGCCTCCGTTTTCTCTATAAATCTAAGCAGCCCTTGGCAGCCCTCCAGCACATCCCGCCAAGTCGCCTCGAAGTCGTCCGTATACCAAGGGTCGGCAACATCGCCGGGGCAGTCGGTAAAGTCCAACAGGAGGTGCATCTTGTCGGCGTAGTCCCCACCGCAGATGCGGTGCATATTGCGGAGATTCGCCTGATCCATCCCAATCAGGAGGTCGTACTTGTCGTAATCGTGGTTTGCGAGCTGCCGTGCTGTGTGTCCATCGCACTGAATCCCATGCTCGGCCAGCTTGCGCCGGGCTGGAGGGTAGACGGAATGACCGATCTCCTCGGTACTGGTAGCTGCGGAGGCAATCTGGAAGTTCTTCTCCTGTCCTGCCTTCTTCACCATATCCTTCATTACAAATTCCGCCATCGGACTCCTGCATATATTGCCGTGGCAGATAAAAAGCACTTTTATCATTCTGGGATGTCCTCGCTTCCTGTTCGCTGGCATTATTATACCATACCACAGATGATTGGTCGAGAGGAACTTCCAGATGAACTGCATTATCGATTTGGCTTTGCAACTCTGACTTTGACCACCCATGCTCGGCACAGGATTGAAGATACCACATCCGTTCTTCCATGGAGAGGTCGGCCTCCATAATCACCACATTCTGCGTCCAGTTCAGATGCAGAGCTTGCTCCATGAGCTGTGGGTTACCTTCATACAGCTTGTATAAATCTCTCATCCGGCGCACATTACGGGGGGAGAATCCGGATGCTTCAGGATATCGGTTCTGCAAGTATTCCGCTGCAGCCACAGCCGCACCCTTTTCCGGCCTTTCGCTGATCAGACGGCCTATCTCGCAGTATAGCTCCATTTGCGGAAGTTCTGCCGACATCAGTGCATCCAATGCCGCAAACATGATACTGTAATCTATGGGTTTCCTGATGTTCATCCGTTTCTCCTTTCCGGCGTCGTGCGCCCTATTTCGTTCCAGTGGTCATTTTGTTTGGGATACTTTATCCCTCTGATGTCATATATCTTTGCAACATGGCCGCAACTTCAGCACGGGTCGCATTGCCTCTCGGATCAAGGACCCCGTTATTCTTGCCGTACATGATGCCGTTCTTTACTGCCCAGCGCAGAGCGTTCAGGGCATACTCACTGGCCTTTCCCTTATCAACAAAGTTGTTCAGGGCTTCGCTGATGGCGGGGCTGTCGGCATACCGCCACAGCATTACTGCAAGCTGCTCACGGGTGATGGGGTCATCCGGACCAAACCTGTCATTACCATAGCCCTCCACAATGCCGTTGGCAGCGGCCCATTTCATAGCATCGATATACCAAGCATTCGGAGCCATATCGTCAAAGGGGCTATCCCCGGATACTGCGGGTCTGTCCGCCTTATTGTAGAGAATCTGTACCAGCATCCCACGGGTCAGTGTGTCGTTGGGGCCAAATCTATTGCTGCCATAGCCACTCATCAGCTCGTTCTCGATGCAGTAATGGACGCCGTTGTGATACCATGCGGTGGTACTGGCGTCAGTGTAGGGCCAAATGGGGCAGATTTCGTTCTTAAGGCAAGCCTTGTAACCTGTGCTGCTCTCCCGGAAAGTGACCTTGATCGTGTGAGACTTGGAGACCTTTTCAAAGGTGTACTCAATTACCGCACCCACGCTCTTGCCGTCCACCAGCACATCGGCTACGGCGTATCCCTCATCAGGAATGATGGTAAAAGCCTGATTCTTATTTTCCCGAACGCTCACCCTGCCGTTGGGAGTGATGGAACCGCCCTCTCCGGTCGTGGCGTTAATGATGTAATAATCGTAGGAAGAACCGCCGGAAACCGGAGGGGCAGGTGAAATGGGAGATACCGGTCCAACAGGGGGAGTAACTGTACGCTCATAGCTACAGATGTTGCAGGTGGTATCTTGGGCATCATCATAGACATGGTCCGTTTTGGCAGTATTTACCCATCCACAGATGTTACACTTTTCCCAATGGTAGCTACTATCCTTGTCCCAGGTCTTGACATGGATGGACTTGTCCATTATTTCGCCGCAGACACAGCCATGCCAGTGGTTTGTCTCATCCGATTTCCAGTCTGCGCTGTAGTTATGTTCGGTGACTGCAATATCCTCAGTTCTGGTTTTACCGCAATTCGTGCAGGTATAGGTCGTTTCACCTTTCTGAGTACAGGTCGGAGTGATCGTGACCACACCGCTGTCCCAGCTATGATCTGCATCGGGAGCATCTTGACCTGTAGCGGCGATTTCCTCGGTTTTGGTCTTACCGCAGCTCGTGCAGGTATAGGTCATTTCGCCTTTCTGGATACAGGTCGGTACGACTGTGACCACACCGCTGCCCCAGCTATGATCTGCATCGGGGGCGTCTTGGCCTGTGGCGGCAATATCCTCTGTTTTGGTTATTCCACAATGTGTGCAGGCATATCCTGTTCCGACAGGAAAGGCGCCGCGTGTTTCAGAAATGCCAGCTTATATGGATTGGTGATCATTTGGAAAATCTCAAAGGGCTTTTCCGCATTATCGATCAGCCGCCCACACTGTTCCCGCCATACACGAAGGGATGTGGGGTCGCTTGTCAGGTCGGCCACGGTTATATTGCCGTCCTCTTTGCGAATCCCCACAATGCCATTGTCGGTGAATGGGTGTTTGACCACCAGTGGGGATATTTTTGTGGGCTCGATGTCCAGTTCAAGAAAGGTATGGGCCAGGACTTTTAGCTTTCTGAGGTCAGTTTCTGCCGGACGGTTTCGCTTCGATGCCATCACTGCAGCCCGCCCATCTGAAAGTCCTGCTCTGGGGAGTCAGCCATCAGCTCGTCCAAACCTAAAGTCCCATGATAGGAGATATACCCGTTCTCAACGAACTGCCCCTGCTCCTGACTCATCCGCTGCTTTGCATAGCCTGCAAAGTCGTAGAAGCCCTCCAGATTGTCATCGTAATCGAAGCGCCCGGACTCCTGGATCATGTACTTGCCGTACTCCTCTGGGGTCTTGACCTTGAGGATGAACTCAAACAGCTCCAGATTCTCCGCCAGATGCTTTACCTGCATAGCGCTCTGCGGCTGGGCGAAGGTGATGGCAGCACCAAATTTTATCAGTTCGTTGTGTTTAAGGGCGGCAATAGCTCTGCACATCTCATTCAGGGCGGTCAGGCTTTCTTGCTCTAAATTGGGAACGCAGCCCAGGTTTTGCACGAAAATCGAATCGACCTTAAAGCGAATCTGTTCCACATCTCCTGTCTTTCCCCTGGCAAGGGCGTGTTCAAGCTGCCGGTCTGTCATAGGGAGGCAGAGAAGCGTCATATTCTCCACATCCTCCGGCTCGGAAAGCGGGGTCGCCTCTAACACCAACGGATGAATATCGTACAGATATGGCGGGAACGGACCCCCACGGTACAGCGGCTCCAGCTCCATGCCGTTGTCGTAGACCACACCGTAGGGCGTGACAACACCTGTACCACTGTCGATCAACAGGAGGGCGGTTTCTTCACCGTCCAGATTCTCCAATTCCTCCGTGCTGGCACAGCCGCCGTTCAGGTTCATATAGTGATCTTTGCCGATCCGTTCCAAATCAGAGAAGTCAGTGATCACTGTTGCCTGCTGGCAACAGAAAGTCAGGTTGATGAAATCCTTGATGTCAGTCAGGTCGAGTTTCTCGGCCATTGCCTGGAATTGGGCATCCTCACAGCCAGCAGTGAAGCTATCCAGCCGCTTTGCGAGATAGTCCAGTTCGTCTACATTGACTGATAGACCCTCCAGCCGCTTGAGAACGGAATAGTTACTATCAATTTCATCCACACGGCAGTCCCGCCTGACTGCGTCTCCAACTTCCAGTGCCTCCAGCACTTCCATGGAGTGGTCATACTCCTTCATGGGCAACGGGAAGGGGATGGTGGCGACTCCGTATTCTGGGTGGGCAGGATTACTTAGAGTCGCCTGTATCACATAGGACATTGCTTTCAGGCTCCTTTCTTTCATATACTTTTTCCATAATGGTTCTTAAGCAACTTCCATCTTTTCCCCAGCAAATGAAGCCGTGTCCGGGGTAGGGACAACCCTTGCACCGCTCAAAGAGCGTACATACCACCGGTTCCGGTGCATCTGGAGAATTTCCCGGTGGAAACAACGGCGTTCTACGCCGCTTTATGCGAATTGATTGATTTAGTTTCATGGCATTTCCTTTCTAAACGAAAAAAGCGCCGGAGCTCTGTTTCCAAAACTCCGGCGCTTTATGCTGTTTCACATGGTCTGATTCTGCTGAAACCCTATTTCCAGCTCTTTCTGATTGGAGAGTCCCATCAACTCATCCAGATTTGGAACGGCATATTCGATCTGCCTCACCGCCTCCTCCAAGCATCTTTTTCGTTCCTCTGTGATGGGGTACTCAGAATCCAGCGTTTCGTGGACACAGCGGTACATCTCCACAAGTTGCTGGTCGTTGAATATACGCTCCTGCGGAAGAAGCCCGGAGCGGCCGATGAAGTCCTGCTTGGCGGCATCGTAATCATCTCCATAGTAGTGTCCCTGCCACAGAGCTGTATGGTTTTGCATCCATTCCCATGTGACAAACTCCATCCCAAACCGTGTCTGATGCCCTGCCAGCACCACATTGTTGAATTCCGCCAGCGTACGGTAGTCGCCATCCAGACCGCTGGCACTAATCTGGGGCGCTTGTTCCATGAGTCCCACATACTCTGACACCATATTGACGGTGCTGTATACCTTTTTTTTGATTTGCTCAATTTCTTCGCTGTTCTCAACCTCATTCCAATACATGATACCCTTCCGGTTGACTTCGCAAAGGAGCTGATCACCCCACAGCACAGGAAGAAATCCGCCGGATGCCTCGCCGGTCTGGATACCTGCTCGATCAAGGCAATGTGCAACCTCCTCAAAGTATTGGGTAGCTTCTTTTTCCATCATTATCATTCCTCCGTCTCCATAAATATTGATGATTCACTGGGTGGTGCCCTTTTTGAATCTGTTGTGAAAATGAAAAAGGGCACCAGTTTGTTTCGTGTCACATAGACCAACAAACCGGTACCCGGATTAGGAAGCAAAAAATCAGCGCCCTTTTTGAAATTCAAAAAGGGCGCTGGCTGTTTTTCCTCGAATAACTATCAATGTGCGGGTTCGAGTCCACCCAGAGTCTCTAAAACCGCTCATGATATCTTTTGTTTCAACTATGAATTTTTGGAGGTGAAAATGCCTGAAAACGGTTGATGTCACTGGCTTTTCGCCAGTGACATCTATACCGTTTCGCTTTTATGGTGCAGAAGGTGGGACTCGAACCCACACGCCTTGCGGCACAGGAACCTAAATCCTGCACGTCTGCCAATTCCATCACTTCTGCACATTAAGTTATACATCCCAAAGTGCACATAGTATACTCCAAAAAGCACAATTCGTCAACATTGCCTTTTGCCGAAAAACCAGATATAATGATACCAACTACAAAAAACATGCAGGAGGTTTTCGCCATGTCTCACCCCAGACCCGCCCCCCACGTCGCCGCCATCCATGACCTGTCCGGCATGGGTCGCTGTGCCCTCACCATCGTGCTGCCCGTCCTCTCCGCCATGGGGTGCTGGACCTCCCCCCTGCTCACCGCCTGGCTCTCGGCCCACACCCTCTACCCCCACACCGACCACTTTCTGGTCCGGGACCTGACCGAGGAACTGGACCAGACCACCCAACACTGGACCGAACTGGGGGCCAGCTTCAACGCCGTCTACTCCGGTTTTGTGGGCTCCCGGCGGCAGATCGACCTGGTGGAGGGCTTCATCGACCGTTTCGGCTCCGGCGCTCTCGTGGTGGTGGACCCGGTGATGGCCGACCACGGCAAGCCCTACCGCACCTATACCCCCGAGATGTGCCAGGCCATGAAGGGCCTGTGTGCCAAGGCCGACCTCATCACCCCCAACCTCACCGAGGCCGCCATCCTGCTGGGCAAGCCCTACGAAGCCGTCCCCACCGACGAGCAGGAGCTCCACGCCTGGCTGGAGGGGCTGAGCTTAGATGGCTCCCGCTCGGTGATCCTCACCGGAGTGAGCCCCCGGCCGGGCAAGATCGGGGCAGCCAGCCTGGACCGGGACACCGGGGAGATCTCGGTGGCCCTGGCCGACGAGGTCCCCGCCGCCTTCCCCGGCACCGGGGACCTGTTCACCAGCGTGGCCCTGGGGGCCCTCCTCCAGGGGCAGGATCTGGAGCAGGCCACCGCCCTGGCCGTGGAGTTCGTGGGCCTGTGTGCCCGCCACACCCTGGAGCTGGGCACCCCCCGGGAACAGGGTGTCCAGTTCGAGGATTTGCTGGGAGAACTGATTTGAGACAGCAAACAACGCCGGAGAGATTCTCCGACGTTGTTTTTTATTTGTTTATTTTCCATTCACGAAATTTTCAAATTTTACCTGTATGATGACCCCAGCCTATTTAGAAAGGACGAACCCACATGAAAAACCACCAGCTCCCTGCCCTCGCTCTGGCCGGGGCCCTGCTCCTCTCCCTTGCAGGCCCAGCCCGGGCAGCTGAAAAGGAGACCGCTATCGCCCTCTCCGACAGCGGCATCACCGTGGACGGCAAGGCGGTCTCCACCGACCCCACTGCCGCCGTCTACACCGGGGCCGACATCGTCTATTACCAGGACGGCACCAATGAGAGCTACGGCCAGGGCACCGAGAGCGAAAAGCACCCGGCTGCCGAGGCCCAGGCCCACACGGTGGTCACCATCACCCAGCCGGGCACCTACCGGCTTACCGGCAGCCTGTCCGCCGGCCAGATCGCCGTGGATCTGGGCAAGGAGGCCAAGGACGACCCCACCGCCATTGTCACCCTCATTCTGGACGGCGTGGACGTGACCTGCACCGTGGCCCCCGCCCTCATCTTCTACAACGTCTACGAGTGCGACCGGGCCTTCGTCTCCTACGACAGCGGCGAAAACCCCGACTATGAGGCCACCCCCTATGTGGACACCACCGCCGCCGGAGCCAACGTGGTCCTGGCCGCCGGCAGCGAGAACACCTTCACCGGCTCCCATGTGGCCCGGATCTACAAGGAGGGCACCACAAAGAAGCTCCACAAGTACGATGGGGCCTTCTACTCCAAGATGAGCATGAACCTCTCCGGGGAGGGCATCCTCAACATCATCGCCGACAACGAGGGCCTGGACTCGGAGCTCCACCTCACCATCAACGGCGGCACCATCAACATCGAGAGCCAGGACGACGGCATCAACACCAACGAGGACTTTGTCAGCGTCACCACTGTCAACGGCGGCAGCCTGAACATCACCGCCGGCCTGGGCAGCGAGGGGGACGGCATCGACTCCAACGGCTACCTGGTCCTCAACGGCGGCACCGTCATCACCTCTGCCCATCCCGGAGCTGACGGCGGCATCGACGCCGACAGCCCCATTCTCATCAACGGCGGCACCCTGTCCGCCTTTGGCGGCCGGAACGACGCCGCCGACAGTGAAAACTCCGCCCAGCCCTATATGGAGCTGTCTTTTGCCTCCGCCCTGCCTGCCGGGAGCGTCATCAAGCTCACCGACGAGACGGAGACCGTCCTGTGGACGGCCACCCTCACCCGCCAGGCCCAGTCGGTCACTCTCACCACCCCTGATTTGAAGCTGGACACCACCTACCACCTCTATGTGGACGATGTGCTCCAGTGCTGGAACGGCAACAGCTTCGGCATGATGGGCCACGGCGGCTTTGGCGGCCGGTTTGACGGTCAGCAGCCCCCCGAGCCGCCCCAGGACGGCTCATTCCCCGATGGCAGAGACCCCCAGAAGGCCGACCTGCCCGGGCAGATGCCCTCCCAGGACTTTGCCCCCGCCCAGCGTGGGGACCGCCGGCCCCAGGACATGAGGGATGGAGACCTCGCTGACCGCCCCGAGGGCTTTGACCCGGGCCGGCAGGAGGGCCGCCCCGGCTTTAGCGGCGAGGCCGCCGACGGCTCGGGCTCTACTGACTTTGTGCTCACCGGGACCACCAAGTCCTTCTCTGGCGTCTGCGACTCGGATGCCTCGGGCAAGACCCGGGTCTCCTTTGCGGTGGACGGAGCAACACGCAATGGGCGGACCACCGAGATCAAGGCCATCACCGCCATCACCCCCAGCGTGGACATAGACCCCGCCCAGGTCCAGATCACCGTCACCGATGATCCCAGCGAGAGCTACGCCGCCGCCTGCCTCCTCTCCGACGGCCTGGAGGCCGTCAACGCCCTGCTGCCCACCGGGGATGGCAGCTACACTCTCACCGTGGCCGTGGTCAGTGGCAGCCCGGGCCACACCGGGGCCACCCAGCTCTCCTTTGCCGTGGGCGCCCTGCCCTATGTGGACATTCGGGAGGGCGATGAGGGCTATGCCGCCATCCGGGCCCTCTACGCCGCCGGGGCCATGACAGGCACCTCGGAAAACACCTTTTCCCCCAACATGCCGGTCACCCGTGCCCAGGCTGTCACCGCTCTGGCCCGGCTCTCCGGCGCCCAGGAGACCGGGGCCGACACCTTCTCCGACGTGGCCCCCAACGCCTGGTATGCCGGCTATGCGGCCTGGGCGGCAGATCTGGGCATTCTGGAGGGAGACGGCCAGGGCCGCTTCCTCCCCGACAAGACGGTCACCGCTGAGGAGCTAACTCTGATGCTGGAGCGGCTGGATAAAAATTATGTCAACTCCACTTCTTTCTCAGGCGAGTTGACCCGCAGCCGGATGGCTCAGATTCTTGTTAATATTATGTAAACTTATTTCACAGCAAAGGCCGCCCGTTTGGGTGGCCTTTGCTGTATCCCTTCAAAAATTTTCCCCGAATATGTGACAAATCCCCCCGCTCTGTCGTACAATAGGTGAATGTACATTCTCAACCACAAGCGAGGGCTGGCTATGGACAAGGAGACCTTCACCCGTGCGGTGGAGCACTATCAAAACAGCATATACCGTCTTGCCCTTCACGCCCTGGGCCGTCCCGCCGACGCCGAGGATGTGGTGCAGGAGGTCTTTTTGCGTCTGTTCCGCACCGACAAGCCCTTCGACAGCGAGGAGCATCTCCGCCGCTGGCTTCTGCGGGTGGGGAGCAATCTCTGTCGGGACATTCTGAAAAGTCCCTGGCGCCGCCGGCAGGCCCAGCTCACCGACACCATCCCGGCCCCCGCCTTTGAGCGGGAGGACCAGCGGGAGCTTTACCGGGCGGTGATGGCCCTGGAGGAAAAATACCGCAGCGTCCTCTACCTGTTCTATTACGAGGACCTCCCCGTCCGGGAGATCGCCGCCCTGCTCAGCCTGGGGGAGTCGGCGGTGACCACCCGGCTGAGCCGGGGACGGGCAAAGCTGAAGGCCGCACTCAAGGAGGGCTGGCAGGATGAATAACCGGGATTTTTACAAGGAGACCTTCTCCCAGGTCCATAGCCGCCGTGAACTGAGCTGGGAGGAGTTTGAACACATGGAAAGCAAAGAGAAAAAGCGGCGTTCCCTGCGGCCTCTGGCCTCTCTGGCCGCCGTGGCGGCCATCTGCTGCGCCTTGTCCTCGGGGGCCATCGCCGCCAACCTGCTGGGCCTGCGGGATCTGCTGCTGCGGCCCAGTGTGGGGGCCACAGACTGGGGGCAGCCCATGAGCCTGTCCGGCTACATGGACACCCCCGAGAGCCAGGCCCTGGCCGAATGGCTGGAATTTCAGGAGAGCTACGACCCCGACCACGCCATCCTCCAGAGCGTGGGCAACACCCTGGACAGCAGCCTGGCCAATTACAGCACCTACCTGGTCTATACCCCTGAAATGGCCGAAAAACTGGAGGAGATTGCCGCCAAGTACGACCTGAAGCTCCACAGGACCGTCTACGATGCCAACCAGCATCCCGAGCTCACAGCGCCCCTGGGGAACTTCATGGGCCAGACCAAGGGGGATGTGAACTATATGTACGAGGACGGCACCTTCCATGTGGACGGCTGGGCCTATCTCACCGCCGACAACTTCGGGCCGGTGGAATTCCAGCTCCAGCGCTCGGTGAAGGGCACCCTCCACGATGCCCTGGTCTACCTTCAGGACGTAGAGGCCTTCACCCAGTGGGACTACACCACGAAAAAGGGTCTGCCGGTGAAGCTGGCCCTGGGGCCGGACAGATCCATGCTCCTGGTGGATTTCAAGGATTGCTTCGTCACCGTGCTGGTGCTGGACGGAGAGCGGCAAAACGCCGGCGTGGGGAGTCAGCAGGGCCTCACCCCAGCCCATCTGGAGGAGCTGGCCGACCAGCTGGACCTGGGCCTTCTCTCCCCGGTGGCCACCCCCGCCCCCGACTCTGACCCGGAGCACACCCCCTATCCCCCGGCGGGAGAGCGCACCGACGCCATTCGAACCTACACTGCTGTGCTCCGCAATCTGCTTTACAGTGGCGTCCTCCCTGACGGCCGCTTGGCGGAGAGTGAGGTGGAGGGCCTGGACAGCTTCGCCGTTCTGGACGTGGACGGAGACGGCCGGGAGGAGCTCATCCTGTTCCACACCGCCGACATCACCGCCGGCCAGGCGGGCTATGTCATCGACTTTGACGAAAGCTATACCGGGGATGCCGCCCCCATCTACCTCCAGGCAGAGACCTACCCTCTCCTCACCTTCTATGCCGGCGGCTATATGGCCGTCGGGGCCAGCCACAACCAGGGCTGGGCGGGGGAGGTGCTCTGGCCCTATGCGCTCTACCGCCACACCGAGGGGGACCGCTACACCGCCTTTGCCAGTGTGGATGCCTGGGACAGCGCCGCCTGGCCCGACGCCTACGGCCAGGACAGCCAGGCCTATGAGGTGGCCCAGCGCAGCGGCGGCCCGGTCTACTTCATCACCTATACCTACGCCGCCGACCTGTCCGACAATGAGCGTTCCCTCATTCTGGACCAGGCGGGCTACAACGCCTGGCTGGAGGAGCTGAACATGGGCGAAAAGCTCCCTCTTGTGGAGCTCCCCCTCACCGAGAAAAACATCGCCGCCCTGGAAGCCGCCCCCATCACCGCCGACAGCCTTGCCTCCAACCACCTCCCCACCGACGTGAGCGAGGGGGTCACCGTCTCTGGCACTTACGACTTTCCCATCACCGTCTCCCCCAAAACCACCTTCACCCTCCGTGCCAACTGCCGGGCGGTGGCCAGCGGCTATGGCACCTGGACCTACGGCGTTCAGTCTCTGGACGTGATGGAGGGAAACACCATTTATCAAACCCTGAACATTTCCGATGCCGAGCTGGCCAGCACCGAAGCGGAGGGGGATACCTTCCCCTTCGGCGACGGCTGGACCCAGGGCGATGAGAGCGACTACCTCCCCCAGATCGCCGACCTCAACTTTGACGGCGCCCAGGACATCCGTCTGCTGGACTCCCGTGGGGTAGTCAATGGCCGCTACCTCCACTGGCTGTGGAACAGGGAGACCGAGCAGTTCGAGTACGCCTTCACCCTGGTGGGCTACGACTTCGAGATCGACCCCGCCGCCCGGCAGCTGCGTACCACCGCCCGGGACGACGCCGCCCACACCACCGAGACCTACACCTATGACAAAAGCGGCAAGCTCTGCCTGATAGACACCCAAACCGCCTTCCCCAACTAAAAAACACGCAAATCCAGGGGTCGGCCAAAAATGGCCGGCCCTTGCTTTTTTGCCCGAAACTGCCACCCATCTCCAGGCATAGTCTGCCGCCAAATGTCACATCTTAAAAGCGGAAATTTCACCAAATGGAGGCGGGACTATGAAGCGAATGCTCGGGGCCCTGTTGGCCCTTTCCCTGTTTGCGCTGCCGGCCCAGGCCACAGCGGCCGAGCCCAACACCCCAACCACATCACCCACCCAGACCACCACGCCCGGCGCCCCGGAGGTGGAGGGCCGCTCGGCCCTGCTCATGGAGAAGGAGACCGGCTCCATCCTCTACGAGCTCAACTCCCACGACCGGCTGGAGCCCGCCAGCGTCACCAAGATCATGACCCTCCTGCTTACCATGGAGGCCATCGACGCCGGCGCCCTCGCCCTGGACGAGACCGTCCAGGTCTCCGCCCGGGCAGCCAGCATGGGAGGTAGCCAGGTCTACCTCAAAGAGGGGGAGACCATGACCGTCCACGACCTGTTGAAGGCGGTGGCGGTGGCCTCGGGCAACGATGCCGCCGTGGCCCTGGCCGAGCGCATCGCCGGCAGCGAGAGCGCCTTTGTGGAGCGGATGAACCAGCGGGCCGCCCAGCTGGGCATGGCGGACACCACCTTCCTCAACTGCACCGGCCTGCCCGCCCCCGGCCATCTCACCAGTGCCCACGACATCGCCCTCATGAGCCGGGAGCTGATCCTCCATCACCCCGCCATCCGGGACTACACCACCATCTGGATGGACTCCCTGCGGGACGGCGCCTTCCAGCTGAGCAACACCAACAAGCTCATCCGCTTTTACGAGGGTGCCACCGGGCTGAAAACAGGCTTCACCGCCTCGGCGGGCTACTGCATGTCGGCCACGGCGGAGCGGGACGGCATGGAGCTCATCGCCGTAGTGATGAAGTCCACCACCCGGGACACCCGAAACGAGAGCGCCAAAAGTATGCTCAATTTCGGCTTCGCCAATTACACCGTGCTGGACGTCCGCCCGGCCCAGGCCCTGCCGCCGGTGGATGTCCTCCTGGGCCAATCTCCCACCGTCCAGCCCGTCCTGGCCCAGTCCGGCCGGATCCTGGTCCAGCGCAGCCAGGTCAACGCCGTGGAGACCGCCGTCACCCTCTGCCCCGACGTCTCCGCCCCGGTGGAGCAGGGCCAGAAGCTGGGCACCCTCACCGTCACCGTGGCCGGCGAGGAGCGGCAGACCATCGACATCGTGGCCGGCCAGGCGGTGGAGCGGCTGACCTACCCCGGCATCCTGGCCGACCTGCTCCAGCGGCTGTTCATGGCAAAATAACCTGCAAGAGCCCCCAAACGGGGGCTCTTTTTTATGTCAACTATCACATATTCCGAGTATAATCGCATACTTATTACATACTTCCTACACATATAAAAGCGGCCCAAACCCTTGATTTTTGGTTTGTCGCCCCGCCGCCCGGCGGCAACCCGCCCACCCCCAATTGCATAATTATTCGTTTCATGCATGTCTATTCACCATTCCCCTCCCCCGGCTTTTTCATGTGCAACCATTGCCGGAGCAGACCTCACGGCTTTTTGGATACATTATTATTTTTCAAAATATATCCCATTTTTGGTGGATATTTTCCCGAAAAAGTATTGCAGTAGAGGAAAATATATGATATAGTTAGGCCAGAGCAAATTAAATTCCGAGAGAGGACCCGTGAGCCGGAGCCAAACCAAACGCATAGGATGTCCCAGAAGGCCCTCTCTCCCGGTAACTGCCGGGACTTTATGTTCTTTAGGCACTTGCAAAGAAAGGAGTGCTACCTATGAAGCACACGTATTCTCCCATGAAGCGAGTGGGCGCACTGGGCCTGACAGCGGCCCTGTGCCTGGGCATGCTGCCCACCGCCACCTTCGCCGCCCAGCAGCCCGATTTCGAGCTGCAGATCGGTCAGAGCGAGACCATCCTCCCCGCTGACTACGACCTCCCCGACGGGGGCGAGTGGACCAGTGGCAACGAGGACGTGGTCACGGTGGACGAGGGCACGGTTTTCGCCGTGGGCGAGGGCGAGACCACTGTCACCTACACCTACGAGGTGGAGACCATGGTGGAGATCATCCCCGAGCCTGTGGTCACTGCCGAGCCCACTCCCACCACCGAGGTCACGGTTGACCCCGCTCCCCTGCCCGATGGGGAGCCTGCCGCCGCCCCCGAGGGCGACCCCGCCGAGGCCACGGACCCCGAGGGCGAGGAGACCAGCCCTGTGGAGGGCGAGACCACGCCCGCAGAGGGCGAGACTGCCCCTGTGGAGACCGAGGGCGGCGAGACCGAGGAGCCCAACGGTCCTGACGCCGTTGAGACTGCCCCCGCCGAGAACGAGGAACCCGCCCCCGAGGAGGACTCCTCTCTGCCCGACGTGGTGGAGCCCGACTCCCCTGTCACCCACCCCGCCGACGAGGATAAGGGTGAGGATGAAGCCCCCCTCATGCCCCAGCTGGGGCATGAAAGCTCCCCCGAGGGGGAGGGCGATCAGCCTGTGACCGTTGTGGTCGACGAGGATCCCGTTCCCCAGGCCGAGGCCCCCGAGGACGAGGAGCCCGGCAACGAGCCCACCTTCGAGACCATCATTACCACCCACTCCTGCACCTGGACCGTAAAGGTGTCCATCCCCGAGATCCCTGACGTGATCGAGGTTGGCAACTGGGACGAGTTCCTGGCCGCCGCCCAGGGCGCTCCTACGTTCTTTGGCATTTCCCTCTACGGTCTTTTCCCCAACGGTTGGAAGTCCGGCGAGACTATTGAGCTGTCCAGCGACCTTCGGATCACTGCTCAAATCGACATTCGGGACAATGTTCCTGTCGATCTGAATGGTCACACCATCACCGTGAATGACAATGTGGCCGGCTTCCGGATCTATTCGCCCAACGGCAGCCTTACTTTTGAGGACAACGTGGGCACTGGTGCCCTTTTAGGCACCGGTGTCGACAACGCCCAGGGCTCCGCCCTGATCGTTTTGGACGGCGGCACTTTTACCCTGAACGGTGGCACCTTGGGGGAGCGCTACAACCAACCCTCCAGCGGTAACGGCGGCGTCATTTTCGCCAAGAGCGGCACCATCAATCTGAATGGCGGCACGATTGAAAACTGCAAAGTCGGTGGCCGTGGCGGTGCCATCTACATGAAAACCGGCACCACCCTCAACATCAACGGCGGTGTCATTCAACATTGCGAAGCCGGGGGCAACGGCGGTGCTATCGCCGCCGAGCACAGCACCACGATCACCATGACCGACGGCACCATCACCGGCAACACCTGCGGCGAGGAAGATGGCCATAATCAAAAAAAGTACACCACCTGGGTTCAGGACTACTACGGTGGCGGCGGTATCTACACCGAGGGCAGCATGGAAATGTCCGGCGGCACCATCTCTTACAATGTCTCTGATGCAGCTGGTGGCGGCGTTCTCCTTTGGGATGGCACCGATAATACCGTCAACGATGGCCATAAAGACAGCCCCCACCCCGCCACATTCACCATGACCGGCGGCACCTTTACCGGCAACGAAACCAAAAACGGCGAGGGCGGCGGTCTTTACGTAGGCTGCGAATTCGGCAAAATTAGCGGCGGAACTTTCACCGACAACCATAAGGTCGGCGGCACGTACCTGAACCAGGAGGGTCAGCGTGGCTGGGGCGGCGGTGGCATTTATGTCCAGCACGCTTGTATCCTGCAAATTATTAACGGCCTTGTCACCGAGAACACCGCTTTGGGCCTGGGCGGCGGCGTCGCCGGCTGTCCCAACGCCGATGTGACCGTGGTGCTGAGCGATGGCATAGCCGTCTTTGACAACACTGCCGAGGGCACGGGCCATTCCAACCTGAAGAATAGCTATGAGCGCCTCGATTCCATCGATTGGGCCGATCGCAGCAACGACTATTACAGCACCAACGCCACCACCATTTTGGGCGTTATGCTGGGCGGCGGCAGCTCCAACTGGATGGGCTACTATGCCCCCAACAAAGATGCAGAGAAGGAAGAAATTTCCGCCGCCGGCGCTCAGTCCATCAAGGTAACCGGCAAGGGCAGCCAAACTGGCTTGACCGCCCTTCCCAATGCGAGTGACAAGTTGCTGGCTAAGGTTGCGCACAAGGTGCTGATCTCCGGCAACACCAGCGATACCCACGGCGGCGGCATTGCCGCCAACGGCAAGCTCATTCTGGGCAGCTTCGATTCCGGCGATCAGGTCGGTAACTGGTCTGTCAGCCTGCAGAAGGCCGTAAAGAACTCTTTTGGTGACACCCTTGACAACTGCGAGGGCTATACCTTCGGCCTGTATACCGATGAAACGGCTACCGAGCCTGTCCGCACTGCCGTGAGCAACGACAAGGGCATCGCCGCCTTCGCCAATATGGGAGATTTGGACTTTACCGATTGGAACAACGAGACAAAGACCTTCTACCTCCGGGAAGTCCAGGGCAACGACGACACAGTGATTTATTCCGACGAGCAGTACACTGTGGAGGTCACTAAGAACACCACCGTCATTGAGTCCAGCACCAATATCTGGGCCCAGACCAAGGAGATCAGCGTCACCGCCTATGCCGCTGTGATCAAGGACAAGGACGGAAATGTGGTCAGCGAGACTCTTCCCACCTTCACCAATATCCTCCATACCGGCAAACTCACCGTGAAAAAGACCAGCGAGAGCGGCCAGGCCCTTCCCGGTGCAGTGTTCGACATCAAGAACGGCGATAAAGTAGTGGAGACCCTGACCACCAGCGCTGACGGCACTGCCACTTCTTCCGCCCTCCGCCCCGGCAATTACACTCTGGTGGAGACCCAGGCTCCTGAGGGCTACATTTTGGACGAGAGCGAGAAGTCCTTCACTGTAAACAACGACGGCACCGTCACAGTCAATGACACCACTTCTGCCGACCACATCGGTGAGATCACTGTGGCCAACGACCTGCACAAGCATGACCTCGCCCTGACCAAGCAGGTGGAGGGCAATGGTGCCCCCGCCGATACTGCTTTCACCTTCCACGTGACTTTGGGCGACACCGATGCTGCTGAGTACACCGCCCTGGCCGGCGAGAGCGTCCAGTACACCGTCCCCGGCAACTACTCCGTCCAGCTCAAGGCTGGTGAGACCTTCACCATCACCAAAATTCCCTACGGCACCACCTACACCGTCACCGAGGTTGATGTGCCTGACAACTTCGAATATCAGAGCGGCGAGGTAAAGCAGGGTCAGATGGCCGACAAGGATGAACAGATCATCATCGTCAACAAGTACACTGCCCCTGTGCCCACTCCTACTCCCACGGAGACGCCTACCGGGACCCCCACAGAGACGCCCACTGGAACTCCTACGGAGACACCTACCGGGACCCCCACAGAGACGCCCACTGGAACTCCTACGGAGACGCCTACCGGGACCCCCACAGAGACGCCCACTGGAACTCCTACGGCAA
>CAJUSE010000010.1:0-21531 GCA_910588975.1 uncultured Oscillospiraceae bacterium | reverse complement strand
CAGAGACGCCCACTGGAACTCCTACGGAGACACCTACCGCAACTCCTACGGCAACTCCCAAGCCCACCAATGATCCCGGCCCCGGCCCCGAGGGCGAGACCGTAAATGTCACCGTCACCAAGGAGTGGGATTGGACGGATAAGACCAACCCCGGCATTGACAAGGTCACCGTTCAGCTCTATGCCAACGACAAGGCCGAGGGCAACGCTGTGACCCTTTCCAAGAACGGCAAGTGGTCCTACACCTGGAAGAACCTGCCCAAGACCGATGATAGCAATAAGTCTATCACCTACTCCATCAAGGAGTTGGATGCCAATGGCAAGGCCATTGAGGCCGGCGATCAAATCACCATCTCTCACAACGGTCAGGATTACAAATTTACCGTGACCTACGTGTCTGAATTTAATGCGGAAACGGGAATTTGGACCATCAAGGTCGTCAACAAGCTGGACGATGTCATCCCCACTCCGCCCCCCACCACCACGCCCACTCCGCCGGGCGGGGACGACGATGATGATAATGAGGATCCCGATCCCACGCCTACCCCCAAGCCCAGTCCCAAGCCCGATCCGAAGCCTGAACCCACCCCCAGCGCCACCCCCGATCCCGAACCCACTCCCAGCACTACCCCCGAGCCCGGCACTACTCCCGAGCCGGGTACTACCCCCGAGCCGGGTACGCCCTCCGAGGATGTCTACGAGGAGATCCCCGACGGGCTCACTCCCCTGGGCGATCTGCCCGGTCTGGAGGATGCTCTCATCCCCACCGGCGAGGAGTTCGAGGATCTGACCGATGAGGGGGTCCCCCTGGCCCATGTTCCCGCCACCGGCGACAGTGCCCTTGGCTGGCTCTCCGGTGCCCTAGGTTCCGCTCTGGGTCTTGCCTGGGTCACCATCGGCCACCGCAAAAAGGACAGCGATGAGCAGTAAGCCCTCTCTGACCCCATAACCAACCCCGGCAGGGCGTCTGAATAGACGCCCTGCCGTTTTTTCTTGCCCCTCTCCCCTCAGTTTCGGCGAAATTTGGCATTGTATATCCCATTTTCTTCTGATATAATAAAAATTTGGAGAAAAGAAATAAGGAGGAATTACATCTTGAGTTTGAAACAGCTTTTTACTGCCAAGGACATGACCCAGGGCCCTCCCTGGCAGCGCATCATGGAGTTTGCCATTCCCATGCTCATCGGCAACCTGGCCCAGCAGCTCTACAACACGGTGGACTCCATCGTGGTGGGCAAGTTCGTGGGCGACAACGCCCTGGCCGCCGTGGGCTCCGCCAGTCCCATCCTCAACCTGCTGCTGGCCCTCTTTGTGGGCATCTCCACCGGCGCCGGCATCATCGTCTCCCAGCACTACGGCGCCGGCGACCGGGAGAAGCTGGGCACCGCCATCGGTAACTGCATCACCCTGGCCGCCATCGCCTCGGTGCTCAGTATGATCATCGGCCTGCTCATCACCGATCCCATGCTCAAGCTCCTCAACACCCCCGAGACCATCATCGACTGGTGCTCCGACTACCTGAAGATCTTCTTCCTGGGTGCCGCCGGCTTCACCTTCTATAACATCCTCTCCGGCATCCTCCGGGGCATGGGCGACAGCGTCTCCGCCCTGCTGTTCCTGCTGGTGGCCTGCTTCCTTAACATCGGCATGGACATCTACTTTGTGGCCGTCCTCCAGATGGGCGTGGCCGGCGTCAGCCTTGCCACCGTGCTGGCCCAGGCCATCTCCGCCGTGTTCTGTCTGGTCAAGCTGCTGAATATGCGCAGCGTGTTCACCCTTACCCCCGCCTCCCTGAAGCTGCGTAAGGACAGCGCCCTGCGCATCCTCCAGGTGGGTGTGCCCAGCGGCATCACCCAGGCCATCATGTCCCTTTCCATGCTGGTGGTCCAGTCCCTCACCAACTCCCTGGGCGAGTTCGTGGTGGCCTGCAACGTCATCATCATGCGGGTGGACGGCTTCGCCATGATGCCCAATATGTCCTTCGGCCAGGCCATGAGCGTCTATGCCGGCCAGAATGTGGGTGCCGGCAAGCTGGACCGGGTCACCGAGGGCCGCCGCCAGGGCATGCGCCTGTCCGTGGGCCTCAGCGTGGCCATCACCACCATCCTGCTGCTTTTCGGCCACATCCTCTTTGGCTTCTTCACCGACACCCCCGAGCTTATCGCCCTGGCCGTGCGCATGATGCGCATTATGGCCGCCGGCTACATCTGCATGGCCATGACCCAGGTGTTCCAGGGGGTCATGCGGGGCGCTGGCGACACCGTCACCCCCATGTGGATCAGCATGTTCACCACCATCTGCCTCCGGGTCCCCTCGGCCTACATCCTGGCCTACCTCACCCGCTGCCCCGAGTGGCCCAACGGCCGGCCCGAGGCTCTGGCCGCCTCCCTGCTCTTCACCTGGGTCAGCGGCTCCATTCTCAGCTATTTTGCCTTCAAAAAGGGCAAATGGCGCAAAAAACTGGAGCATCAGCAGGCCGCTCAAGACGCTGCGGCGGCTGAATAACAGCCCTACCCCCTGCTTTTACCCCCAAAAACGCCCCAAAAAAGCCGAAAAAAGGAGAGATAAACATGCGTTTTACCTGTCGAAAAGCCACCTATGAGGACCTTCCCCGTCTGGCCGAGATCGAGCAGAAATCCGTCTCCGGCGGCTACTATCTGGTGGACTGCTTTGATGAGTTCATGGATCCCGCCCGTGGCGAGCTGGTGGTAGGCGTGGACGAAAACGGTGTGCCCCAGGGCTTTGGCCACCTTGCCCTGCTCTACGACGGCTCCGCCTGGCTGGAGTGCCTGCGGGTGGATCCCGCCTCCCAGAAGATGGGCTGCGGTGCCGCCATGTGGGAGCGCTTCATCGCCTTCTGCAAAGAAAAGAATTGTTCTCACCTGGGCATGTTCACCGGCGCCAAGAACTATCCCTCCCGTGTGCTGGCCGAGCGCAACGGTCTCCACCTGGACTACACCAGCCGGGAGGGCAGCCTGACCCGGGAGGACGCCCCCCAGGTGGCTCTGCCCCAGGGCTGGACCCAGCTCACCGACCCCGCCGCCATTGAGGAGGCCATGCTCCCCCACCAGAAGGATTATGAGGGCTACTTCTGCCTGAACCGCACCTATATGCGTTGCAACGGCAAGCTCTACGAGGGCCTGGCCCGGGACCATCAGGTCTGGGTCAAGGATGGCAGCATCGTCATTCTGGGCGCCCGCTTCCTGCCCGAGCGTGCCTTGTTCATTGGCTTTGCCGCCGGCGAGCTGGAGGAGTGTGCCGCCTTCGCCGTGGCCAAGTACAACGAGACCGGCCTGCCCAAGCTGACCTGCATCTGCTCTGCCCAGAACGCCGAGCTTATGGCCGCTCTGGAGAAGCAGGGCTTCACCTTCCCCAGCGAGCTCATCGTGCTGGAGCGGGATTTCTAAGGAATATTACATCTCTTCATACAGTTCAATTTTTTCGTATTTTTGATCAGGGGCGGGCCGGGTGGCCCGCCCCTGGTTTGCACATGTGGAGGTGCCCCCTCCCTCTTGCCAGCCCCTCTCTTTTCCTGTATAATAGGGCCATAGCATCCCTCTCTGGAGGGAAAGCAGCGCAAACAGGACCATAGCGGGCCGGAACCTTTGTATTTCCTGGCCTGCTCCATAGACAAATAAGGTGGTGACGCCATGACCTCCCCCCTGCGCCGCCGGCTCATGGCCGGTGTTCTGACCCTGACCCTGTTGGCCCTCCCCGCAAGGGCCGTCTCCCCCTTCCCGGACAAGGTCCACCAGGAGGTGGACTATGCCGATATGGCGCTGGAGTCCTTTGATGACAGCGCTCTCCGGGCTCTGGTCGGCCGGTGGGAGCAGCTGCGCTCCACCGGGGCCCTGCGGACCTACACCCCCCACACCAAAACGGCGGTGCAGGGTCTCATAGACGAGCTTTTGGCGGAGTATGCCCACCTGGAGACCCAGTACTACCTCTGGGGCATTGCCAGCGATGCCAATGCCACCGACGAAGAGCTGACTCAGTCCTATCTGGACTATGCCCAGGGCTTCGACCAGGCCAACGACCTGTGCTGGGACACCCTGTGCCTGCTCACCGACACCCCCTATGAGGATCTGCTGCCCGTCTATCCCGGCCCCGCCCCCGACGGCGACGGCCCCATCACGCCCTCCCCGGAGGCCCTGCGGGAGAGCGAGCTTTACCTGGAGGAGGAGACCCTCATCCGCCAGTACCAGCAGGCCATGACCCGGGAGGTCTGGTCCACCCCCTACGGGGACTGGAGTTGGGCCGCTCTGGACGAGGCCGATTTGGAAAACGAGGAGTATGACCGCATCTCCACTGCCATGGAGCAGGCAGAAAACCAGGCCGTCGGCCCCATCTTCCTGGAGCTGCTCACCCTGCGCCGGGAGGTGGCCGAGCTCAACGGCTATGACAGCTATGCCGACTACGCCTACGAGGTTCTCTATGGACGCAACTACACCCCTGACCGCTCCCGGGCCCTCTCCGAGCAGGTAGCCGCCCATCTGGAGCCGGTCTACGACCGCATCCTGGAGGAAATGTATTACGAAATGGACCAGCTTCTCAGCCTGCCCGGGGATGACGGAGAGACCATCTGGGAGACGCTGGGCCCCTGTCTGGAGGACCTCCACCCCGCCCTGGGCGAGGCCTGGCAGTATATGATGGGCCACCATCTCTACGATGTGGAGGGCTCCCCCACCAAGACCTTCTCGGGCTACACCGTCCCCCTGGCCCAGTACGGCACCGCCTTTATTTTTGACTCCCCCTATGACAGCTATCAGGACTACTCCTCTCTTATCCACGAGTTCGGCCACTTCGCCCAGGCCCACTACGACCCCACCCCCGCCCTCTGGGCCGGGGGGAGTGTGGATCTGGGAGAGGTCCACTCCCAGGCGCTGGAGGTCCTCTTTACCCACTACGCCGAGGACCTGTTCCCCGGCAACGGCGAGGGCTTTACCTGGGCCACCCTGTGGAGCATGGTGGACTCGGTCCTGGAGGGCTGTATGTATGACCGGTTCCAGCAGGAGGTCTACGCCCTGGAAAACCCCACGCTGGAGGAGGTCAACGCCATTTTCAAAACGGTGTCGGAGGAATTTGGCTACACCTACGGCCCCGATGAGACCCAGTCCTACTTCTGGGTGGAGACCGGGCACAACTTCTCCCAGCCCTTCTACTACATCAGCTATGCCACCTCTGCCCTCACCGCCATTGACCTGTGGCTGACCGCTCAGGGAGACTGGGAGGGGACCGTGGAGGCCTATATGGCCCTGTTGGCCATGGACTCGGAGGTATCCTACACCTCCGCCCTGTCCCGGGTGGGCCTGCGGAGCATCTTCCGCAGCGAGACCGTCTCTGCCCTGGCCCAGGAGCTCACCGATGCTCTGGAGGGAAACTACACCCCCACCGTCTCCCTCAAGCCCACCAAGACCGTTGAGAAGGAGCGGTCCAACCGCTCAGATGCCCTGATGACCACCATCCTACCCACCCTTTTGAGCACCATTCTGTGGGCCTGGCTCATCACCCGCTTCGTCCGCCGGCGGCTCAAGAAGGCGGTGTCCAACGCCGGGGATCTGTCCCATCCGGCGAAGCGGCCCGCTGCCCCAAGCCAGCGCAAAACTCCCGATTTCTCGTCAAAGAAAGCAAAAAAAGGCCCCGCCGGTGACGACCCCTGGTCCCAGGACCGCAAAACCGGCTCCTGGGACCCCACCAAGGATCCCTGGGAGTAAGAAAAACGGCATTGCTGATGTAGTTCGGCAAATGGAAGGCTATGAGGGGGAATGAGCCGTGATATTAAAAACCGAACGCCTCCTTTTAAGAGAGCTGAAGCAAAGCGATTTTGAGGATTTGGCTGAGATTTTACAAAATCCGGCCGTCATGTATGCCTATGAACACGATTTTTCGGACAAGGATGTTCAACAATGGCTTGACCGGCAAACGGAGCGATATCGGAGCTATGGCTTTGGCCTATGGGCTCTTGTCCTACAAGACACAGGTGAGATGATAGGGCAGGCAGGACTAACTATGCAGTCCTACAAAGGCTCAGAGGTACTTGAAATCGGCTATTTGCTGAAGAAAAATTTTTGGCACTATGGATATGCGAGGGAGGCAGCGGGCGGTTGTAAGAAATATGCCTTTGAACACCTGGACAGGGACAAGGTATATTCCATCATCAAAGCGGATAACTTCGCATCCATGAGAGTGGCCGAAAGCATTGGTATGAAAAAAGAGGATGAATTTATCACGCAATATTACAACGGGGATATGCTTCATTTTCTATACTCTGTTCGTAGATAGAGCTTCATCTGCAATAAAGAGGGAAGGGGGCAAGCACAGCTGTGCTTGCCCCCTTCCCTCTGTCCGCTTTTATGGCGTTTTTACCCCTTCTGTTTCAGGTTGCGCCAGGTGTCCAGCAGCCCCTCGTGGGTAATGTCCTTCACATCGAACTTCAAAAGCTGGAAAGTCACCTGCAGGATGGTACCCATACCAAACACCGAAATCACGGTGCCCAGCCCCACCTTGGCCCCCAACAGCCAGCCGATGAGCAGGGCGGTACCCTCAATGAGCATCCGCACAAGGCCGATGGGGGTCTTTTTTAGCCGCTTGCCCAAAGCCACCATGAGGGCATCCCGGGGGCCGCAGCCCAGGGCGGCGCCGATGTAATAATAGCTGCCGATGGCGGTGACCACCTGCCCCAACAGCAGCACAGCCACCCCCGCCCAGAAATTTTCCATCACGGGCATGAGCTCCAGGGCCAAAAACAGGTCGGTGAGCTTGCCGATGAGGACGGCGTCCAGCAGGGTGCCCAGGCCGATCTTCTCCTTCAGGCATAGGTCGATGGCCAGGATGACAAAGCTGGTGATGACGCTCACGTCGCCATAGAGCAGGCCGGTTTTGCCCGACACACCCATGCTGAAGGCCGACCAGGGGGCCAGGCCCACATTGGCCTGGATGGACAGATAGCCGCCGATGGAAAAGAGGACCAGGCCAAAGAGCAGGCGGCCCAGCCGTTTGGGGTATTGATGGTTCATGGGAGCGCTCCTCTCTATCTCTATTTATTGGGCCCCACCGGGCCGGGGTCAGCGGAGAAAGGCCCGGACCACAAGGTCCTTGACCCCGTTATAGGGCTGGTAGCGCAGGGGCAGGTCAGGGTGGGCCTTTTTGTGCACCAGACTCTTATAATGGGTGAAGGTGTCAAAGCCCGCCTTGCCGTGGTAGGCCCCCATGCCGCTCTCCCCCACCCCGCCGAAGGGCATCTCGGCGGTGGCCAGATGAATGATGGTATCGTTGACACAGCCACCGCCAAAGGACAGGTCGGTGGTCCAGCGGCGGATGCTCCTCCGGCTCCGGGAGAACACATAGAGGGCCAGAGGCTTGGGCCGGGAGCGGAGGGTAGCTATGGCCGCCCCGGCATCGGAATAGGTCAGGATGGGCAGGATGGGGCCGAAGATCTCCTCCCCCATCACCGGATCGCTCCAGTCTACCCCCTCCATCACCGTGGGGGCGATGCGCGGGGCCAGGGGGTCACTCTCGCCCCCCAGCACCACCTTGCCTGGGTCTATGAGCCCCAACAGCCGATCGAAGTGCCGGCGGTTTACAATCCGGCCGTAATCCTTATTTTCCAGGGGCTCGGCACCGTACTGCCGGGCAATTTCCTTTCTGAGGGCCGTCACCAGCCGCTCCTTCACCCTCTCGTGGCACAGGACAAAGTCGGGGGCCACGCAAGTCTGGCCGCAGTTGAGAAATTTACCAAAGACGATACGCCGGGCGGCCAGGGGAATGTTGGCCGTCTCGTCCACAATGCAGGGGCTCTTGCCCCCCAGCTCCAGGGTGACGGGAACGAGCCGTTCCGCCGCCTGGCGGAGCACCTCCTTACCCACGGCCTGGCTGCCGGTGAAGAAAATGTGGTCAAAGGCCATGGAAAAGAGGGCTACGTTCTCTTTTCTCCCCCCGGTGACCACCGTCACCAGCTCCGGGGGGAAGGTGGCGTCTATGAGCTCCCGGAGCAACTGGGAGGTGTTGGGGGAATAGTCACTGGGCTTAAGAATGGCGGTATTGCCCGCCGCCAGGGCGTCGGCCAGAGGGCCCAGGGTGAGCAGCACCGGGTAGTTCCAGGGGCTGACAATGAGCACACACCCCTTGGGGCAGGGCCGGACAAGGCTTTTGGCCGGGAACTGGGCCAGCGGGGTCCTGACCCGGCGGTCGGCGGCGTAGCTGTCCAGATTTTTCAGCAGGTGGTGCAGCTCGCTGTGGACCATGCCTATTTCGCAGAGGTAGCTCTCTGACCGGCTCTTGCCCAAATCGGCCTCCAGGGCCTGGCAGAGCCGGTCCTCATTGGCCCGCAGGGCCTTGCCCAGCCGGGCCAGGGCCCGCTTCCGCTCCCGCAGGGGCAGGGTGACCCCGGTGGCAAAATATGCCCTTTGACGCTCCAGCAATTCCTTCAGCTCCAAAATCCTCGCCGTCCTTTCCCGTTCGATGGGCTTAGTCTCTCCTGAACACCATATCACATCCCAACTCCGATTGCAAGCACTCCCAAGCGCCCCGGACCATATGATGAAGGTAGCGGGGTGGGCCTTGCCCGCCCCCTGTGGGACCTCCCACACCCAAAGGGCCCGTCCCACAGGGCGGACCAAAATCGGAAAGGGTGTTTTCATATGCAACACACACTTCGTCTCTGTGACCTCGCCCCCGGGCAGCGGGGGGTGGTCCGGACTTTGGAGACCACTGGGCCTATGCGCCGGCGGCTTTTGGACATCGGCCTTGTGGAGGACACGGCCGTGGAGTGCCTGGGCCGCAGCCCTGGCGGCGATCCCGCCGCCTATCTCATCCGGGGGGCGGTCATCGCCATTCGCAGGGAGGACAGCGCAGGCGTGGTCCTCCGGGAGGATTGAGGTGGGGCTGACACACTCCTCCACCGGCCTGGGGGCCGGACGGGAGGAGCTGTTTTTGCAGCCCAGGCCGGGGGAGCGGGTCATCGCCCTGGCGGGCAACCCCAATGTGGGCAAGTCCACCCTCTTCAACGCCCTGACAGGGTTACATCAGCACACAGGGCACAGTAAATAGAGGTAAGTACACACCGAAAGAAATTCCCGCCGTAGGCTCTCCTACGGCGGGAACTTTTTCGCTTATTTAGTGGGCACCGGCAGCCCCTTGGGCTCGCTCCACACCTTCTCGCTCACCCCGAAGGCCGCATACAGTGCTTCGGTCTGTGCTTTGGGCAGTCCGGGGGTCAGTCTGTCAATCACAGCCTTCTTGTTCCGTGAGGCCGACAGGTTGGTGCCGTCGCCCTTCACACCCTGCTCTGCCTTGTAGATCTCCATCACCAGGTCGATGGATACCCCCATCCTCTGGAGCTGGTGCAGACTACCATTCAGGCTCTCGGTGACCATTCCCTGGAAGAGGGCCATTTTGGACTCCTCCGTACCCTCATACCCCAAGATCATATCTACCTTGGCGCCGGGGTCCTTCTCTCCTCGCAGGGCCTGGATCAGGTCATAGGCCGTCTGGCTATAGTGGATACCTTCGTACTCGCCTGCCGCTACCGTGGCGGTATGTATGCTTTTCACCGAATAATTCGGCTCACCCTCTGCCTCATTCCAGGTGCTCTCCAAACTCAGTGCCTCCAGTTTCAAGGCTCCCTGATCGTTGAGCCAGGAGACTACAACCTGACCTCTGTCATACCAGTCATTGGAGCCCATGCCTGTTTGTGTTACCCGGCATGTCCGCTCCGGCACCCAGGCCGCTGTGATGTTATAGGGGCTGTCATCCGTCCACAGATCCGTTGCCAGCAACGTCAGCTCCGTTCCATACATGGAGTAGAACTTCACCATGCCAAATTCACTTTCCCGGAAAAGCACCACCAGATACCCGTTAAGTGCAGTCACGGTCACTGCCTCCAGCTCCGTTTCCAGCAGCTCTTGAGTCCCGCCGAATATCCATTCTGTCCCATCCCATTGAATGGCCTTGATCTTCGTCTTTCCGTCCTGGGCGAACACCACCGCCGCCTCACTGTTTCCGGGGTTCTTCCCACTGCTCTGCATCGTGCATACGCTCAGCAGCTTGGCCCCCTCTGCTGCGATGCTCAGCTCCTCCCCCTGCCGGGCAAGCTCCTTTGTGAGGGCAACGGCGTCATAGCGGTCCACGCTTGCCGACGCTGTCACTGTTAGGCAGGCCGATTGCCTCGGCCGCCTCAATGTAGTCCTTCCAATACTGCAGCGGGAAGGGCCTGTTGCCCCCTTCCTGTTGGCGGATGAGGTAGCGGAACAGCTTCACCCTGGGAATGTTCCATTTGCCAGCCACCCTGATCGTCTCCTCAACGCTCCACGGGCTTGCCCAATAAACCCACTGGGCCACCTCCCGGATGGGCACCTCCCGTTTCAGCCGCTTATAGAGGGCGATGGTCCTGATATCCCGGCCGGTATCCAAAAAGTCCCGCAGCTCCTGCTTGGTGAGGCCAAACCCCTTGGCCGGCTCCGGCTCCTCCCAGTTGATGGCCCGGGCATTCTTCTTCCCCTCCCCCAGGTCCTGCACCACTGGCTCCATCCCGGCCTTCATCAGCATCTCCACCTGCCGGGGGTAGAAACAGCAGGCCGTCAGGATCTCCAGGAGCCTTCTCTTGGCGCCCAGCTTTTCCAGCTGGCAGTACTTTATGGGGCTTTTGGCCAGCTCCTCCCATCCGATTACGTCAAAGCCCATGCCATATTCTGCATCGTTGGTGAAGGGGCTATGGATATTCCACTTCCCTCCGATGAGTGGGTGATCCTGCCTGTTGTAATCTTTAAGGGGGGTTGATATATACCACGGCCCGCTCACCTTCTCGGCCAGGCCGGGCCGGAAACGGTACAGGCCCACCAGCTTTGCCCCCGGCATCCCCAAAAGATGCTCTGGGTCATATATCTTCTTCATATCAAGGGCTCTGGCCCACAGGGCCCCCCGGTACCAACGCAGCAGCACGGCCCGGCGGTAGCTGGTCAGATTGTCCATCCTCCCGCAGCGCCCGATCTCCTTGACCACGGCCTTCTTCCTGCAATAGGGGCACTCTATTTTTACCTGCTCGGTGCATATCCACCTGCTGCCTACCCAGTGACCACGTGGCTCTGCCTGGTGGTCCATTTCCATCGCCAGCTCCTCACTTCTCGTCCACGTCGCCGCCGGCCCCAGCTTTTTATACTGCTGGCAACAGGAGGTCCAGATCTCCCCCGTCTTCCGCCGGCGGAACAGATAGGCCGGAAACAGGTCATTGACCGCCTCGATCTCTTTCTTTGTAAAGGGAGGCTCCCCCTTTTTCAGGCGCAGGATGTCCTTCTCATGCTCCATGACGCCCACCTCACAGAAAATCCGTCAGGTCCAGTAGCTTCCGCCCCCGGCTCTGTTCGGTGCCGTCCGCATCCGGCCTGGTAGCATCTCCCACCAGATCCAGCTCCATCTGAAAGCGCACCCGAGCCCCCGGGAAGTAAAACCGCACCGCCCTCTCGTAGGCCTCCAGGTCAGAGAGAGCGCTGCCGCACTTCTCGCTCACCTTGTCCATGCAGTCCTTGAAGCTCCCTCCCTGTGCCACTGCCTGGGCGAACTCCTTGTCCTGCCCGCAAAAACTCCTAAGGGCCTCGGCCACAGGCTCGGCCATAACATTGGCATAACGATTGACCTTTTTGCCTTCGTCTACCTGTTCCTTGCCCAGCTTGGCCACCGCCAACTCCAAAAACTCGTTCACACTTGACATTCCCTTCATTCCCCCCTATAATAGGGGTGTGGTATATAGCTTGCTACAAGCTATCCTTTGCCGCCTTCGATGTTCGCAGCATCGGAGGCGGCTCTTTCGTTGTCGCAAAGTTCGCTCTGCTCGCCCCGCCTTGTCGGCAGGTCTCGCAACGCTTCCTTGCTCCTCCTCCCCCCCAAAAAGCTGGGGGCCGCTTTTTGGGGACCCCTCACTCCCGCATCCCCGCCCGCCGGTCGCTGCGGGGTCTCATGCGCCGCTCCCGGGCGGCCAGCTCCTGGGCCCGCAGGCAGGTGGGGCAGTAGGCCGTCACGTCCCCCGGCTCCCCGAACTCTGCTCCGCAGCTCCGGCACCGGGGTCTCTTGGCTGTGCCCAGCTTTGTCACCCGGCAGTACCCGGCGATCTCCCGCCAGGGGGCGTCCCAAACCTTGGCCGCCTTGTTGGTGGCGCCCTGGGGGCTGATGTCCTCCACCACCGTTGTCCCGTAGTCCGGGTGGTAGACTTCATAGCGGTACAGCTTGGCCGCCATCACATCACCCCCGCCAGCAGATAGCCCAGCCCCACGGCCAGGCCCAGCACCATGCCCACGATCACCGCCGCCAAGATGTTCCTGGCCCTGGCCCGCCGCCGAAAGCGGTTGTCCCGTAAGTACCGTTCCGCCTTGCGTTCTTGGCTCGTCATTGTCTCCACTCCTTTCTCACCCCTCCTCGGGGTACGCCATGGCCACCAGGGCCATAAATTCCTCCAGAGGCAACCCCGCCTCATCTGCCGATGCCAGGATCTTCTCCCGTAGCTGGGGCGCCTGCTCCAAAAACCGCTTGTAGTCCTCAAAGGTGTACATTCTCTGTCTCCTTTCCGGGGGCTTGTCCACTGTGGCGGGGCTCACCCCGCCGCCGGCCGCCCTTCTTCCTTGGGTGTCAGCGTGGCCACGATGGAATATCCCCTCTGTCGGCCAAGCAGCTCATAGAGCACCGATGCCACATAGTTGGCGTACTCGCTCCCCCAGGGCTTCTCCGCCCACGCCCGGGCTTCATCATCGATTTCCACCCGGTGCAGTTCCTTTTTCCTGTTCATGCTGACACCTCCTTCCTCCATGCTATGAACCCGCTGCTTGTCCTCTTACCCCTTTCATGGTAGAATGTGGTCGAAAGGGGGTGACGACATGGAAAAACTCGTCTGTCCGCTGAGCCTCATCAACGGCAATGCCAAGCAGTGTGATCCTCGGTGCAAGTTCTGCGCCGACAACGGCCAATGCTTCCTGGCTGCCCTTATTCGCCGGCTGGCCACGGAGCAGAAATGAGCACCGCCATCGCCGCTGTCAGCTCACACAGTTCAGCATTGTCCGCCGTCTGGGAGCGCTCGGAAAGCAGTTGCAGCTGCTTTTCGAGCGTTTCTCTTACGCTCTGGCTCTTCATCCCTCTCTCCTCCTTTCCTGTCTTGCTCTCCTTCTCACCTTGTGGTAGAATAGGCTCGAAAGGAGGCAGAATAAAATGCCATCTCATGTTTACACCGCTCAAAACGTAGACAATCCCACGCAAACTGTAGACTGCGAAATCAACGATGTCACGATGTGCCCTATATGTCATGTGGCATTGGATCCACGCATAATTGACACATTCTACAAAAGCACACTTATTTCAGCAGCAGAGAACGCCCATAAGTACACCGTATACCAATTAGCTTTTTGCCCAAAATGTCGAGAGGCCTTTTTCGCAAAATACAAAGCATTTCCTCGTCCTTCCGCCACCGGGCCTGCATTACAAGCTCTCTCCACAGTGGAACTTTCTCCATCTACTCCTGTAAAAAGCACTTTTTCAAAGGCCATCCAGGAGCTTTCCCCCATGTTTGTCAGCACCTACAACCAATCCGAAGTAGCGGAAGCCAGTAATCTCACTGAAATAGCTGGTTGCGGATACCGAAAGTCGGTAGAGTTTCTCGTGAAAGACTATCTATGTCATAAATTCCCTGACAATGAAGTTGAAATCAAAGCTGAATTTCTTGGCGCCGCCATTCAGCGTATTGATGACCATCGTATCAAAACCCTTACAGAACGGGCTACATGGATCGGGAACGATGAGACCCATTACATCCGCAAGCACGAAAGCCTTGATATTACTGATATGAAGCGGTTTATATCGGCTGTTCTCCCTTACATTGAGTCCGAGCTCACATTTGAGGAAGCTCTTTCCGTTTCAAAGTCGTGAGGATCACATTCGGCCAGCTTCTTCCCATCCAAGGTCCAATACTCTTTCACAATTCGCACGGGGCTCTCCGGCTCACCGGACCCTCGTGCGGATTGTGTTTCAATGACAGAAATGACTCGAGCCGAATTGCAGCCTCTCGGATATTCAACGCTCATCCCTCTCCCTCCTTTCCCTCTCATTGTTTCAGCAATATCCTTAGTACTGTCAATAACAGCGTTATCACGTTGATCGCCAGAGCGATCTTCATGAGCCTTGCCGATGTCTTATTGATCCTGTTTAGCTCCCTCAAGAACTCCTCCTCGTTCATCCCTCCCCCTCCTCCCCTGGCTTCTGCTCGTTTGTATCTCATCACGATACAAGTTCGGCAAAAAAAATTCCGCAAGGCTCTTTGATTTTCAGGAGTTCAATCATGGCCGAAATCTCCGTGCTATCAAAGACGCCCTTCTTCATCTTGGTATAAAAGGTTTTTTCAGTCATACCAAGCTGTTCTGCCACTTTTCTCTGTGACAACCCCTGCTCTGCAATGACGCCTCGCAGTTTTCCAATGTCAATCACGCCAATCCCCTCCTTTCCGTTTGTTTCCCATTGCGATACAACCATACCACCGCCCACCGTATCTTGTCAAGATATTTTTTTCGCATTTTCAAAAGTTTTTGTTGCGCATTAGGAAATTTGTGTTATAATGCCCTTGAAAGGTGGTGTCGCAATGACCATCAAAGACAGATTAAAAAATCGCAGATCTGAGCTTGATATGACCCTTGAAGAGGTCGCCCAAACCGTTGGCGTTACAAGGGCCACAATCCAGAAATACGAAAACGGAATTATCTCCAACATCCCATCTGATAAAATAGAGCTTCTGGCAAAAGCCCTAAAAACTACACCCGGATATCTTATGGGGTGGGACATCCCTAATCCTAATATTCCCGACTTCGACAATATCGCCCCCCTTCCCAAGATGGTAAGAAAACCCCGGCTGGGCACCATTGCCTGCGGCAAGCCCATCTTGGCCGTAGAGGACGCCGAGGAAACCGACCTGGTCCCCGAAAATGTGGACTGTGATTTCACGCTGCGATGCAAAGGCGACAGCATGATCACCGCCCGCATTTTTGACGGTGATATTGTTTACATCCGCTCCCAGCCCGAGGTAGAGAATGGCCAGATCGCCGCCGTCCGCATCGGTGACGAGGCCACTCTGAAAAAGGTCTACTATACCCCCGACAGCGACCGCCTGATCCTCCGGGCCTGTAACCCGCTCTACCCTGACCAGGTCTATACTGGCCCCGAGCTGGACCAGGTCACCATCCTGGGCCTGGCCGTGGGCTTCTATTCCCAGGTTCGCCACGAAATGTGAGGAGGTCCACATATGCTTGATAAGCGCCAACGCCTGGGGGACGATTTGCGTAATTACAACGAGTCCTCTAAATCAGAGCTGTGGACCTGGATGAAGCAGTGGGGCAATGCCGCCACCATCTTGGCCTTTGTTGCCGGCTGTGCCCTCTCCCCTTGGTCCTATACACCGTCCTCCGTCTCCCTTCCTGGCCTGTTGTTCTATTTTGCCGTAACTGTAGTAACTGGTGCAATCCTTGGGGCATTGATCTTTGCTGTTATTACCTTCTTCTGCTTACAAGCCGAGACCAATCTACCCGCTCGGACAAAAGTGATATTTGCCGTTCTGATCCCCGTGGCAGTCATTCTTCTCAAGCGCTACTTCCGCTAATTTCAGGCAGCAAAAAACCGCCCCTGGTACTCGCAATACCAGGAGCGGCGAAGATGCAGGGTCCCAAAGTCCTCGACAAAAACCAAGGCCCCACTGCGCCCATATCATACCATATTCGGCGCAGTTCGGCAAGGGGAAAGGAGTTTTTTATGTCCCTAAGCAGAAATCGCCGAATTGAAGATAGTATGGTCCAGCGGGCCGCCCTCTATATCCGGGTGTCCAGCGAGGAGCAGGCCATGCACGGCCTTTCCCTTTTGGCCCAGAAGGAGACCCTCATGAAATATGCCCAGGACAACGGCCTGTATGTGGCGGGGATCTATGCCGATGAGGGCGTCACTGCTCGGAAGAAATACTCCAACCGTGCCGGCTTCATGCGGATGCTTCACGATGTCAAGGCCGGCAAGATCGACGTCATCCTGTTCATTAAGCTGGACCGCTGGTTCCGCAATATCGCCGACTACTACGAGGTCCAAAAGGTGCTTGACGAGCATCATGTCAGCTGGATCGCCACCGAGGAGCAATACGATACCACTACTGCAAATGGCCGTCTCCACCTGAATATCAAGCTCTCCATTGCCCAGGATGAGTCCGACCGCACCTCCGAGCGTATCAAGTTCGTCTTCGACAGCAAGGTAAAGCGGGGTGAGGTGGTCAGCGGAAAGGTACCCTTGGGGTATCGCATCGTTGATAAGCGTCCTATCATTGATCCCGAAACCGGCCCCATCGCCCAGGACATTTTCAACAAATATGTAGCCATCCGCTCCATCAGTGGCCTGCGCCGGTACATCATAGACACCTATGGCATGGTCTACTGCTTCAGCGGCCTCAAAGCGCTTTTGCGCAATCAGCGGTACACTGGCCACGCCCACGGCCAGGACAATTTCTATCCCCCACTCATCGACCCCCAACTTTTCGCCACCGTCCAGACCATCCTGACCCAGCGGGCCCAGCGCAATATGCACATCCCCTCTGAGAACGTCTACCTCTTTACCTCTCTGGCCTTCTGCGCCGAGTGTGGCAATCGTCTGTCCGCCCACATAGTTGAGGGGAAATACATCTACTACCGCTGCACACGCCATGAAAAGTACCACAACTGTGAGCACGGCAGGCAGACCAAAGAGGAGACCCTGGAGGACTGGCTGCTCCACAATCTGCTCACCCAGTTTGACCAGTATAACACCTCTCTGGCCACCCGCCCCGCCGATACCCCTGTCAAGCAGGTGGACGAAGCGAAGATCCGCCGCAAGATGGAAAAGCTGAAGGATCTCTATCTCAACGACCTAATAGAGCGGGAAACCTACGAGCGAGACTTCACCGCCCTCCGGGATGAGCTCCACAGCACCGCCGAGCCTCCCAAGCCACGTCCAAAGCCCGTTGACCTTCAGACCGTCTCCGATGCTCTCTCCGTCTACTCCGAACTCTCTCTCCCCCTCAAAAGGGAATTTTGGACCCGTATCATTGGCAAAATCGTTATCACCAACGACAACGATTTTTTTGTATACCCAATTTTACCATAATTACACTATCCAACAGGGAATTGGCCCGGCAAGACGGTATGCACCGCCCAGGGGCGGTGCAGCCACCGGGGACAGGACTTTCTTTTGGTGGATCTCCCCGGTACTTACTCCCTTATGGCCCACTCCGCCGAGGAGGTGGTGGCCCGGGATTTTCTGTGCTTCGGGGACTATGACGCCGTCTGTGTGGTCTGCGACGCCACTGCTCTGGAGCGGGGGATGAACCTGGTCCTGCAGGTGCTGGAGCTCACCGACCGGGTGGTGGTCTGCGTCAACCTGGTGGATGAGGCCAGGCGAAAGGGCATCCATCTGGATCTGGAGCTGCTCGCCCGACGGCTGGGGGTGCCTGTGGTGGGCACCCAGGCCCGGAAAAAGGGGAGCCTGCCCCCGCTGCTCTCCGCTCTGGACCGGGTGGCCTCGGGCCGGGAGGAGACCTCCCCCCTGCCCCTGCGCTATCCCCACCGGATAGAGGATGCCATCACCGCCCTGGAGGAGCTGACCGCCCCCCTCTGCGGGGATCGCCTCTCCCCCCGGTGGCTGGCAGTGAAGCTGCTGGAGGGGGACCAGAGCCTGTTGGCAGGGGCGGAGCAGGCGTTGGGGGCCGGGCTGCTCACCGATGGGGAGCTGGCCGCCGCCGTTGGGGAGCAGCAGGAGGCTCTTACGCCCTGGGATATGGGGCCGGAGCACTTCCCCGACCGGCTGGTGGCCGCCCTGGCCTCCACTGCCCAGGCCCTCTGTCAGGAGGTGGTGACAGGCCGGGAGACGGGTTATTCCCCTCTGGACCGAAAGCTGGACCGGCTGCTCACCAGCCCCCGCACCGGCTACCCACTTATGCTCTGCCTGCTGGCGGTGGTTTTTTGGCTCACCATCGTGGGGGCCAACTACCCCTCTCAGGCCCTGTCCGCCCTCCTGTTCTCCCTTCAGGACCGGCTTTCCGCCCTGCTGTTGGGCTGGGGCGTGCCCGACTGGCTCCACGGGGCGTTGGTACTGGGGGTATACCGCACCCTGGCCTGGGTCACCAGCGTCATGCTGCCCCCCATGGCCATCTTCTTCCCCCTGTTCACCCTGTTGGAGGATGCCGGCTACCTGCCCCGGGTGGCCTATGACCTGGACCGGCCCTTCCACCGTTGCGGCGCCTGCGGCAAGCAGGCATTGACCATGGCCATGGGCTTTGGCTGCAACGCCGCCGGGGTGGTGGGCTGCCGGATCGTAGATTCCCCCCGGGAGCGGCTGCTGGCCGTACTCACCAATTCCTTTGTTCCCTGCAACGGCCGGCTGCCCACCCTCATCAGCCTTATCACCATGTTCTTTGTCATGGGTGGGCCGGGGTCCTCCCTGCTGTCGGCGGGGCTGCTCACCGGGCTCATCCTGTTGGGGGTGGGGGCCACCCTGGCTGCCACCAAGCTGCTCTCGGCTACCCTGCTCAAGGGGGTGCCCTCCTCCTTCACCCTGGAGCTGCCCCCCTACCGCAGGCCCCAGCTGGGCAAGACCATCCTCCGCTCGGTCTTTGACCGCACCCTCTTTGTGCTGGGCCGGGCGGCAGCAGTGGCCGCTCCGGCGGGGCTGGGGCTGTGGGTTCTGGCCAATGTGCAGGTGGGCGGGGCTACTCTGCTTGCCCGCCTGGCCGGCTTTTTGGACCCCCTGGGCCGGATCATGGGCATGGACGGTGTCATTCTCTGCGCCTTTCTTCTGGGCTTGCCTGCCAACGAGATCGTGCTGCCCATCATTCTCATGGCCTACCTCTCCCAGGGCTCTTTGACAGAGCTTGGCTCCCTGGAGCAGCTGCGCACCCTGCTCATGGCCAACGGCTGGACCTGGCACACGGCGGTGTGCGTAGCCATTTTCACCCTGTTTCACTGGCCCTGCTCCACCACCCTGCTCACCGTCAAAAAGGAGACGGGCAGCTGGAAAT
The DNA here is from genome assembly GCA_910588975.1 of uncultured Oscillospiraceae bacterium. Lineage (GTDB taxonomy): Bacteria > Bacillota > Clostridia > Oscillospirales > Oscillospiraceae > Vermiculatibacterium. The sequence continues at coordinate 2,487 of CAJUSE010000010.1, read as the reverse complement.
GGACCGCTCTGGCCGCCCTTTTGCCCACCGCTCTTGGCTTTGCCGCCTGCACCGGGCTGACTCTGCTGGGCAGGCTGTTTGCCGTCTAACCCCCCAGTTGCCTTTCCTTTTTGATTGTGTTATACTATCTTTATTGATAGACGTGGGGAGGCGGACACATGAAGATCCAGGAATCGGGCGAGGACTATCTGGAGGCCATACTGGTCCTGAAGCAGGAAAAGGGCCTGGTGCGGGCCATCGACGTGGCCCGGCATCTCAACTTTTCCAAACCCAGCGTCAGCCGGGCTATGAAGATCCTCCGGGAGGACGGAGCCATCACCGTGGGCGAGGAGGGGGCCATTGAGCTCACGGACAAGGGGCTGAAGATCGCCGAGCGCATCTACGAGCGGCACAGACTGCTCACCCTGTGGTTCACCGAGCTGGGGGTCAGCACCCAGGTGGCCGCCGAGGATGCCTGCCGGGTAGAGCACGACATCAGCGACGAGACCTTCCAGAAGCTGAAGGAGCATTTTCACGCAGAATAAGCGGAAGGGCAGAGCGATAGGCTCTGCCCTTTTTCTTTTGATATTGAAAGTGTTTTCGGCTGCAATTTCTGCCGCCTGGGCGGGCCGCAGTCCAAAATCCCGTCGCTGGCCAACGGAGATTAGGTCGAACCTACGGTTCGTATCCCACTGAGTAAAGAAAAAAAGAGAGGTACCCGAAGGGTACCTCTCTTTTTTGGTGCACGAGGTGGGACTCGAACCCACACGTCCTTGCGAACACCGGCACCTGAAGCCGGCGAGTCTACCAATTCCACCACTCGTGCTTAGCGCAAGTGATATATTAGCACATGGGGGCGGGATTTGTCAACCCCTTTTTACACTTTTCTGCTCTTGGTTTTTTCCGTCCCTCCCCCACTGGAAATTATGCCACAACTGTGCTATACTGATAAAAACCATGTTGAGGAGACCGTGATACCATGCACAACGACCTGACCAAAAAGGACATTCAGCTCATGCAGCAGGAGCTGGACCACCGACGCATCGTGCTGCGGCCCCAGCTGCTGGAGCAGGTAAAGATCGCCCGGGGGTTCGGGGACCTGAGCGAAAATTTTGAATACAAGGCAGCCAAGCAGGAGAAAAATGCCAACGAGCGGCGCATCCGCTATCTGGAGAATATGATCCGCACCGCCCACATCATCAGCGAGGACGCCGGCGGGGCCCAGGGAGGCGTGGGACTCTACGACCGGGTCACCGTCTATCTGCCCGAGGACAACGAGACCGAGAGCTACCAGATCGTCACCACCATGCGCCAGGATGCCCTCCACGGCCTCATCAGCCGGGAGTCCCCCGTGGGCAAGGCCCTGCTGGGCCGAAAGGTGGGGGACATCGTCCACATCCAAGTGGACGAGAGCTTTGGCTACGACATGGTCATTCGGGCCATTGAAAAGCTGGAGGATGACGGCTCCATCCCCCTGAACCGCTTTTGAGAGGAAGGTACTTGCATGGAAACATTTTTTCTTCCCGTCCTGTCCCACTTTCTCAACAAAAACCCCTGGTCAGGCAGCGCAGGCCGGCTGCGCTACCGCATCCTGCCCACGGTGAACGAGACCGAGGACGGAGGCACCCTGACTGTTCTTGTGTGGGAGGGCCCCTGGACCTATGAGCTGTCCGCCATGGAGGAGGAGCAGACCTTCCCCCTCAGCCAAGAGGGGCTGGACAGCATCCCCGCCTATTTGGAGCAGTGGCGGCAGACGGTGGAGCAGCGGCCCAAGCGGACCATGGAGGAGGACCTTGCCCGGCGGGTGGAACCGGCACAAGCGGAATAAAACACAGGCGACGGTCACAGGGGTGGCCGCCGCCTTTTCTTTTGCAAATATACTATTTTACCCTTGACCTCCGCCCCAGATGGTTGTATAATTTATACAAATTCATCCCTTCTCCCGGTTATCTTTGTGTATATTTTATGATTTCCCAATTTTTCCCATTTTCTTTCTATGCAAAACCACTTATCCGCAAAGGAGGCCATCTTATGGCAAAAAAGACCGCCGGACCCCAGAGCACTGTTCTGGACCGTTTTACCCAGGGCACAGAGACCCACATCCAGGACTTTTTGGGTGCCCATCCGGACACCCGGGAGGGCCAGGCCGGCTATGTGTTCCGGGTTTGGGCTCCCAATGCCAAAGAGGTCTGTCTCATGGGCGAGTTCAACGGCTGGAACGAGCAGGACCGGCCCATGGTCCCCATCGGCCAGGGGGTCTGGGAGCTCTTTATCCCCGGGGTGGAGCGCTACCACACCTATAAATACATGGTTTATGGCCGCAGCGGCACCGACCGGGCCAAGGCCGACCCCTTCGCCTTCCACGCCGAGACCCGGCCGGGCAATGCCTCCAAGGTCTACGATCTGGCCGGCTATGAGTGGGGGGACGGCAAGTGGCTGGAGCACCGCAAAAATAACCCCATTTACACCGCTCCGCTGAATATCTACGAGGTCCATCTGGGCTCCTGG
>CAJUSE010000009.1 GCA_910588975.1 uncultured Oscillospiraceae bacterium | reverse complement strand
TGGACGCCTCCTGGGGCTACCAGTGCACCGGCTACTTCGCCGCCACCAGCCGCTTTGGCACGCCCCATGACCTGATGTGGCTTATCGACCAGCTCCATCAGGCGGGGATTGGCGTCATTCTGGACTGGGTGCCCTCCCACTTCCCCAAGGACGGCTTCGGCCTGTATCATTTCGACGGGGAGCCCTGCTATGAATATCAGGACTGGCGCAAGGGGGAGCACAAGGAGTGGGGCACCATGGTCTTTGACTACGGCAAGCCCCAGGTCCGCTCCTTCCTCACCTCCTCTGCCCTGTTTTGGCTGGAGCAGTACCACATCGACGGCCTGCGGGTGGACGCCGTGGCCTCCATGCTCTACCTAGACTACAACCGCCAGGGAGGGGAGTGGATCCCCAACGTCCACGGCGGCCACGAGAATTTGGAGGCGGTGGAGTTTTTGCAAAAGCTGAACACCACCATCTTCGGCCTCCACCCCGACGTGATGATGATCGCCGAGGAGTCCACCGCCTGGCCCATGGTGACCAAGCCTGTCTCCGATGGTGGGTTGGGCTTCAACCTGAAGTGGAACATGGGCTGGATGAATGACATCAGCCACTACATCAAGCTGGACCCCTACTTCCGCCAGCATAACCACAAGGACATCACCTTCTCCCTCATGTACGCCTTCTCGGAGAACTTCATCCTGCCCATGAGCCACGACGAGGTGGTCCATATGAAGGGCTCCCTGCTGAACAAGTTCCCCGGGGAGTACCTGGACAAATTCACCGGGGTGCGGGCCTTCTACACCTACCTGCTCACCCACCCGGGCAAGAAGCTGACCATGATGGGCAGTGAATTCGGTCAGTGGAACGAGTGGCACTTTGAGCACTCCCTGGACTGGCATTTGCTGGAGGAAAATGAGGAGAACCGGCAGATCCAACGCTTCTTCCAGGCGGCCAACGCCATGTACCTCCAGTACCCCGCTTTGTGGGAGGAGGACTTTGACTGGAAGGGCTTCCAGTGGCTGGAGGCCGACGACAACACCGCCAACACCATCTCCTTCCTCCGCTGGGACACCAAGGGGGAGTTTCTCGTCACCGTGGTCAACTTCTCTCCTGTCCACCGCCAGGGCTACCGCATCGGCGTCCCTGTCCCTGGCAAATACGGAGTGGTGCTCAACTCCGACGACGAGGAGTTCGGCGGCACCGGGGCGGGGGACAAGGCCCCCATTGCCAGCGAGAAGATCCCCTGCCACGGGCAGGAGCAGTCCATTATCATCGACCTGCCCCCCATGGCCGGCGTGGTCTACCGCTGCGTGAGGAAAACCCCCGTACGCAAGCCCAAGGCCGCCGAGGAGACCAAGAAAGCGTCAACGCAAAAGGAGACAAAGGCCCCTGCCAAAGCGGTCAAACCCGCCCCCAAGGCGGGAAAAAAGAAGTCAAAGGCCTGAACGCCCGATCTGACCCTTCCCCCATCGCTCTTTTATCAACAATGAGGTGATCTGATGAAAAAGGAATGTGTTGCCATGCTCCTGGCCGGCGGCCAGGGCAGCCGGCTGAAGGCGCTCACCAGCAAGGTGGCCAAGCCGGCGGTCCCCTTTGGGGGCAAGTACCGCATCATCGACTTCCCCCTCAGCAACTGTGTCAACTCCGGCATTGACACAGTGGGCGTGCTGACCCAGTACAGGCCCATGGAGCTCAACGCCTATCTGGGGACCGGCCAGCCCTGGGACCTGGATCGGCTGGACGGCGGCGTCCACATCCTGCCCCCCTACCTGGTGGAGCACGAGCAGGGCTCCTGGTACAAGGGCACAGCCAACGCCATCTACCAGAACATCAGCTTTCTGGACCAGTATGACCCTGAATACGTGGTCGTCCTCTCAGGGGATCACATCTATAAGATGGATTACTCGGACATGCTGGCCCGGCACAAGGCGGTGAAGGCCGCCTGTACCATCTCGGTGATGGAAGTGCCCTGGGAGGAGGCCCCCCGCTTCGGCATCCTGAACGTGGACGAGGACGATATGATCTATGAGTTTGAGGAGAAGCCCAAAAAGCCCAAGAGCAACCTGGCCTCCATGGGCATTTACATCTTCGACTGGTCCAAGCTGCGCAAATACCTCATTGAGGACGAGGCCGACCCCAACTCCTCCAACGATTTCGGTCACGATGTGATCCCCACCATGCTGGCAGCCAAGGAGACTATGGCCGTTTTCCGCTTCCAGGGCTACTGGAAGGACGTGGGCACCATTGAGTCTCTGTGGGATGCCAATATGGAGCTGCTCTCCCCCCAATCGGCCATCGACCCCTATGACCAGGAATGGCCCATCTACGCCCGGGTGGAGGCGAGGCCGCCCCACTTTACCGGCGAATCGGCCGTGGTCACCCACTCTCTGCTCACCAGCGGCTGTGAGGTCTACGGCACGGTGGAGAACTCGGTGCTCTTCCGCTCGGTCATTGTGGAGGAGGGGGCCACGGTGCGCTACTCCATCCTCATGCCCGGTGCCGTGGTGAAAAAGGGCGCCGTGGTAGAATATGCCATTATCGCCGAGAACTCGGTCATTGGCGAGGGGGCCCATGTAGGCTCCGCCCCCACCGGCGACGAGAGCTGGGGGGTGGCCGTAGTGGCCCAGGATCTGAAGGTGGGTGCCGGAGCCCAGGTCCCTGCAGCCGCTATGGTCGACAAAAATGTCAAGGGGGTGAAGGCATGAACAACAATCTTCACGGCATCATTTTTGCCTATCACCAGAACCCCGACCTGCGGGAGCTGGTCCAGATCCGCTCCACAAGCTCCATCCCCTACGCCGGCCGGTACCGCCTGGTGGACTTTTCCATCTCCAACCTGGTCAACGCCGGGGTCACCGACGTGGGCATCGTCGTCTATAACTCTTATCAGTCCCTGCTGGACCATGTGGGCTCGGGCAAAAACTGGGATTTGAGCCGCAAGCACGGGGGATTGCGTATCCTGCCCCCCTTCAGCTTCTCCGACCGGTTCGGCCAGCGCTACCGGGGACGGATGGATGCCCTGGCCGGTGTGCGCTCCTATCTGAAGGACATCCGGCAGGACTATGTGCTGCTCACCTCGGGTGATCTGGCTGCCAACCTGCCCATCGACGAGATCTTCCACAAGCACCTGAAAACAGGGGCGGACATCACCGTGGTCTGCGGCATCCCCGACCGGCGGGCCGACCCCCGCATGAACAGCTATATCACTCTGGACGCCAAAGATCGGGTCATCGACGTGGTCAGCAGTCCTGTCGCAGCCCAGGGAGAGGTCAGCCTGGAGACCTACATCATCTCCAAGACCCTGCTGCTGGATATGGTGGACAGGTGCGCCGCCCACGATATCCCCTCCTTCACCCAAGGGGTGCTCATGCCCAACCTGAACCGGCTCAACGTATACGCCTACCGCTTCGGCGGCTATGCCGCCCGGGTGCAGAGCGTAACGGGCTACTTCCAGCAGTCCATGGATCTGCTGGACCCGGCGGTGCGCACCTCCCTATTCCATCCGGACCGGCCCATCCGCACCAAGGACACCTGCAATCCCTCCACCTACTACGGTCCCGACTCCCGCTCGGTGAATTCCTTTGTGGCCGACGGATGCATCATCGAGGGCACCGTTATCAACTCCATCCTCTCCCGGGGGGTCCGGGTGGCCAAGGGGGCAGTGGTGGAAAACTGCATCCTCATGCAAAAGACCTGTGTGGCCGCCGGGGCCACGCTGCGCTATGTCATCACCGACAAAAATGTGCAGGTGGGCCAGGAACGGATGCTCATGGGCCACACTACATACCCGCTGGTGATCGCAAAAGACGAGGTCGTGTGAGAAGAAGAGCGGAGAAGTGGGCTGCAAAGGAGCTTGGAGCGGAGCGAGGGTCGCAAGGCGCCAGTGGCGCCTGTCCTGCGACTGACCGAAGCGTAGCTGAGACAGCGTAAGACCGCAAAGCGGTCTGAAGACCAACCCGAGTCGGAGGGAAAGCGACTGAGCGTCCAGCCCACTTCGCAGCTCGACAGCCTCCCCCCAGCCATTGTTCTGAAAGGAGCAGTTTATGAATATCCTGTTTGCCTCATCTGAGGTAGCACCCTTTATCAAATCCGGCGGGTTGGCCGATGTGGCCGGCTCTCTGCCCCAGGCTCTGGCCAAAATGGGCCACGATGTCCGGGTCATCCTCCCCCTCTATGAGCGCATCGGCCAGGAGTGGCGGGACCAGATGACCTATCTCCAGTGCTTCCATGTCCATCTGGCCTGGCGCACCCCCTACTGCGGCCTGTTTGAGCTGAAGCGGGATGGGGTCACCTACTATTTTGTGGACAATGAGTACTACTTCAAGCGTTACGACATTTACGGCCACTACGACGACGCCGAGCGCTTTGCCTTCTTCTCCCGGGCGGTCATCGAGTCCCCGGGCCATCTGGGCTTCCACCCCGATGTGATCCACACCAACGACTGGGAGACCGCCCTGGTGCCCATCTACCTGCTCCGGGAGCGGGAGCTGGTCCCCGAGCTCCAGGGTACCAAGAGCGTGTATACCATCCACAACATCGAGTATCAGGGCCGCTATGGCCGGGACCTGCTGGAGGACCTGTTCGGCCTGCCCGCCAGCTACTTCCATGAGGGGATGCTCTCCTACTATGGAGATGTCAACCTGATGAAGGGGGCCATCTACGCCGCCGACTACGTCACCACCGTCTCCCCCACCTACGCAGAGGAGCTTCACTACGACTTCTACGCCCACGGCCTGGCCGGGGTGGTCTCGGCCAACGGGCACAAGCTCCGGGGCATCCTCAACGGCCTGGACACCGGGAAGTATGACCCCTGGCACGACAAAAAGCTGGTGCGGCTCTATAACGCCAAGCAGCCCGCCGGCAAGAAGGACAACAAGGCCCGGCTCCAGGAAATGGCCGGACTGAAGGTGGACCCCTCCATTCCCGTCATTGGCTGTGTGTCCCGGCTGGCCAGTCACAAGGGTTTTGACCTGGTGGTGGACGCCCTGCCTGAGATCATGGGCCTGGGGGTCCAAATGGTGGTGCTGGGCACCGGGGAGTGGCGCTATGAAGAGGCCTTCCGGGGCGCCGCCTGGCAGTATCCCAACATGTTCTCTGCCCAGATCATGTACTCCGATGACTGGGCCAGCGCCATCTACGGCGGCTGTGATCTGTTCCTCATGCCCTCGGTGGCCGAGCCCTGCGGACTGAGCCAGATGATCGCCATGCGCTACGGCACCCTGCCCGTAGTTCGAGAGACAGGCGGGCTGAAGGACAGCGTCATCCCCTATAACCAATTTACCGGGGAGGGCACCGGCTTCACCTTCACCAATGTGGACAAGGGGGACATGGTCTGGGTCCTCCGGCAGGCCGTGGAGCTGTTCCACAATGACCCAAAGACCTGGAAGCAGCTGATGAAGAACGCCATGACTTCCGACTTCACCTGGAACCGCTCCGCCCAGGCCTATGAGGAGGTCTATCACTGGGTCCTGGGGTGGTAAAAAGCACTTTGACCTCCCTATTTCCGCCCATTCAGGGGGACAGGCCTACGGCCTGTCCCCTTTTTGCACAATTTTTTCATATTTTTCCACCTGAATGTGGAAACTTTTATCATAACCCCCTTTACATTTCCTCCGCTCTAATGCTATAATAACCATGAACCATCGTCATTTTTTCCGCAGGAGTGTTTCCAGCGGATTTTGGATACAATAGATAATGGCCGCCGGCAAGTGAGACCTGCGGCCTTACAATAGCGCCGGGCGTTGCCCCGGTAAGAGAGAGCGAAGGTGCGCTATCTTGACAAAATATGTGATTCGGGGCGGAAAGCCCCTCTACGGCACCATTGAAATATCCGGGGCAAAGAATGCGGCGGTGGGCATTTTGCCGGCTGCCCTGCTGGTGGACGGTGTATGCCGTATTGAAAACCTGCCCCAGATCAGCGACGTGACCCACATTTTGAATATCCTTCAGGAGCTGGGGGCCGATGTGCGCACAGTAAACCGCACCACGGTGGACATTGACTGCTCCCATGTTCGCAACACCCAGGTCCCCGATGCCCTGACCCGGAAAATTCGGGCCTCCTATTACTTTATCGGGGCTCTGCTGGGGCGGTTTGGTTCGGCCGAGGTGGCCCCTCCCGGGGGCTGTGACTTCGGCAGCCGGCCCATCGACCAACACCTCAAGGGCTTTGCCGCCATGGGAGCCGAGGTGGACATTAAAAACGGCCTGGTCCGGGCTGTGGCCAAGGACGGCCGGCTGACGGGCACCACCGTCTATCTGGACATGGTCAGCGTGGGCGCCACCATGAACATTATGATCTCCGCCGTGCTGGCCCAGGGAACCACCATCATCGAAAACGCCGCCAGAGAGCCCCACATCGTGGACCTGGCCAACTTTCTCAACTCCATGGGGGCCTCTATCATGGGGGCGGGCACCGATGTCATCAAGGTCCGGGGGGTAGACCATCTCTCCGGCGGCAGCTACTCCATCATCCCCGACCAGATCGAGGCGGGCACCTATATGGCCGCTGTCACTGCCACCGGCGGTGAGGTCCTCATCAAAAACGTCATTCCCAAGCACCTGGACTGCATCACCGCCAAGCTGCTGGAGATGGGGGCCGAGGTGGAGGAGCAGGACGACGCCATTCTCATCCGCCGCACCCAGGCGCTGACCCACACCAACATCAAAACCCTGCCCTATCCGGGTTTCCCCACAGACATGCAGCCCCAGGTGGCCGCCTGTCTGTGCCTGGCCGATGGTACCAGCGTTCTCACCGAGGGCGTTTGGGACAACCGCTACCGCTATGTAGACGAGTTCCGCCGTATGGGCGCCCAGGTCCAGGTGGACGGCAAGATCGCCGTCATTGAGGGAGTGGCCCAGCTCACTGGCGCCGCCGTAGAGGCCTGCGACCTGCGGGCCGGAGCGGCTCTGGTCATTGCGGGACTGGCCGCACAGGGTGTCAGCGAGATCAGCCAGGTCCAGCACATCGAGCGAGGCTATGAGGACATTGTCCGCAAGCTCTCCGGCGTAGGGGCCGACATTCGGGTGGTGGTCACCCCCGATGAGGGGCAAGCCGTACAGGCCGGCTGATAAAATCAACCCAGACAGAAGCGGCGGCATTGGGCCGCCGCTTTTTGCATGGGCCCACGGCCCGCCTGCCTCCCTCGAAGGCCCTATCATACATCTTCACGTTTGACGGGCAGGGACACCGCCCTGCCCCCATCATGTTCGGAGGTGATCTCCCTGGAACTTCATACTCTGGCCAGCGGCTCCTCGGGGAACGCCCTGCTCTTCAGCGCCGGTGGAGCCCACCTGCTTGTTGACGCCGGCATCTCCTGCAAGCGGATCACCGAGGGGCTACATACGCTGGGCCTCTCCCCCGCCGACCTCAGCGGCATCCTTATCACCCACGAGCACTCCGACCACATCGCCGGTCTGGCCACCCTGCTGAAGCGCCACCCTCTGCCCCTCTACACAAGCCCGGGCACCGCCGGCCAGCTTTGCCGCCGAATGGCCTTTATCGACGAGCTCATCTACGAGATGGAGCCGGGCGAGGACTATGAGGTGGGCCCCTTCGGGGTCTCCCCCTTTGCCACCTCTCACGACGCTGCCCAGAGCATGGGCTTCTCCCTGGAGCATGGAGGTTGCCGGGCGGCAGTGGTCACCGACCTGGGCTATGTCTCCGACGAGGTGTTGGACGGGGTGTTAGGGGCCCAGCTGGTGGTCTGCGAGAGCAACCACGATGTGGACTGGCTCCTCTCCGGGTCCTATCCCTACCCCCTCCGGGCCAGAATTTTGGGGGACCGGGGCCATCTCAGCAACGAGGCCGGCGCCGACCTGGCCCGGCAGTGTGCCGAGCACGGTGCCCGCACCCTCGTCCTGGCCCATCTCTCCGCCGAAAACAATACCCCCGCCCGGGCGATGGCGGTGGCCCAAACTGCCCTGGAGAGCGCCGGCATCACCGTTGGCATCGACGTGGATCTGTCGGTGGCCCCCAGAAACCAACTCTCCCACAGATACGAGGTGTGAGCCATGATGAACCTACAGATCATCTGCGTGGGCAAGCTGAAGGAGAAGTTCTATGCCGAAGCCGTGGCCGAGTACCAAAAGCGGCTGGGAGCCTTCTGCCGGCTGACCATCACCGAGCTCAGCGAAGAAAAGCTGCCCCAGAACCCCTCCCAAACCCTCATCGACGCCGCCCTAAAAAAGGAGGCCGCCGCCATTCGCTCCAAGCTGCCCCCCAACGCCAGCGTGGTGGCCCTGTGCGTGGAGGGAAAGCTCCGCTCCAGCGAGGAGCTGGCCGGGCTGCTGCGCACCTGGGAGAACAACCCTGCCAAGCATCTGGTGTTCCTCATCGGCTCCTCCTACGGGTTGGACGAGAAGCTGAAAATCGAGGCCTGGGTACGCCTTTCCATGTCCCCCATGACCTTCCCCCATCACCTGTTCCGGGTCATGCTGCTGGAGCAGATCTACCGGGGCTTTCAGATCAATGCCGGCAGCCCCTACCACAAATAAGGCGGCAGGGGCCATACCAAACCCGCTTTTGACCGCTCCCCCAAATGGAAAATGTGACGGAACATAGATACCGCAATGATGCAGCACAATGCTTATAGCCGAAGGGGTGGGTAGTTTACCAAACTACCCACCCCTTCGACATGTATTCACAAACAGTAAGTTACAGATCTCTTTTGTTTCTGCGATAAGCCACAGCAACAGCGATGAATGAAAGCATTTGTGCGAGCATGATCCGCACAAGCTGCATTTCATCAGCCCCATCACTTGTCACAACGTGAAGCATATTGGTCGCAACCGTGTTATTAAAAAAGTGGTCGGCCGCTCCAAGCCAAAGCGTTCCCGTCATACGATAAAGCAGCCCCCACTTGATGCTCATCAAGCCTGAAAGAATGATATAACCTGCGCTCATCAGGAGCATTTGGCCAAACCCCAGCTCGCCGCTGAAAAAGCTTCTGATGGGCATAACAAAATGCCAGATTCCAAAAAGCAAAGCGGCTCCCAAATTTGCTTTCATAAAGGAGTATTTTTCCGCAGCCACTTTGATAAAAAACCCCCGAAACAGCCCCTCCTCCATCCAGATATTGATAAAATTAACCACAACACAGAGCAGGAAAAAAAGAGCTCCCGTATTCTTGACCGCTACGCCTGTCAGCGCAAATCCGCTTATGTAGAGTTCCATATGCACCGCCTTTCCCTGCACGGTCAAAAGAAGGATCTCCATGCCGTAAGAAACTGAAAAGCAGACAATGCTTAGTAACAATCCTTGCAGGATACTTTTGGGCATCCCCTGCCTGCCAAACCCGATTTCACTCCACTTCATATTTGTGACCCTCAGCACGGCAAAAAGCAGAATAAGCCCAAAAAGCTTATGGAGTAGGTTTTCACCTATCACCCCTTCATCAGTTCGGATCACAAAGTATTCAACAGCCCTGGCCCATAAGCAAATGGCAAACAAAAAGCAGCATACCACAACGGGTTTTTCTTTGATATATTTGTTCATTTGGCTCCCCCACCCAAAGGCAAATTTTTCACCTACATCATATCACATCCACATGCCTGCCGCAAGGCAAAGGGGAGCGGGCACCTTTTTCCTTTCCGCTTTGTCTTACTGGGCCATCTATTCGGCCAAAACATTGCCATATGGGTTCTATCCATAGGCCCATTGGTCCGTTTTTATGAAAAACTCCCAATTCCTCTATTGAATTCGACACCTTCCTATGCTAAAATTGACATACCAAACTATGGAATGGAGGTCGTTCCCATGTCCTATCGTGATACATATGAAAAATGGCTCCGCTCCCCTGCCCTCTCCCCTGCCGAGAGGGCCGAGCTGGAGGCCATTTCCGGTGATGAGAAAGAGATCGAGTCCCGCTTTTTTGCCCCCCTGGAGTTCGGCACCGCCGGCCTGCGGGGGACCATGTGCGTGGGGCTGCGCCAGATGAACATCCACGTCATCCGCCATGCCACCCAGGCCTTTGCCCAGGTCATTCTGGACGAGGGGTCCGAAGCCGCCAAAAAGGGTGTGGCCGTCTGCCACGACTGCCGCAACCACGGCCGGGAGTTTGCCCAGGAGGTCTGCGCCGTCATGGCGGGCAACGGCATCCCCACCCGCATTTTTGAGGCCCTGCGCCCCACCCCCGAGCTCAGCTTTGCCGTCCGGGAGTACGGCTGTATCGCCGGGGTCAACGTCACCGCCAGCCATAACCCCAAGGAGTACAACGGCTATAAGGTCTACTGGGCCGACGGGGCCCAGCTCCCTCCCCAGCACGCCGATGCCGTGGCCAAGAAGATGGCAGAGATCGACATCTTTGAGGGCATCCGCCGCATGGACTACGCCCAGGCCGTGAAAGAGGGCCTGGTGACCATCATGGGAGAGGAGACCGACGAGAAGTTCCTGGCCAATGTGATGGAGCAGGCCACCGACAAGGCGGTGGTGGCCAAGGTGGCCGACGACTTCAAGATCATCTACACCCCCTTCCACGGCACGGGCCACAAGCTCATCCCCGAAGCGTTGAAGCGGCTGGGCATGAAGCACGTCATCTGCGTTCCCGAGCAAATGGAGATCAACGGGGACTTCCCCACCGTAGTCTCCCCCAACCCGGAAAATCCCGAGGGCTTTGAGCTGGCCGTCAAGCTGGCCGACAAAGAGGGGGCCGACTTCATCATGGGCTCCGACCCCGACGCCGACCGGGTGGGCCTTATGGTCCGGGGCAGTGACGGCAAGTTCATCGTCCTCACGGGCAACCAGACCGGTGTGCTGCTGCTGGACTATGTCATCGGAGCAAAGAAGCGGATGGGCACCCTGCCCGAAAACGCCGTTGCTCTCAAGACCATCGTCACCACCGAGATGGCCCGGAAGGTCTGTGAGGTCAACGGGGTCACCATGTATGACACCTTCACCGGCTTTAAGTTCATGGCCGAGAAGAAGAATGCCCTGGAGCAAAGCGGCGAGGGCAAGGTCATCTTCTCCTACGAGGAGAGCTACGGCTATATGATGGGCGACTACGTTCGGGACAAGGACGCCGTCACCGCCTGCACCGTGGCCGCCGAGATGGCCGCCTGGTACTATGACCGGGGTATGACACTCTACGATGCCCTTCAGGAGCTCTATGCCAAGTACGGCCAGTACGCCGAAAAGACCCTGAACCTGGTCATGCCCGGCCTGGATGGGCTGCAGAAGATGGCTAAGCTCATGGCCGACCTGCGGGAAAAGCCCCCTGTGGAGATCGCCGGGGTAGCTGTCCGGGAGCAGAAGGATTACAAGGACGGCAGTGTGGTCACGGTGGCCACCGGGGCCAGGGGCGGGATGGAGCTTTCCGGCTCCAACGTGCTGCGCTACGAGATGGCCGACGGCACCAGCCTCATCGTCCGTCCTTCGGGCACCGAGCCCAAGGTGAAGGTCTACATCCTCACCAGCGGGGAGACCCGCTCCGAGGCCGATGCCCGGGTGAGCAAGTACACCGCCTGGGCCGAGAGCCTGCGGGGCTAACCTTCGTACAGTCAAGGGCGGGCCGCTGTGCGGCCCGCCCTTTTTGCCGGTCTGCCAGGAATTACAGCTATACTTTCGCCCGGGGCCGTCATATAATGGGGGTAATTCTGTGAAAAGGAGATCCCCCATGACCATCCACCCCATTGGCACCGCCGGCGTGGCGGTATATCTGACCCCTGACGACCTGTCTGAATACGGCTTCACCCCCGCCTCCCTCACCTTGAAGCAGGCCCTGCTCCTCACCCGCCGGGCCTGCCGGCAGGCGGGCATCGACCTGGCCGGCCCAATGGAGATCGAGGCCTACCCCGAGTGCTGCGGCGTGCTGGTCTTTGCCCACGTCCGCCCCGAAGGGGGGCCATGGTTCGTCTTTGACGATATCGAACCCGTCATTCAGGCAGCCATCGCCCTGCGATACATAGACCTTGACGCCGCCCTGTGGTGGTGGCAGGACAAGTATTACCTCTCTCTCCCCCAGGGGGAGGAAGGAGCCGAAGCAGTCTGCGCCGAGTTCGGCGCCGGGGTACCCTTCGACCCCCTGCTGCCCGGCAGGCTGGAGGAGGATGGACAGGTCATTTTCCCCCACCACGCCCTGAGGGAGCTGTGCCGCCATTTTTTGCGTTTACAAATATGAAAATTATGGTATAATAGTGTGGTCTGGACAAATCCCGACCCAGTCCTATCCCCCACGGAAAGAAGGTGACCGGCATGGACAAAAAGGGGACCAAACAGATCGCCAAGAACTCTAAGGCTTTCCACGACTATTTTGTAGAGGAGCGCTACGAGGCGGGCGTCGTCCTGGCCGGCACCGAGGTCAAGTCCATCCGCCAGGGGGGCGTCAACCTGAAGGACAGCTGGTGCCAGGTGAAGGATGGCGAGCTGTGGCTCTACGGAGTACATATCTCCCCCTACGAGAAGGGCAACATCTTCAACAAGGACCCTCTGCGCACCCGAAAGCTGCTCATGCACCGGCGGGAGATTTTGAAGCTCCAGATGGCCGCCCAGCGGGACGGGCTCACCCTGGTCCCCCTCTCCCTCTACTTCAAGGACTCCAAGGTGAAGGTGGAGCTGGGGGTCTGCAAGGGCAAAAAGCTCTACGACAAGCGGGCCTCCGCTGCTGAGCGGGACGCCAAGCGGGATATGGACCGGGCCATGAAGACCCGGGAGCGGTATTGAGTGAGGCCCTGCCATGGTTAATACGACTGATTTGGAATTGGAGACCGCCCGGGGCAGCCGCCTGTTGGGTGTCCTTGGAGCCTTTCTGGGGGCGCTGGCGGGGGCCGGTGCCTGGTATGGCTTGATGTTTCTGACCGCCAATGGAGAGTTTTTTAAGCTGACGATCCTTGCTGCGGTGATGGTGCCCTTCTGCTCCTGTTGGGGCTACCGACTGCTGCGGGGCCGACGGGATTTCAAATTCGCCCGGTGGACAGTACGGATTTGCGTGGTGCTGGCTCAAGCCCTGGCTCTTATGCTCGCCATAATGCTCCTCAGCCTTTCTACCCTGACGGAGGCGGGGCTGCCAATAAACGGGCAGACTCTGGCTCGGGCCCTCGGCCTGAGTTGGGAGATCCTGCGGGACGGGGGCACCCTCCGGCTTATGGGGCTTATGGCCCTGATCTGCCTGCTTTTCTCCTCGCCGAGTTGGAGTTTTCTTTTGAAGTACGCCGACCCCGCCTGGTACCATGACCCCCGGCGGGTCGCCTGCACCAACGGCGGCGGGGCCACCTTCAACGTCCCCCTCCAATGGCCCCTGCCCCCGACGGAACAGCTCCCCCAGCGTTTTGACGTGGACAATGGAAAGCTGACCGTGGAGGGAAGCACCATCACCCTCCGGCAGCGGTTCAAAGCCCCCCTCTCCTTTTCCGTACAGGATGTGGCCGGGGTGGTTCTGGGGCCGGGAACCGGCTTTAATGTGCTCTATGACCGAAACAGACAGGTCCTTGCCAAATTTGCATGGAGCCGCAAGGGCGCCGAGACCTTCGGGCAGTATCTTCTGCACCATGGCATTCCCTTCACCGACCCGAGCGGTCAGCCTGTCTCCTCCGCCCCCTCCGGAACACCGGCTAAACAGGCCACCGTGGTCAAGATGCCCGCCGGGCTGCTCTCCCTAAGCCTTTTCTCCGGTCTGCTTTTTGGCTTTGGCACTCCGTTTTTCTGGCTGATCCTGCCCAGTAGGAGCCGGGGTATCGCTCTGCTCTTTCTGCTTCTTGCCGTCTTCTTTTTGTGGTGCTTTTTCAGCTATCGGAACTGGACCCTGGCCATAGAGGGCAGTAGCCTGCGCTACACCAGTCCTCTGGGGCGGACGGTCTGGCTCCCCATCTCCCAGATCGGTTCTCTGCGCTATAAGGCCCTCACCGGCACTTGGGAGATACTGGACCATGAGGGGGCCGTTCTGGCCCGGTACAAAGAAAATATGAAAAACGCAGCCGCATTTACATCCCAGCTGCGCACGACGATCAACGCAAGGTAAATACAGAAAGGATGATCAAAATGGCACAAAATCCCATCGTCACCATCGAAATGGAGAACGGCGGCAAAATGATCGCCGAGCTCTACCCCGAGGTTGCCCCCAACACGGTGGCCAACTTCATCTCCCTCATTCAGAAGGGCTTCTACAACGGCCTCACCTTCCATCGGGTCATCCCCGGCTTCATGATCCAGGGCGGCTGCCCCCAGGGTACCGGCACCGGCGGCCCGGGCTATGAGATCCCCGGCGAGTTCACCGGCAACGGCTTCCAGAATGATTTGAAGCACGACCGGGGTGTGCTGTCCATGGCCCGGACCATGGACCCCGACAGCGCCGGCAGCCAGTTCTTCATCATGGTGGACCCCGCCCCCCATCTGGACGGGCAGTACGCCTCCTTCGGCAAGGTGACCGAGGGCATGGAGGTGGCCGATGCCATTGTCAACACCCCCACCGGCTGGGGTGACAAGCCCAAGCAGGCCCAGCGGATGAAATCCGTCACCGTGGAGACCTTCGGCGTGGAGTATCCCGAGCCCAAGAAGTCTTAACATTTATACCACCCACGGACCTTGACCTTATGGTCCTAACCTTGACCTTTACGAGAAAAATCGGTTTTCAGATTTTTTCTCGAGAGGAGGAGGGAATTTGCAGATATGAAGCTTTCGGCCGCCTTTCAGGCCGGAAGCGGAATGGAGCAGATTTCCTCCGACGAGGGGGCGTACTGGTTTCGACGGGGGCGTGGAAGTGGGAATAGCGGGCGGATGCGCCTAACATCCTTAAAATGGGCAAAAAACAATTAAACGCCAACGATAACGTTGAGCTCGTCGCAGCTTAAGCTGTGACCGTCCCGCCGGGCAGGGCCACGGGCCCGGATGGGGCGTCGTTGAGTGGCGAACGTGCGTGCGCAACGCCAGTGAGCGCACCATGCACAATCCTGGCTACTGAGCTTTTGAGTGTGTCAGCCCACGCCTGAGCAAGGGAATGTAAAAGACTGTCTGCGCCCGGAGAAGTTCCCATGAAAACGCTTTCGGACGGGGGTTCGACTCCCCCCGCCTCCACCAGATGGAATGCCTACAGCAAATTGGACAGTCAAAATCGGACTGCCAATTCCTGTAGGCATTTCTTTTACCCCTCTTGGTATTGTGCTTCCGCTTGATCCGGTGTCAGGAACCCCAGACTTTGATGGGGGCGATAGCTGTTGTAAAAATCTATGTAAGCGTCTACAGCTTTCCGAAACGCATCTTCTGTCACATAATAGCTTCGCCGGAAGTCCTCCTTTTTGATGGAGGCAAAGAAGGATTCTGCCACGGCATTGTCGTGAGGAGACCCCGGCGCTGAAAATGACTGTAAAATGCCCAATTCTCTCAGATAGCTTCTAAATTCATAGGCTGTATACTGTGTCCCTTGGTCACTGTGAAAAACAAATCCTGGCGGGCAGTCTCGGTAAGCAAGGGCATTCTGAACGGCAGCCATTACAAGGGCAGTATCAATATGTTCAGAAATTTCATAGCCGATCACTTTGCGGGAATACAGATCAATGATCACGCAGAGATAGAAAAAATCCATACCGACCTTTGCGTATGTAATATCACTGACCCAAACCTTATTTGGTGCATCGGTCAAAAAATTTCGTTTCAATTTGTTGGGGTAATACTGATACTGGCGGTCATTGGCCGTATTCAATCGTGGCCGCTGCCCCTTGGATGACAGATTCAATTCCTTCATAAGGCGCAGTACTCTTCGTTCGCTGACGGTATGCCCCGCTTCCATTAGCTTGGCTCGTATTTTTCGTGCCCCAAACCGCTGTCCGCTCTTCTCAAATACATCCTGGATGATGGGACGCAACTGTTCATCTTCAATTTGAAGTTGTGTTTTCTCCGGCGATCTCAATATACGGTGATAATAAGTGGAACGCTGTACTTGGAGGGTTTGGCAAAGCCTGTGAACACTATAATTCTCACTCAAATGTCGAATTGCCTCAATACGTATATGGAGGGGGGACGATGGGGCACAGCCGCTCTCTCGAAAAATCTGATTTTCCAGCCGTAGCCTATCAAGCTCCTTTTGCAACAAATAGATTTCTCGTGGAATCTGACCTCTTTCATCGGGACGACTCTCCTTCAGCCAAAGCATCAATGTACTTCTTGCCATGCCAAAGCACTTTTGAATTTCTTTCACTGTTGCCCCATCCTGATATAACTTAATGGCTTTGCCTCTCATTTCTTTTGTATACACTGTTTTACCTCCTTGTAGATGATGACCCATTATACCAATTGTCGAAAAAAGCTGAAATTACATGAGGATAAACCATGCTCTATATTAAAACGCCGGCATCTATTTTGTCTGGATATTATAAAAGCAAAGAGTGCCCCACAGGGGGACTCTTTGCTTTTATTGCAGGCAGAAGCCTAATTGACGGGATACCAAGTATGGCGTTGATAACATAACGGTTTTATGATATAATAGCCCCGGAAATCCGCACGGGATGCATCCTTGCGGTCCGCCGCCGCTCCGGATTGCCGCCGGACAGCAATCCATATCTATGGGAGGTGAAACTGTGCAGCCGATCATCAAATGGCCCGGCGGAAAATCACGGGAAATTGATAAAATCAAGCATTTGATCCCACCGTATAAGCGATATGTGGAGCCATTTTTTGGCGGTGGCGCCCTATTCTTTCACCTTACCCCAAAATCAGCCGCAATCAACGACATTTCAAAGTCGCTTATTGAGTACTATCAGTTGATCAAAGAGCAGGACAGACTGCTTTATGACCTATTGATGTGCTATAACCAAAGCTTCCAAAACCTGATTTCCGCCTGCAATGCGGAAGCATCCGCTCTTGTGGAAATATTTGAGCAACTGCGGGATGAGAAGATTTCGGAAAACGATTTACATATCCTTCTCCGTTCGCTCATCAGCAGCCTTTCATATCAAATCGATTCCGGCTTCAGCGAATACCTTTTATTAGATAAAACAGAGTTTAATGAATTCCTTGATGTGATGGCATCGGATAAATTTTTGCGAACCGTTTCCAATGACCGCAAAAAGCCCTTTAACGCAATGGATCTGCGGGAAAACCTGATCACCGGCTTCGCCAGTGGCTATTATATGTACTTTCGTAAGGTTTTCAATGATATTAGCTTAGGGCGAGTCATAAATCAATCCCCCCAGTATCGAGCAGCAAACTTCTATTTTATTCGTGAGTACTGTTACGGGTCCATGTTCCGCTATAATGCAAAAGGTGAATTTAATATCCCCTATGGCGGTATGTCATATAATCACAAAGATATGCGGGGCAAAATCGATAACATGTTCAACCGGGAGATTCATACTCTATTTTCAACAACAGATATCTATTGCGCAGATTTTGAGGATTTTCTCGACCAAGTACATCTGAGCGAGCATGATTTCCTGTTCCTTGATCCCCCCTATGACAGCGATTTTTCCGACTACGATGGGCGCACATTCACAAAATTTGATCAGGAACGGTTGGCATATGTCTTAAAACGGACACCGGCTAAATTTATTCTGATCATTAAGAATACGGATTTTATCAGCGATCTATACAAGGAGAATTTCCGCATTCTGCGCTTTGATAAGCAGTATACGTACAATGTCCGCAGCCGCAACAACCGTGATGCGGAGCATCTGATAATAACAAACCTCCCGGTATAGACCCGGGAGGTTTGCTTATTGTTATAGCTCTTGCAGCTTTTGCTCAATACCCGCTTCGCAAAAGGCCTGCTGAAATATATCAATGAACTGGGCATAGGTAATGGCATTTTCTCCTTCCGGGAGAATATGAGACCAGAACGCTTCCCCGTTCAGGACGCCCTCCGGCCCCACCAGCTTCTCCACTCTCTGGGAAACTGCATGGGAGCAAGTACCGTAGCATGTGGCGAAAAAGGAAAAATTCTGAGGCAAAAAGCGAAACAGGGTTTGCAGATTTCCAACTTCTCTTGCATTGCTTTCTGCATTCTTGGTATCCAGATCCCCTCCCATCTTGATCTCAAACGTATAGGCCTGGTCAATGGTGCCCGCATCGCAATCAAAATAAAGCAAATCAACCGGGATAACTTTTCCTATCCTTTCGCTTATAAAGGTAAATGTTTGAGTCGGAATATGGGAAAAAACACCCTGTGTCATCAATAGATCATCCGCATCTGCTTTGACTTTCAAAGCCCTCTTTGCGCTGCCCTGATCTGCAGTTTTTCCAATATAAATGGTCTGCTTATACGGGGCAAATCCATTCCTTCGCTTATCACAGGGGATGTCGAAAGGAACACTGTATAGCGTACATGTAATTTCTCTCTTTACCGCATCCGAAATATTGATATAGATCAAATTTGGCGTGGCATGTACTCCATAGCGTTTTCTGGCCAAATAGAAGATAATTCGCTGCATTCTGTTGCCAAGCTGCGAGTCAAGGCTTCGCCCCAACGCCATATATTTTAAGATATCCCGATTTTCAAATGATAAAAATGGGTTCTGGGTCCGCTTTTTCATATTTTCAGCATAGTTTCCCAGTACATTTTCTTTCAACTGCACCAGTTCTTTACTTATGAACTCGCTCAGCTGCTGAAACTCATTTTCCGCCGGCATCCACATCACCAATCCTTTTCTCCGCTGCAACAAAGTATTTCTTTTCAATTTCAATGCCAATAAACCGCCTGTTGTTCTTCAATGCGGCAACCCCAGTAGAGCCAACGCCCATAAAGGGATCGAACACAATATCTCCTTCATCGGATGCAATTTTGAGGATATGTTCCAACAGTGCGACCGGCTTTTGAGCCGGATGCTTGGGGTCAGACAGCCGTTCAGGGCGCATACAAATAGGGCTTTCAAAGAAGTTATGCATCTTATTCTGAGCGGAAAATTCCACTTGTGCCCCTTGTTCCAAAGGCAAATAATCATTTCACAGCTGTTGAGGAACCCATTTTTATAAATTTTGGGCACCGGATTGGTCTTGTGCCAGATAAAGAACTGGAAGGTATCAAACTCCGGGTCAAAGGCGGCATGCCACTTGCCCAACAAATTGTAGCTGGTGAAAATAAAAATGTTACCATCCGGCTTCAAAATACGCTTGAACTCCGGCATCAATGCAAATGGGTCGATCTCCTTCAAATCCCATTCTCCCAGGTCATTATTGAGTGCACTTCGTCCAGGGAGCGGGATATTCCCCGTTGAATATTGGGCAATATTATAGGGGGGATCGGTCAAAATCAAATCGATACTTTGATCCGGAATTTGACATAGATATTCCAAGCAGTCGACGTTTATCAACGTGCAATTTGGGAATTTTATCTTTTCTGTGTATGTCATACTGCTGTACACCCATCGATCATCACATGAATACGGCGGTTTAGATCGATCTCCTCCAAAGCCTCTTTATAGATTTGCTCAAATTCCTCAAATGAGATTCCATCCGGCAGTATTTTTTCCCAGAACGATTTACCGATCAAAAACATCTCCGGAAATGCCATATGCTTTTTCACAGCGCCGGTCCAGGTATGCCCCTCGCCATCCTTATTATAGAGTGTTGCAAAGTAGGCTTTGGCGTTTGGCATATCAAGCCCCGTATATATGGTGAGGAGCTTTTCCACATTTGACGGAGCGTTTGAGCTGTCCAGATCGCCACCGGCTTTAAGTTCCAACACATTCCAATCTGTTCCATCGAAAAATGCCAGGTCCACCGGCTTGCTATGAATGGCGGGCGTCCTATACTTGGCAGCAAGCGCACGCAGCTCCCTTTGAATGCTGCTCTGTGTGACTCCGCTTTCTTGCCGGCTTCCGCCACGACCAGAGGCAACCCGTGTGGCACGAAATGCCGAGATCTCGCCCCGCAATTCGCCGCTGTCTGTATTTACATCTGTGACAATGATTTGACCATTTATCGTGCACTCATCGATGTGATGTTCAAGATGGCGTGGATTGACAATTGTAGGGACATTTTCCTCACCAAAACGCAGCCTTGCTATTCGTTTGGCACAGGCTTCGATGGCATACCCGCTTTTGGACTCAAAGCTGCTGACAAACACCATATTGGCTGTCATAACTTCATCTAATTGACTAAGAAGAAAATTGTGCCGCTTACGGACGTAATTTTGCCGAAAGTCAATTTCAATGGTTTCCATCAGTTTGGAAAACTCCTCATAGATGATTTTCTGTATTGCCGTTCTCATTTTATCGACCTCCACCATTCGACATTATTGTGTACAGTATAGCATTCAATCAGTTGGAATACAAGAGGCACCACTTTAGCATTGAATGAGGGTGCATTTTGCAGAATACGGCATTGTCCAAAATGGCCCGCCCTCATAGCAGAGAAGGCATCCCCTGGCGGGGATGCCTTCTCTGCTATGAGGTTCTTCATTGTCAAATGTATACTCTCTATCTCTATCAGCCGCAGTGGGACAGGCGAAGGGCGGTAATGTAGGCCTGCTCCCGGGTATAGGCGGCCAGGGGGGAGAAGTTTCCGTTGCCTGTGCCCCCCATGACCCGGTCGCCGGTGGTGGGGTCCACCAGTCCGGAGGTGAAGGCTACCCCCTCCTTGGCCCAGGAGGCAATGGTGGCTTCGTCGCTGAAGCTCTGGCCCTGGCCGGAGGTCATGTCCAGTACCTGGGCGGTGCGGGAGAGCATGGAGGCAGCCTCCTGCCGGGTGATGGAGCCGGTGGGGTTGAAGGTGGTCTTGGAGGTGCCGTTGACGATACCCAGGGCGTGGGCCGCCAGAATGTCGGCGTTATCAGTGTCAGTGAATGGATCGGTGATCTCCTTATCCTTGCTGAGGGCATAACTTTCAGCGCTCATCCCTGTCTTTTTCTCCACCAGCACCACCATGAGCCGGCAGAACTCCTCCCGGGTGATGTCGCTCTGGTAGGCCCCCTGGAGGTCGCTGGGGATCAGGGAATCCCGGACGGCGGTGTCAATGCTGTCCTGGGCCCAGGAGGAGGGCAGGTCCTTGGGGTCGGGCCGCTCCTCATTCACCACCTCGGCTTTAGGATCGCCAGTCTTGAAGTTATTGCTCTTGGTGGACATGGCCGCATGGGTCTTGGCCAGAAACAGGTCGGAGGGGTCAAAGTATTGGGGATTGTATATCTCTCCCGTACCGGGGCGGCCCCAGGTGGAGTCGATCCAGATCCAGCGGCCATCGATATAGGCGGCATTCCAGGCATGGCCGCCGCTCCCTGTAGCGCCGTGGACATAGACGGCAGGGATGCCCTGAGCCTGAAGGAGAACCTGGGTCAGTGCGGTGTACCCGGCGCAGACGGTGAGCTTATGCTCCAGCACATCCTCCGCCGAGGTCCAGCAGTCGGCCTTGTCGCCCCGGTGATACTCGTAGTCGTAGACCACATTCCTTGCCACCCACTCATGGATGGCCCGGGCCTTCTCGTAGTCGCTCTTGATACCCTTGGTGATCTCGTTGGAGGCGGCCACGATGGCCTCGCTCTGCTCGGTGACCCAGCGGCTGGGGTCCACCCCTTCGAAAAGGGAGTGGTAGGTCTCCAGCCGGTTGGCAAGCTGCTCACTGGGCGGGTTGACGATCTCCTCCAAGGCGGGACACATATAGAGATTGAGGGTCCCCAGGAACTGGCTGGCGGTCATATCCTTCATATTCTCCACTGCCTTGCCTGTCTTGGGGAAGGTGATGGTGGTCAGGTTCGGGCAGTTGTAGACCGGGGAACCGGACATTTCCTCCAGGCCCTCAGGCAGGGTGATGGTGGTGAGCTTGCTCCCGGCGAAGGCGCTGTTCCCCAGCTTTTTCAGCCCCTTGGGAAGTTCGACGGAGGTGAGGGGACAATTATGGAAGGCGTCGGCGCCGATCTCCTCCAGGGAGGCGGGGAAGCTGACAGCGGCAAGAGAAGTACAGTCACGGAAGGCGGCCTCCCCGATGGCGGTAAGGCTGTTGGAGAAGGTGACATCGGAGAGAAGGTTACAGCCCAGGAACGCCTGCGCCCCGATGGTCTCCACCGAGGACATGGTGACCTTTTTCAGGTATTTGCACCCCCAGAAGGCCCGCTCAGGTATCTCGGTGACCCCGGCGGGGATGGTGATCTCCTGAATGGTGCTTTCGTTGAAGGCATAGGGGGCGATCTCCTCCACCGAATCGGGGAGGTTCACCCGGGTGACGCCCCGCTGAAAGACGCTGCTCTCTCCATCACCGATGACGGTAACGCCGTCAGGGACGGTGACGGTGCCCTTCTCAATGAAGCAGCGGATGAGAACGCCGCCCTCAATGGTGAACCGGGACTGGTCGGGGGTCTGGGTGAGCTCCTGGGGCTTGGTGGACTCCTGGTCGCCGCCGGGCTGCTGGGTGCTGCCCTGGTCGTCCTCTTCCTCTTCGGAGCCTATGCCATAATAGAGGGGGGTATCAAAGAAGTAGGCGGTCAGATCCTCCTGGGTGGGAGCCTTGCCGCCGATGGTGGCCTTCTCCACCTGGGTGTTGACAAAGGCGCCCCGGCCGATGGTCACCCCGGCGGGAATGTCGATCCGGGAGATAGGGCAGAAGGAAAAGGCGTTCTGGCCGATCTCCTCCAGTCCGCTGGGGAGAGTAACGCTGGACAGCTTGGTGCAGTAGTCAAATGCGCCATAGCCGATGGTTTTCAAGGTGCTGGGCAGCTTGACGGAGGTAAGCTGGGTACACTCGGAAAAGGCCTCGTCCTCAATGGTGGTCAACCCCTCGGGCAGGTTGATGGAGGTGAGGGTGGACTCCATGAAGGCGCTCCTTCCGACGACCTTTACGGAGCTGGGCAGGGTCACATCCAGCCGGAGGTTGAACATATCAAAGAAGCCGTAAAAGGCCTCCTCGCCGATCTCGGTGACCCCGTCGGGAACTACTACGGTGCCGCCGGAGCCGGTATATTCGACGAGAACGCCGTTTTCGATGACAAAATCCTCCTCTGTTGCCGAGGCGACAGAGACGCAAAGCCCCAAACACAGGCTCAGGGCCAGCAGAGCTGCGCACAGTTTTTTCTTCATGGATATGTTCTCTCCTTCACACATGATCTTCCCGGTGCCTTTCCTGCAGCGGGACCGATGGGGCATTGTCTGCCCCATCTCTCAGTATAGCCAAACATGCCTTCTTTGTAAAGTACCTGCCCTCAAGCCACAGAAAAAAGGCCATACCTGCGGTATGGCCTTTTTCTGTTCCCTTTTTATTAAATGACCACCTGACGGCAGAAGCGGGTCAGGATAACTGCGGCCTGGGCCCGGGAGGCAGTGCCGCCGGGGGCGATCTGGTTGTTCTGCATGCCTGCGATCAGGCCCGTGCCCACAGCCCAGCTCATAGCATCCCGGGCATAGGCGGCAATATCTCCCTGATCGGCAAAGACGCTCAAATCGCCCCGGACCGTCACATCATAGCCCATCTTACCGGCGTAGCGGTAGAGGATGGTGGCCAGCTGTTCCCGGGTGATGGGGTTCTTGGGGCCAAAGGTGCCCGACTCATTTCCGCCGTATCCGCTGACAACGCCATTTGCGTGGGCCCAGCCCACGGCCTGGGCGTAGTACTCGCCGGCGGGGACATCGGAGAAATCCGACAGTTCGGCAGCAGGGGTGCCGTTCATGCGGTGAAGGATGGTGACCATCATCCCCCGGTCCACATTCATATTGGGGGAAAAGGTCCCCTCCGAGGTACCGGTCATCATGCTGTGGTCAAAGACAAAGTGGACCTCATCGTGGAACCAGTCGCTCTCCCCCACGTCGGAGAAGGACATGGGAACGTGGAACTCCCCCGTCCAGACGAAGGAGGCGGTCACCTCCACATCTGCGCCGGGCATGGAGAAGGCGTACCGGTTGCCTCCCAGATGGGTCAGGGCCATCTCCCGGCCGGCCAGGGTCTGCACCCGCAGCTTGTCCAGCCCATAGCCACCCTCCGGCGTAACGGTGAGGATCACCTCTGTCCGGGACTTGGCCGTGGACAGGTTGGCCGTCACCTCACCATGGCGGGCCGTGGAGACCTGGATCCGGTAGTTTTTGGAGGTGCTGCCCGAGGAGGAGCTGCTCTGGGTCTCCTCCGCCACGGGGATGTCCACCCCCTCGCCCCCCTCTGCCAGGGGCTTGAGCTCGTGGCCCAGCCGCTTCACATGGACGGTGGTGGGCATGGTGATGCTCCCGTTTTGCTTCAGGGTTCCCAGGGTCAGGGTGCCCGAGCTGTTCAGGGGCTTCTGGGCGGTGATATAGACGGTCACCTCGGTATCCTTCCCCTGGGTGCGCACGTTGCACTCAGGGCTGTAAGCGCTCCCATCCGCCGGGGTGAAGGTGACCCCGGCGCTCTGGCCGGGCAGGGTCAGATCCAGCTGAACGCCGTAGATACTCTCCTCCCCCAGTCCGTGCAGGGTCAGCTGGACAGACGAGCTGTTCTCCTGCCGGTAGGTCAGCTGGAGGTTGGCGTTGGCGGCCCGGGCGGCGGGAAACATTCCCCCCAGCAGAGCCAGGGTCAACAGCAGGCTGAAGATGCGATGTGTTTTCCCCTTCATCAGCGCTCCCCTCCTTCCAGCACCACGGTGGGCAGATCCTCCTGGGTGCCGCCGGGACTGTGGATCCAGAGAGTCTGGGCCGTCAGTCGCTTGGTGGCGATGTCATTGGGGTCATCGGTGCGGTAAAGCTCCACCCGGATCTGGCTGGGCAGGAGGTTGGTGGCCTCGCAGTGGCTGCTCTCCCCCTGAAGCTGGGCCTCCTGCTGAATGTCGGGCACAAAGAGGAACAGGCCGTCACTGATGTCGCTGACCTCTCCCACAGTGGGGATTTCGGCAAAGAGGAAGGCGGAGCCGGCCACTTCACGCTCCACGGTCTCGGTCTCGGTCACAGTGCCGTCGGCCTGAATGGCAGCACCGGTAAAGCGGCCCTTCACCACGATGGTGTTGTAGACGGGGTCGCCCCGGTAGGTGCCCAGGATCACCAGCGTGCCGGCGGGGATGGTCTCCTCCACCTCCTTGCCGTTCTCGTCCAGTGCGGTGTAGCGATAGTCTGCCGACAGCAGACCCATGGTGCCTCCCTCCAGGAAGGCCACATCGTCCCCGGGGTAGCTGATGAGCCGGATGTCCTCCTCACTCACCCCTGCCGGGATGCCGGAGATGGTCACCTTCTTGGCGTCGTATGTCCAGATGCGGGTGTCGGTGCTCTCCGCCCCCGGCATCTTGAAATAACTCACAAAGCTATTCTTGTCGTCCACTGCCAGGTTCTGCCCCTGCACAAACTCCCCGGTGAGGGCCACATTGGTCTTGCCCTCCCCATCGGTGATGGTGACGGTGTAGACTCCGCCCTCACCCTGGAAGTTCTGGAGCTTCAGGCCGGAGACTGGGGTCTCCCTCTCCATGGTCAGGGTGGCCACCCCGTCCTTCAGGGTGAGCTCATAGGCGCTGGGATCCACCGTCTTGTCATAGGCGATGCGGATCTCGCCGCCGTCGGCGGCAGCGCCCACCTGGTTGCCCAGGATGTCATAGGCCACCACCTCATAGTGGAAGACCCGGTGGTTGGCCGTCCCCACCACATCGGTGTAGACCGCCCTATTCTCCTCTCCTGCCTGGACAAAGCCGATGGAGCTGCCGTTGCGGAGGATCTCATAGCCCTGGATCTTGCCCTGAACGCCGGCGGCGTCAATGGTGATTTGGACCTGATTGTCCCCTTCCTTCTGGGCCTGGGCCTTCACGGTGCCGGTGGCGGCAGAGGTCCCGGCCAGCCGCTCCCGGCGGCTCTGGTCGCTGAGGTACCAGAGGGCACGCTCCTCCTTGGGGTAGCCAGCCAGTACCTTCTTGGTCTCGGCACTCAGGTTCATGCCCCAACGGGTAAAGAATTCGGTCAGATCCCGCTTGGCCACGCCAGCGGCAGTGAGGGCCACCTTGTCGTCATAGGAGGCGGCCCCGGCGGTGTAGGTCCCCGCCTTCCAGGCCTTGAAGAAGGCGTTGTAGAAGACCAGGGGGTCGGCGTCGTCATAGGCCAGGTGCAGCTGCCAGTAGAGACCCAGCTGGACAAAGACATCGTTGGAGGCACCGGGGTGACCCTGGGCCACCTTGGTGAAGATGCCGGTGTATTTGTTGCTTTTCTCCAGCCGAGAGGCCAGAGTGGCCGACTTGCCGTCCCAGGTCTGCACCATGATGGAATAGATGTTGTTGGTGATCTCGGCCTTACCCAGCTTGTCCATGTTGTGGCCGATCTCGTGGGCGATGCCCCAGCCGAAGAGCCGGTTGGCCGTGGCCCCCTCGCTCAGGCTGGAGATAGGCCGGCCGGTGACCATGCCGCCGCAGGAGCCATAGCCAATGCCGATGTGGTTGCCGGCGGCGTACATGAAGGCCCCGGCAAACATGGTCATGCAGCGGATATTCTGCCGGGAGTTCATATCGTTCTCCCCATAGACCTTGTCAATGCCCTGGGTCTGCTTGCAGATGGCCATGATATCCTCCCAGGCCAGGACACTGTTATAGAGGGTCTCCACCTTCTCGCTCCGGCTCCCGGCCCCCAGGGCGTTCTTTACCGCCTGGGCGGGCAGGGACAGCAGGACCACAGGGGTGGCGATCTCGGTCACGTTGCGGTAGTCGGTGGTGGGGCTGCCGATGGTGATGCTCCCCAGATAGCCCTCCAGGGCGTCCACATAGGCGCCAATGGCCTCCTTACGCTGGGCCTCGTTCATAGCGTACCACTGGGACAGCTCCAGAGTGGGAATCACAGTTCCCCGGCGGACGTGGAGCTTAATGTTCTCCCCGCCCTTGCCGGCATAGCCCAGATAGAGGCTGCCGCCGCTGTTGCCCACCCGGCTGCCGATCTTGGGAATGGTCAGCACGTTGCGGCCGTTCTCCAGCTTGCCCACCTCCTGAAGCCATTGGGAGGCCTCGGCGTTGAACTGGCTGGCATAGAGGGTCAGGGTCTCCCCGGCGGGGATGCCCTGTGCATATACGGTGATCTCCCGCTTGGCCCCCACGGTGATACCCAGGGGCTGCAGGGCGCTGCCGCCCTGGCTGTACTTGGCGCTGTCCACTGCGGTGGAGCGGGACTCCACCCCGGTTTTGATCAGGCCGGAGGTGGTCCCCTTCTCCAGCAGCTCCTGGGCCAGAGCCAGCTCATCGGCCATGGTCTCCAGCTCCAGGTAGTAGTTGCGCTCGTCCCCGTTCAGCCGCTCCTTCAAAGCGTCAATGCGCTCCTGGGTCACCCCGGAAACCAGCTCTGTCTTCAGACTGTTGGCAAAGAGGGCCTCGATCTCCCCAGGCAGGCACTTGGCCGGGTCATACTCCAAAAACATCAGCTCGGAAAGGCTGACGGTGAGGTAGTTCCGCTGCTCCACCGCCAGGCTGATCTTTGTGATCTTCTCCGCCGGGCCAAAGGGCAGAACGGCGAAGTTGGTCACAGCGCAGTTGCCACGAAGGGCGGGCCAGGTGTCCACATCCCGGCCGGTGCCGCCGTTGTCCACACCCCCCGCCTGGGGGTCGGGGGCCAGCAGGTGGCCCGGGCCAGTCGGGTCCTCGCCCTCATACCACACCCGCACGCTGTAAGCCCGCAGGTTGGTGGGATAGCTGCCGTCCAGCCGGGGCACCCAGATGGCGGCGCTCAGGTCCACAGGACGGGTAAAGGTGACCTCCACATGCTCGTTGTTCCACCAGTTTCCAGCGGTCCAGGCGGTGCGGTAGTCGTTGTCGATCATATAGCTGGGTGCAAAGTCACCCACATAGTTGCCCTTAGCGGCCAGGCGAATATCACTGATGAGAGAATTGTCCAAAATGCCCTCGGTGGGAATGCCGGCGGGCCGCTCGTACTTCACCGCCTTGGGCGTTCCCTCGGCAATGTCGGAGCGGGGGCCCTTGCCCACGCTGTTGCCCGCCACCACGTAGAGCTGATAGGTCACGCCGTTGGTCAGGCCGCTGATGGTGGTGCTTGTCTGGGTGATGGACTTCCCGGCGGGGCTCCACTGCTCCTCCCCGGCGGGACGGTAGTAGACCTCGTAGTAGGTGGCCGACTCGCCCTTCTTCCAGGACACGCCCAGAGCGCCCTCCAGGGCAGTCACCCGCACCATGTCCACCTTGTCGGGCACGCTGGCGGGCTTGGGGGTGGCAGTAATGGGGTCAGAGGGCTTTCCCTCCCAGCTGCCGTCGGTGGCAGTCACGGTAAAGACATAGGTCTCCAGGTTCTTCAGCCCGCTCACCCGGGCCTGGGGCACGTCAATGTGAAGCTCCTTGACCTCCTTGGCGCTGGTCTGGGGCCAGTAGAGCACCTTATAGCCCGACACATTGGGCAAATCGTTCCACTTCAGGTCCACACGCTCGCTGCCGGCCACGGCGGTGAGCCCCTTCACCATGCTGTTGGCAGCCACCGGGACCTGGGGGACAATGTCCTTCAAGAACTGGATGCTCTCCACGGCGGCATAGCCGCCCTCGGTCTTGGTCACGGTGATGGTGACCTTCTTCACCGGCACCCGGCGGCCCAGGTTCACCGTGATGACCTTCCCCTCGGGGACCTCGCCAATGGCGTGGATGCCCTGGGGCAAGGTGTGGTCAAAGGGGATGGTGGTCAGGTTCCCGTTCTCGTCCTCCACCACCACCTCGCCGGCCAGGATCTCGCCGTTTCCGTCGGGGGTGACGATCCGCACCTCCTCCATCTCCACCTTTTCATTCAGGGAGAGGGGCAGCACGATGTCGCTGTCAGTGGCGGAGCGCAGGGTGACCTTCTCCCCGCCGGTCAGTACGCCCTGCAGATCGCCCTCTGCCACTGTGCCCTGCTGGGCCATCTCCTGCTGGGTGGCAGTCAAGTCGGCAGCCGGGGCCAGAAGGACCGTGTCCCGCAGGACGGCCTGGCCCTGGGCCGACATCAGCCGGTTCACATAGGCCAGATCCACAATGTCAATGGCACCGTCACCGCTCAAATCGTAGATCCGCAGATCCTCGGCCCGGTTGGAGCCCAGTGCAGCGGCCAGGGCGGTGCGGTCCTTACTGTCCACCTTCTCGTCACCGGTCACATCGCCCAGGGTAAAGGTGGCATCGCCGGTACCCACCACCACGTGCTGGGAGTAGGCAGCCAGAGTCACCTTCTGGGTATAGCCGTGGTAGCCCCGCCCGGCGAAGTTGAGGGTATATTCCCCCCGGGGCAGGCCCTCCACGGTCACTTCCAGATAGCCCGGCCAGCGGCCGCCGCCCAGCTCACCCCCCTCGGCATTCTTGGGGGTGATTTGCGCCGTATAGCTGCCCAGAGCGGCCTCCCCCTCCTTCCAGAGGGAGACCCAGCCCAGGCTCTTATTGCCCTGCTTCAGCTCCATGCGGACATCCCGGCGCTCCAGCTCATCCAGCCGCTGGGCGTAGTCGATCCGCACGGCGGCGGTCACACTGCCGGTCACCGCCGAAGTCCTTCCCTGCTCTGCCGCCAGAGCGGGGGCGCACAGGGGCAGCAGCATCGATACTGCTGTCAGCGCCGATAGAAACTTTACTTTTGCGCTTTTTCTCA
This sequence comes from uncultured Oscillospiraceae bacterium, assembly GCA_910588975.1. Lineage (GTDB taxonomy): Bacteria > Bacillota > Clostridia > Oscillospirales > Oscillospiraceae > Vermiculatibacterium. The sequence continues at coordinate 48,974 of CAJUSE010000009.1, read as the reverse complement.
TAACACACAACTTCCTTTCCTGCCCTTGGCCCTTGAGGGGCGGACAGTTATCCCTTTTGGGAGAGTAGACATAATTATACCAATTTCTTTTTCTTTTGGCAACTGGTTTTTTACAAATTTTCTCTTAATTTGAAGAATTTTTTCAAAAAAGTAACCGTTTTTTTGCTGTGAAATGACACCCCAAAAATATTGGCCGAAAAAACTCCTCTTTTCTATGCGGTAAGGGCCCATTGTCAGCGGTTAGCGGCCCATTCACCCCCATTTGTTTTCAAATAGACCATAGATTTCTTGCCAAAACCGTGTTATATTGCACATAGAATGGCACCGCCGCCCATCCAGGCAACGGTGAGATTGGAGGACACCCATGGCCGATATCAAGACCCATCTCAGGGAATTAAGCGTGGCCGTCACTGCTGGCCTGCTCCTCTCTGACATCCCCTTTCAGGTCAGCGACCTGTACGATAGTCAAACCTTTTGGCAGCTGGCCCAAAGCGTGATCGACAACAACATCTCCACCGCCCAAAATATCCTCGAGGTCCCCACCTATACCGGTGAGCTTCGGGACATCCTCCACAATGGCTGCCGCCTGGGGCGGGCCATTGTGGAAAACTCCCACTTTCACTTTCACAAAGGGGATAAAATTCTCTGGCTGGGTGCTCAAACCCAGAAGGGCGACCCCATCGACGTAAAAATTGGAGCCTACGGCTTTTCTCTCAAAGAAAACAGCTTTATTCTGGAAAACATGGGGCTCTACAAGCTGCTCAACTACATGACAGGCTCCCACTACCAGCGGGGGCTCCATATCTTTACCACCTTTGCCCCGGAGGAATATGACCGGTGGTTTGCCTACACCTGGGAATGCTTTGTGGACTACCTGCAAAAGCACGAAATCTGGGTGCGGGAAAAGAAGGGCAAACTCTCCTCTGCTTATCTCGACGATGACCGAGTCATTTTGCAGTACACTGGGAAAAAGGGCTCTGACAAAGCCTCCGTCCCCACCCACATCACCACAAACCGCCAGTACATGGACTACACCACCTCCCGCATCCGGGAGAAGGTCTTTTCCAAATGGATCAAAAAACAGTTCGCAGACGACCCCACCTACTTAGCACTGAAAAGGAGCTGCTCTGTCGCCGCAGGGGAGCGGGTGGTAGAGCTAATCCGCTCCGGCTATGACCCCACCTCCCTCTATCATTTCTTCCAGATCCACCCCTTCGAGTACTATTACGCCAAGACCACAGCCCAGGAGACCACCATCCTCCGGGTGCCCAGCACCGCCACCTTCGGGCAGACCATTCAGCTGAAGGAATGCCGCTATGAGGCCCCCATCTCCCAGCTGAACATCATCTCCACCTTTGAAAATACAGCCACCCATAAGGTGCTGGAATTCCGAAATGAATGCCGCTTCTCCCACGGCCAGTTCAACGGCACACCCGAGGCCAAAATGTATGTGCGCCGAGACACCTCCCTGGCCGAGCTCTACGATCCCATCTGACAAAAAGTCCTCATCCATGCTATGGATGAGGACTTTTTGTATCTCTTTTATTCGCCAAAATATCTCTCCCAGTTCTCCTGCAGCCGCATGGCGATGTGAAAGGCCAGCAGGGGCGGGACGGCGTTGCCGATGATCTTATAGGCGTTGCTGCCCGAAAGACCCTCCCCCCGCTTGGCGCCGGAAATAACGAAATCATAATCGTCCGGGAAGGTCTGGAGCCGGGCACACTCCCGCACTGTGAGCCGCCGCTCGGGCAATCCTGCCGCCAGCTCCTCCCCATGTTTCCCCCCGTGGGCAGCCGAAAGCCGCCGATATTCGATATTTCCATGGTGCTCTGACCGAATGGTGGGGCCTACACCCAGCAGGTTTACCTCCGTTTGCCCTTGCCCCCGGCCGACAAACTTAGCCTTGGAATAGGCCTGTTGGGCCGGATCCGTGCTCTCTGGCGGTTCGGGCAGATCCTCCAAACAGGCCAGGGCCGGGACGAAGGGCTGCAGCCCCTCCCCCATCGCCCCGGGTGTATATTTGTGGGTGCAGACGGGGTAGGGGTCATACTCCGGGGGAATGACAGGCATGGACAGCATCCTAAGGGCCTCCGGCCGCAGAGCACTCCTCCGGAAGCCGTAGAAAATGATCCGCTCCCGGCTCTGAGGAACACCGTAGTTGGCGGCGTGAAGAATCTTGGCGGGGACCACCAAATAGCCACCGCCAGCGTGAGCAAAGTCCCGCTCGATGATCTCCTTCACGTCCTCCAGATTGGCAAGGCCCTTTACGTTCTCCGCAACAAACACCTTGGGCTGGACGATGGAGATGACCTCCCGCATCCACATATAAAGCTGCCCCCGGCTCTCAATGCTGGGGGTATCCTCCTGGCGCTCCACGCCCAGGTGAGACTTGGTGGAGTGGAACCCCTGGCGCTTGCCGGCCACCGAGAAATCCTGACAGGGAAATCCCCCTGTGATGACATCCACTTCCCGGGGAAAAATGCTCCGCTCTCCACTTCGATACCCCTTTACCAGGTCCACAATGCTGCCCAGACGGTAGCAATCCCCGGAGAGCCCCTTCTTCCCAAAGTAGGTGGTCCAGGCAATTTTGGCATCGGGGCGGATGTCGTTTGCAAAGATGGTGTGAAAGCGGGTCTTGGGCAGGCGGCACCACGTTCCGCCCAGGTCCTCCACAGCCCAGTCGGGGTGAATGGCAGGGTTGACCCCCGCCTTGAGCACGGCGAAGTCTCCCTCAAAACCCAGATCCATCCCGCCACAGCCGGAAAAAAGGGACAGGACGGACAGCTGACCCCCTGGGGTGGCAGGCATGGCCTCTGTATGCGTTTTCTGCTGGTCCATCCAGTGTATCCCTCCTTCCCTGCACAGTGCTTTGCAGCTGTCTGCTGCAGTGATTTTATCCTAACTATTTTGCGCTCATTATACCTCAGCGAGCCCAATTTGGCAAGTTACATCCCCACTTTGACCGCCTTACCGGGGCCTTTGAATGCAAGAAACCGGGCTGCGGGGAATACCTCGCAGCCCGGTTTTATTTAGGGAAGGATGTCACATTTGCCAGAGGTCTCCACAAAAATTACAGAGACTTCATTTTTCTCATTCAGAAGAAAGGCAATATTTTTATAGCCCGTGATCACATCAAATGCGTAAATGCCTGTCTCTTCGCCGCTTTTGTCATTATACATATTCACATAGATAATATAGGGATTTTCAGCGACAGCATAAGTTGTTGCCTGACTTCCTTCGTAGTAACCCTCTGGATATTCGGTCAATGCAGTGCAAATTGTTATTATATTATCGCTTGCGTCGTAATCCCTCATCCACGCCGCCTGTATGTTTTTTTCAGTATAGACCGTAATGTCCTCCAAGGTATAGCGGCCATCTGTCCTCTCCATAAAAGACACCAGCTGGCCTTTTTTCAAGCTGTTTTTGGTACCATCCAGAAAGATAGAATAAATCTCATCGTTGCAGCCCACGTCATATTCATAATAGGTCTTTCCATCTACTTTTACAACCCCATTGTAGGCAGTAACGATTCCGTAAACCGTTCCAGTATGTAACCCAACGGGCGGTTTGTTCAGGTCCATGTAAACCGCCACCACCCGATTGTTGCCATCTGTGATATAGGCAGCGTTCTGGGCGAGAATGGAGGTTAAATCCCGAAGCAAATATGCCTTATACTTGGCCCCTGAATTTCCCGTTGCCGCAGTGGTGCACTCCGCAAACAGGACGCAATCCTCTGCGGTGGCCATCCCGCCGAAGGTTTTTGTCTTTTTATCGTATCCCGCCGTAGTGGCCTGGCCCTGGCCGAATACGGTAAGCTCCCCGTCTGCCCCTTGGTCACAGAACAGCAAATTTCCCACATTCCAATTATAGCCGGGGATATCACAAACTGATTTCGTGTCATCTCCTCTCATGATCTGGTACTTGTCACCCCTCTTGTCTATCACCAACACGCACCGTTCCGGGGTGACCTCGGGCATAGGATTCGGCGTGGGTGTGGGGGTAGGCGTGGGCGTAGGTGTGGGCGTAGGTGTAGGTGTGGGCGTGGGTGTAGGTGTGGGCGTGGGAGATGGGGTGGCAGTGGGCAGAATATCGCCGGGGATCACCTTATCCCCGCTGCCCTGCTGGAAGGCCCGCCAGAGGATGGCAGCGGCCTCGGCCCGGGTGATGGTCCCCTGGCCCCGAAATGTGCCGTCGGTATAGCCGGTGATGATCTTATGCTCCACCGCCAAGGCCACGTAGGGCCGGGCCACCTCGGAAATGGAGGATACATCGCTGAACATGGTGGTGAGCAGGCTCAAATCCGCCTTTGCCGGGTCATAGCCCCGGAGCTTCACCATCGCCACGGCAATATCCTCCCGAAGGGCGCCGGCGGTGGGATAGAAATAGAGCTGGCCCATGCTCTGGTAGGCGGTCATATAGGGCCGGGCAGCCTCAATGTAGGCGTTGGCCCAATAGGCCGGGGGCACATCGGCATAGGAGCTGCTCTGCACTGAGACGGGGCTCAGCCCAGCCGCCACCACCATGATCTTGGCAAATTCTTCCCGGCTCACCGTCTTTTCCGGGTAGAATTTCCCGTCCGGGTAGCCGTTAATGGCCTTTCTCTCCACCAGGGCCGCAATGGATGAAAAGGCCCAGTGGTCGGTGGGCACATCAGCGAAGGTCTCCCCCGCCGCCCCGGCCGTGACGGCAAAGTGACCCAGGCACAGGCTCAAAATGAGCGCCAGGGCGATCCTGCATTTTTTCATATGGCATTCCTCCCATGTAAAACATTGCCGAGGGGTTTTCCTTTCCGTATACGGAAAGGAAAAGGGGTACCCCTTTTGAACTTTATCATATCATTTTTCCGACCACTTTGCAATCTTTGTTTATAAATAAGGCGTGGATTTTCTGCCGTTTTATGCTATAATGGCCACAGAAAGCCGCACCCTGTGTGTCTTTCGGCTGTCGCCGCTCCGGGCTTGCACCCGGCTGCGGCATTGGCACACTCGCAAAAATGCCCTTGCAAGCAAGCATTTTTGCTCGTGCTATAATAGCCCTACGTTACTGCAAGGGAGGCCCCCGCCATGAAGATCATCGACGCCCATTTTCATATCTTTCCCCCTGACCCCCGCAACGACCAGCGGACCCGCTCGGTGGGCCATGAGAACTCCATTGACCACCTGCGCCAGGTCTACACACAGCTGGGTATGGTCCACGGCGTGGTCATGGGCAACCGCAGCCTGGACCCGGCCTACCACGACTACCCGGGCGACCTGTTCCACTACTGCGTGGGGCTGGACGGCTCTCTGACACGGGAGGGGATCCCGGCAGACTATGTGGAGCTGGTGGAGGAAAACCTGAAGCGGGAGAGCTGCTGCGGAGTCAAGCTCTACCCCGGCTACAACCGCATCTGGCTCTCCGACCCTCTCTATGAGCCCATCTATGACCTGGCCCAGCGCTACGACAAGCCGGTGGCCATCCACATGGGCCAGACCGTCTTTCCCGCCGCCTCCCTAAAATACGCCCACCCCCTGGTGCTGGACGAGGTGGCCGCCGACCATCCCAAGGTTCGCTTCGTCATGTGCCACTTCGGCAACCCCTTCCTGGAGTCTGCCGCCGCTGTGGTGGAGAAAAACCCCAACGTGTGCACCGACCTGTCCGGGCTGCTGGAGGGCCGGTTTGATTTGAAGGAATACCTCACCCGGCTGGGCCACTACGCCGACAACCTCCGCTCCTGGCTGGCCTATGTGGAGAAGTGGGACAGCATTATGTACGGCACCGACTGGCCCATCGTCAACCTGGGTGAGTACCTCTCCTTCGTCCAGTACCTGGTGCCCGAGGAGCACTGGGAGAAGGTCTTTTTCGAAAACGCCAACCGCATCTACGGCCTGGGGCTGTAAGCCCTCCATCGCATAGAAAATGCCCCCGCACCGGTGGTGTGGGGGCATTTGTTGTTCTCTGTCTCAGTCCACAGGAAGGGCCTCGTCCAGCAGCAGCACGGACTTGGCGTAGATCTTCATGCCGGTGATCCAGCTCTCGATGTGCAGGGCCTCATCGGGAGAGTGGGCACCGCCGTGGGCCACAGGCAGACCCTGGGGCTTAGGAGAGCCGGGGATGCCGGGGCCAAAGGAGATGCCGTTCTGCACCACCCGGGCGTAGTTGCCGCCGCCGCCGGCGGAGAGCTTGGTCTCGGTGTCCCCGGTGATGTCCCGGTAGACCTGAACGGGAACAGCCAACTTGGGGTCGCTGGGGTCGATGTAGTAGGGCTCCATGCACTCGCCCACCGTCATGGTGGCACCGTAGGGGGCGATGGCCTTCTCCAGAGCGGCCTTGATCTCAGCCCCGGTCTTGTCGATGGGATAGCGGATGTCGATGAGCAGGTGGAGCTTGCCCTCGCTCAGAGAGATGACGCCGGCATTGACGGTGAGGGGGCCGGCGATGGGCTCGTCCCAGCACATATCCAGCCCCTCGCCGAAGGCGGTGGGGAACAGATTGGCGATGGCGGCGCAGCCCCCCAGGTCGATGCCCGTCCGCTCCGCCAGCAGGAGGGCCCACTTGGCGGCGATGGCGATGGCACTGTTCTGCCGGTCCTTGTCCGGGCCGGCGGCGTGGCCCGCCTTGCCGTGGCCGATGATCTTCACCGTGCCGTTCTCCCCGGCCTCCACGCTGACCCGGTCGGCCCCCTGAAGGGCGGCCTGGGCGTCGGAGAGGGAGACCCCCTTCACGGTGATGACGGCAGTGTCAGGAATGGCGTTGTGGACGGTGCCCCCCTTAAAGTCCACCAGATCCTTGCCGGCGGGGATATGGAAGGTGGCGGTGTAGAAGCCCTTCTGGGCATAGCCGCCGGGGAAGCCGCCGTCGCAGACGATGGCCACATCGGTGCCCGGGCCAAGGTCGTGCTCCACATAGTAGCGGTAATCGGGCATGCCCGTCTCCTCCGAGCAGCCCATCATGAGCCGCAGGCCGTGCTTCAGGGGGATGTTATTCTCCTTGAAGAAACGCAGGATGAACAGGCAGATAATGGTGGGGCCCTTGTCGTCCCCCACGCCACGGCCATAGAGGAAGCCGCCCTTCTCGGTCATCTTGTAGGGCTCGCAGACCGTCCAGCCCTCCCCCTCGGGGACCACATCCAGATGGCCCACAAAGCTGATCTCGTGCTCCCTGGGGCCGAAGCGGGCGTCGCCGGTGTAGCCCTGGTAATCATTGACCTCAAAGCCATAGTGCTTGCAGCGCTCCAGGGCCAGGTCCAGCATCTTCCGGCAGTCGGGACCGTAGGGGGCGCCGGGCTGGCCCAGGTCCACCCGGGAGACCGACTTCTGCCCCACCCAAAGGCCCAGCTCGTCGATCATTTCCTGCTTGTGCTCCTCGATCCACCGGTCCAGCAGGGCGTCAAACTGCTTTTGATCCATCATGTCCATTTCCTCCTTTTTTCGGGAACAAAGTTATCTCCATGTTATACTTTCTATCCCTTTTCGTCAAGTCATTTCAGGAAAAAAACACCCTGCGGCGGCAGTCTCAAAATTTCCCCTTGCATCCCGGCCGTGGTTATGCTACAATGGGACTACTTTAGCAATTTATCCGTTTATCACGCTAAATTACAAAAACTCAGAAAGAGGGAACTGCACATGGAGTACACACAGTTAAAGCTGAGCCGCCAGGGCCGGGTGGGCGTCATCACCCTGGACCATCCCCCGGTGAACGCCTTCAGCAAGCGGCTCATTTGGGAGGTTTTGGCCGCTTTGGACGGATACGAGCAGGACGACGAGATCCGGGTGGTACTGGTCAACTCCACCGGTAAGGATTTCTCCGTGGGGGCTGACGGCGGAGACATCACCAAGGGGCTGAGCCAGGGGGAGGAGATCAACGAGTCCTTTTCCCAGCTGGGCGGCCGGCTGGTGGAGCGGCTGGACACCTATCCCAAGGCCACTGTGGTCTCGGCCCGGGGCCGGTGCATCGGCGGCTCCACCGCCGTCTTCAACGCCTTTGACATCCGGCTGGTGTCCGAGAGCTTCCGCATCCACGACGGGGACATCTACTACGGCACGGTGGGCTCCTGGGGCATGAGCAGCCTGCGTCTGCCCATGTGGATCGGCCGGAACAAGATGATGGACTATATGTTCCTCAATGAGGACTTCACCGGCCAGCAGGCCTATGAGCTGGGCCTTGTAAGCAAGGTCTTTTCCGACGACGTGCTGGACAGCGCCTCCATGGCCATCGCTCAGAAGATGGCCATTGCCGCCCCCCTGGCCGTCAAGGCTTTTAAGGACTGTGTCCGCCAGGCCGTCTATGGGGACACCCTGGATGGCAAGCGGGCCTTCGAGGTCCAGGTGGCTGACGAGATCATCAAGACCGAGGACTCCCGCAACGGCCTGGCCGCCGTGGTCCGGGGCGAGCAGGCCGAGTTCTTCGGCAAATAAAGCGGCATATTTTCCCCTCCAAGGGCCCCGGTTTTGCCGGGGCCCTTGTTGCGTTTGGCGGCAGTTTGTGGTAAAATATTGATGCTATAACTACTAAGATACCCCGGCTTCAAAAATACAGGAAAGAAGGTGCTCTCCATGTCCAAGCCCATCCCCATCATTCTGGACGGCGATCCGGGCCACGATGATGCCATCGCCTGGATGCTGGCCGCCTCCTCCCCCGCACTGAAGATCCTGGCCGTCACCTCCTCCTCGGGCAACCAGACCATTGAGAAGACCACCGACAATGCTCTGCGTATCATGGCCCTGCTGGGCATTGACGCCCCCATGGCCATGGGGGCCACAAAGCCCCTCATCTCCCCGGCCCAGCCCGCCCCCTCGGTCCATGGAGAGAGCGGACTGGACGGCACCGACCTGCCCGAGCGTGCCCAGGAGCCGGTGGATATGCCCGCCGCCGAGCTTATGGCCCAGGTCATCGCCGCCTCCCCCGACCCGGTGGTGCTGGTGCCCACAGGGCCGCTGACCAACATCGCTGCCCTCCTCCTATCCCACCCCGAGGTGAAGGACAACATTTCCCGCATCTCCCTCATGGGGGGCGGGGTGACCCACGGCAACTGGGTCCCCGCCGCCGAGTTCAACATCCTGCTGGACCCCGAGGCCGCTGACGTGGTCTACCGCTCGGGCATCCCCATCACCATGGCCGGGGTGGACGTCACCGAGAAGGCCATGCTCACCCCCGAGGATTTCGCCCGTATCCGGGCGGTTGGGGGCCGGGTGGCCAACGTCTACGCCGACCTTTTGGAGTTCTTCTACCAGTTCCACAAGTCCCTGGGCTACCCCGGCGCCCCCATCCACGACGGAGTGGCAGTGGCCTGGCTGCTGCGGCCCGAGCTGTTCCAGGGGGTGGAGATGCACGTGGACATCGAGACCGGGGGCACATACAGCCGTGGCGCCACCATCGGGGACGCCTACCATGTGGGGAGCAAGGAGCCCAACGCCCTGGTCCTCTTTGAGGTGGACCGCCCCGCCTTTGCCGACCTGTTCGTAGAAGCCGTGTCCCACTGGAAGGAGGGCTGAGAGATGGACAAGAAGCTGCTGTTTTTGGACTGCGACCCCGGCGTGGATGACGCCGTGGCCATCCTGCTGGCCCTGGCCTCCCCTGAGGCCGAGGTGGTAGGCGTCTCCGCCGTTGGGGGCAATGTGCCCCTGGAGCGGACCCTCCGCAACGCTCTGGACATCGTCGCCTTCGCCGGCCGTCCTGACCTGCCCGTCTACCCCGGGGCCAAAATGCCCATGACCGGGGCCCTCATCACCGCCGAGGACTTCCACGGCACGGACGGCCTGGGCGGCGTGCCCATCCCCCAGAGCACGGCCCAGCCCCAGGCCGAGATGGCCTGGGACGCCATCCACCGCCTGGCCAAGGCCAACCCCGGCCTTCTCACCGTGGTGGCCACCGGCCCCCTGACCAATCTGGGCATCGCCCTGACCAAGTGGCCCGACCTGGCCGGGCTGCTGAAGGAGATCGTCATCATGGGGGGCGCCTCAGCCTACGGCAACACCACCCCCGCCGCCGAGTTCAACTTCCTGGCCGACCCCGAGGGGGCCGAGGCCGTGTTCCAGTCTGGGGCCAGTATCACCGTCCTGCCCCTGGATGTGACCCACAAGTGTTATGTAAACTGTGAAGAGATCGCCCAGCTCCGCTCCCAGGCCACCCCCCAGGCCAACTTTGCCGCCGAGATGATGGACGGGGGCCGGGTGGAGCAATGCGAGCAGTGGTTCGGGGTCTCCGGCTCCATCATGCACGACCCCGCCGCCGCCCTCTACGCCCTCCACCCCCAGCTTTTCACCGCCAAAACCTGCTGGGTGGGGGTGGAGACCGGGGGCGTTCACAGCCGGGGTAAAATGGTCACCGACGCCTTTACCGACGCCTCCCTGACCGCCAACTGCCGGCTGTGCTATGACGTGGACCGGGCGGGCTTTGTCTCCGCCCTGCTGTCCCTGATGGAGCGGTATTGACCCGCTCCCCCTTTACAAAAATCGAACTCGACCCCAGGAGGTACTCTCATGCCTGATCACACCCTCTCCTTTGCCCAGGGCATCCTCACCGAGCGGTTCGGCTCGGGGGAGGACATCATCGCCATGGCCACCGTTCAGGACGGCAGGCCCCAGGTCCGCAACGTCACCGCCTATTTCAAGGGCGACTCCTTCTACGTCCTCACCTTCGATAAGTCCGGGAAGATGGGCCAGCTCTCCCAGGACAATTCCATTGCCCTCTCGGGCCGGTGGTTCGCCGGCCACGGGGTGGCCCTGGACCTTGGACCCGCCTGGGAGGGGGACAACGAGGCCCTGGCCCAGCCTTTGAAAAAGGGCTTTGGCCAGTGGGCCAGCGACAGCCACTCCGGGGCCGGCCAGCAGGTCCGGCTGCTGCGGCTGAAGCTGTCCGACGCCTCCTTCTACTGCCACGGCGCCAAGTACACCGTGGAGTTTCCCTGACATGGGCAAGCCGAAGCTCATTGTGGTCCTGGGCCCCACCGCCTGCGGAAAGTCGGGCCTGGGGATCACCCTGGCCCATCGCTACAACAGCGAGGTAGTCTCGGCCGACTCCCGGCAGGTCTACCGGGGGCTGGACCTGGGCACGGGCAAGGTGACGGCGGAGGAGATGGCCGGGGTGCCCCATCACCTGCTGGACGTGGCACAGCCCGGGGAGCAGTACTCGGTGGCCCGGTTCCAAACCGAGGCCTACGCCGCCATTGACGACATCCTCGCCCGGGGCCGGGTCCCCTTCCTGGTGGGGGGCACCGGGCTTTATGTCCGCTCGGTGAGTGAGGGCTATGTGTTCCACGAGGCCCCCCCCGACCCGGTTTTGCGTTCCCAGCTGGAGGCCCTGCCCACTGAGGAACTGCGGGAGCAGCTCCTCTCTGCGGGGGTGAGCTTGGACGTGGATGCCTGGAACAACCGCCCCCGGCTGGTGCGGCTGCTGGAAAAGCAGCGCAGCGGCGCCGACCCCCACGCCGAGGCGGAGCGCCAACCCCGCTACGAGGTCCTCACTCTGGGGGTGAGCTACCCCCGGGAGGTGGTCTGTGAGCGTATCGACCAGCGGCTCATCGCTCGGCTGGATGCGGGCATGGTGGAGGAGGTGGCCCGGCTCCGGGCGGAGGGAGTCTCCGACGACTTCCTGGAGGGACTGGGGCTGGAATACCGCTACATCCTGCGCCACCTCACCGGGGCCATTCCCACCGAGGAGGCCCTCATCGACGAGCTGGGCCGGGCCATCAAGCGCTTTGCCAAGCGGCAGGTGAGCTGGTTCAAAAAGGATCGGGACGTCCACTGGCTGGATATGTCCAACCACCCGGTGGACCAGGCCTGCGCCCTCATCGACGCCTTCCTGTCCTGAGGAGATAAGGCCCGGCAGGTCCACTCCCTTCCCATGTTGGAAACTGCCGCCGGCAGAGAATATATCTCACAAAAACGGACATGCTGATACCATCCATAAAGGGGGTATCAGCATGTCCGTTTCCTTTGCCCAGAGCGAGACCAAGCGCAACCTTATGCGGGCCTTTGCCGGCGAGAGCCAGGCCCGCAACCGCTACACCTTCTCCGCCGGCCTTGCCAAAAAGCACGGGCTCTATGTTGTGGAGGCCGTGTTCCGCTTCACCGCCGACCAGGAGCGGGCCCACGCCCGGGCCTTCTACGACTATCTGGAAAAGCACTCCGGGGAGAACATCCAGATCGACGGCACCTATCCCATAGACCTCTACACCACCGTGCTGGAGCATCTTCGGGCCGCCCAGCACAACGAGTACCAAGAGTATGAACACGACTACACCGGCTTCGCCCACGTGGCCAAGGAGGAGGGCTTCCCGGAGATCAGCCACCTCTTCTCTCAGGTGGCCCGCATCGAGCAGGTCCACGGGGACCGGTTCGGCCAGTTTGCCGACCTGCTGGAAAACGACAAGCTGTTTATCAACGAGACCGAGTGCGAGTGGATGTGCCTCAACTGCGGCCACATCGTCACCGCCACCCGTCCCCCCGAGCAGTGCTGGGTGTGCAAGCACGATCAGGGCTATTTTGTCCGGGTGGAGATGGTGCCCTTCCAGATGCGCAAGAAGTGAGCCTGTCCCCCACGAAAAAGACCCCCGCACCAAGCAGGGCCCCTGACCGGGGCCCTGTTTCCATATTTCTGCCCTTCATTCTTTCCGAAAAATCATATATTTCAAAGATAAAATTGACAAAAATGGCATAAATATAGTATAATAGAAATCCTATTGTGAAATAAACTGCCCCGTTGCATTTCAAGGAAATGGAGTGACTTTCTTTTGCGTAAATACACAAAAAAGGATCTGACGGATCTCATCACGGGCAAGCTGCGCCGGAACTTCGGCCGGGACGTGGACGAGTGTACCCGCCAGCAGATGTTCCAGGCCTGCGCTCTGGTCATCCGGGACATGATCTCCGCCCGGCAGCTGGAGAGCGCCCAGAAGGCGGCGGACACCCACGCCCGCCAGGTCCACTACCTGTCCATGGAGTTCCTCATGGGCCGCTCCCTGCGGAAAAACGCCTACAACCTGGGCATCATCGAGCCGCTGACCAAGGCCGTGGAAGCCATGGGCTTCTCCGCCGCCGACCTCTTTGAGGAGGAACCCGACGCCGGCTTCGGCAACGGCGGTCTGGGCCGCCTGGCCGCCTGCTATCTGGACGCCGCCACCACCCTGGACATCCCCCTCACCGGCTACTCTATCTGCTATGAGCTGGGTTTCTTCAAGCAGAAGATCATCGACGGCAAGCAGGAGGAGCTGCCCGACCTCTGGCTGGATAACGGGGCCAGCTGGCTCATCACCCACCAGGACGAGGCCGAAGAGGTCCGCTTTGGCGGCACCGTTCAGGACGTGTGGAACTCCGACGGCTCCCACTCTGTGGAGCACACCGGCTACACCACCGTGCTGGCCGTCCCCCGGGATATGCAGATCGCCGGCTACGGCACCCAGCACGCCAACGTGCTGCGGCTGTGGGAGGCCAAGAGCACCGAGCCGGTGGACCTCAATTACTTCAACCGGGGCGAGTACATGAAGGCCCTGGAGCGCCAGGCCAATGCCGAGATCATCTCCAAGCAGCTCTACCCCGCCGACAACCACCGGGAGGGCAAGTCCCTGCGGCTGAAGCAGCAGTATTTCCTCTCCTCGGCCACCGTCCAGTCCATCTGCCGCAAGCACAAGGCAGAGTACGGTACCCTGCGGAACTTCCACGAGAAGCACATCCTCCAGATCAACGACACCCACCCCACCCTCATCATCCCCGAGCTCATGCGCATCCTGCTGGATGAGGAGGGGTACAGCTGGGATGACGCCTGGTTCATTGTCAGCCGCAGCGTGGCCTACACCAACCACACCGTTCTGGCCGAGGCCCTGGAGCGCTGGCCCCAGGACCTGGTGGCCGAGCTGCTGCCCCGGATCTGGCAGATCATTCTGGAGATCTCCGGCCGCTACCAGGACCAGCTCATGCAGTTCACCCACGGCGATCTGAGCAAAGTGGAGCGGATGGCCATTGTCTGGGGCGGTCAGGTGCGGATGGCCAACCTGTGCGTGTGCGCCTGCTCCAGCGTCAACGGCGTGTCCGCCCTCCACAGCGAGATCTTGCGCACCGACGTGTTTCAGGACTCCTGCCGCATGGCCCCGGGCAAGTTCAAAAACGTGACCAACGGCGTGGACCACCGCCGCTGGCTCAGTGAGGCCAACCCCGCTCTGGACGCCCTCATCCAGGAGTGCTGCGGCGGGGACAAGTACCTGCTCCACCCCCAGGAGCTGACCAAGCTGGAGAAGTTCGCCGACGATGCCGCCGTGCTGGAGCGGCTGGCCAAGATCAAGCGGGAGAACAAGCTCGCCCTGGCCGCCCACCTGAAGCGGGAGCAGGGCATCGTGCTCAACACCGATGCCATCTTCGACGTGCAGGCCAAGCGGCTCCATGAGTACAAGCGGCAGCTGCTCAACGTGCTGCACATCATCTTCCTGTGGCACCGGCTCCACGAGGACCCCAACTATATCACCGTCCCCCAGACCTACCTCTTCGGGGCCAAGGCGGCCCCCGCCTACGTGGCCGCCAAGGAGATCATCCATCTCATCAACTCCCTGTCCCAGACCATCAACAACGACCCCGTGTGCAAGGATAAGCTCCAGGTCTTTTTCCTGGAGAACTACCGGGTCTCTCTGGCCGAGCGGCTCATGCCCGCCAGCGAGCTGAGCGAGCAGATCTCCACCGCCGGCAAGGAGGCTAGCGGCACGGGCAACATGAAGTTCATGATGAACGGTGCGCTCACCATCGGCACTCTAGACGGCGCCAATGTGGAGATGCACCAGGTGCTGGGCGACGAGAACATCTTCCTCTTTGGCCTAAAGGCCGACGAGGTGGAGGAGATGAAGCGCCGGGGCTACCATCCCTACGACTACTATATGCACGACCCCCAGCTCAAGGCGGTCATTGACCAGCTGGCCAAGGGCTTTGACGACCAGGCCAGCTACGCCAGCCTGGTCCAGCTGCTCCTCAACGGTGACGGCGGCCCCGCCGACCAGTACTTCCTGCTGGCCGACGCCATCAGCTACCAGAAGGCCCACCAGCTGGCCGCCCAGACCTATCAGGACCCCAAGCGATGGAACCGGATGAGCCTCATCAACATCGCCCGCTCGGGCATCTTCGCCGCCGACCGTTCGGTGAGCGAATACGCCGAGAACATCTGGAACGTGCCCCACAAGTAAACAGCCCCTTTTTTCGCCGCCTCCGGGATATCCGGGGGCGGCTTTTTTGCCCCCCTCTCCCCTTCCGTGTATGATGGGACAACAGTTGTGCGTATACTGGGGGTGTACGTCATTTCTGTCCTGTGTCCCAAATCCGAAAAGGAGGAGATCGTCCCATGAAATCGTTCCTGAAAAGCCTGCCCGCCCGGCTGCTGCTGGCCATTCTGGTAGGCATGGCCCTGGGTATGCTCATTCCCCAGGACTCCGCCCTGCCCTTCGCCGGCGCTCTGGCCAACATCGCCGGCACAGCAAAGTATGTCCTGGGCCAGCTCATCAACTTCTGCGTCCCCCTTATCATCATCGGCTTCATCGCCCCCTCTATCACCAAGCTGGGCAGCAACGCCACCCGGCTGCTGGCCGTAGCCATTATCATCGCCTATGTGAGCTCCATACTGGCCGCCCTGATGTCCATGGGAGCAGGCTACGCCATCATCCCCCATCTGAACATCTCCACCGCCGCCGCTGAAGGGGCGGGATTGCCGGTGAAGTTCCAGCTGGACATCCCCCAGATCATGCCCGTCATGAGCGCCCTGGTGCTCTCCGTGCTGCTGGGTCTGGCCGCCGTGTGGACCCGGGCCAGGGCCATTGCCGCCGCCCTTCAGGAGTTCCAGAAGATCGTGCTGGACATTGTGAGCAAGGTCATCATCCCCATCCTCCCCTTCTTCATTGGCACCACCTTCTACCAGCTGGCCTGGAACGGCTCCATCACCCAACAGCTGCCCATCTTCGGGCTTGTCATCCTCATCGTCATGGCCGGCCACTACCTCTGGCTGGCCCTTCTCTACGGCGTGGCTACCGTCTATTCGGGCAAGTCGGGGCTGGAGGTAGTACGCCACTATGGCCCGGCCTACCTCACCGCCGTGGGCACCATGTCCTCGGCGGCCACTCTGGCCGTGGCCCTACGCTGTGCCCACCAGAGCAAAAATTTGCGCAGCGACATGGTGAACTTCGGCGTCCCCCTCTTTGCCAACATCCACCTGTGCGGCTCGGTGCTCACTGAGGTGTTCTTCGTCATGACCATCTCCAAGGTCCTCTACGGCCACCTGCCCAGCGTGGGCACCATGGTGCTGTTCTGCCTGCTGCTGGGGATCTTTGCCATCGGCGCCCCCGGCGTCCCCGGCGGCACCGTCATGGCCTCTCTGGGCCTCATCACGGGCATCTTGCTCTTTGACGCCGCCGGCACCGGGCTCATGCTGGCCGTCTTCGCCCTCCAGGACTCCTTCGGCACCGCCTGCAATGTCACCGGCGACGGCGCCTTGACCCTCATGCTCACCGGCTACGCCGACAAGCACGGCATCGGCGTGCAGGACCTCTCGGTAGACCTGTAAGTTCTCCCCCCATATGCCCGTGCCGCCCCCAAAAACGGCACGGGCATTTTTCTGCCCTTGACCTGAACCGGGGGTTCGATTATAATGAGCCTTACAAAGGCAAAAAAGGAGGAAGTGCCATGAAGCCCATCGAAATGCAGGATCTCTATTCCTATAAATTCCTCAGTTCCCTCACCGCCGCCCCCCACGGGGAAAAGGCCGCCCTGGTGGTCAAATACCCCCGGAAGGAGGAGAACGACTACGCCGGGGACATCTACCTCTACGAAAACGGCGCCCTGCGCCGGCTCACCGCCGACGGCAAGGGGGATTCCCCTGTCTGGGAGGACGACCACCATCTCCTCTTCCCCGCCATGCGGGAGGAGAAGGACCGGAAGCGGGCCAAAGCCGGGGAGAAATTCTCCGTCTACTATCGCCTGGACATCCGGGGCGGCGAGGCCCAAAAGGCCTTTGAGCTGCCCATGGCCGCCCGGGGGCTGGAACGGCTCACCGACACCCTGTGGTTCTTCACCGCCTCCATGGACCGGGAGGTCCCCGACGAGTACCTGATGACCGCCGAGGCCAGGAAGGAGCTTGCCAAGGCCCGGAAGGAGAACGAGGATTACCACGTCCTCACCGACCTGGGCTACCGCATGAACGGCGCTGGCTTCCGGGAGGGCACCGTCCCCGCCCTGTTCCTCTACGACGCCGAGAGCGGCGAGACCGAGCGGCTCACCGGCCCTGAGATGAAGGTCTCCTTCGCCCAGGCTGTGGACGGAGCCATCGTCTACGGCGCCAGCGTCTACCAGACCACCGAGAACCTCTTTGATCAGATCTACCGCTACGACCCGGCCACCGGCGAGACCCAGACCCTCTACGGCGGCAGTGATCACTCCCTCCGGGGGGCCTTTGGCCTGGGCAAGGCCCTGGTGGTCCTGGGCTCGGACTGTCAGCACCACGGGGTCAACGAGAACGCCGCCTTCTTCCTTTTGGAGAAGGGCAAGCTGACCCAGATCTCCACCCCCGACGTGGGCTTTGGCTCCAGCGTGGGCAGCGACTGTCGCCTGGGGGGCGGCAAGGTCTTTCGGATCTACAAGGAGCAGCTCTACTACACCTGTACCGTGGGGGGCTCCACCCAGCTGCGGCGGATGGATGCCACCGGCAAGACGGTGACCCTCAACCGCAGGGAGGGCTCGCTGGACTGCTTCGACCTCACCGAGAAGGGCACCGTGCTGGGCATCGGCCTCTACGACATGGCCCTTCAGGAGCTCTACAAGGTGGGCCACGGAGACAAGGTGGAAGCCCTGTCCTCTTTCAACACCGAGGCTCTGGCAGACTGCTATGTGGCCCGGCCCCAGCCCCTCTCGGTGAAGAGCCACGGCAAGCGCATTGACGGCTGGGTGCTCCTCCCCCGGGACTACGACCCCAAGAAGAAATACCCCGCCGTGCTGGACATCCACGGCGGCCCCAAGACGGCCTACGGCCCTGTGTTCTATCATGAGATGCAGCTCTGGGCCGGCCGGGGCTACTTTGTGTTCTTCTGCAACCCTACCGGCTCCGACGGCCGGGGCAACACCTTTGCCGACATCCGGGGCAAGTACGGCACGGTGGACTATGACGACCTCATGGCCTTTACCGACGGCGTTTTGGCCGCCTATCCCCAGATCGACCCCAAGCGAGTGGCCGCCACCGGCGGCAGCTACGGCGGGTTCATGTCCAACTGGATCATCGGCCACACCGACCGCTTTGCCTGCGTGGCCACCCAGCGCTCCATCTCCAACTGGATCAGCTTCTACGGAGTCAGCGACATCGGCCCCTACTTCGGCCGGGACCAGACCGGCGGCGACATCTTCGAGGAGAAGGATCAGAAGAAAATGTGGCTCCACTCCCCCCTGAAGTATGTGAAAAACGCCGTCACCCCCACCCTGTTCATCCACTCCGACGAGGACTGGCGCTGCCCCATCGACCAGGGGCTCCAGCTCTACGCCGCCCTGCTGGAGAAGGGCGTGGATACCCGGTTTGTGTGGTTCAAGGGAGAAAACCACGAACTCAGCCGGGGCGGCAAGCCCCAGCACCGTATGAAGCGGCTGGAGGAGATCACCGCCTGGATCGAGAAGTACACCGGCTAAAACCCACTACATCCTAACAGCGGCGGCCCATCCTGGGCCGCCGCTGTTTTTTTGCCTTCCAAAAAAGTTTTCAGAAAATATGTAAAGCACCCTTGACATTTCTCAGCCTGCGTGGTATCCTCACGGTGTAAAGCGAACTTTACATTTCATTTCATCGGAAGGGAGGTACTCTCTTGACCAACCGCATTGCCCAGCTGCGCAGGGACCGGGGGCTGAGCCAGGCCCAGCTGGCCGAGGCGCTGGAGATCACCCGCCAGACCGTCATCTCCCTGGAGAGCGGCCGCTACAACGCCTCCCTGCCCCTGGCCCATAAGATCGCCCGCTACTTCTCCCTCACCATCGAGGAGGTCTTTCTCTTTGATGAAGAGGGCTGACCGATTGCTGGGCCGCCCGCCGGGACAACGACTGGCGGCCCAAAAGAAACTGTCTGGAGGAATTTGATATGCTGATCAAGCTCATTCTGAACGATGCCGACTTTGAAACATCTCTCAAGCACCGGCGCATTGCCGCCCTGGGACTGCTGGCCGTTGGGCTGGTGGGGCTGGGGTGCTATTTCCTGCTGGTGGCGGACAGCGCCCTGCCCGACTTCACCCGGGGCTTCTATCTGGGGGCCGCCGCCGGCATCACCGCCGGTGCCCTCATCCTGTTTCTGCGCAGCCAGTATCTGCTCACCCACCCCCAGGCCATGAAAAAGGCCCGCATTCAGGAGTGTGACGAGCGCCAGCGCTCCATTCTGAACGCCTCCTTTAAGTGGGCGGGCTGTATCGTCTTTTTCGTCTCGGCGGCGGCCCTCTTCGTCCTGCTGCCCCTGAGTATGGCGGCCTTCCAAACCCTGCTGTGTGTCATGGCCCTCTATGCCGTCAGCTTTCTGGTGCTGTCCTGGGCGCTGGAAAAGCGGATGTGATCGGCGAAGCCACCGGGAGCCAAAATGCCCCCATTTTCCCTTCTCAAAGCCCTGGCGGAGCCACGGGACCGCCTTTCTTCTACGGGGGGAAATGGGGGTGTTTTGGGCCCAGTGGCGTGGACTTCCACCTAAGTCCTCGCAAAAAACGCCCCCAAACCGCCTGAAAAATCCCACAAAGAAGGCCCGGAGCACTTGCTCCGGGCCTTCTTCCCTTAAACCTCCATAATTACGGGCAAAACCATGGGGTTGCGTTTGGTCTTTTTGAACAGGTACTCGGTGAGGGTCTCCCGAATGTCCCCCTTGACGGCGTTCCAGTCCCGGCCGTTGGAGCGGGTGGACTTCTCCAAAGCCTCCAGGGCCACCATCCGCAGCTCCTCCATAAGCCCCTCGGACTCCTTGACATAGACAAAGCCCCGGGTGATGATGTCAGGCCCGGAGAGGAGCCCGCCGTCCTCGGCAGACACCGAGGCCACCACCACGATCATGCCATCCTCGGCCAGGTGCTTCCGGTCCCGGAGGACCACAGCGCCCACGTCGCCCACGCCGTAGCCGTCCACAAAGACCCGCCCGGCGGGGACAGTGCCGTTGACCCGGGCGTCCCGGCCCAGCTCAATGACCTTTCCGATGTCGGCCACCACGATGTTCCGAGGATCCATGCCCATCTCCTGGGCCAGCTTGGCATGGGTCTTGAGCATTCGCTGCTCCCCGTGAACGGGGATGAAGAACTTGGGCTTCAGCAGGGCGTGAATGATCTTCAGCTCGTCGGCACATGCATGGCCGGACACATGAAGGCCGGCGTTGCGCTCGTTGACCACCTCGGCTCCCTTGCGGTAGAGCTCGTTGATGACGTTGCCGATGGCGTTTTCGTTGCCCGGGATGGCGCTGGCCGAGAAGATGACCCGGTCCCCGGCCTGGATGTCGATCTGCTTGTGGGTGTTGAAGGCCATCCGTGTCATGGCCGACAGGCTCTCCCCCTGGCTGCCGGTGGTGACCACACAGACCTTGTTCTTGGGCAGGCCCTTGATTTGAGCCAGGTCCACCATGATCCCGGCGGGGATGTTCATATAGCCCAGCTCGGTGGAGACCTTGATGGCGTTCTCCATGCTCCGGCCGGTGATGGCCACCTTCCGGCCATACTTGGCGGCCACGCTGATGATCTGCTGGATGCGGTCCACGTTGGAGGCGAAGGTGGCGATGATGATGCGCTCCTCACAGCCCCGGAACAGGGCGTCAAAGGAGGCCCCCACGCTGCGCTCGCTCTTGGTGAAGCCGGGGGACTCCACGTTGGTGGAGTCGCACAGCAGGGCCAGCACCCCCTCCTTGCCCAGCTGGCCCAGCCGGGCAAGGTCGATCATGCCCCCGGAGACGGGGGTGGGGTCGATCTTGAAATCGCCGGTGTGGATGCACACCCCCATGGGGGTCTTGATGGCAAAGGCCACGGCGTCGGCGATGGAGTGGTTGACGTGGATGAACTCCACTCCGAACCGGCCCGCCTTCACGCTCTCCCCCGGCTCGCAGGTGATGAGCCGGGTCTTGCCCAACAGGTGGTGCTCCTCCAGCTTCAGCTTGATGAGCCCGGCGGTCATTCTGGTGGCGTAGACGGGCACATTCAGCTCCCGCAGCAGGTAGGGCAGGGAGCCGATGTGGTCCTCGTGGCCGTGGGTGATGAAGATGCCCCGGATGCGGTCCCGGTTTTTCAGCAGGTAGGTAAAGTCGGGGATGACCACGTCGATGCCGTACATGTCGTCGTCGGGAAAGCCCATGCCTGCGTCCACCACGATCATGTCGTTGCCGTACTCATAGACCGTCATGTTCTTGCCGATCTCGTTCAATCCCCCCAGGGGGATGATTTTCAGTTTTTCTGCCATAGTGTGTCTCATACACTCCTTTTCACAATTCAATCACTCAAGGTTGGTAGGTATGTAGACAGAGGGTGCACAGGTGCGCCAAAACCGGGCCAGGATATGGGCCCCTTCCCCTCCCGGCCCTGCATCGCCGGTCGGTGAGGGCCCTCCCTCGCCAAGTATTTCTCTCTGTCTTGTTTTGCTTATATGATGCGCCGCAGCATCGGCGCCAAAAGCCGTCCCAGGACCCCTCCGGACCGTCCGCCGGGGGATCATAACTACGATAGTATACCACACTCCGGCGGAAAAGTATACCAAAAATTTTTATGAAAAGGATGGGGGTACCCTGTACCCTCCCCCGCTAAATCATTCAATCAAGGCAGAAAAATCTTCTCACTGTCTTCTTCTGATAAAAAACAGCGGCTCGGGGAATTTCCTCAAGCCGCTGTTTTTTATCAGGAGATCGTGCCATCAGAGGAACAGGTCATGGTCAGCGTCAGGGACTTGGTGGTGCTCCCCGACTTGAAGTAGGCCGTACCGCTGGCCTTATTGCCCGAACGGCTGGCAGTTCCGTGGTCGTAGCTCCAGCCATTTTTCCCCGTACCGTTGATAGCGGCAAGTGTAGCCCTCGCAGTTGCGCCGGAAATATCAAATGTTGCCATTAATGTGGCCGTACCAATTACAGTCGAACCATTGTAGACCGTTGCACTCTTTGTGCCATTCTTGGTATCGCCCGCTCGGGTCATGGGCATTTCTTCCATAGTCACTACGGCATAAAAGCCGTCTCCCATGTCAATAACCTCTCGCCGATTCTCTGCGGCCATAGCGGGAGTAAGCAGAGATACCATCATAGCAGCCCCACACAAAAGGGCCAAGAGTTTTTTCGTTTTCATGTTTACTTTCCTCCATCTACAGATTGGGCATCTATAGGGACATCTTTCAGAAGTCCCTCTAATTCTTCGTCGGTTACTTCCTCTACAGGGGAAATAACGACCTTAAAATCCCCATTGACGATTTTCTGCGTCTTTTGCCATCTCCAAAAGAAAAACAAAGCCGACCCCACCAGCACAAGTGTTACCAACACCAGAACCACCCGCCGCCAAAAATGCTCTTTCCGTCGGGCACCTTCTACTTCCTCTGTGGGAAGAGTGCTCAGCATTTCTTCCGCAAACTTCTCCGGCGTTCCAAAGGCGGTCAGCAGGTCTTCATAAGTAGCCTCCGGGTTTTCCTCCAGAAACTGGTCCACCAGCCGCTTGGCCTCACCCATCAGCCTTTCCCGCAGGCGAAGCAAGCGCACCAGCGCCCGGTCCACCTGTGCCAGATACTGCTCCCTGATCTCCCGGGTCATGCCTTGTCCCCCCTTTCGCCCAGCAAAAGCTCCACCCCGCCGGAAAAGCTGTGATACAGCTCCTCCAGCTGGGCCTGATAGGCCCGGCCCTCCGGGGTGATTTGATAGTATTGCCGTCTCCGTCCATCGGGGGCGATTTTTTTATACGCCTCGGTAATGTACCCGTTGCTGATGAGCCGGTATAGCACCGAGTAAGGGAACACAATACTCAGTGCCCCGCCCGACTCCTCCTCCAGCGCCTGGGTGATCTGGGGGGCGTACATGTCCTCCCTGCTCAGCAGGGTGAGGACCAGCATTTCGGTCACTGCTTTTTTCAGGTTCTCCTCCATGCCAAGAGAAGACCCACTTTTGGGCGTCGCCATATTCAGTTTCCTCTGCCCGTGCCCGGGCCTTCCTATATAGGGTAGCTCTATCTTACTATACATTTTTTCAAAAATCAATATCCCCATAAAAAATTTTTTATTTTTATTCCTATTTTGTTATTGACAAAAAATTTGTGCTGTGGTATTGTTTAGTTAGGCATAAACAAACAGAAAGAAAGTGGTGAGTCCGATGCAGATTTGAGTTGTTCCGCCTGGTTCAAAGAAATTAAAATCTTAAAAAGAAAGGCTGTGTTAATAATGAAAAGAAAACTCATATCCATAACTCTTATGCTGTCTATGATTGTAAGCTTAGCGGCAACCGCATACGCCAACGAACCGCCTGTAGCTGATAATAATGTCAGTAGTTCTAACGGAGAACTACTGGTCAGGTACAACGATGATGGCTCTGTGTATTTGGAAGATTCACTTACTGGCGAGAACGTTGTTGCTGTATTTCGTTATAATAGTGATGGAGAACTTTCGGAAGTCGATTTGGTAGAGTACGCTGCTGAAGAAAACAAAAGGCAGATGGAAAACAAACATCTTGTTGTCGAAAATGTGGATCCTATCGTTATGGGCGATGCCGTAGTTTCTCCCATGAGGGCAGATGTTGCTACATATTCGTATAAAGAAACAGACGTCTCCTTTGAAACTTATGGGAACTGGGAAAGAGTGTCTACACTTTCTACTTTTGACGCTGACAATCTACCAGGAAAGATGTATGTTGAAAATTCTATTACAGTAGGCGACGAATTCGGTGGGAGCCTTTCAATTTCTATCCCTATTAAAAATGAAATTCGAGGAGGGGCGAGTTTTACGTGGAACAGGTCTCTACAGTCCAGCATGAAAACTGGTTCCGAGTGGCCGATTACCAAACCTGGAACATATTACATTGCGTTTCGTCCCCTTTATTATGAAACTTTGGGGGAGGTCACTAAAACGATAATCAATACAGAAACCGGCCTTACTCAGTCGAGTGGACCATACATGGTGTGGGGACGGTGTCCCGCAAAAATGAATGGTGCTGCTGACGGTGAATACAAAGTGATGAAAAGATAAGACCAGAAATAGGATAGTGTGAGGACGGACTTTTTACTTTCACATTTGGCATTGATTTGAGGTGTTTGGATGAAAAAAACTTTCATCGGTGCTGTCATTACTTTGATTTCTACTGCTTGGTTAATCCTATTTGCCTTTGTCATTTTGACAAATCCCGTCTCCTACGTTGAGATTTCGGGATGGCTTATCACCAATCTGAAAGCAAAGAGGTTAATACTTCCGACCCTTTTCTTCCTTGCAACATTTATTTGGGGAGCCGTTATTTTATGTATTGAATATTTCAATAAGGAAGAGTAACAGACAAAGGAACGGTTCTTCTGTCTCGGCCAACCAACCTGCCAGGGGCGGGGTGCATTGAGGACAAGGGGACGGTTCTTCTGTCTCGACCAACCGGCCTGCCAGGGGCGGGGTGCATGGCACCCCGCCCTTCTCTTTTGACCCCCGGCGGCCCCTCCCGTTTCTCTACTTGCAAGCGGGGGGAGAAATTGGTATAATGTTATGTTGTACCTCCGCTCTGTCAGGGCAGAGGTACAAGCCCGTGAAAAATGACCTTAAAGGGTGAACATCTATGAACATCATCATTGTAGGCGCCGGCAAGGTGGGCTCTGCCCTCACTGAGCAGCTCTCTGCCGAGGGCCACAACATCACCATTGTAGACAGCGACCCCCTGGCCGTCAACACCACCGCCGAGCGGCTGGACGTGATGGGGGTCATCGGCAACGGGGCCTCTATGGCCATCCTGCGCCAGGCAGGGGCGGAGGAGGCCGAGCTGCTCATCGCCGCCACCAGCCTGGACGAGCTGAACCTGCTCACCTGCTTCACCGCCAAAAAGCTGGGGGTAAAGCACACCATCGCCCGCATCCGCAACCCGGAGTACACCGACCAGGTCAACGACCTGCGGGAGGAGCTGGGCCTGAGCATGACGGTGAACCCCGAGCAGGCCGCCGCCCAGGAGGCCTATCAGCTGCTCCAGTTCCCCTCCTTCCTCAAGCGGGAGCCCTTCGCCCAGGGCCGGGTGGAGATTGTGGGCGTGCCGGTGGAGAAGGGCTCCAAGCTCTGCGGCATCCCCCTGAGCAAACTCTACGAGATCGCCAAGGTCAGCGTGCTGGTCTGCGCCGTCCAGCGGGAGGACGGCATCCACGTCCCCTCGGGCACCTTTACCATTCAGGAGGGGGACACCCTCTTTGTCACCGCCGGCATCGGCAGTCTCACCACCCTGGTGCGCAACCTGGGGCTGGAGGAGAAGCGGGTCAGGAGCCTGCTCATCATCGGCGGCTCCCGCATCGCCCTCTATCTGGCCCGCCGGTGCCTGGACAGCGGCATGGCCGTGAAGATCATCGAGCGGGACCACCAGCGCTGTCTGGAGCTTGCCGAGCTGCTCCCCCAGGCCCTCATCATCGAGGCCGACGGCTCCCGCCAGGATGTGCTCTCCTCCGAGGGCTTTGACACCTACGACGCCGTCATCACCCTCACCGGCATGGACGAGGAGAACCTGATCCTCTCCATGCTGGCCAACCGCAACGGAGTGGGCAAGGTCATCACCAAGGTGGACCGCATGGAGTACACCGACCTGTTCCGCCAGGCGGGCATCGGCTCCATCATCAGCCCCAAGGGCATCTCCCGCTCCCTCATCGCCCGGTACGTCCGGGGCATGTCCACCGCCAGCGGCATGGCCAATATGCTGGCCCTGCACACCATTGTGGACGGCCAGGTGGAGGCCCTGGAGTTCCTGGCCACCACGGCCACCCGCCACCGGGGAGAAAAGCTCATGGACATCCCCCTGAAGCCGGGCATCCTGGTCTCCTGCATCACCCATGCCGGCAGGACCACCATCCCCCGGGGCGACAGCAGCTTTGCCGCCGGAGACACCGTCATCGTTGTCACCGCCGGCGAGCACACCATCAGCGACATCAACGACATCTTTGCCGACTGAGGGGGAAGCGCCATGAATCACAAGATCATCGGGAGGCTCATGGCCTTCCTGCTGCTGCTGGAGGGGGCCTTTCTCCTCCCCCCTGCCCTGCTGTCCTGGATGGACGGCGAGGGCCGGGCGCTGGGGGCCTTCACCCTCACCATCGCCCTGTGCCTGGTCCTGGGGCTGGCCCTGCTGGGCCTGTGCCGCAACGCCAAGCGGGACTTCTACGCCCGGGAAGGCTTTCTCATCGTCTCCCTGGGCTGGGTGGTCCTGTCGGTCATGGGTGCCCTCCCCTTCTGGTTTTCCGGGGAGATCCCCAGCTACGTAGACGCTCTCTTCGAAACCATCTCGGGCTTCACCACCACCGGCGCCTCCATCCTCACCAACGTGGAGGGGCTCAGCCGGGGGATGCTCTTCTGGCGCTCCTTCACCCACTGGCTGGGGGGCATGGGCATCCTGGTGTTCCTGCTGGCCATCGTCCCCATGGGCAAGCAGGGGGGATACAGCGTCCACATCCTCCGGGCCGAGAGCCCCGGCCCCAGCGTGGGCAAGCTGGTGCCCAAAATGCGCCAGACCGCCGGCATCCTCTACCTGCTCTACATCGCCCTCACCGTGCTGGACGTGATCTTCCTGCTGCTGGGCAAAATGCCCCTCTTTGATGCTTTGTGCACCGCCTTCGGCACCGCCGGCACCGGCGGCTTCGGCATTAAAAATGACTCCATGGCGGGCTACTCCCCCTACATCCAGTCGGTGTGTACCGTCTTTATGGCCCTCTTTGGGGTCAACTTCAACCTCTATTTCTTCCTGCTGCTGGGCAAGGTAAAGGACGTGTTTCACAGCGAGGAGCTGTGGGCCTACCTGTCCATCATGCTGGGGGCCATGGCCATCATCACTGTGGACATTTTGTCCCTGCCTGCATACAGCGGCCATGTGGGCCAGGCCTTTCACGACGCCTCCTTCGCCGTGTCCAGCGTTATGACCACCACCGGCTTCGCCACGGCAGACTTCAACCTCTGGCCCCAGCTGGCCCGGAGCATTCTGGTGATCCTCATGGCCGTGGGCGCCTGCGCCGGCAGCACCGGCGGAGGGATGAAGTGCGCCCGGATGCTGCTGCTGGGCAAGAGCCTGAAGGCCACCATCAAGCAATCTCTCCACCCCCGCAGCGTCAACCTCATCCGCATGGATGGCCGCCGGGTGGAGGAGTCCACCATGCAGGGCCTCTACGGCTACCTGGTGGCCTATGGCTTCATTCTGGTGGTCTCCTTTCTCATCCTCTCCCTGGACCGGCTGAGCCTGGAGACCAACATGACCGCCGTCATGGCCTGCCTGAACAACATTGGCCCCGGCCTGGATCTGGTAGGTCCCACAGGCAACTATTCCGTATTCTCCACCTCTGCCAAATGCACCCTCATGGTGGATATGCTGCTGGGCCGGCTGGAGATCTTCCCCCTGCTCATCCTCCTCTCCCCCCACACCTGGCGCAAGGCGGGATAACGCAAAATCAAAGGACGTTCGGAGCCTGCTCCGGACGTCCTTTTTTCCTCCTTCTTTCCCCAAAAAGTGGGTAGCGCAACGCCATATTTTGTGGTATACTACAGGTAAATACCCTTAAAATGAGGTGGTATGCCTTGAAGCTGTTTGAGGAGACTGTGGAGAGCAAGACCCTCTTCCGGGGCAGGATCGTCACCCTGCGGCAGGACGTGGCCCGGCTGGAAAACGGCGCCCTGGCCGGCCGTGAGGTGGTGGAGCACCCCGGTGGGGTGTGCGTGCTGCCCCTTACCAAAGACGGGAAGGTCTACACCGTCCGGCAGTTTCGCTACCCCTTCGGCCGTGTCACCGAGGAGCTGCCCGCCGGCAAGCTGGACGGCCCGGAGGACCACCGGCTGGCCGGGCTGCGGGAGCTGAGCGAGGAGATCGGAGCCACCCCGGGGGAGTTCATCTATCTGGGCTGCCTGCTCCTCTCCCCCGGCTTCTGCACCGAGCGGCTGCATATGTACCTGGCCCGGGACCTGCAGTTCGGTCAGACGCACCCTGACGAGGACGAATTTCTGGAAATTTGCTGCGCCCCCTTTGACACCCTCTATGAGCGGGTGATGGCGGGGGAGCTGGAGGACGCCAAGACCGTGGCCTGTATTTTGAAGGCCCGGGAATACCTAAAGAGAGAGGCAGGCGAGGACAAATGAGCAAGAAGATCCTCATTGTCGAAGACGAAAAGAATATTGTGGACATCCTCTCCTTCAACCTGAGCAGGGAGGGCTATGACACCCTGGAGGCCTACGACGGGGAGACCGGGCTGCGCCTGGCCCTGGAGGAGAACCCCGACCTCATCCTGCTGGATCTGATGCTGCCCAAAATGGACGGCTTTGACGTGTGCCGGTCGGTGCGGGAGCGCAACCGCTCCACCCCCATCATCATGCTCACCGCCCGGGAGGAGGAGAGTGACAAGGTCCTGGGCCTGGAGCTGGGGGCAGACGACTATATCACCAAGCCCTTCTCCATGCGGGAGCTGCTGGCCCGGGTAAAGGCCAACATCCGCCGCACCGAGATGCTCTCCGCCCAGCCCACCGCCCCCACCGAGGAGAGCGGGGACCGGATGGTCCGGGGCCGCATTCTGGTGGACAGCGCCCTGCTCATGGCCTTCAAGGACGGCGCCGCCCTGGACCTGACCCAGCGGGAGTTTGAGCTGCTCCGCTACATGGCCGCCCAGCCCGAGCAGGTCTTTTCCCGGGAGGCCCTCATGGAGCACGTCTGGAACTACGAGGGCTACGTGGGCGATGTGCGGGCGGTGGACGTGGCCGTCCGGCGGCTCCGGGAAAAGGTGGAGGACGACCCCGCCAACCCCAAGTTCATCATCACACGCCGAGGGTTGGGCTATCTCTTCCGGACCGAGTGATTTTGCCGCCCATCTGAAGCATAGGAGCGATGCCCCATGCCCACACTGGTCATTCAAAACAGATGCTCCAAGGACGAGGTCATCTCCATCACCGTGGACGGCCTGGCCGTCCAGCCCGGAGAAGTTCAGGTGCCCCGGCAGTTCATCCTGCGGTTGGAGCAGCTGCGGCTCAGCGCTTCCCCGGCGGCCACCCGGTCCCATCTGGGGGCCATGGCCGGGGTTTTTGCCCTGGGCGGGCGGTACTCCGCCCCCGGCGGCCTGCTCCGCTCCCCCTACCGGGCGGTGTGGGAGGGGGAATGTACCCTCGCCGGCGAACAGGCCGATTTGGAAATTTGGCTGCGGGAGGAGGGCGGTCAGGTCCTCTTTGAGCCCCGGAGCCGGGAGCTGCTGATCCGCCGCACCGAGAGTAAAACCGAAGGGGACGAGGGGGCAAAGAAACGGTATTTCCTGGCCATGCTCCCCTTTCTGATTTTCTTTACATTTTGGGGCAGCTTTGGCCTGTATATGTTCCTTCGGTATTTTCCGCATGACCTTCCAAGCCAGATCATCGCTCTGTTTTTCTGCACCTTGTTTCTGACCCTGCCCACAAAATTCTGGCTGGAGACCATTCAGACCGTAAGAGGAAAGGCAAAGCCCTCCAAACCCGTGCAGAAGCGGCTGAAAACCATGAAGATCTACTACACCGCAATGGCCGCCATTTACCTTTTGTCTCTGGCGGGGGAGCTTGTGATCCTCTTCATCTTTGCCCGTCCGGAGGGCCTCGCCCTTATCTTTCCCATGGCGGCGCTGTGGATCGCCTCCACCCTGTTCCTCCCCGCCTCCTGGAAGCTGGAAAGCCTGGAGTACAGCGGTGCCCTGTCCCCCGAGGAGCAGCGGGAGCTTCGGCGGCTCAAGCGTATGCGCCTTGTCCCGCCCATCTGCACCTTTCTGCCCATGCTCCTGGTCGTTTTCATCGGTGTGGCCACATTGATCCTCTCCCGCATCTTTTAGCACCGTATTTCCTGATTTTGAGCGGGCCAGCCCCGCTTTGACTTCTACGATACATCTCGGCAAGGGGGTTGACCCATGTTCCGAAGCCTGCACATGAAGCTGATGCTCATTATGACCCTCCTCATCGTCTCGCTGATGACGGTGGTGGGGGCGTTTCTGGTCAACTCGGTATCTGGGTTCTACCTCAACCAGTTCTACTCCCAGATGCAGGAGGTCTTTCAGAACGACGTGGAGTTCATGCACGACCTTCAGAGCGCCGGGGCGGACGAGGAGGATGGGGCCGAGCGCATCCAGCAGATGCTGCGCACCTACACCGGCAACCTGGGCGTAGACGGCCAGACCCGGAACTACTATGTGCTGGACGGGACCACCGGGGCCTTTCTGGCCGGGTCGGTGAGCGCCGGGGAGGGGGGCAGCCTGCCCACCACCCGCAACCTCTCCTCCGCCCTGCTGGGCCAGGTGGGGGACAAATCGGACGCCACCCTCAACTACATGGACGTGGCCATCCCCATCACCCGGGGCGGGCGGGACTACGTCATCTACATCAAGGACACCAAGCAGAATGTCCAGAGCCTCACCAGCCAGCTGGTCATCCTCATCCTGGAGGCCCTGGCCTTTGGCATCGCCATCTCGGTGCTCCTCTCTTTCCTGCTGTCCAAGACCCTCATCACCCCCATCCAGCGGCTCACCGAGGGCGCCGAGGAGGTGGCCGAGGGGGACTTCTCCCACAAGATCGAGGTGGACTCCCGGGACGAGATCGGGGTCCTCACCTCCACCTTCAACTCCATGGCAGGCCAGCTGAAAAACACCCTTCAGGAGGTGGAGAGCGAGCGGAACAAGCTGGACACCCTCTTCCTTCACATGACCGACGGCGTGGTGGCCTTCTCCCGCCGGGGGGAGATCATCCAGTCCAACCCCGCCGCCGAGGAGATGCTGGGCACCGCCCTGCCCATCGGCGGCACGGTGGACTACGCCCAGCTCTTCGGGGACATTGCCTCTCTGGAGGCCGTCTTTGACGCCGAGACCGAATTTCTGGAGGGTGCCCGGGAGCGGGACGGCCGGAGCCTGGAGCTGCTGCTGGCCCCCTTTGACCGGGACAACCCCGACCAGGCCGGCGTGCTGGTGGTCATCCACGACGTCACCGAGCGCAACAAGACCGAAGAGATGCGCAAGGAGTTCGTGGCCAACGTCTCCCACGAGCTGCGCACCCCCCTGACCAACATCCGCTCCTATGCCGAGACCCTGGTAGACAACGCCGGAGAGCTGCCCGCCGACACCGAGCGCAGCTTTCTGGATGTCATCCTCAGCGAGTCCGACCGGATGACCCACATCGTCCAGGACCTGCTGACCCTGTCCCGGTTCGACTCGGGCCGCAGCGAGCTCAACCTGGCCCAATTCTCCTTTGCCGAGGCGGTGGAGAGCATGGTCAACGCCAACCGCATGGAGGCCCAGCGCCACAGCCACAGCCTGCTGCTGGACATGGAGCCCGACCTGCCCCAGATCACCGCCGACCGGGAGCGGATCACCCAGGTGATGATGAACGTGGTGTCCAACGCCATCAAATATACCCCCGACGGCGGGGAGATCCGGGTCTCGGCCGGCCGGACCGGGGACCGGGTCTGGCTGGAGGTCCAGGACAACGGCATCGGCATCCCCGCCGGGGACCGGGGCCGCATTTTCGAGCGGTTCTACCGGGTGGACAAGGCCCGCTCCCGGGAGTCGGGCGGTACCGGACTGGGCCTCAGCATCGCCAAGGAGATCGTAGACCAGCATCAGGGGGAGATCACCGCCCTGGACCGGGAGGGCCCCGGCCTGACCGTCCGGGTGGAGCTGCCTGTGGAGGGCCCCGACCATGGCCGGGCGTAAAAGCGTCCCCGAGGTGGCCAGGCCCACCCCGGGGCAGCGGGCCGTGGAGTGGTGTAAGGATCTGCTCATCCTGCTCCTCACCTGCTCGGCCCTCTTTCTCACAAGTCAGACCCCCATGGCCGACCAGCTCAGGCTGCTCACCGCCCAGCCCATCCAGTCCAGCCTCCCTGCTGCCGCCCGCAGCGAGGAGGCGGCCATCCCCTATGTGATCGCCGTGCGCAACGGCCTGGGCCTCTATGGGGCCAGCTATGACGAAACCCTGGTGGGCCGGGCCTTTGACCAGCTCTCCTCCCTGCTGGGAGAGGGGCTGTCCACTGCCGGCGGGACCGAGACCATCTCCCGCTATCAGTGGCAGACCCTGCTGGAGTCGCCGGGGGTGTACTGCGCCTTTCAGGGCACACCTCCCCTCTCCGCCCTGGAGGGCTGGCTGGGCGTGGGCACCGGCGCCCCCGAGGGAGGGGCCGAGGGGCTGCTCCTCTCCTATGACGGCAGCCGGGTGTGGCTGTGCTGGCGGGAGGGGGACCTCTACCGCCGCTCTGCCACCGCCGTGGCCTACGAGGGCCACATGGCCACCACTCTGGAGCAGTTCAACCCCAACGGAGCCGCCTTTGCCTCCACCCTGGTCCGGGAGGACGGAGTCTACGCCACCCTGGACGGGGATGTGCTGGTGTCCATGACCGCCCCCAGCCCCCGGAACTACGCCCTCTCCTCCCCCGATTTTGTGGGGGACAGCGCCGCACTGGAGCGGCTTTTGGAGGCTCTGGGCTTCCAGTCTGGGGTCAACTCGGCCTATCAGACCGCCGGCGACCTGGCCATCAACGAGAGCGGGGACCGGCTGCGGGTCAGCTCCCACGGGACGGTGAGCTTCCACGCCGGGGGCGAGGGCCGCTACCCCATCTCCTCCCAGAGTGAAAGCCCCACTCTCGCCCAGTGCGTCCAGGCGGCCTGGGAGCTGCTGGAGCGCTCCTCCGCCCCCTGGCGGGAGGAGGGAAGCTATGTCCTCACCGGGGCAGTGCCCAACGAGGAGGGCTGGGTCATCACCTTCCAGGCCCGGCTGGACGGAGTCCCCGTCCTCACCGGCGAGGAGGGCTGGGCGGCCCAGTTCGTCACCACCGCCCGGGAGATCAGCTCCTTCACCCTCACCCTGCGCAGCTACACCCCCACCGAGACCAATGCCGTGGTGGCCACCGAGCGGCTGGCCGCCGCCGCCCTGCACAGCCTGCCCCAGGCCAACGGCAAGCTGAAGCTGTGCTACAACGACCTGGGGGGGAGCGCCCTCACCGCCGGGTGGATGTGCGTGGAATAAAAAGCCTTTGGGGCCAAGTTTGCCCCTGTGTTTGATAAGAGCGGAGGTGGGCCATGCGCTGGTCCAAGATCAAAAACATCATCATCCTGCTTCTGGTCATCGTCAACCTGTTCCTGCTCAGCATGGTGGGCCTGCGCTTCTGGCAAAGCCGGGAGCGGGAGCGGGAGACCTGGCAGCAGACGGTGGCCCTGGCGGAAAAGCGGGGGCTCACCTTCCTGCCCCGGGAGATGCCCCAGGCCGCCATGCCCGGCCGGGTCACCCTGGCCCAGGAGGGGGCGGCAGAGGAGCTGGTAGACCTCACCGGCCACCCCACCGGCTCTGACCCGGCCCAGGCCGGGCTGGAGCTGCTCTCCCAGCTGGGCTATGAGGGCAAGGCCCTCCGGGACAGCGGGGGCACGGTGGAGTACGCCCCGCTGTGGAACGGCCTTGTGGTCCACGGCTGGTCCACCTACCTCACCTATGACGAGACCGGCTTCCTCACCGCCGAGATCCGCCGTCTCCCCGCCGGCGGGGAGACGCAAAATCCGGGCACCCCCATCTCGGCGGCCACCGCCCTGAGCCGGTTCATGGAGACGTTGAACCAGGAGGGCTACGTCTGCTCCCAGGTGGTGGATCTGTACCTCGGCTACACCGTGGGAGGCGGGGCGGGAGGACTCACCCTCAACCCGGTCTGGTACGTGGAGACCGACGCCCAGCCCCGGTACTTCGCCGTGGACGGCTACACTGGCAGCGTGACCACCATCGGATAAATCAGGGCCGGCAAATTTTGCCGGCCCTTTTCCTTGAAAAATATGGCCCTGCGGGGAACTTTTTCCCCTGGGATCCGTCTATTGAAGGAGAGGCCCATAGGCGGGGCAAAAGGTTCAGAAAGTTTTAAGATTTTTGTTACCATTTTGTTTTTGTCTTATAGGCCGACAGGTGCTATAATATTTCCACTATGACCCGTAAAAATCCACGAAATCCCAATGACCAGGAGGAAGTACATATGGCAGAAGTTCAGACGCCTGAGGTCCAGGCTCCCGTCGCCCCGGCCGCCGGCAAGAAGGGTCCCGCCACCCACGAGCAAAAGCAGAAGCGGCGCAAGCTCATCCGCCGCTGCATCACCCTTGTGGTGGTGGCAGCCGTCGCCATCGGCGGGTGGTACCTGCTGAAAAAGTTCGTCTTTAAGGACAACGAGGACACCATAGGCGAGCCCATGACCCAGACGGTGTTCCGTGGCTCCATCCAGTCCACCGTCACCGGCATGGGCAACGCCCGGGCCAAGAACTCGGCGGTGGTCACCCCCGATGCCGGCTATACCGTGCTGGAGCTCTTTGTGAACGAGGGCGACACGGTGGAAGAGGGCCAGCTGCTCTACAACCTGGACGACTCTGCCGCCCAGGAGGCCGTCCAGTCGGCCCAGACCAACGTCCTCAAGGCCCAGGAGGCCGTGGACGATTTGAATCGTGAGCTGGAAAAGCTCTACGAGGACGTGGCCAACCTGAACATCACCGCCCCCCATGCCGGCAAGCTCAGCGGCGTCAAGACCGGCGTAGGCGCCATCAAGGTGGGCGACGACCTGGGCGAGGGCACCGTCATCGCCACCATCATCAACGACACCAAGCTGCGCCTGCACCTCTATTACAGCTGGGCCTACGAGGGCCAGATCCAGGTGGGCCAGCAGGCTAAGGTCTCCGTCCCCTCGGCCATGGCCGACTACCCCGCCACCGTGGAGCAAGTGAACTACGTCCGGCGCATCGTCCCCGAGGGCAGCGTCACCTTCGAGGTGGTCTTTGTCATGGACAACCCGGGCACCCTCACCGAGGGGGTCACCGCCTCGGCCACCCTCACCGGCGTGGACGGCAGCCCCGTCTACCCCTACGAGAACGGCACCCTGGAGTACTTCGAGACCACCGAGCTCACCGCCAAGGTGGCCGGCCCTGTGGAGTACGTGAATTTGATGAACTACGCCGCCGTGGAGGCCGGCCAGTCCCTGGTCAAGCTGGGCGACAAGGAGCAGCAGGCCAAGATCGCCTCCAAGCGCACCTCCATCCGGGAGCAGCAGAAGAGCGTGGACGACGCCCTGGAGGCTCTGGAGGAGGCCCAGAAGAAGCTGGACAACTACCATGCTGTCTCCCCCATCGCCGGCCGCATCCTGTCTCTGGGCGGGCTGGCCATCGGCCAGGAGGTCTCCTCCGGCGCCCAGATCCAGATCGCCGACACCTCCACCATGATGATCGACATCTCCATTGACGAGCGCAACGTGGGCTTTGTCTCCACGGGCATGGGCGTGGACATTCAGGACATGATGGGTAACTACTACTACGGCACGGTGGAGACCGTGGCCCTCACCGCCAAGTCGGAAAACGGCGTGGCCTCCTTCCCCGCCACCGTGGTGGTGGATAACCCCGAGGGCAACCTGATGAGCGGCTCCTATGTGGACTACACCTTCATCGCCAGCCAGTCCGACGGCTGCCTGGTGGTGCCCATCCAGGCCGTGAAGAACGTGTCCCTGGCCCACCTCCAGTCCAATGAGGGCGATATGATGGGCGGCATGGACGACACCTCCGGGATGCTTCCCGTGGACGACACCGTGACCCTCCCCCAGGACGACAGCCAGGCGGGCGGCGACCTCTCCCTTCCCGTGGACGACAGCCAGGTGGGCGATGATGTCTCCACCCCCGAGGACGGCGTTCAGGTGGACGGCGTCGCAGTCCTCCCCGAGGACAGCATCACCGTTCTCCCCGCCGGCGATACGCTGGACGACGGCTCTGTGGTCATTCCCGAGGACGCCATTCCCGAGGCCATCGCCATCTCCCGTCCTGTTGGCGGAATGGTCATCATGGGCGGCTCCTCCATGGGCCCCTCCGCCTTTGCCGGCAAGGGGGACACCGCCACCGTCTGCTTCGTCAAGGGCGAGGACACCGAGGGCCGTGGCATTGAGCCCGATCCCTCCTGGGAGATGCCCGAGGGCTTCTTCGCCGTGTTGGTGGAGACCGGCCTCAACGACGAGAGCAATGTGGAGATCAAGTCCGGCCTGATGGAGGGCGACGAGGTCTTTATCGGCTACATGACCAACAGCGCTTGGGGCTGATGAGGTGCCGCCATGCTGATTGATGTAAGAAACCTCTATAAGATCTACAACGAGGGCAAAGAAAACGAGGTCCGTGCCCTGGATGGGGTCTCCCTGCAGATCGACCGGGGGGAGTTCGTGGCCATCATCGGCGCCTCGGGCTCGGGCAAGTCCACCCTCATGAATGTGCTGGGCCTTCTGGACATCCCCACCTATGGGGAATACCACCTGGACGGGGAGGATGTGACCACCCTCACCGACAAGCAGCAGGCCCATATGCGAAACAAGCAGATCGGCTTTATCTTTCAGGGCTACAACCTGATCCCCGCCCTCTCCGCCTGGGAGAATGTGGAGCTTCCCCTCATCTACCAAGGACTTGGCATTGACAAGCGGGAGATCCAGGTGGAGGATGCCCTCCAGAAGGTGGCCATGTTCGACCGCTCCGACCACAAGCCCGCCGAGATGTCGGGCGGCCAGCAGCAGCGGGTGGCCATCGCCCGGGCCATCGCCACCCGGCCCCCCATCATCATGGCCGATGAGCCCACCGGCGCCCTGGACTCCAAGACCGGCCGGCACGTGCTGGAGATCCTCCACGACCTGCATCAGGAGACCGGGACCACCGTTATCCTCATCACCCACGATAACTCCATCGCCGCCACTGCAGAGCGGGTCATCCGCATCTCCGACGGCCACATCATCTACGACGGCACCAGAGAGGGGGCGGGACTGTGAACCTCAAACAGGCATTCAAGATCGCCTATAAGTCCATCGCCGCCAAGAAGGGCCGCTCGGCCCTGACCATGCTGGGCGTCATCATCGGCCTCACCGCCGTTATCATTCTGGTCTCCTTCGCCCAGGGGCAAAACCAGTGGATGAAGGACTATTACGCCTCCATGGTGGACAACTCCATCAATGTCTATGTCCAGAAGTGGCTGCCCGGCTACGGCAACGACCCGGCGGTGGCTGAAAAGCTCTACGCTTACTGCGCCAGGCTGGACGACTATCTGGTGGGCATCACCCCCAACGACCAAATTTATGGTGACACCACCATCAAGTTCGGGGGTAAGACCCTCACCCGGTCCAACACCAGCTGGGAGGACCGGCCCAACCTCTATCTGGGCAACCAGTCCTACACCCAGTGTATGGGCTACACCCTGGCCAAGGGCCGGGACCTGTCCTACATCGACATTGAAAACCTCAACCAGGTCTGCGTGCTGGGCTCCAAGGCGGCCAAGACCATCTTTGACTACGCCGACCCGGTGGGCCAGTCCATCACCATCAACGGCAACATTTTCACCGTCATCGGTGTCTATGAGCCCACCAGCGAGACCGACCCCTCGGGCAAGGACCGGGTGGTGCTCCTGCCCTACACCCTGAGCCGTATTTTCAACGACAGTGTGGACACGGGCAACTATATCGCCGTGGCCAAGGACAACACCTCGGCCACCGCCGCCGTCACCCTCCTCCAGGGCTACCTGGAGGGTCTCATGGGCAACGACCGCAACGGCTACTTCAGTGTTCAGAGCAACAACGAGTGGAAGGACCAGTCCCAGGAGCAGGACCGGATGCAGCAGCTCTTCCTGGGCGGCATCGCCGCCATCTCCCTGCTGGTGGGTGGTATCGGCATTATGAACATCATGCTGGTCACCGTCACCGAGCGGACCCGGGAGATCGGCATCCGCAAGGCCATCGGCGCCGAGCGCAAGAGCATCATCGCCCAGTTCCTCATCGAGGCCTGCCTCATCTGCGGTATGGGCGGCGTTATCGGTATCGCCATCGGCTATCTGGGCACGGCCATCGTGTGCCAGCTGGTGCTGGGGTTTGTGTCCTGGCCCAGTATCCCGGTGACCGTGGGCTCCTTCCTGTTCTCCCTGGCCATGGGCGTCATCTTCGGCCTCTACCCCGCCGTCAAGGCCAGCGGCCTTCAGCCGGTGGAAGCCCTGCGGGCAGACTGATCGCCCCAAGACCCACACCATTTTGTCTCTGTCCATTCTTCACTACCAAAGGATGTGTATATTATGCGCTTTAGACGTTTCCTCTCCGCCGCTCTGGCCGCCGCCATGCTCGCCGGCATGACGGTGATCTCCGCCCCCGCCGCCTCGGCGGCGCAGCTGTCCGCCTTCCGGGACCTCACCGATCCCCAGGTGGCCGAAGCCGCCGAGTTCCTCCGCCTTCTGGATGTTGTCAACGGAGTCCCCGGGGGCATCTATAACCCCACCGGCACCCTGAGCCGGGCCGAGTTCTGCAAGATGGCCGTGGTGGCCCTGGACCGCTCCGACGAGGAGAGCGCCCAGCGGGGCCGGACCATCTATCTGGACGTGGGGCCCACCCACTGGGCCCGGGGCTATATCAACCTGGCCTCGGCCATCACCCTGGGGGGCGAGGCCGATAAGGGGGGCACCCCCCTGGTCTCCGGCGTGGGCGACGGCACCTTCCAGCCCAACCGGCCCATCACCTATGGCGAGGCGGTGACCATCCTCTGCCGGGTGCTGGGTTACAGCACCGCCGACGTGTCCTCGGGGGGAGCCTGGTACGACGGCTACCTCTCCACCGGGGCCCAGGTGGGCCTCACCGAGGGACTGACCCTCTCCGGCACCGACACCATCAACCGGGGCCAGGCCGCCATCCTCTTCTACAACCTCTATTTCTCCAAGACCAAGGGCTCTGAGCAGACCTATCTGGAGAAGCAGGGGGGCAAGAGCGAGGAGGGGGGCGTCATCCTCTCCACCGACGTTGTGGCCGACGACGGCACCGAGGGGGCTGTCAAGACCACCAAGGGCACCTATAAGACCGACCGCATCTTTGACCCCGCCCTGGAGGGCAAGGAGGGCAAGGTCATTCTGGACTCCGACGGCAAGCTGCTGGCCTTCCAGGTGAAGGAGGGTGTCACCGACAAGGTGGTCAACCTCACCAGCGCCCAGGCCACCTACCTCATGGCCTCCGGCGGCGAGAAGATCACCGTGGAGCCCGATACCCTGGTCTACAAGGAGGGCAAGGCCACCGTCTGGAAGGATGTCTACAAGGACATCAAGGGCTCCACCGCCCTCACCTTCCACTATGGGGCCAACGGCAAGCTGAGCTACCTCTACTTCCCCGGCGAGGCCACTGCCGACACCACCACCATGGTGGCCCGGACTGCCCCCAAGAGCGGGGTCAACCCCTTCGCCTCCATGGCCTCCGGCGGCAGCTACACCATGTTCAAAAACGGGGTGCTGGCCACCGCCGCCGACATCCGGCAGTACGATGTGGCCACCTATGACGCCGGCACCCGGGTCATTCAGGTCTCCGATCTGAAGCTCACCGGCGTATACGAGAGCGTCTCCCCCTCCCCCGCCGCCCCCATCACCATCAAGCTCATGGGCATTGAGTTCAACGTGCTGCCCACTGCCCGGGAGGATCTGGCCTCCTTCAAGGTGGGCGACCGGATCACCCTGCTGCTCACCGGCGACGGCAAGAGCGTGGCCGGGGCTGTCAGCGCCTCCACCGTCAAGAGCACCACTGTGGGCATCGCCTCCTATGACGATGCAGGTACAAGCGCCACCGTGGAGCTGCTCCAGAACGGCATGAAGGTGTCGGGTACTGTGTCGGCAAGCTCCAAGGCCCGGTGCGACAACCAGCTGGTCACCGTCACCAGCGGCGGCATTGGCAAGCTGACCCTCACCCCCGTCACCGGCTCGGACGCCAAGGGCAACCTGGACACCGCCAAAGGCACCGTGGGTGACCGCTCTGTTGCCGAGGGCATTGTGGTCTATGACCGGGTCCGGGACGGCAAGATGGTGGAGGTGGATTACGACCAGCTCCCCGCCACCGTCTCCCGCAGCAAGATCAGCTTCGTCAGCTACGACTACGCCGGCCGGGTGAAATACCTGGTCCTGGACGACGTCACCGGGGATGCCTACCAGTATGGCATTTTCTCCTACACGCCCGCTTCTCAAACGCCCGTATACAAAACAGAAAAGGTACAGGCCAAGGATGAGAATGGCGATCCCGCCTTTGATAAGAATGGCGATCCCATCATGATCGAGCAGGAAGTGCGGGATCCTGTGACCGGCAATCTCGTTATAGACCATTATGAAACCTCCAGCAGCCCCACCCTCTGCGTCAAGCAGGGGACCGCTGACGGAGAAGAAACCACTACCAAGGCAGCTCCCTTCACCGGCAGCATTAAAAATGGGGCCATGGGCGGCATTGCCTACACCTCCAAGGACCGTGTGGCCGCCACCGTCACCCTGACCCCCATCAAGTCTGTCTCCCGCTCCGCCTTTGACAGCGAGGCCATGACGGTCACCGTGGCCGGCGTGGAGTGGCCTGTGTCCAAGGATGTCCAGTGCTACAACAAGACCACCAAGACCTGGTTTGCCCCCGGTGAGGAGGGCATGGAGGCCGCCCGGGCTTACGCCGACGAGCTGGATCTCTACTATGACCGGCCCGCCGACCAGGGCGGCAAGATCCGCATGATCGTGGTGCCCTAAGGGCCAAAAAAGGGAAACAAAAAGCGCAATGCCCGCCCCCGGGTATCCGGGGGCGGGCAATTTTTACCGGCCAAACCCATCAAAAAAGGGCCCAAAACCGGGTCAAAAGGGGCCCAAAAGCCGCAAAAAAGGCCCTCAACACGGTGTGTTGAGGGCCTTTTTCATGGGGCTTTACCCCTTTATTTCCCAAAAAGCTTGCCGAACAGGCCCTTTTTCTTGGGCTGTTCCTCGGTGGAGGCCGGGGGGGCGACCCCATCCTGAGCCGGCTCCGCCCCCTTTTCGGCGGCCTTGACGGCCTCCTGGGCCGGGGTGGTCTCCCTGCCCTTGCCCAGCCGCTCCAGGGCCTCCTGGGCGCTCTTATTGCCCTTTTCGGCGCTGCGGCGGTAGAGCTCCAGAGCCTTGTTCACGTCCTGGACCAGGCCGCCCAGGCCCCGCTCGTAGTAAGTAGCCAGCCAGTACATGGCTCCGGGGTGCTCGCTGGCGGCTCCCTTCTGGAACCACTCGGC
Source organism: uncultured Oscillospiraceae bacterium (assembly GCA_910588975.1). Lineage (GTDB taxonomy): Bacteria > Bacillota > Clostridia > Oscillospirales > Oscillospiraceae > Vermiculatibacterium. The sequence continues at coordinate 7,843 of CAJUSE010000009.1, read as the reverse complement.
GGCCTTTACCCGGTCCTTCTGTACGCCGGATCCCTCGGCATAGCACAGGCCCATATTGTAGAGGGCCCGGGCGTTGTCCTGCTTGGCGGAGCGCTCGAACCACTCCACTGCCTTGGCAAGGTCCTTCTCCACGCCGGTGCCCGTCTTATAGAACCAGGCGATGTTGCACTGGGCAAAGGAGTCGCCCCCCTCAGCCCCCCGGAGATAGAGCTCGGCGGCCTTTTTCAGGTCCTTCTCCACCCCCTCGCCCATCTCGTAGAGATAGCCCAGGTTGCACAGGGCCCGGGGGTAGTCCTGCTCGGCGGCCAGGCTGTACCAGTGGGCGGCCACCGCCTTGTCCACCTCCACCCCCATGCCCTCATCGTAGCAGTAGGCCAGGTTGGTCTGGGCCCGGGCATAGCCCTGCTGGGCGGCCAGGATGTACCAGTGGACGGCCTCGGCCAGGTCCTTTTCCACCCCGATGCCCGCCTCATAGCAGTAGCCCAGATTGCACTGGGCCCGGGGATGGCCCTTGTCGGCGCTGCGGCGGTACCACATGACGGCGGTGGCCTTGTCCTCGGCCACCCCCTTGCCGGCCTCGTAGCACCAGCCCAGGTTGCACATGCCCACCTCGTCCCCCAGCTCGGCGGCCCGGCGGTAGCACTCCACCGCCCGCTCCCAGCTCTGCTGGAGCTTGCCCTCGCCCAGCTCATAGCACACGCCCAGGTTGCACAGGGCGGGGGGATAGTCCTTTTCGGCCGACTTCATGTAGAGCTCGATGGCCCTGTCCACATCCTGCTCCACGCCACGGCCCTTCTCATAGCACCAGCCCAGGTTGCACTGGGCCCGGGGGTAGTCCTGCTCGGCGGCCTTGGTATACCAGAGCACGGCCTTTTCCCAGCTCTGCTCCACGCCCTTGCCCGCCTCGTAGCACCAGCCCAGATTGCACGCTCCCCGGGGGTCACCCTGTTCGGCGGCCTTGGCGTACCAGCTCACGGCCTCGGTCCAGCTCTGCTCCACGCCCTTGCCCGCTTCATAGCACCAGCCCAGGTTGCACTGGCCCCGGGGGTCACCCTGCTGGGCGGCCTTGGTGTACCATTCCACGGCAGTCTCCCAGCTCTGCTCCACCCCGTCACCGCTCTCATAGAGGTAGCCCAGATTGCACTGGGCCCGGGTGTAGCCCTGCTGGGCGGCCTTGGTGTACCAGTTCACAGCCTGGGCCATGTCCTTCTCCACGCCCTTGCCCGACTCATAGAACCAGCCCAGGTTGCACTGGGCCCGGGGATAGCCCTGCTCGGCGGCCTTGGTGTACCACACCGCAGCCTGGGCGGCGTCCTGCTCCACACCCTCGCCGAACTCATAGCACCAGCCCAGGTTGCACTGGCCGGGGGCGTAGCCCTTTTCGGCGCTGTGGCGGTAGAGCTCCACGGCCTTTTCCCAGCTCTGCTCCACCATCTGGCCCTCCTCATAAAAGAGGCCCAGCCGGCACACACCCCGGTCATAATCCCGGTCGGCGGCGGCGGAGAACCATTTGAAGGCCTCCTCGATGCTCTGGGGCACCCCCTTGCCAAACTCGCAGCACCAGGCGTAGTTGCACATGGCAGGGGCATAGTCGGCCTCGGCGGCCTTTTTATAGAGGGCGGCGGCGTGCTCCCAGCTCTGGGGCACCTCCTCGCCGTTTTCGTAGCACAGGCCCAGCCGGCAGATGGCGGGGGGATAGTCCCGGACGGCGGCCCCCTGATAGCACTGGACGGCCTCGGCCATGTCCCGCTCTACTCCCTTGCCGTACTCGTAGCACCAGCCCAGGTTGTTCAGGGCCCGGGGGTCCCCCTGGGAGGCCGCCTTGGCGTACCAGCCTACGGCCTCGGTCCAGCTCTGCTCCACACCCAGGCCGCTTTCATAGCACCAGCCCAGGTTGCAGGCCCCACGGGCCGAGCCGGCCTCGGCGGCCTTGGTGTACCAGGCGATGGCGGCGGGCCAGCTCTGCTCGATGCCCTCGCCGGCCTCGTACATCCAGCCCAGGTTGCACATGGCGGGGGAATAGCCAGTCTCGGCGGACTGGCGGTAGTACTCCACCGCCTTCTCCTTGCTCATCTCCACCCCGTCGCCCCGCTCATAGATAAGGCCCAGGTTGCAAAGGGCACGGCCGTCCCCTTCCTCGGCAGCCCGGTTGTAGTATTCCATGGCCTTGACCATGTCCTTCTCCACGCCCTCGCCGTTTTCATAGCACCAGCCCAGGTTGCACATGGCGGGGACAAAGCCCCGCTCGGCACTGGCCAGATAGAGGGCGATGGCCTTCTCCCAGCTCTGCTGCTCTACCCCTTCGCCCCGCTCGTAGCAAAGGCCCAGGTTGCAAAGGGCACGGGGATCCTCCTGGTCGGCGGCCATGGAGTACCAGTAGACGGCGTCGGTCCAGCTCTGGGGGACGCCCTTGCCAAATTCATAGCACCAGCCCAGATTGCACTGGGCCCGGCTGTCCCCCTGGTCGGCCCCCTCCCGGTACAGGCGGGTGGCCTCCTCCCAGCTCTGCTCCACACCCTCGCCGGTCTCATAGGCCAGGCCCAGCAGGCAGGTGGCGGGGAGATAGTCGGCCGACCTGGCCCGGCGGAAGAGCTCCACCCCCTTCTCGGGGGCCAGCTCCACACCCTCGCCCCGCTGGTAGAGCTGACCCAGCACACACCAGCCGGCGGGGTCCTCCTCCCGCTCGCCCAGGGAGAGGAACAGCTCTTTGGCCTTCTCCTCATCCTGCTCCACCCCCTGGCCGTGGAGATAGCACCGGCCCAGCTGATAGGTGGCGGGGGGATAGTCGGCCTCCACGGCCCGCTCCACATAGTGGAAGGCCTTCTCCCACTCCTCCTTGTCCCGGGCCTGGTCGGCCAGGCACAGCCAGCCGTAGCCCGAGATATATTCCTCCTCCACGGGGATAAAGAAGGTGCCCCCACATTCCGGGCATTTTTCCAGATTGGGGTCCTCGGTCACAAAGCCGCAGTCAGAGCCGTCACAGCGATAAAATTCCATATGTAGGATACCTCCATTCTCACATCTTGTAATGGGATAGAGATATTATACCGCTCCGGCCATGGATAGACAAGGGGGCGGGGCAGAAAAAAAGAAAATCTTTATTCTCCGTAGTAGCGCAGGATGTCCTCCATGAGCAGGCTGCCCAGCAGCCCCCCACCGAAGGCCACCAGGGCAGATAGCTGGAACATCTCGGCATATTCATAAAGCCGCCAGGCCCCGGCCCCTCCCCGCCCTGAGCGCAGGAGCAGGGCCAGGGTGATCGCAAGCAGCAGCACGCACAGGCTCAATGCCCGGGTAAAGAGGAACCGGGGCAGGTCGCTGCCTCCTCGTCTCATCTCTCCTTCCCTCCCTTCTTCTTCGCTGCCCCCATTCTACCAAAGGGGGCAGGCGGGGCGCAAGGCACAGATATTCCCACCTGCCGGCAAAAACTTTTCGCCCCCCTTCGACAGCCTTCCCCGCCGAGGTTGACCGATAAAACCGAGGGGACGACATAACACGCCGGCGGGGTCGAAATGGGGCGAACACTTTTGTTTTACAAACCCGGCGGGAGACGGTATGATGAAATCCCAACCGATTTACACGAGAGGAGCAAGAGCACATGAGACGAGAGTTGACGCCGGATCCGCCGGCCCTCTGCCCCCGCCTGGCCCCCGAGAGCAGTCCCTACGAGTACGCCATCCTTGTGGACCAGGTGGAGCTTGGCAGCTTTTCCTGCGAGAGCTACGGCGCTGTTGTCACCGCCCCGGCCACCGGGGACCGGGCCCAGGTGGCCCACATCACGGTAAGCCCCCAGCGCATCGAGGCTTTGATGGAGCTGCTCATCCGCTGTGAGGTGGGCCCCACCCACCTGCGGGACGTGGTGGAGGACTGGCTATAAGCGTTGGGTACATAAACGGCGCCCGCCGGCTAAACAGCTGGCGGGCGCCGCTTTTTACTGTCTGTTTTGCTCCTCCCAGTAGGCCGCCGTGGCCTGCCAGGCAGCGGCGTTTTCCGGGCTTTGGGGCCGGGGGGTATAGCCCAGGCCCAGCAGGTATTCCCCTGTTTGGGCCGAGAAGATCTGGGCCCCCCAGCGGTTCAGGTGACCTCCGTCGTAGAGGTGCTTTGTCACATCCAGCCCCAGCGCCTCAAAGCTGTCCGCCCAGTTGACGAAGGAGACATTCTGGGTCACCAGCACGTCGGCGGAGAGACGGTCGTACACCTGGTCAGTGTACTGGCTGTATGTGGGGTTGATGGTGACGATGAGGTCGATGTCCTGGTCGGTGCACAGCCGGGCGATGCGGGCGAAGTCCTGAAGGTTCTGCTGATAGACCTCCTCGCTCTGGGCCATGTCCCGCTTCCAGGGTCCCCCCTCCAGATTTGCAAAGACGGTATCCACCGCCGTGTGGCCCTTGAGGTTGTCGGCCTTGGCGGGAGAGAGGGCACGGAGGACCTGGCCGGGGGTCAGCTCCTTCCACCGGTCGTGGTAGAAATAGAGGTCGAAGAACAGGCCCAGCCGCAGCTCGGGCTCGGCGGCGTCAAAGATGGCCCCCACCCGGTTACGCCCCCAGGGCATATAGCCCACATTGATCTGGGTGTAGTTCTGGTAGCGGTCAAAGAACAGGCTGGTGCCCTCCATGACCACCACCGAGGGGTGCTGGGTCTTGAGGGCCTCCTTGAGATACCAGTAGGTCAAGGCCGGGGTCTGCTCGCTGCCACCCATGACGTAGCTTGTCAGGCCGCTGGCGGCGTACATGGCCCCCGGGTTCCAGTCGCAATAGGCGTAGGAGGAGCCCAGAAAGAGCACGTCGATGGAGTTTTCCGGCTCCTGGAGGTACTCCCGCCAGGTGGAGCCGTAGTCGGTGTGGGCCGGGCGCAGGATCCGGCCCGTCAGGGTCAGCAGCAGGGCGACGGTAAGCAAAAAGGCCAGGTGGGACAGCCACTGCTTTGTCTTTGTTTTCATGGGGCCCACCTGCCTTTCTTTATATTTCTTAACTCTCTTTATATTCTTTAAGCGGGTTATGTCCCGGGGCGCTCTTTAGGTTTCTTAATTCTCTCTATATCCCTTAAGTTCCCCTTAGAATTGGCCGTAGATAAAGCTCTGGGCGTCATAGCCGGTGCCGTAGCTGCCGAAGATGACCACTGCCAGCAGCAGGGCCAGATAGACCAGCCACCGCTGCCACCAGGGGGCCTTGAGCACCCCTTGGGCCACATCCCCCTTCTGGCTCAGGGCGTCCACGGCCACCAGAAGGGCCAGAGCCAGGGCCAGGACCGGGAACTCCTGGGGCGCAAGGCCCATGGCAGACAGGCCCCCCACGTCCCAGAGCACCGGCTTGACCATGTTCCGCAGCACGGCGAGGGCGGCGGGGATGGTGGGGCACTCGAAAAAGACCCAGGCCAGGGTGGCGAGGCCAAAGACCCAGCCCATCTGCCACAGGCGGAGGAGCAGCCCATCCTCCCGCAGCGGGAGGACCGCCCGGACCCTGTCTCGGGCGGGGGCGGCAAGGGCGCCCACCACTTGGTAGAGGCCGTTGAGCAGGCCCCACACCAGGAAGGTCACCGCCGAGCCGTGCCACAGGCCGCTGACAGTAAAGACGATGAGGACATTCAGATACTTCCGCACCACGCCCCGGCGGCTGCCCCCCAGGGGGATATAGAGGTAGTCCCGGAACCAGGAGCTGAGGGAGATGTGCCATCGCCGCCAGAATTCGGCGATGGAGCGGGCAAAGTAGGGGGTGCGGAAGTTTTCGGTGAGGGTGAAGCCCATGGCCCTGGCCGAGCCCACCGCCATGTCCGAATAGGCGGAGAAGTCGCAGTAGATCTGCACCGAGAAGGCGCAGGCGGCCAGGAGGACCTGGAGGGCCCCAAAGCGCTCCGGGGCGGCAAAGACGGTGTCCACCACCACCGCCAGCTTATCGGCCAGCAGCAGCTTTTTGAAGGCCCCCCACAAAAAGCGGAGCAGGCCCTCCCGCATGGCTTCATCATCGTAATTATGTAAACCATTGAACTGGGGGAGCAGCTCCCCTGCCCGGCCGATGGGGCCGGAGAGAAGGTAGGGGAAGAAGGAGAGGAACAGGGCGCACTTGACGAAGTTACGCTCGGCCGCCGCCTTGCCACGGTAAATGTCTATGAGGTAGCCCATGGCGGCGAAGAAATAGAAGGAGATGCCCGCCGGCAGCAGCAGCCTGGGCAGCACCGGGGACCAGTCCAGCCCCACAAGGGCCAGAGCCTGTTGGAGGAGGGTGGCACCGAAGTCCAGGTATTTGAATACCCCCAGCACGGCCACAAAGCCCACCACCGCCAGACACAGCAGGGCCCTGGAGGGGTGCTTTTCCAGCCGGAGGGCCAAACCGTAGGTCAGAAGGGTGGTGAGGGCCAGGCAGGGGAAGCTCCCCACCCCGGCGCAGAGGTAGAAGAACCAGCTGGCCAGCAGCAGAAAGCCGTTGCGCCACCGGCCGGGCAGCAGGAAGTACACAAGGGCCACCGCCGGAAAAAAGGCGAGGTAGCCCGCCGATAAAAAGCCCATGTGTTCCCTCCTCTCTGTCTGTTCTCCCCCATTTGGGGCGTTATATTATTGTAACGGATGGCGGGCTCTGTGTCAAATAGAGAATGTGGGCGGGGCTCCGCTTTTCACCTGTCGGGCGGCGGGCTCATAGGATGGGCCAGCAAGATATTTGGAGGGAACGCCTATGGACACTTGGAACTTTTGGGTGGTCGGCGGGGACGCTCGCCAGGTAACCCTGGCCCGGTCCCTCCGGGAGGACGGCCACACCGTGCATACTTACGCTCTAGAGCGCTCCGGAGACCCCCCCTGCCCCGCCAATGACCTGTCGGGCATCGGGGAGGCCCAGTGTGTGGTCCTCCCCCTGCCCGCCGTGAAGGGGGGGCGGCTCAACACCCCCCTGTCCGAGCTGGCCCTGACAGCGGAGCAGGTGCTGGGCGCCCTCTCCCCCGGCACGCTGGTCTGCGGCGGACGGATGGACGAGACCCTCATGGCTCAGGGCCGGGCGCTGGGGCTGCGGATGGCCGACTACTACGCCCGGGAGGAGCTGGCCGTGGCCAACGCCGTGCCCACCGGGGAGGGGACGATCCAGATCGCCATGGAGGAGCTGCCCGTCACCCTCCACGGGGCAAAGGCCCTCATTCTGGGGGCGGGGCGGCTAGGCAAGGTGCTGGCCCAACAGCTCCAGGGGCTGGGAGTCAAGGTCACCGTGGCCGCCCGGAAGTGGAGCGATTTGGCCTGGATCGAGACCTGGGGCTGCGAGAGTGTCCGCTCCGATGACCTCCACGGTCATCTGGGGGAGTACGACCTCATCTGCAACACCGTCCCCACCCTGCTGCTGGACCGCCCCGCCCTATCCGAGCTGAAGGGGGGCTGCCTGGTCATCGACCTGGCCTCCGCCCCCGGCGGGGTGGACTTCGCCGCCGCCCAGGAGCTGGGGGTCAAGGTCATCTGGGCCCTGGCCCTGCCGGGCAAGGCCGCCCCGGTCACCGCCGGGCGTATCGTCCGGGACACCATCTATCACATCCTGACTGAGGAGGGTATTTGACATGGACCACAGGCACATCGGCTTTGCATTTTGCGGCTCCTTCTGCACCCACAAGCAGGCACTGGAGACTCTGGAGGCCGTCAAGGCCCGCTTTGGGGATGCCACCGGCATCCTCTCTGACGCCTCGGCGGCCTGGGACACCCGCTTTGGCACCGCCCAGGCCCTCCGGGCGCAGATCGAGGCCATCACCGGCCACGGCGTCATCGACACGGTGAACAAGGCCGAGCCCATCGGCCCCAAAGGCCTGCTGGACGCCCTTGTCATCTGCCCCTGCACGGGCAACACCCTGGGCAAGCTGGCCGCCGGCATCGCCGACA
>CAJUSE010000008.1 GCA_910588975.1 uncultured Oscillospiraceae bacterium | reverse complement strand
TACAGTAGGTGCAGAAGTTGACGCAGCCGTCCTCCACCTTCAGCATGGCCCGGGTCCGGCCCTCCAGCCCTCCGGCGGGGAGCTCCTCAAAGGTTCTGGTTGACATAATGTTATCGGTGGTGACCAGGGGAGCAGAGGGGGCATCCTTCTGCTCTGCCCGGGCCTCCATGAGCCGCTCCAGATCGTCCAGAAAGGCCAGCCGGTGGTTGGCCCCTCCCACCAGGTCCACCCCCAGCCCGGCCACAGACTGGGGGTCGGTCTGGGCGTAGCAGCCGCACACGGCCACCACGGCCCCCGGGGAGCGCTTTTGGGCACGGCGGATGGCCTGGCGGCACTTGTGATCGCTGACGGCGGTGACGGTGCAGGTGTTGACGATATAGGCGTCGGCGCTGCCGTCAAAGTCCACCAGGTCGTGGCCCCGGCGGCGTAGCTCGGCTTCAATGGCCTGGGTCTCGTACTGGTTGACCTTGCAGCCCAGGGTGTAAATGGCGATGTTCATAGCAGTGACCCCTTTTCCCCCTCCCGGCATCGCCGGGGTGGGTGGTGATGGACCGGGACAAGCCTTGCACAGAGGTTGTCCATGGTGTATAATACCGTATTATAGCATTGAAAGGGGTAGCTTGTACAGTGGCCTATAACTTTTTTGCCCTCATGGCCCGGATGAAGTACATCGACCGTTGGGGCCTTATGCGCAATACCCAGAGCGAGAACATTCAGGAGCACTCCCACATGGTGGCCATTCTGGCCCATGCCCTGGCCGTCATCGGCCGGGAGCGGTTCGGCTCTGCTGTGGACCCGGGGGAGGCGGCTGTCGCCGGGCTCTACCACGACGCCAGCGAGATCCTCACCGGCGATCTGCCCACCCCGGTGAAGTACGACAACCCCGGCATCAAGGAGGCCTACAAGGCGGTGGAGCGGATGGCGGCGGACAAGCTGCTGACCATGCTGCCCGGCGAGCTCTCTCCCGCCTTTGCCCCCTATGTCCGGGAGGAGCTGGACCCCCAGCTCTTGCAGGTGGTGAAGGCCGCCGACAAGCTCTCCGCCCACATCAAGTGCCTGGAGGAGCTCTCCGCCGGCAATGCCGAGTTCCGCCTGGCCACCCGGCAGACCAGGGCGGCCCTGGAGGAGATGGACCTGCCCGCCCTGAAGTATTTTTTGTCGGAATTCCTTCCCGGCTTTGAACTGACCCTGGACGAGCTGCAGTGAGAAGCGTGGAGAAATGGGCAATGAGGGCGCTTGGACCGAAGGGAGGGCGAGCGGAGGGCCGCTGTGTGGCCCGCAGACCAGCCCGAGCCGTAGGGAAAGCAACCGAATGCCCTGCCCATTTCGGAGCGTGGCAGAGGAAGGAGAGAACTGTATGAGCCAGCATTATAAGACCCTGTCGGCGGTTTTGCCCGTGGTCCTGCGGGAGCGGGAGGGCCGGGAGGAGGTCCTGCTCCTCCGCCGGACCAACACCTGTTACATGGACGGCAAGTGGGATTTTGCCGGCAGCGGCCATGTGGAGGAGGGGGAGACCGCCTCCCAGGCAGTCTGTCGGGAGCTCCGGGAGGAGACCGGCCTTGTGGCTCGGCCTGAGGATGCGGTGTTTGTCCACCTGAGCCACCGGGTGAAGGAGCCCACCTACTACGACATTTATTTTGAGATCCGCCGCTGGGAAGGGGAGCCCGGGATCCAGGAGCCGGACAAGTGCAGCGAGATGGCCTGGTTCTCCACCGACGCCCTGCCCGGGGACATGATCCCCAACCGCCGTCGGACCTTTTTGCTCGCCCGGACGGGGGAGCGTTACAGCGAGATCGTCTACCGCAGCCCAAAGGAGGAAGAGGAGCTGTAAGGGGCCGAATCTGCCGGGCAAAAGGCGGGAAAACCTCGCCAAAAACCCGGAAAAAGAGCCGGGAAAAGTGCTTGTTCACCCCTGAAAACAGGAAAAAAGCCCTCGCTTTTGGATAAAGCGAGGGCTTTTTTGTGGGCTTTTGACTGAAAAACTGGGATTTAGATTGTGAATTTTTCCTCGTTGGGGCGGTTTTTGCGGTCGGCCAGCTCCAAAATCATCTGCTGGGCCCAGTCCCAGGCCTTTTGGGCCTGGGCGGCGGTGTAGTCGGTGAGGAAGGCCCGGCCGGCGGCGGGATCGGTCTCCAGCAGCTGGGCAGCGGCGGCGTCCACCGCCGGCTTTTCCAGGGCCCACTGGGCCTCCAGCCTGGCCAGGCGCTCCTGGACGATGGGGGCGCAGAAGGTGTAGTCCAGCTCGGTCATGTTCTGGAGCAGGTGGAAGGCCCAGTAGGCCAGATTTCCGTCGTACTCCACCTCCCGCTCATCCACCTCAAAGTGGGAGACCAGGGAGGCCTTGGGGCCGATCCACTCATAGCCCTTGGGCAGCCGGTCCAGCCCCATGTACCAGGGGGTGTAGGGGGACATGCAGGGCCGGCGGAAGGCCTGATGGATGCAGGTCAGCTCGGGCCGGGGGCCGAACTCCACGATCATGCTCACCACCGTGGTGGCCCAGCAGACTCCGCACCGCTCCCCGAAGAGGTGGGGGGTGCCATCCTTTTCGATGGCATCGTGCTGGTGGGAGCGCAGGACGGGCTTCAGGTCCTCCACGGTGTACTTTTTCTCTGCCTTCAGGGAGAAGGTGCGGTGGGGCACCTCATGGCCCACCAGAAGGGGCCAGCCCAGGTCGGAGCGCAGGGAGTTGAAGGGAATGTAGGCCTTTTGGGCCTGGTAGACGTCGGCAAAGTCGAAGTCAGAGTAGTCCCCGGCCTTGGCAGGGGTGTAGTAGCCGTGATCCAGGGCGTACTGGATGAGATTTTTCGACCAGTAGAACTTTTTGTGCTCGGTGTCGGAGAAGTCCACCCGGTGGACGGTGAACCAGTTGGGGATGAAGAAGATCTCGTCGTCCCCAACCCGCTGGGCCACGAAGTTGTGGCCGGTGGCCACCTGGAGCACCCAGGCCTCCTCCTTGTCACAGATCTCGTAGATGCGGGTGGAGCGGTAGCCAAACTCCTCCAGCAGGGCGCAGGCGATCTCCACACCATGGCGGGCGGAGGTGGCCCGCTCGGCAATAAGCCGCCGGAAGCCGTAGCCCAGCCCGCCGGTGACGCTGCCGTCGGCGGGCACCTTGGAGCCAATGCCGCTGTTGGAGGTGACACTGACCCCCCACTCGTTGTAGAAGGCGTCGGCAAAGGGCTCACCGTGGAGGGCCCGGAACTCGTCCCAGTAGAAGGCCCAGGTCTCCTCCACCTGGGGGATGACGGCGGTGCCGTCGGGGAAGGTGATGGTCTCGCCCTTTTCGTGCTTCATCCGGGGGACCAGATGGCTTTGGACCACGCAGCCCAGATCGTCCTCGTTGTGGGCCATAATGACCCGACCGGTGGCCGAGGCATCCTTGCCCACGATGATGGTGGAGCAGTTGGCCTGGGAGTCGTAGTTTTTATTCATGGGGAGAACTCCTTTCTTAAAAAGAGGGGACTGGGGCAGAGCCCCGGAAGGGAAGGCTTTACAGCTTGCTGCGCCAGAAGTTCATATTGGCCTTGTCCTTGGCATCCACCAGGTCCTGGGCGCACTGGCGGGCCCACTGCCAGGCCTTCTGGGCCTGGGCGCAGGTGTAGTCGGTGAGCAGTTCCCGAGCGGCATCGGGGTCATGCTCCAGCAGAGCGGCAGCTGCGGCATCCAGGGCGGGCTTGGTCCTGTCCCAGCCCTCCTCCAGGGCGGCGATCTGGCTGTGGACCAGCGTCTCTCCCTCCTGGTAGTTCAGCTCCATGATGTTCTGGAGCATATGGAAGGCCCAGTAGGCGTAGTTGTCGTTGCGGCGCAGCTCCCCCTGGCCCACGGCGAAGTGGGAGGCTAGGCTGGGCCTGGCGTCCAGCCACTCATAGCCCTCGGGGATACGGGTGAGTCCCACATACCAGGGCACGAAGGGGGAGATGCAGGGCCGGGGGAAGGAGCGCCACAGACAGGTGAGGGGGGCCTTTTCGGCAAATTGGATGATAACGCTCTCCACCGTGGTGTCCCGGCAGATGCCGTAGCGGTGGGGGGACATGGCCGGGTCGGTTTTGAGGTCCTCATCGTGGCCGTCGTAGTGAGAGCGGAGGATGGCCTTCAGCTCGGCCATGCCGTAGGTCTTGGGGGCCTTGATGGAGAAGGTGCGGTGGGGCACGCTGCCCCCGTCGGTGAGCTGCCGCCAGGCCAGGTCGGAGCGCAGGGTGTTGGAGGGGATGTAGGCCCCCTCCACCTGATAGATGGTGGAGAAGTCAAAGTCGGAGTAATCGCCGGCCTTGACAGGGGTGTAGAGGCCCTTGTCCATGGCGAAGGAGACAAGGTTCTTGGACCAGTAGAATTTTTTGTGGGCGGTGTCGGAGAAGTCGATATTCCGAATGGTGAGCCAGTTGGGGATGTAAAAGACCTCGTCGTCTCCCACCCGCTGGGCCACGAAGTTGTGGCCCACGATGACCTGAAAGACCCAGGCCTCGTCCTTATCGGCAATGGTGTAGCTGCGGGTGGAGTAGTAGCCGAACTCCTCCACCAGGGCGGCGGCGATCTCCACACCCTCCCGGGCCGAGCGGGAGCGCTGGGCGATGAGGTGGCGCAGGCCGTAGCCAATGCCGCCGGTGACACTGCCGTCCTCGGTGCCCCGGGTGCCCACGCAGCCGTTGGAGACCACGCTGACCCCGCACTCGTTGATGAAGGCATCGGCGAAGGGCTCCCCGTGGAGGGCACGGAACTCGGACCAGTAGTAGCCAAGGGTCTCCTCCACCTGGGGGATGACGGCATTGCCGTCGGCAAAGGTGAGGGTCTCGCCGGCCTCATGGCGTGCGTGGGGGACCAGATGGCTCTGGACAAAGCAGCCGGGGTCATCCTCGTTGTGGGCCACCAGCACAAGGCCGGTGGCGGAAGCCTTTTTGCCGATAATGATGGTAGAGCAGTTCATGCCTGAGTCGTCTGCCCAGGCCACATATTTGGGGGACATAGCAGGTTCTCCTTTCTGTCGGGGGCCGTTAAAGTCCGTCGGAGACGGGGGCCTGCCCTGATCGTACTTCTATCATACCATTCTTTTGGCAATTTGTAAAACCGAAATGGTACGATAGGACCGATTTTAAGTAAAAATGCCACACCCCCTTGCGCCCCAGAGGGGAGGGGGGTATAATGAAAACGATCATATGGCAGAGCGGGACATTTTTGTGAAGCACAAAAGCAAGAGGAGAAGGAGAGAGGAAAATGAAGCGGTTTGTAAGTACACTTCTGGCCCTGGCTCTGGCGGTGGGGATGGGACTTCCCCTGGCCGCCTCGGCCACAGATGTGGTGAACTGGGACAAGGAGCCGGCGGCCTGGGCCCTGGAGCAGATGGAGGACCTGGCCGACGGGGGTATCCTGGGCCAGGGGAATTACAACCCCACCGGCACTATGACCAGAGGGCGGTTTTGCTACTTCATGGTCAATGTGATCCACCGGGAGGGCCGGCGGGACCTTTTGAGCGCTGCCAGCCCCATGCCGGTGGACTATTTTGACGATGTGGAGAGCCAGGACGGCTTCGGCGGGCGGTACAATGTGTATACGGCGGCGGCCTATGGCCTCACCGAGGGAGCCTGGGTGGAGGAAAAGCGGCTGGCCAACTGTGACAGTGCCCTGACCCGGGAGCAGGCCGCCAAGATGATGTGCGCCCTTGTGGATGCCCTGGAGAAGTACACCGGGGCGAAGCTCCCGGAGAGCAGCATCCCCACATTTGTGGACGGGGACACCATCAGCCCCTGGGCCAAGGAGTCGGTGGACCGTGCCGCCGCCCTGGGCCTTTTGAAGGGGGACGAGGCAGGGCGGTTCAACCCCCTGGGTGTGCTGACCTTCCAGGAGGCCTGCGTCATGCTGGACCGGGCCTTCCGGGCGGCGGAGGCGGCCAACATGGCCCGGGAGGAGAAGCTGGGCATTGCCCACCTTGACTCCCAGCTGGGCATTGAGACCGAGTGGGCCGTCCATACCAGCGGCGAGCTGTACTACCTGGAGGAGGACGGAGAGCGGTCTGTCCTCCAGCTTCAGGGCCGGAATGTATCCGACCCCGCCATTCGGGTGGAGCAGTTTGACCGGGAGGGCAACTCCACCGGGGTCAAGGACATCCCCATTGAGCTGGCCTTCTGCGCCGGCTTCTACGAGGGGGAGAATGCCTACTACCTGGCCTTCGGACAGGACAACATGGAGGAGAACGACAGCAAGGAGGTCTACCGGGTGGTCCGGTACGACAAGGACTGGAACCGGCTGGGGGCCGCCTCGGTGAAGGGTGGGGAGAGCTACACCACCCAGCCCTACCGCTCCACTGACCATGTGGCCATGGCCGAGGAGGACGGGACGCTCATCCTCCACACCTCCCGGCTGCGGTACCTCACCCCCAAGGACGGGCTGCGGCACCAGTCCAATATCACCATCAAAATTTCTACCCCTGATATGACGGTGCAGTCGGTGAGCAGCCAGTTCCCCGGCAACCACGTGAGCCACTCCTTTGCCCAGTATGTGGCCTTTGACGGGGGAGAGCCGGTGTATGCCGACCACGGCGATGCCTACCCACGGGGCTTTACCCTGAACTGGGAGGCCTCCACCGGATACGGGAAGGAGATGAATTTCTTCCCCTTCTCCGGCGCCATTGGCGACAATACCACAAACGCCATCCCCGGCGGCCTTGGGATCAGCGGGGAGAACTACCTCTTTGCCGGGGCTTCCTCTCCCCAGAAGGGGAACGACAGGATGGAGTATGCCAACGCCTTTTTGGCGGTGATCCCCAAGGCGGGTTTCCCCAACGGCAAGGCGGAGGTGAAGTGGCTCACCGACTTTGCCCCCAACGGGGAGGAGTATGTGCGGAAGATCAACCTGGCACAGCTGAACAACAACACCTTTGTGGTCATGTGGCAGACGGTGAAGGAGTCCAGCCGCACCACCATGGGGGATTTCGGGAACTTCTGCTATGCCGTCTTTGACGGGGAGGGCAACCAGATCGGCAGGACCGAGACCCCGCCCGACTTTATGGTCCCCAATGTGGACCCCACCGTCATTGACAACCGGATTTGCTGGGTCCGGCCCGAGGCGGGGCCCTATGGGGTGTTTGGGTATTATCCCACCCGGCACTTGAAGGTCTATGAGCTGGAGATCGACATGAATAAGGCCTCCACAGAGACCCCCAAGCCCACCGAGACCCCTAAGCCCACGGCAACCCCCAGGCCCACTGGGTCTCCCAGGCCCACCGAGAGCCCCAGACCCACGGAAAGCCCCCGGCCCACCGAGACCCCGGAGCCTGTGGAGACCACCCGGCCGGGGCCCAGCAGCACCCCTCTGCCCGAGGACGAGAAAACCGATTACTACCGGGGGGACTGGGGCAACGGCCAGTGGCTGGCTCTGGAGGTGCTGGATGGGGAGACCATCCGCATGAGCGGCTGTATGCTGGACCTGCCCTCCTACTACAACTACGTGGTGCTCCAGGCCTACGGCGAGCAGGCCGAGGCCCCTCTGGTGTCAGGTGAGGAGTTCTCCATTGAGGTGACAGTGGATGTGGAGCGGTTCCGGCAGGAAAAGCCGGACGGACTGTTCTACATTACCCCCATGGTCTGCCAAAATCATACGCCGGGGAAGAAGAACCTGGCCGGGTTCTCCTTCCCGGGGGCGCCCAGGGTGTGCTTGACGCTGAATGAGGACGGGGATTGCACCCTTCGGGTCATAGAGCGGTAAAAAGGGAACGCAAATATGGGGACTGCGCAACGGCAGCCCCCATATTTTTTGGAAAAAGGGACAGAATACGCCTTTTCAAATTATGCCCTTTGGTATATAATTGTGACAGCCAAAAGAATTACGTCAGGAGGTCATGTATATGCTCAATCTTGATCTTTCCAATGTCTCTCCCTTCCTGCCTGCCGGCTGGCGCACCGGGGAGGAGAAGGGCCTGGAGAAGGCCCACCGCCACCTGCTGGAGGGCACCGGGGCCGGCAGCGATTTCCTGGGTTGGGTCCGGCTGCCCGCCGACTACGACAAGATCGAGTTTGCCCGCATCCAGAAGGCCGCCGAGAAGATCCGCTCCGACTCTCAGGCCCTGGTGGTCATCGGCATCGGGGGCAGCTACCTGGGGGCCCGGGCGGTCATCGAGACCCTGACCTCCAACAACTACAACCTGACCCGGAAGGACAGCCCCGCCATCTACTTCGCCGGCAACGGCCTTAGCGCCGACGCCCTCAACGAGGTCATTGACCTGGTGAAGGACGTGGATTTCTCGGTGAATGTTATCTCCAAGTCGGGCACCACCACCGAGCCCGCCGTGGCCTTCCGCATCTTCAAGGCCCTGCTGGAGGAGAAGTACAGCAAGGAGGGGGCCCGGGGGCGCATCTACGCCACCACCGATGCCAAGCGGGGGGCTTTGAAGGGCCTGGCCGACAGCGAGGGCTATGAGGAGTTCGTGGTCCCCGACGCCGTGGGAGGGCGGTACAGTGTCCTCACCGCCGTGGGGCTGCTGCCCATCGCCGCCGCCGGCATCGACATCACCGCCCTCATGGCCGGGGCGGCTCAGGCTATGGAGCAGCTGGCCGTGCCCGGCATGGACAACCCCGCCTGGCAGTACGCCGCCGCCCGCCATGCCCTCTACCAGAGCGGAAAGAAGGTGGAGATCCTGGCCGGCTACGAACCCGCCTTCCGCTTCTTCGCCGAGTGGTGGAAGCAGCTCTACGGCGAGAGCGAGGGCAAGGAGGGCAGGGGGCTGTTCCCCGCCAGCGTAGAGTTCACCGCCGACCTCCACTCCATGGGCCAGTACATCCAGCAGGGAGAGCGGCTCATGTTCGAGACGGTGATCTGCTTTGACAGGGCCAGAACGAAAATTTCTATCCCCAACGACCCCGAGAATGTGGACGGGCTCAACTTCCTTTCCGGCAAGGGACTGGACTTTGTGGCCGAGCAGGCCCTCCGGGGGATCATCCTGGCCCATGTGGACGGAGGGGTGCCCAACATCCTGCTCACCGTCCCCGGCCGGGACGAGCGCAGTTTGGGCGAGCTGATCTACTTCTTCGAGTTCGCCTGTGGCCTGTCGGGCTACCTGTTGGAGGTCAACCCCTTCGACCAGCCCGGGGTGGAGGCTTATAAGAACAATATGTACGCCCTGCTGGGCAAGCCGGGGTATGAGAAGCAGAAGGCCGAGTTGGAGAAGCGTTTGGGCGGCTGAAAAAAGTATTTGAGCAACGGCTTGCCCAGCAAAGCCGCCAAAGGCGGCGCCGCACCGCAGGTGCGTAAATTCGCAGCGGAGCGGAGAATTTGCGGAGGCGGAATTCATTTCCGCTGAGCATTTTAAGTAAAAAGGGGTCCCCGCAAAGGGCGTAAGCCCTTTGCGGGGTGCAAGCCGGGGTATGAGAAGCAGAAGGCCGAGCTTGAAAAGCGGTTGGAGGGCTGAACAGGGGGCCTTCCGGGGGTAAGGATAAGCAGCTAAATGCAAATTTTCCATGAATTTGTACAAAACGGTTGAAACACTGACCGGGAATATGGTATCATAAGACCATAGCACAGGGGAGAGCTCTCTCCCGGTGCAGAATGTGAAGGAGTGATTTTTTATGGTGAGAGTGATCATGGGGGTCAAGGGTACCGGCAAGACCAAGCAGATGATCGAGCTCATTAACGAGGCCGCCAAGAACGAGGCCGGCAGCGTGGTCTGCATCGAGCACGGCAGCAAGCTGACCTACGACATCCATTACCAGATTCGGCTCATCGAGGCCAAGGAGTACAACCTGAAGAACCTGGATATGCTCAAGGGCTTCGTCAGTGGCCTCCATGCCGGCAACTACGATATTACCAGCGTTTTTATCGAGTCCCTGACCAAGATCGTGGGCGTGGATCCCGAGAACGAGCTGGTGGAGCAGTTCCTGGACTGGCTCAACGACTTCGGCGAGAAGAACGGCATCAAATTCACCGTCACCATCTCGGCCGACGCCTCTCTGGCCTCCGAAGGGGTCCGGAAGTACTTCTAAGCAAAGAGAAACAAGACCCGCCATCAAAGATGGCGGGTCTGTTTTTTGCGTGGGGCGGATACAGTATTACTATGAAAAAGAATATTGACTTATAAATTTTAAGGTATCTTGTATTGGGAGAGAAGCTCTGCTATAATGGGCCCATCCAAAACAAAAAAGGAGTGTGCATCACCATGATCACAGCCACCAGCACAGGAAGAAAGTTTGCCACCCAGCTCACCGATGGGCGGGGCCACTATATTTTCGCTGATGTCCCCGACGAGGGGGGCGGCGATCTGTACCAGCGCCCCGGGGAGCTCATCGCCGAGGGCTATGCCGCCTGCATGAACATCACCGCCCAGAAGCTGCTGGCCGAGCAGGGTTATCCCATTGACCAGGTGGAGACCCAGGTGGAGATGGTCCGGGACCCGGACAAGACCGTGTTCAAGGCCAAGACCACCATTGGCGGGGATGTGCCCGAGAGCGTCAAGGCGGAGATCCTGGACAAGATCACCCGCTGCCCCGTGTGCAAGATTCTGGCCGGGGAAATTGAGTTTCTGCCTCTGTAAGAGGGGAGACCCACCCGGGAGACAGTAAAACAGGCCGGCACCCATGTGGGTGCCGGCCTGTTTTGCTGGGTTCAGCCCAGCTTGGTGTAGTCCTCCGCCTGGCCCTGGGGCTTGGCGCTCCGGCTGAAGGCCCAGCCACCACCCCCGTTGTCCTCAATGTCGTAGTAGACCTGCTGGCCCTCCACCTCGAAGGATACCTTGCAGGCGCCATCGGCCAGAAGGTCGGTAATGTCGAAGGTCTTGTCGTGGTCGTAGATATAGACCCGGCCGTCCTCGGCGGTGTCTACGATGCAGTCGAACTGCCCGGCCACCTCCTCGGGGGAGAGGGGGTACTCCACGCCGTTGTTGTCAAAGGCCACCCCTCCGCCACCGACGGTGGCGGAGCCACCCTCGCCGTCAGAATAGGTGAAGGTGTAGCCGCCTGTGCCGTCCTCGGTATAGCCGCCCACCTCTGCCTCCACCTGCTTGCCGTTGATCCAGATCTGCAGCTTCTCCCGAATGCCGCCCACGTCGGCGGCGTAGGCCGCCCCCATGCCGCCCACCAGCAGGGCTGCCGCCAGAGCGGCGGCCAGGGCGGGACGCAGGTGGAATTTCACTGTATGCTTTTCCATATTGACTTCCTCCAAAGAGATAGATTGGGAGGCATGAAGGACGGAAAATGCCCGCTTGTACTTCTCATGGTTCGTCATCGCTCCACTCCTCCTTTAAGGCTTTTTTGAGCAGTCCACGGCCCCGGCTCAGCCGGACCTTGACATTGGTTTCGTTTACCTTCAAAATGCCGGCGATGTCCCTGACGGAGTAGTCCTCGTAGTAGAACAGGTGGATGACCACCCGGTACTTCTCGGGCAGGGCCATGACCTGGGCAAAGAGGGTGCTCTCCTCCGGGGTCTCAAAGGGCAGGGACTCCATGTACTCCTCCAGGGGCAGACTGCTGCGCCGCCACAGGGAGCGGGTCACGTTGATGGCACGGTTGATGGCCACCCGGATGAGCCAGGCCTTGATGTGCTGCTCGCTTTCAAATTGTCGGGTTTGGGTGTGATACTGGATGAAGGTATCCTGGACCACGTCGTCGGCGTCGGCGGCATTTTTGCACACGTTGAAGGCCACGGCGAAGAGATTGTCCTTGTACCTGTCCATCAGCACCTCGGTTTCCATTCTCATAGGCGCACCTGATTTATCAATGGTTTGGAAGGGTCCTTCACCCACAATACAAGTGGGAGGGGGAAAAGGTTACAGGTTTTCCAAAAAAATTTTGTTGAAAGTGAAAAGGCCGGGGCGCAGCAGCTGCGCCCCGGCCTTTTGGGTTTCCTCAGTCAACGGCGCCGAAGGCCGAGAGGGGGAAGATGCGGAAGAGGGCCTTGCCCAGGATATACCGCTCATCCACCGTGCCCAGGTCCTTGTGACGGGAGTCGGAGGAGTGGTTGCGATTGTCTCCCAGCACGTAGACCGAGCCCTCGGGGACGGTGACGTCCAGCACGGTCATGCTGGGGGAGCCGGTGTCCACCATGATCTCGTTGATGTAGGGCTCGTCCAGCGCCACCCCATCCACCAACACGGTGCCGGTGGTGTAGTCGATGACCACATGCTCCCCGCCGGTGGCGATGACCCGCTTGACGATGGGGTAGGACATGAGGGTCTCCTTTCGGAGTACCACCACGTCGCCCCGCTGGGGGGTATAGCCCACCGACTGGAGGAGGAGCAAATCGTTTTCGTGGAGGGTGGGCACCATGGAGGAGCCCACCACCCGGATGACCCGGCCCACCAGGGTGCAGGCCAGAATGAGGCTCACCAGCACCACAATGAGGGCCTGGGCCCAATAATAAAGGTCCTGCTTAAAGGAACCGTTTTCCTCCTCGGGCTTGGCCTGGGGGGCCTGGCCGGGGCGCAGGATTTCTTCCGCCATAGGGATCAACTCCAAATCAAAAGTCACATTCAGTTTTTCTATTATAGCCGAAGGGGAGAGAAAATGCAAGGGGCGGCTCCGGGCCGGCTCGCCTTACAGCTCCACCACCGTGGCCGGCTTGCCTGCCAGCAGGGCCTTTTCCCGGCTGTGGCAGGTAAAGAGGAGGACCTGGCGGTTTTTAGAGGTCTCCAACAGGCACTCCAGGGCCAGAGCGGCCCGGCCGTCGTCAAAGCTGTCCAGGGTGTCGTCCAGCAGGATGGGGCAGGGCTCCTCCTGGGGCAGGGCCAGATCGCACATGGCCAGCCGCAGGGCCAGATAGAGCTGCTGGGCGGCCCCGCCGGAGAGAAGCAGGTCCTGGCGCTGGATGCCGGCATCGCCGGTGCCGGCCAGGGCCTGGAACTGCCGGGTGAGGGCGGCGGTGGCGTACCGCCCGCCGGTGAGGGTGGAGAGGTATTCTCCCGCCCTGGCGTTGATGGCGGGGGAGAAGCGCTCCCGCAGCAGGTCATCGGCGTTTTTCAGGCTCTCCAGGGCGGCGTTGATGGCCTCCACCTCCCCTTGGCGGCGCTCCAGCTCCTCGGTGAGGGCCTCCCGCCGGGCGGTGAGCTCGGCCGGGTCCCCCAGGCTGTTCAGCTCTCCCCGGAGCCGGGCGCTCTCGTCCCGGACCTGGGTGAGATCCCGCTCCACCAGGGCCAGCCGGGCGGAGAGATCCGCCGGGTCCCCCTCGGGGGGCTGGGCGGGGACGGGGCCCTCCGGGACCTCCTGGGCGCCGGGAATGGCCTCCAGCACCTGCCGTGCGGCCTGGGCCTGGGTCTGGGCCTCCCGGTACCAGGCACGCTGCTGCAGGGCCTTGGAGAGGGCGGCAGAGAGACCGAAGGGGTTTGTCACCTCGGGGGCAAAGGGACGGACGAAGGTGAGCAGCTTGTCGGTGAGGGCCAGCTTTTCCACCGTGAGCCGGTCCAGCTCGGCTCTGGCCTCCTCGCAGGCCCGCTGGGCCTCCTGGGCGGCGGTGACCTTCTGGGCATATGTTGTGGCCCGGGCGGTGATGTCCTGGGGGGTCTGGGCGTGGTACTTGGCCAGAATGGTCTGGCCCTTTTTCTGGTTGAGGTGCAGGCCAAAAAAGAGCAAAACAGCCCCCAATCCAATGCCGCCGGCAAGAGCTGCTGCGGCTATGGGAGCGACGTGGAGGAGGACATCCCGGGACTCCCCCCACAAGAGGAACGACAGGACAAGGGCCCAGAAGGCAAATATGACAGCCGAGACAAGGGCAAAGCGGCGCAGGTCGAATTTGCGTAGCAGCTTGTGGGAAAGGTCCCTGTCTGACCCCGCCTGGGCAGCCGCCTGGGCCGGATCCATCCCCTTGAAATAGGGATCATTCTCCACCTGCTCCCGGGCCGCTTCGGCCTTTTCCCGGGCAGGGGGGATGGCGTTCTCCGCCTGGGTCTGCCGGTTGGTCAGGTCGTTGAGATATTTCAGCTCTCCCTGGGCCTGATGGAGGGCCTCGTCATCAGGCAGGTGCTCCATGGCCGCCCCGGCGGCCTGGGCCTTGTCCTGGGCCTGGGTCAGCTGGGTCTGGGCCTCCTGCCGGCGCTGGCTCTGCTGGGCGGCCCGATAGGCGGCGTGGGCCTGGACCTGGGTGTGGAGGGCAGTGCGCTGTTCCTCCAGCTCCTCCCGCTCCCGCTGGGCGGCCAGGCTCCGCTCCAGGATGGCCCCCTGGCTCTCCAGGGCAGCGTTCACCTGGGCCAGCTCCCCCTCCAGCTCGGGGATGCGGCCCACCCGAACATTGACCTTCCGGCGGTTGCGCCAATCCAGCAGCCGCCGCTCCACCTGGGAGTAGGAGACCTCCTCCTCTCCGGTGGTCCACAGTGCGGCGATGCGTTTTTCCAGCTCGGCGCTGGGGGAGGGGGCCCCCGAGCCCTGGGGGAAGAAGGCGGTGCGCTCAAAGACCTCCCGGGTGACCCCGGTGAGGGTCTCCCCGCAGTTTTCAGCGGTGAGGCCGGGGACAGGCTCCTTGGTGGCCGTCCAGACTGCCGAAAAGGCCCCCCAGGCGGTGGCCCCCTTGGGCCCCCGGTAGAGGGTCAGCTCCCGGCCCTGCCACTCCAACGTGAGGGTGCCCTCCATAGGGGCTCCCGACCAGGGCTGATAACGGTTTTTCTCGGCGATGTAGCCCACCTTGTCCCGGTCCCGGGCGGGGAAGCCGTAGAGCATGGCCCGAAGAAAGGCCGCCCAGGTGGACTTGCCCGACTCGTTGGGGGCGGAGACCAGGGTGAAGCCCGGCCCGGGGCAGAGCTTGGCGTGGTCCAGGCCACCGAAGGTGGCCGTCATTTCCAGTATTCTCATGGCAGATCCTCCCCGTTTTCCAAGGCGGCCAGGCCGAAGCGGAGGGCCTGAGCCAGGGTGGCCCGCTCCTCCTCGGTCTGGGCGGCGTCCATCCGGCGGCGCATATCCCGGAGGAACAGGCCGGTGAGGCTGTCCTCCTCCATCCGCTCCCACTGGTCCCGGGGCAGCCGGGTGTGGTCCCGGAGGGTGAGGGCCCATCGCCTGCCCTGGGCGGCCTGGGCCAGAGCGGCCAGGTCGGGGCGCTGGGCCTCTCCGGTGAGGATCACCCGGGCAATGTCGTCGACGCTGCCGCTCTCCAAAGCCCCCAGAAGGGCCTGAAGGGGGTCCCTGCCTGTGAGGTCGCACTCCAAAATCTCATAGTTCCGGGCGGCCAGGGGGACAAACTCGGTCTCCACCGTGCCCTCGTCGTCAATGGTGACCCACAATGCCCCCTTGTCCCCGGTCTCGTCAAAGCCCCGGCCCTCGGGGCAGCCGGGGTAGGCCCAGTATGTATTGCCCTCCCGCCGAAGTCCGGAGCAACTGTGGATGTGGCCCAGAGCCAGGTAGGTCAGGCCGCTGTGGGCGATGTCCTCTCTGGAGATGGGGCCGTAGCGGCCGGCCCCCTCTACCTCGCCGTGACAGACCATCACCGCCGGCTTGCCGGTCTCGGGGGCGGTGAAACCCTGAAGGGGGGAGTCGTCCCGGTACTGGCCGGTGAAGGCGGCGCCGTAGAGGTCACAGAAAGGCAGCTCCATCAGGGCGGGGCGGCTGTCCCGGAAAATGATCACATTCCGGGGCCAGATGGGGGCGGCGTACAGGCTGGACAGAGCGTGGAAGTCGTGGTTGCCCGGGGCGATAGCCACCGGGGCGGGGATGCGGCCCAGCTGGTCGGCCAGGGCCTGGGCGGTCTCCCGGTAGGTCTGCCGGTGGTCCAGCAAATCTCCTGCGAGCAGCACCAGGTCGGCCCCCCGGTCGATGGCCAGGTCGGCCAGCCGGGAGAGCAGCTGCCGCTGCTCCTGGCGGCGCTGGCGGGCCTGGTCGGGGGAGAGGGCGGCGAAGGGGGCGTCCAGATGGAGGTCGGCGGCGTGAAGGATGTGAAGCACGGGATCACCTCTTGAAGGGAAATTTGTCGGGGGTGGATGGGGGCGGTCAGTCGGCCAGGTCCACCCGCTCCAGCTCCACACAGCGGCGGGTGTCGGTGTCGATGGTGAAGAGGACGCTGTTCAGCTTGCAGGGGCCCTCGGCCTCGGCGTAGCGCTGGGGCAGGCCCCCCAGGAAACGGTTGATGGACTGTTCGGGGCGTACCCCCAGCACCGACTGGCGTGGGCCGGTCATACCCAGGTCAGTGACAAAGCCGGTGCCCTTGGGCAGGATCTGGCCGTCGGCGGTGGGCACGTGGGTGTGGGTGCCCCAGAGAGCCTGGACCCGCCCGTCCAGATAGTAGCCCATGGCCCCCTTCTCGCTGGTGGCCTCGGCGTGAAAGTCCACCACGATGAGGTCGGCATCCATGTCCCGCAGGCTCCGCAAGGCCACGGTGAAGGGGTTGTCCACGTTGGGGTCCATCTCGGCCCGGCCAATGAGGTTCATCACCCCAATGCGCAGCCCCCGGGGGCCGTCAAAGACCCCGAAGCCCCGGCCGGGGACCCGGTTGGAGTAGTTGGCGGGGCGGAGGATATAGGGGTTATCCTCCAGAAAGTCGGCGATCTGGAGCCGGTTCCAGGTGTGGTTGCCCAGGGTGATGACGTCGGCCCCGGCGTCAAAAATGGCCTGGGCCTGCCGGGGGAGGATGCCCACCCCCGAGGCATTTTCCCCGTTGACCACGGTGAAGTCCACCGCCTTGAGCTTTTTTAGGGCGGGCAGGTGGTCGGCCAGATAGGCCAGGCCCCCTTCACCCACCACATCGCCCACGGCCAGAAGGCGGAGCAGCATATCCATCATCCTTTCCGGGAGAGAATTTGTGTGATGGTCCTATTATAGGCTATTTTGAGCAAAAGCGCAATTTCATTTCTAACGAAATTGTAATGGAGTTGTAATGAGCCTGTAACCCTTGGGGGGCTAAAATATGCTATCATATAGAATAGAGGTGAGTGATATGAAAAAACAGCTTTTGGCCCTTCTGCTTCTGGCCCTGCTGGTGGGGTGTAAAACGACGGTGGAGACCACCCCCACTCCGGAGGTCACCCCCGTCCCGGTGGAGAGCCTGACCCCGGAGAAGGTCCCCGCCCTGAATATCCCCCTTACCGACTACGCCCAGGCCGCCGCCCTGCCCGAGTTCCTCACGGCGGAGCAGCAGGCCATCTACCGTGGGGCGGTGAGCCTGTACGGCTCCATGTTCGGCGGATACACCGGCGGCATTGAGGAAAAGCCCTTCCGCACCGGGGAGTGGGTGAGCCCCGAGGTGGCCGAGCGGGACGGCAGCACCTACACCCTGGCCCAGGGGTGCTATGAAAACTGGGCCGACTTTGACGCCGCCGTCCACAGTGTGTTTACCGACAGCTTCTGGGCGGGCCGCAACGCCGCCTTTGAGGGACGGCCCATCTACCGGGACATCGACGGCCGGCTGGGCTATATGGACCTGGGCCGGGGGTCGGGCTATTTCTACAACGGGAATTTCCCCGACGAATTTCGGCTGGAGGAGCAGACCGGGGATACCATCACCTTCACCCTCATCGGCCATTATAGCTCGGGCTGGCCCCGAGAGGGGGAGAGCTACCAGGACCGGGACGCCCGGCTGCTGGCGGGCTATGAAAGCACCTGCGAGTTCTCCATCAAAATGGTGAAAACGGCCGAGGGCTGGCGTTTTGATGAATTCCACACCGCCCTGGCCGACGAGACCGAGGTCCCGGAGCCCGAGGACCCGTCCAAGGTGGTCTTTTTGGGTACCTCCCCCGACTTTGACTGGGAGGGGTACCAGAACTGCCGGGTCATGATCGCCGATTGGTTTGACTACTACGCAGGTCAGAAAAATGAGATGCTGGAGGAACCCTTCTACGCCGACTGCCACATCACCGGGTTCCAGAGGGTGGGGGAGAACGAGAAGCTGGGGGCCAAGGCCTACCTGCTCTCCTATTATGCCGTTTTTGAAAGTCCGGAGCGGGCCATACAGGCTGGTGCTGGGGCGGAGACCCTTGACGAGTGGGGCAATCTCCACACCCAGGCCCTGCTCATTGAGAAGGACGGCGTCCCCTACGGTGTCCGCCCCCTGGGCGAGGTGGGGCTGGAGGATATGCTGAAGGAACTGGAGGAGGGGAAGGAGAGCTTCTTTGCCCCTGCTATCGACCCGACGGAAAATTGAGAAAATGGCCTAATTTGTAAACATTCCATGAAAACCCTTGAAATTTTCCATCATAAGGATTATCATACTGTTAGCACTCGCTTCTGATGAGTGCTAACAGTATTTTTTTGTAAATTCAAAAATTTATCATATACGGAGGCAATATACCATGGCAAAGAAGCAGTTCAAGGCCGAGTCCAAGCGCCTGCTGGACCTGATGATCAACTCCATCTACACCCACAAGGAGATCTTTCTCCGGGAGCTCATCTCCAACGCCAGCGACGCCGTGGACAAGCTGGCCTACAAGGCCCTCACCGACGACTCCATCAAGCTCAAGCGGAAGGACTTCCAGATCTTCCTCACCGCCGACAAGGATGAGCGCACCCTCACCATCGCCGACAACGGCATCGGCATGACAAAGGAGGAGCTGGAGCAGAACCTGGGCACCATCGCCCGCAGCGGCTCGCTGAAGTTCAAGGAGGAGATGAGCAAGGCAGAGAACGCTCCCAAGGGGGCCAAGGACGTGGACATTATCGGCCAGTTCGGCGTGGGTTTCTACTCCGCCTTCATGGTGGCCGACGAGGTGGTGGTCCGCTCCCGGGCCTACGGCGCCGAGGAGGCCTACGAGTGGCGCAGCAACGGCCTGGACGGCTACACCATCGAGCCCTGCGACAAGGCCGAGGTGGGCAGCGAGGTCATCCTCCACCTGAAACCGGACACCGACGAGGACAGGTACAGCGACTACCTGGAGCAGTACCGCATCCAGGAGCTGGTGAAGAAGTACTCCGACTACGTCCACACCCCCATCCGCATGGAGGTGCGCAAGTCCCGGCAGAAGGAGAAGCCCGCCGATGCCGGGGAGGACTACAAGCCCGAGTATGAGAGCTACACCGAGGTGGACACCCTCAACTCCATGGTGCCCCTGTGGCAGCGGCCCAAGAGCAAGGTGAAGCCGGAGGACTACAACAGCTTCTACCAGGAGAAGTTTGGCGACTGGGAGGAGCCTCTTGCCACCGTCCACATCGCCGCCGAGGGCCAGATGGAGTACAAGGCCCTGCTGTTCATCCCCGCCCGGGCCCCCTACGACTACTACACCAAGGACTTTGAAAAGGGCCTGCAGCTCTACTCCTCCGGGGTGCTCATCATGGACAAGTGCCCCGAGGTGGTCCCCGACCATTTCTCCTTCCTCAAGGGCGTGGTGGACTCCCCCGACCTGCCCCTCAATATCTCCCGGGAGACCCTGCAGCACACCCGGGCCCTCCACCTCATGGAGAGCAACATCGAGAAGAAGGTGAAATCCGAGCTGCTGAAGCTGCAGAAGGAGGACCGGGAGAAGTACCTGAAGTTCTGGAACGGCTTCGCCCGGCAGCTGAAGTACGGCGTGGTCAACAACTACGGCGAGAAGAAGGAGCTCCTCCAGGACCTGCTGCTCTTCCACACCTCCCACGGCGATGAGCTCACCACCCTAAGCGAGTACGTGGAGCGGATGCCCGAAGGCCAGGAGAGCATCTTCTACCTTTCCGCCGAGAGCGTGGACATGGCCAAGAACCTGCCCCAGGCCGAGCGGGTGCGGGAGAAGGGCTACGAGATCCTCTACCTCACCGACGAGGTGGACGAGTTCCTGGTCCAGACCCTGCTCAATTACGCCGAAAAGCCCTTCAAGGACGCCGGTGCCGCCGATGCCATCCCCGAGAGCGAGGAGGAGAAGGAGGCCAACGAAAAGCGCAGCGAGGCCAACAAGCCTGTGCTGGACTTCGTGAAGGAGGCCCTGGGGGACAAGGTCTTTGACGTGCGCCTCAGCCGGGTGCTGAAGAAGGGAGCCGTCTGCCTTACCGCCGAGGGGCCCATGAGCCTGGAGATGGAGAAGTACTTCCAGAAGGTGGGGGGCGACCAGGCCCAGTTCATGAAGGCCCAGCGGGTGCTGGAGCTCAACGCCGACGCCCCCGTCTACGCCGCCCTGGCCCAGGCTGTGGCCCAGGACCCGGAGAAGGCCAAAAAGTACGCCCAGCTGCTTTACAGCCAGGCCCTCATCATCGCCGGCCTGCCTCTGGAGGACACGGCGGAGTATACCGAGCTTGTCTGCTCCCTGATGCAGTAAAAATAAGGACAACACAAAGGACACGGAGAACCCTCTCCGTGTCCTTTGTGTTGTCTGCCTTTCCGGGGCTGGGGGCGTTTACCGCACCTCCTCATAGAGGGCCTCTGCTCCGGCCTTGCCCACGATCTCCTGAACGGAGAGAACCTTCACCGTGGTGGTCCGCTCGCCGAAGGTGAGGGAGAGCACATCCCCGGGCTTCACCTCGTAGGAGGCCTTCACCGCCCGGCCGTTGGCGGTGACCTTGCCGGCATCGCAGGCCTCGTTGGCCACCGTTCTTCTTTTGATAAGCCGGGAATTTTTCAACCATTTGTCCAGCCGCATGGAAAAACCACCTTTCAGAGTTTGCATAGGCGCACAATATTCCCTTAGGCCCATTGTAGCATAAACCAAGCGGAAAGAAAACCATAAAAAACGGCCCCGGGAGCATTCCCGGGGCCGTCTTCTGATTTGCCTTTAATTACTTGGACACGGCGTCCTTCAGGCCCTTGCCGGGCTTGAAAACGGGGACCTTGCTGGCGGGGATGTTGATGGTCTCACGGGTCTTGGGGTTGCGGCCGATGCGGGCGGCACGGGCCTTCACCTCAAAGACGCCGAAGCCAACCAGCTGCACCTTGTCGCCAGAGGCGAGGCACTCGGTGATGGCGTCGATGGCGGCGTTGATAGCGGCCTCGGTGTCCTTCTTGGACAGGCCGGCCTTCTCGGCGGCGGCATTGATCAGTTCAGCTTTATTCATTGGTATTTCCTCCTGTTTTTCTCGGTGCATTTTGCACCTTTATACTTAAGGCCGAAGCCATTAAGTTCTTTCGTGTCAGGCCCTCTTGGCCTGTTCCCACAGCTCGTCCAGCTCAGACAGGGTCATGTCCTTCATGTCCCTGCCCGCCTCCTTTGCCAAAGCTTCCACCTTGGCGAAGCGGGAGATGAACTTTTCACTGGCGGCGTGGAGCGCCATTTCGCTGTCCACGGCGATAAAGCGGGAGACATTGACGGCGGCAAAGAGCAGGTCGCCCAGCTCCTCGGCCGTGTTGGTGCCCTGGGCGATGGCCTCCTTGAGCTCGGCCACCTCCTCCTCCAGCTTGGCCAGGGCGTCCTCGGTCCGGTCCCAGTCGAAGCCCGCCTTTTTGGCCTTCTTCTGGACCTTCTCGGCCCGCCACAGGGCGGGCAGGGACTTGGCCACCGCCTGGAGAGTGTCGGTATAGGTGTCCTGACTTTTTTCCGTGCGCTTCAGGGCCTCCCAATTTACCAGCACCTCGGCAGAATTTTGGACCTCTACCTCGCCAAAGACGTGAGGATGGCGGTAGATGAGCTTCTTGCAAATGCCGTCGGCCACATCGTCCACGGTGAACCCGCCCTGTTCCTTTTCCATCTCGGCGTGGATAAAGACCTGGAGCAGAAGGTCGCCCAGCTCCTCCTTCAAATGGTCGGAGCTGCCCTCATCAATGGCCTCCACCACCTCATAGCTCTCCTCCAGCAGATTACGCCGGGAGGAGGTGTGGGTCTGCTCGGCGTCCCAGGGGCAACCCCCCGGGCCACGGAGGATGGCCACGATGTTCTCCAAGTCTTTGAGCCCGTAAGATTCTTTCCTGATAAAATCTATCATATTTTACCTCGCACTTCAAGAGGTTTTCCCGAAAAAACAGGGAAATTTCTTGCTTTTTCTTTTGAAATTCGGAAATAAATGGGAAAAGTCGGCCTTTGAGGGCAATTTTTCAATAGAACCTAAATAAAAATCACTGGATATGAAGGAGCTTGGCGATTTTATCTCCCTTGGGGATAAGGGCCAGATCATCGGGGGAGATGGCCTTCAGCAGCAGCACCAGCAGGGCGTAGACCACCACACCCACCAGGATGCCCGCCAGGGTGGCGATGGAGTTGCCCACGATGCCCACTAGCAATCCGTGGGAGACCCAAGCGGCGGCGGCCATAATGGCCGAGGCCAGCAGGGGCTTGGGGAAGACCCGGCTGAGCTGGGGGGGAGAGGCGATTGCCCGCTTGACAAAGAACAGGTCCATGAGGGCGGCCACCAGGAAGCAGCACAGGGTGCCCCAGGGGGCCCCCTTGATGTTGATGTCGTAGTTGCCCACCAGGACATAGTTGACAATGAGCTTGATGACGCCACCCACAATGACGGTGAGTACAGGCAGGTTCACAAGCCCATGGGCCTGGAGGATGGAGTTGCAGATGAGCATGATGCAGATGAAGATGGTGGCAAGGCCCAGCACACTCATAATGGGGCCGGCCTCCGCCGGGTCCAGGGCCAGCACCAGCTTGGTGATGGGCCCGCCCAGGGCGAACAGGCCGAAGCCCATGGGCAGGCACAAAAGGGCGCCGATGCGCAGGGCAGACTCGCTGGTCCGGCCTGCCCCCGCCTTATCCCGCCGGGCCAGGAAAGCGGACACGGCGGGGATGACGCTGGCGGTGATGGCCACCATGAGCTGGCTGGGCAGGTTGTAGATGGCCATGCACTTGTCGTACACGCCCTTCAGACCCTGGGCCATATAGAGCTGGGGGGAGACGCCCCCCTCCTCCAGGGATTGGGCAATGGCGGCGGGGGTGACCAGCTCGGGCAGCTCGGTATACATCTTCTCCAGCAGGGAGAGGACCACCTTGGTGTCAATGAGGGTGACGATGCTCACCGCCGCCGAGCCCAGAGTGATGGGGACGGCCAGCTTCAGTAGCCGCCGGAGGATGGCCCCGTCGTTGTCGGGCCGGTCGGAGGACTTGGGGGGCGGGTTGCGCCGCCGGTCCCGGCGGTAGAAAAAGAGCAGGTAAATAAGGGCCACGATGCTGCCGATGGACACGCCGGCGATGGCGCCGGCGGCCGACATGCGGTGGCGGTGGGCCTCGTTGCCGGGGAGCAGCTGGAACACGGCGAAGGCCAAGGCCAGACCGAAGATCATCTTACAGGTGGCCTCAATGATCTGGCTCACCGCCGTGGGAATCATGTAGGAGTGGCCCTGGTAGTAGCCCCGGAAGGCGGCCATGATGCACACGCAGAGCACCGAGGGGCTCAAACACCACACGCAGTACACCGCCGACTCATCCCCCAGCAGCACGGCCAGGGGGGCACCAAAGACGGACATGGCCAAAAAGCTGATGCTGCCCAGCACCAGGAAGGTGCGCAGAGCCACCGAGAAGATGCGGTCAGACTGGCGGTACCGGCCCAGAGTGGTGGCCTCCGAGATGGTCTTAGAGAGGGCCACAGGCAGGCCGGCGGTGGAGATGGTCAGGAAAAAGTTATAGATATTGTAGGCGGCGTTGAAGTCCACATAGGCCTCGTCCGAGAGGATACGGGCCAGGGGAATTTTGTAGACGGCGCCGATGAGCTTGACCAGCAGGGACCCCACCGCCAAAATGGCGGCGCCGCCGTAGAAGGAATTTTTACGAGAATCAGCCAAATTTTGCCACTGCCTTTCCGGGGATTACTTAAAACGCACTTCTCACTTAAAGAGCATGGGCACGGCGTAGTCCCGGACCTCACGGAGGGTCTTTTCCACGTCGATGGTGAAGAACTGCCCATTTTCATATATGACCTTACCCCGGCACATATTCAGCACCACGTTGGCCCCGTGGGCGGCATAGGCCAAATTGTTGGCGGCGTCGTGGCAGGGGATGAGGTTCAGGGCGTGGGGATCCAGCAGGATGAGGTCGGCGCACTTGCCCACGGCGATGGTCCCGGTGTCCCGGCCCAGGGCCTTGGCCCCGTTGACGGTGGAGAAGTCCAGGGCGTCCCAGGCGGTGAGGGCCAGGGGGTCGCAGCGCACGCCGTTTTGCAGGATGGCGGCCAGCTTCATGTCCTCGAACATGTCGGTGGTGTTGTTGGAGCTGACCCCGTCGGTGCCCAGGGCCACGTTGACCCCGGCCTTCATCAGCTCCACAATGGGGGCCACCCCGGAGCCCAGCTTCAGGTTGGAGGCGGGGTTGTGGACGGCAGAAACACCTTTTTCGGCCATGATGGCCCAGTCCTCCGGTTCGGTCCACACACAGTGGGCGGCGGTGGTGCGCACATCCAGCACGCCGTATTTTTCCATGACCTGGATGGGGGTCAGGCCGCCGTGGCGGAGTTTGCACTCCTCGTGCTCCTTTTTGGTCTCGCTGATGTGGACATTGATGCCCAGGCCGTGGGCCTTGGCAAAGTCGGCCACCCACTCGTAGAGCCCGGGCTTGGAGGTGTACTCGGCGTGGATGGAGCCGTCCACGATGATGCGGCCCTCGTCATAGCCGTGCCAGGCCTGGAAAAGGGCCTCGGTGTTGGCGCAGTCGCTGCAGGCGGCGGGGGAGAACTCCTCCCCAAAGAATACCACCCCCACCCCCAGGTTGGCCGAAATGCCGGCGTCGGCCACCGCCTGGCCGATGGTGAGGGTGTTCATATACATATCGCACAGGCAGGTGGTGCCGCTGGCGATCATCTCCATGAGCCCCAAATCGGTGCAGGCCCGGATGGCCCGGTCGTCCCACTTGGCCTCCACGGGGAAGATGAAGTTGTTGAGCCAGTCATGGAGGTCGTGGCCGTCGCCGTAGCCCCGCATGGCCGTCATGGGCACGTGGGTGTGGGCGTTCACCAGGCCGGGCATGAGGATGCCCCCGTGACCGTCGATGACCCGTTCAAAGCTGCCCTGGGGCTTTTCGGTGCCCACAAAGGAAATTTTGTTGCCCTCCACGGCCACAAAGGCGTTGGGCAATACGGTATGACCGCCGTCCATGAGCACGGCGGTGACATTTTGAAACAGGATGGACATAGAGGGGCCTCCTTACATCTTGGTCAGGCAGGTGAGAATGAGCTTGGAGAACTTCTCCCGGGCGGCCTCGGCGGCCTCGTTGACCTCCTCCCCGGAGAGGGGCTGGTCCAGGATGCCGGCGGCCATGTTGCTCAAAAGGGTGAAGCCCAGGATGGACATGCCGGCGTGAGCGGCGGCGATGGCCTCGGGGGCGGTGGACATGCCCACGGCATCCCCGCCCAGCATCCGGGCAAGGCGCACCTCGGCCGGGGTCTCAAACTGGGGGCCGGGGAAGTACATATACACGCCCTCCCGCAAAGGCATATTCAGCTCCTTGGCGCAGGAGCGGGCTACCTCCTGAAGGGCAGGGGTGTAGACGTGGGACATGTCGGGGAACCGGGGGCCGAATTCGGGCAGGTTTTCACCCCGGAGGGGGGACTCCATAAAGATCTTGATGTGGTCGGTGATGAGCATGATGTCACCCACATTCCACTTTACATTGGTGCAGCCGGCGGCGTTGGTGACGATAAGGGTGGTGCAGCCCACCAGCTTCAGCACCCGGACGGCGTAGGACACATCCTCATAGGAATAGCCCTCGTAGTGGTGCATCCGGCCCTGCATCACGGCTACCCGCTTGCCCGAGAGGGTGCCAAAGACCAGCTGGCCCTTGTGGCCGGGGGCGGTGGAGACTTTGAAGTGAGGAATGTCCCCGTAGGGGACCACAATGGGGTTTTCCACGATGTCGCCCAGGTAGCCCAGGCCCGAGCCCAGGACCATCACCACGTCGGGCTGAAAATCCCCGATGCGGGAGCGGATATACCGGGCGCTCTCCTCGTACTGCTGGAAGGAATAGGTCATGGTAAAACATCCTTTCATTTTCAGTTTGTGGCAATAGAGTTATTTTACACTGGTTTGAGGGAAAAATCAATGAAAAGCCGGGGAAAACCGGAGCGAAACAGGGATGAAATCGGGGTAAAACCGCAGAAAAATCGGGGCAGAGCGGGGATAAAACCGGGAAAAACAGGGCCAAAAGGGGGGTGAGAGGGGCAAAAAAAGGGGGGCAGAGGGCAGAAAAAGGGCCGGTCTGACGGCAGACCGGCCCTTTTTGGGGGGATTTATGCGGGGGAAAGATACTCCGTTTCCCATATTGGGGCATCGTAGGTGTAGCCAATGGAGGAGTAGAGGTGATTGGTGATGGGGTTGGTCTGGTCCACAAAGAGGTAGGGTAACCGCCCCTCCTCCTGAATGGTCCGGGTGAGGTGGGTCACCACCTGCCGGGCCAGCCCCTGCCCCCGGAAGTCGGGGTGGGTATACACCCCGGAGACCGAGCACAAATGCTCCTCCTGTCTGGTCCGCTTGGCCATGGCGGCGATGTGCCCGCCCCGGCGAATGAGGACGCAGCCCTCCAGCTGGGCCGCCACATCAGAGCGGACATCCTCCGGGGAGCGGGGGCTCTGGTGGGTATCCTCGTTGAAGCGGAGGGTGAGGGCTGTCAGCTCATCAATGTCCGCCTTGGTGGCTCTCTCCACATCGGGGGTGGGGCAGTCCAGGAGCCGGTCGCAGCGCATGATGTCCATGGCGTTGACCAGCCGGTGGCTGCCGCCCCGGATGACCTCGTAGGCCGTGAGGAAGGCGGTGGTCACCTCCTCGCTGCCCAGCACCCGCTCAAAGGGGGGTCCGCCCTGGGCCAGTTCCCGGGCCAGCTGGGGGCAGAGGGCACTGCTGCCGTAGAGGACCATGGGCCAGCGGTCATAGCGGATGGCCAGCAGGCTCTCGTCCCCTTCACTCACCCGGAGGGCGAAGCCATTGGACATATCGCTCATCTGCCGGGCGTTGGCGGGGAAAAAGACGGTCTCCAGAGGCCGGGCGGCCAAAAGCCGGGCGTTGTCCCGGAGGAAATCCTCTCCGGTTCGGTAGCTGACAAACATGGGCGATGCCTCCCTTCGGGGCTTAGAATACGCTGACTACGGCCCCGTCGTAGGTGTTTTCGATGAAGGTCTTGACCTCCTCGGACTGGAGGGCGGTGAGCAGGGCCTTGACGGCGGCATTGTCCTCGTTGCCCTCCTTGACGGCGATGATGTTGCCGTAGGCCTCGGCGGCCAGGCCGCCAGAGGACTCGATGGCCAGGGCGTCGGAGACCTTCAGGCCGGCCTGGATGGCGTAGTTGCCGTTGATGACGGCCACGTCCAGGCTGTCCAGGGACCGGGGCAGCTGCTCGGCACTGAGCTCCTCGATCTGGTAGCTGTGGGGGTTGTCCTGGATGTCCAGCACGGTGGGGGTGAGCCCGGCGTCGGCGGGGAGGGTGATGAGCCCCTGCTCCTGGAGGAGGAGCAGGGCCCGGCCGCCGTTGGTGGGGTCGTTGGGGATGCCGATG
This sequence comes from uncultured Oscillospiraceae bacterium, assembly GCA_910588975.1. Taxonomy (GTDB): domain Bacteria; phylum Bacillota; class Clostridia; order Oscillospirales; family Oscillospiraceae; genus Vermiculatibacterium. The sequence continues at coordinate 52,745 of CAJUSE010000008.1, read as the reverse complement.
GTGGCCCTGTCCTTGAGCTCAGCCAGGCTGGCCGTCTTGCCGGCGTAGATGCCGAAGGGCTCGTAGTGGATGACCCCCACGCTGGCCAGGTGGGTGCCGTTTTCGGCGTTGCAAGCATTCATGTAGGTGATGTGCTGGAAGTAGTTGGCGTCCAGCTCCCCTTCCTCTACGGCGGTGTTGAGGGGAACATATTCGGTGAACTCCACGATCTCCAGCTCAATGTTCTCCTTGGCCAGAGCCTCCTTCACAACCTCCAAAATCTCGGCGTGGGGGGCAGGGGTGGCCCCCACCTTCAGCTTGGTCTTTTCCTTGTCGCCCCCGCCGCAGCCGGCGAGGAGGGAGAGGGTCAGGGCGGCGGTGAGGATGGCAGTGATGGTCTTTTTCATGTGGGACACGCTCCTTTTTCAAATTTTGTTACCCAAATTTGGGAACAAAAAAACGCCCTTGAATTTTCATTCAAGGACGAGAGCCTTCCCGGCTTCGTGGTACCACCTTGCTTCGCACACACCTCACGGTGTGGGCCTTTGGGAGTGCAGCCACACTCCTGCGCAGTTACGGGCGCACCCGTCGTGACCTTACCTGTTTGCTCGGCCACGCAGCTCCGGAGCCATGTTCGGCGTGGCCTTCGGTACCCCTTCTCACCAACCGGGGCTCTCTGGAACCTGTCTCCACGCTTACTCTTTCCTTCATCGCTTTTGTGTGGGGCCTTGTCAGCCCCGCTGGGCGTTATTCAGTTCTCGCTTGGGTTGTGCACAGTATACTGCATGCTCCGGGGGGTTGTCAAGGGGGCAGCTCAAAAATTTTGGATCCCCCCGCCCCCAAGAGTGGGGGAGGGGGGCTTGCCGGTGGGTTTTAGCGCAGGCGCTTGTCGCTTTTCTGGGCGGCGATACCGCCGACGGACTGGGCGATCTGGACCAGGATGACGATGAGGACGGTGGCCACCAGCATGACGGCGTAGTTATACTTGTTATAGCCGTAGTTGATGGCCGTCTTGCCCAATCCGCCCCCGCCGATGGCCCCCGCCATGGCTCCGTAGCCCAGGATGGTGATGAGGGCGGTGGTGAAGCTGGAGATGAGGGCGGGCCGGCTCTCGGGGAGCATGACCTTCCACACGATCTGCCCGGGGGTACAGCCCATGGCCTGGGCGGCCTCAATAGCTCCCCGGTCCACCTCCCGCAGGGAGGTCTCCACCAGCCGGGCCACAAAGGGGGCGGCGGCGATGATGAGAGGGGGGATGGAGGCCGCTGTGCCGATGGTGGTGCCCAGCAGCAGCTTGCTCAAGGGCAGCACAAAGAGCATGAGGATGAGAAAGGGCACCGAGCGCAGCAGGTTGATGGCGATGTTGAGCAGCCGCATGAACCAGGCGGGCAGGGGGCGTACCCCGTCCTTCTCCCCGGTCACCAGCAGCACGGCCAGCGCCGTGCCCAGCAGGAAGGCCACGGCGGTGGCAATGACGGTGGAGTAGGTGGTCTCCCAGATGTCGCCGAGGAAGAGCTCCAGGTACTTGCTGCTCTGGAAGATCTCCCCCAGCTGGGTCAAAAACTTATCCATGGTAGTCTGCCACCTCCTCCACAGAGAGATTTTTCTGATCCTTGAGATAGGCCATGGCCTTGGCGGCCTCCCCCGGGTCCTGGGGCAGGCTCAGCAGCATGGTGCCGAAGGCCTTGTCGTCGATGTTCCGGGTGTCGGCGGCCAGAATGGACACCTTTACCCCCACCTCGGCGGCCAGGGTGGCGATGATGGGCTCGTAGACCGAGCCGCCGTCAAAGGCGATGCGCACCAGGTTGGTGGAGGGGGCGTGCTCGGCGGGCAGACCGTCGGGGTAGACCAGCCGCCGGCCGGCGTCGGTCTTGGGGTTGGAAAAGACCTCCTCCACCGTTCCCGTCTCCACCATGGTACCCTGGTCCAGGATGGCCACCCGGGAGCAGATCTCTTCCACCACTGCCATTTCATGGGTGATGATGACCACGGTGATGCCCGTTTCCCGATTGATCTGCTGGATGAGCCGGAGCACCGAGCGGGTGGCCTGGGGGTCCAGGGCGGAGGTGGCCTCGTCACAGAGGAGCACCTTGGGCCGGGAGGCCAAAGCCCGGGCGATGGCGATGCGCTGCTTCTGGCCGCCGGAGAGCTGGGCGGGGTAGGCCCCGGCCTTATCGGGCAGGCCCACAAGCTCCAATAGCTCCATGCCCCGCTGTTTGGCCCTCTCCCGGTCCCAGCCGGCAAGCTCCAGGGGGAAGCAGATATTGCCCAGGCAGGTGCGCTGCATGAAGAGATTGAACTGCTGGAAGATCATGCCGATCTTCTGCCGCTGGCGGCTCAGCTCCTTTTCGCTCAGGGCGGTGAGCTCCACCCCGTCCACCGTGACGGTGCCCTGGGTGGGCTTTTCCAGCAGGTTGATGCACCGCACCAGGGTGGACTTGCCCGCCCCGGAGTAGCCGATGATGCCGAAGATCTCCCCCTGGGCGATGTCCAGGGTCACGTCCCGGACGGCGGCCACCTCACTTTCACCGCCGCCGAAGGTCTTGCTCACATGGTCCAATTTGATCAATGTTATCCCTCATTTCCAGACAAAAAAGTGGGAGGCGCTGTCTGCGCCTCCCACATAAAGCCGCTCCATAGTGCCGCATCAGGCGGCGTCAGGGGCTGTTCCGGGGGCGCACAGAGCCGTGGGCATGGGCATCATCGCCATGTCCATCATCCCGGTCATCATGCCATAACCCTGTGCCATGCTCTGCCGCCTCCCTTCTGCGATTTTCGTTATCTTACCATGGCCCGGCGGTCTTGTCAATGAAAATGTGGGCCGGCCCTCACAGGGGCATGGGGATCAGGGCGTTCATGTCGATGATGCCAGCTCCCTCGGGGGGCTGGGTCTGGGGGGCGGTCTTGCCCTTGGTGTAGCCGCCGGTGAGCTCCATCTCCATGTTCATTGTGCTGGTGGTGTCGGCCATGTCCATGGAGAAGGTCCCGGTCAGCTTGTCCTTCTCGTCCACGGCCATTTCCATGACCGTATAGGCAGAACTCTCGCCCACGGTCTGGGTCATGGTCATAACCATGGCATAGCCCGCCACCTTGCCATTTTTCATGGTGAGGGTCAGGCTCAGCTTGTTCAGCCCGCCGTCAATGGAGCAGGTGTAGTCGCTGCCCTTCTTGGTGAAGCCCTTGTCGGAGAGGGCGAGGGCCACATTTTCGGCAGAGTCCACGAAGGTCTGATAGCTGATGCCGTAGCCTTCATTGGTGGCGGCGGTGGGGGTCATGGTGGTTAGGAAGGTCTTGACCAGGGCGGCAGGGTCAAAGGTCTGGCTGGTGGACATAGTCAGAAGGGAGGCGTAGTCCAGCCCGGTCTGCTGGGTCATAGCGGCCAGGTCCATGGAAAACCAGGTGTTCTGGGGCATCCCCATCTGGGTGAGGGCTTCGCCCTCCATAAGCATGGCCAGCTTGCCCTTGGTGATGTCTCCCCGGATAGACAGGCTGATGCCCTCCTTGCCCAGGGCGTCGATCATGGCCTGGAGCTGGTCCCCCATTTCGGCACTCTCCCCGGTGGCCTGGGCCTCGGCCTTGATCTGCTCCGTCAGAGAGGACATATCTATCTTCATGTTCATGTCCATCTCCAGCTTGGTCTGGTCCTGGGTGATGGCCTTGGCCTGGGCGGAGAAGGGGAGGGCCATGGAGGTCTCTTCGATGGTCATAGCCATCTGGCCGGCCATGTCCATATCGGTGTTCCAGATGCCCTCGTTGAACCGCTTGGAGTAGTCCGTGTACTTGTCCAAATAGGTGAACTGCTTGCCCTCCAGGGCCTTTTCCACCAGCTTGTCGGTGTCCACGATGATGGCGGTGTAGGCCTCCTGGTCCCAGCCCACGGCGCAGCCCAGGGCCTGGGCGGCAAAGCGGACGGGCACATAGGTCCGCCAGGTGGTGGTGTCCACGTAGGGGGCCACGTCCATCTGGAGGGGCAGGGTGGCCCCGGCGGTGGTGACGGTGGCATTGGTCTCCCCGATGGTCATGGTGAGGGTCCGATCCCCCCGAATGGCGGTGATGACGCTGCCCTCGTTGGACACCTCAGCTCCCATGGCCTCAAAGACGGCCCGGAAGGGGAGGAAGGTGCGGCCGTCCTTCGCCTGGGGCACGGCGTCGGGGAAGGTGAGGGTCTCCCCATCCAGCTGAACGGCGATGACGGGGGCCTGGTCGGCGGGAGCGGTCTCCCCGGCGGCCAGGGCAGGGGCAGAGCTCATGAGGGCCAGGGCGGCGCCCAGCATTAGGAGCTTGCGGGTAAGCTGTTTCATAGTATGTATCCTCCTGTGAGAGAGATGATCCCGCTCCGGCAAGGGGCGGGGGACAGGTCCATTATAATCCCGCCGGGGAAGAAAGAAAAGCCCCTTTTTGCCAATTTTGCCGCCGGGAGCGGGGAACATGTGCCCCAACCAAAAAACAGCCCCTCCCAGAGGGGAGGGGCCGGTGGTCGGGGGGGTGTCAGTCCGGCGTTTCGCCGGAGAAGCTCTTGAGGAAGTGGAGGAGCTGGTCGATCTGGATGGGCTTGGCCAGGTGGGCGTTCATGCCGCTCTCCATGGACTTCTTCCGATCCTCCTCCAGGGCGTTGGCCGACAGGGCCACAATGGGGATGGCGGCCAGATCGGGGTCCTCCAGGGCCCGGATGGCCCGGGCGGCCAGATTGCCGTCCATGACGGGCATCTGGATGTCCATAAGGACCAGGGTGAAGTCCCCGGGGCGGGAGGAGCGGACGGCCTCCACGGCTTCCAGGCCGTTTTCGGCGGTCTCCACCTCAAAGCCCACCTCCCGGAGCAGCTCGGCACACAGCTCCCGGTTGATCTCGTTGTCCTCCACCAGCAGGATGCGGTGCATGCGCTGGGTGGTGGCCGCCGCCTGCACCGGGGCGTGGTCCCGGACCCGGAGGGACAGAGCAATGGTGAACCGGCTGCCCTGATCCACCGTGCTCTCCACGGTGAGGGTGCCCCCCATGAGCTCCACCATGCTCCGGGCGATGGTGAGGCCCAGCCCCATGCCGGGCACGCCGCTGAGGGTGGTGGAGCGCTGGCGCTCGAAGGGGTCAAAGACACGCTCCAAAAAGTCGGAGTCCATGCCGATGCCGTCGTCCTCCACGGTGAAGGTGTAGAGGGCATAGTCCCGGGTGGGCGCCCCGCTCTGGGCCACCGTCAGGCGGACATGGCCCCCGGCGGGGGTGTATTTCACGGCGTTGGATACCAGCCGGACAAGGGCCTGCTCCAGCTTGGGCCGGTCCACATAGACCTGCGGGTGCTGAAGGTCCTGGCAGCCCGGGGAGATCTGGATGCCCTTCCGGGCGGCCTCCTCCTGCACCGAGGAGTGGACGGCGTGGAGCACCTGTGTCAGATCGCACAGGGTCTCGCTGCTGGTGCTCTGGCCGGCCTCGATGCGGCTGAGCTCCAGCACGTCCTCAATGAGGCGCTGGAGCCAGGAGGCGGCTGTCTCCACCTGCTCCAAAAAGCCCTTGAGCTTCTCCGGGTCGGACAGGTTTTTTCTGGCCAGGGCGGTGTAGCCCACCACGGCGTTGAGGGGGGTGCGAATGTCGTGGGACATGTTGCTCAGGAAGGTGTTCTTGGCCTCCACAGCGGCGTTGGCCTTACGCAGGGCGGTCTCCAGCACCTCCCGCTGCTCGGCCTCCCGGGAGATCTCGCTGTCCACGCTGCGGAAGCCCAGAACGATCTGGGAGCAGCGGCCGGGGCTGTCCACGTTGGAAATGCGCAGCTGGAGGAAGGGCGTTCGTTCCCCCTCCACGATGCGGTAGTTTACATAAAACGACCGTTCCTGATCCAGGCGGCGGCGGATGTAATCCACATCCACCACCTGAAGCAGCTTTTCCCGGTCCTCGGGGTGGACCCAGGTTTGGATATAGGGCCGTGCAAAATCCCGGAAGGGCATGGTCCGGCCCATCACGTATACCTCGGGCATGGCCCGGTGGCTGAGCTGGTAGGGCTGGACCTCGTCGGCGTCCAGGTCGGCGTAGAAGATGGACTCGTAGTCCATGCTGAACCCCTCGATGATCTTCAGCCGCCGGCGCAGCTCCCGGTTGGCCGCCTCCAGCATGGCCTGGCGCTCGGCCAGCTGGGCCTGCCGCTTGTCGGTGGCGTCGGCCACAAAGACGTAAAAGAGGTCGCCGGCGGCATCGTTGCGGACGAAGTGGCCGTAGTCCTCGATCCAGCGGACGCTGCCGTCCCGCTGGGTGATGCGGTATTCCACATAGTCCAGGTCGAAGTGGCTGGCCTCGATCTGCTCCCAGATGCTCTTTTCCACCTGGGCATAGTCCTCGGGGTGGACCATGCCCTTGAAGGTATATCCCGTCAGGTCCTTGAACTGCTGCAGGTCCTCGCAGCCGAAGAGGCGCAGCAGGGCCTCGTTGGCGTAGAGCAGCTCCTCGTCTCCATCGGCCCGGTAGATGAAGAAGCCCCCGGGCATCTGGTCGGTGATAGATTTTGTATGGATGGCCGACTGGAGCTGCTGCAGGGCCAGCAGGGGCTGGAACTGGGGCTGCTGGAGCAGGGTGCGCAGCTTCTGGAATTCCTGGGGGTCCTTGAACTCCAGGGCCAGCAGAGATTGAAATTCGGGCAGCTGGAGCAGAGAGCGCAGCTGCTGATATTCCTGGAGGTCATCGAGCTCCAGAGGATGGATCGGCTCCTGGTGCAGGTCGTGCTCGTCCATACCGGCTCTCCTCCTTTTTTGATGGGCACAGGCCAAATATCGTTCATCCCCCGAGAGAGGGAGATAAAATATTTTAGCACGAAATGTAAGGAAAGTACAAGTTAAAACGAAAAATTAGCAGAGAAAATTCAAAAAGGGAGGAAGGAAAGCCCACTTCGTCAAAATTGTTAAGAATTTGACTTGCTTATTTGCGGGGGGCTGTGCTATACTTTGCCCAAAGGGGGAGGATTCAGTATGGATACGAAGGCTGTCAAAACATTTGTGGTGCTGTCGGAAACGCTGAACTATCAGCAGGCCGCCCAGCGGCTGAGCTATGCCCCCTCCACCCTCACCGGGCACATCCGTGCCCTGGAGCAGGAGTTGGGGGTGCGGCTGTTCACCAAGGTGGGCCGGCAGCTGGAGCTGACCGGGGAGGGGCAGGGCTTTTTGGAGAGCGCCCAGCGGCTGCTCATGGACTACGACCTGGCCCTGCGCAGTGTGGTGCCCGCCGACGAGGAGCTGACCCTTGGGGTGGCGGGCTGCGAGCTTATCGCCACCTATGCCTTCAGCCCCTTCTTCGACAGCTTTCTCCAGCGTCACCCCAACATCCAGCTGGGGATCCATTTTTCCTCCAACATGCAGGCGCCCGGGACCATCCTCAGCGGGGATGTGGACGTGGGGATGCACTGTGCCCCCAGCCGCAAACCCCTGCCCGGGCTGGACGGCACCTTCCTCTATCGGGAGCCCACCAGCCTGGTGGTACATAAAAACCATCCTCTGGCCGGACAGAAGGGGCTCCACTATGCCGATCTGGCGGGATACCCCTTTGCCGCCCCCCATGCCGACTGCTATTGCACCAGTGAGATGCTCAAGCGGATGGCGGGTGTCGACGTGAAGCCCGACGCCACCTACTATTTGGGCATCATGCAGCTGGTCCTTCACAAGCTGGCCACAGAGGGGGCCATCCTGTCCTGCCCCTACTCGGCAGCCCAGTGGTTCACCTCCTACGGGGACCTGCAGGTTTTGGATATGGCCGAGGAGGATGTGTGGCTTTGGTACGGGGTCTTTTACAAGGCCGGGCAGACCCTCCCGCCGGCCCAGGTCACCTTCCTGGGGGAGATCCAGAAGTTCGCCGAGGAGCGCTCCCGCCAAGATCCCAAACACTATCTGACCCGCTGAAGCAAGCGTGTCAAAATGCGACGTAGACTGTTAAAAAATCTTTTGACAGTCCGGGGCCGTCCCTGTGGGGCGGCTCCTTTTTTATGACCATTCGAGGAAACCGAATGATAGCACGAAAAATTCGTCTGCTTTTTAACAATGTATATGATATACTCAAGTTACCCCACAAAGTGGGAAATTGGAAAGGAGACAGAAACATGAAGAAGCGACTCTTAGCACTGCTCATGGCCTCGGCCCTGTGCGTGGGTCTGGCTGCCTGCAAGGACAGCAGCGAGCCCACCCCCACCCCCGAGGCCGCCGGCGGCATGACTGCCGGTACCTACACCGCCTCCAAGCTGGGCATGAATGGTCAGGTGAAGGTGGAAGTGGTGGTGGACGAGACCGCCATCACCTCCGTCAAGGTCCTGGAGAACCAGGAGACCCCGGGCATCGGCTCCGTGCTGGTGGATGGTAAGGCCGAGGGCATCGTCCCCACCCTTGCCATTCCCGAGGCCATCGTGGCCAACCAGACCACCAATGTGGACGCTGTCTGCGGCGCCACCATCACCTCTGCCGCCATCAAGGCCGCCGTTCAGGACTGCCTGACCCAGGCCGGCGCCAACCTGGATGACTGGAAGGCACCCGTGGAAAAGAACGGCACCGACATCACCAAGGAGGCTGACGTCATCGTGGTGGGCGGCGGCGGCGCCGGTCTGGCCGCTGCCATTGCCGCTTCTCAGCAGGGTGCCACCGCCATCGTGGTGGAGAAGTGCGGCGCTGTGGGCGGCGACACCCTGGTCTGCGGCGCTATCTACAACAACCCCGATGCCGAGCTCCAGGGCAAGGTGGAGATGACCGATGCCGTCAAGGCCACCATCGAGGCCGGTATCTCCGTCACCCCCGTCAATGACGAGCACAAGGCCCTCATCGAGCAGGTTACCAAGGAGTGGAACGAGTACAAGAGCTCCGGCCGCACCGACCTGTTTGACTCCGATGCCTGGTTCACCCTCCAGACCTACAACGGGGGCGACCAGGTGGCCAACCTGGATCTGGTGAAGGTGCTGACCGAGAACGCCACCGCCGGCTACAACTGGATCCGCAGCCTGGGCATGGAGTTCAACGATGCCATCGGTCAGGGCGCTGGCTCTCTGTGGCAGCGCACCCACACCTCCACCATGCAGATGGGCACCGGCTTCATCTCCACCTATGTGAACACCATCGCCAAGGACGCCAACGTAGAGATCATCACCTCCACCACCGTCACTGAGCTGATTCAGGATGCTGACGGCAAGGTGGTCGGCGCCAAGGGCCAGGACGAGTTCGGCAATACTTATACCTTCAACGCCAAGAAGGGCGTGGTGCTGGCCACCGGTGGCTTCGCCGCCAACGGCACCATGGTCCAGGAGTACAACACCACCGGCAAGTGGCCCGACCTGTCCAAGATGCGGACCACCAACCGCTTTGACTGCTCTCAGGGCGACGGCATCACCATGGCCAAGGCCGTGGGCGCCTCCCTCACCGACATGACCCAGCTCCAGCTGCTCTACCTGGGCAACCTGAAGGACGGCGGCCTGACCAAGTACCCCGCCCGTGTGGTCAACGGCACCGACCAGGAGCTGTGCGTCAACAAGAACGGCGAGCGCTTCGTCCGTGAGGACGGCCGCCGGGACGAGATCTGCCTGGCCATCCTGGAGCAGCCCGACCAGATGTGGTACTTCATCGAGTCCGCCGACGGCGACTACACCGATGTGAACACCGCCGTCACCGCCGATGGCTTCTCCTTCGCCCAGATGGAGGAGGAGGGCTACATCTACATCGCCGACACCATCGAAGAACTGGCCACCAAGCTGGGTATGGACCCCGCCACCCTGCAGAAGACTGTGGACGACTTCAACAGCTATGTGGACGGTGAGACCGATCCCACCGGCCGTACCCTGTTCTCCACCAAGCTGGTCACCGGTCCCTTCGTGGCCACTCCCCGTCAGCCCTGCGTGCACCACACCATGGGCGGCGTGACCATCGACACCGAGTGCCGTGTGCTGGACGCTGACGGCAACGCAATCCCCGGCCTTGTGGCTGCCGGCGAGATCACCGGCGGCATCCACGGCGGCAACCGCCTGGGCGGCAACGCCGTGGTGGACACCGTGGTCTTCGGCAAGCTGGCCGGCGAGACCATCAGCAAGTAAGTCAGCCAACGGAAGCAATTCCCCTTTGATAGTGCAAGGGCCGGTCCCATTTGGGACCGGCCCTTGTTGTGTTTATTAGGGGTGATGCCTGTTCCGCTTTGCAGAGGATGCTTACTTGTCCAGCACAGGGACCTGGGCGGGCTTGGCGGCCTCGCTCATCAGGGCGATATCGGCGGGATCCAGCACCAGCTCCAGGCTCTTGCAGGTGTTCTCCAGGGTCTCCACCCGGCGGAAGCCGGTGAGCAGGCTCAGGTTGGGGTACTGGGCCAGGGTCCAGGCCTGGATGAGGTTGGCGTAGGAGCAGTTGTACTTCCGGGTCAGGGGGGTGAGCACCTCATCAAAGAGCTTGTGGATGTTGCCCTTGATAGGCTCGTGGATCCAGGGCAGCTTGCCCCGCACGTCCCCGGCGGGGAAGGTCTTGTCCACAAAGTCGGGGTGGGTGAGGAAGCCCTCCTCCAGTGCGCCGTAGACCTGGAAGGTGGCGCCGTGCTTGTCGGTGGTGGGGAAGTAGTCCCCGCCGTGATAGGGGGAGAGGAGGGAGTAGAACTCCTGGACCAGGGCCACCGTGCCGTACTTGGCGTACTCGTCCAGGTCGGCGGGCTGGGAGTTGGAAAGGCCCACGGCCCGGATCTTGCCCTCCTTGATGAGGTCCTGGAGGGCCCCCATGGTCTCCTCCACCGGCCAGGACTTGCAGACATAGTGGACCACGATCAGGTCGATGTAGTCAAGGCCCATCCGCTTCAGGGAGTCCTCCACGTCCTGCTTGACAGCCCGGGCGGAGGTGTCGTTGTTGACGGTGACCCCGTCCCGCTCATAGTGGAAGTTGCCGCCGTCTCCCCGCCAGTTCAGGGAGCACTTGGTCTGGACCAGGAACTTGTCCCGGCGGCCCTTCAGGGCCTTGCCCAGCAGGTCCTCGCTGACTCCGGTGCCGTAGACGGGGGCGGTGTCGATGTAGTTGACCTCCAAATCGGTGGCGGCGTCCAGCAGGTTTTCCACGTCCTTGACCGTCAGGGCCATGTCGGGCCAGACGGTGCCCCCGCCGATGCCCCAGGCTCCCATGGCCACCACCGAGGCATTCAGGTCGGTCTTGCCCAGATTTTGATACTTCATAGCATTTCCCTCCTTGTAAAGTTGGAACGTAACGGGCACTTTTCAGGTGAGACCATTGTAGCACAGTTTGGAGGGAAAAGGAAGAAAAATAACCTCTGCTCCGGGGCAGCGGCTCAAGAAATCACATTCGGAGGGCTATCGAGTATACACATTGTGCCCCTGTATCTCCCCCGCTGTACCCGGCTTTCAAAGGGGATTAGGGGAGTTTTTTCGGCAAAGGTCGGATTTTCGTTGCAAGGGGGAGCATCAAATGGTATCATAAGGGTATAAAGTGATTTTTACAGCCGGAGGGCCTTTCTATGGATCAAAAATTTGTTTCCTCTGCGCCCCGGGCCATTGAGGTCCGGGGGGCCAGGGTCCACAACTTGAAAAATGTGGATGTGGATGTGCCCCTGAATCAAATCGTGGGCATTGCCGGGGTGTCCGGCTCGGGCAAGTCCTCCCTGGCCCTGGGGGTGCTCTATGCCGAGGGCTCCCGCCGGTATCTGGAGAGCCTGTCCACCTACACCAGAAGGCGAATGACCGGGGCGGCAGCTGCCCAGGTGGACGAGGTGCGCTATGTCCCCGCCGCCCTGGCCCTTCATCAGCGGCCCGGACCGGGGGGCATCCGCTCCACCTTCGGCACGGGCACAGAGCTATTAAACGCCCTGCGGCTCATGTTTTCCCGGCTGGCTGAGCACCCCTGCTCCAAGGGCCACTACCATCCGCCCACCCTGGCGGTGGCGGCGGGGAAGGAGCTTGTCTGCCCGGTGTGCGGTGAGCATTTTTACGCCCCCTCCGCTGAGGAGCTGTCCTTCAACAGCCAGGGGGCCTGCCGGATCTGTGGAGGCACAGGCACCGTCCAGGCGGTGGACGAGTCCACTCTGGTCCCCGATGAGTCCCTGACCATTGACGAGGGGGCGGTGGCCCCCTGGAACAGCCTCATGTGGTCGCTGATGACCGATGTGTGCCGGGCCATGGGGGTGCGCACCGACGTGCCCTTCCGGGACTTGACCGATGCCGAGCGGGACATTGTCTTTCATGGCCCGGCGGAGAAGAAGCACATCCTCTACAAGGCCAAGAAGGGCAACGATTTTGCCGAGCTGGACTTCACCTATTATAACGCCATCTACACCGTGGAAAATGCCCTGAGCAAGGTCAAGGACGAGAAGGGCATGAAGCGGGTGGAGAAGTTTTTGAAGCAGGATATATGCCCTGACTGTCACGGTACCCGGCTCTCCGCCGCCGCCCGGGCCCCCCGGCTCCGGGGATTGAGCCTGGCCCAAGTGTGCGAGATGCCCCTTGACCAGCTGGCGGAGTGGGTCCGGGCCGTTCCCGGCAGCCTGCCGGAGGAGATGGGGCCCATGGCCCAGGCCATCTGCGACTCTTTCCAGGTCACCGCCCGGCGGCTTTTGGAGCTGGGCCTGGGCTATTTGTCCCTGGACCGCTCCACAGCCACCCTGTCCACCGGGGAGCGGCAGCGGATGCAGCTGGCCCGGGCAGTGCGCAACCGCACCACCGGTGCCCTCTATGTGCTGGACGAGCCCTCCATCGGCCTGCATCCGGCCAACATCCCGGGGCTGGTGGGGGTCATGGAGGACCTGATCGCCGACGGGAACTCGGTGATTTTGGTGGATCACGACGTCCAGATCCTCTCAAAAGCCCACCATTTCATCGAATTGGGCCCCCAGGCGGGGGCAGAAGGGGGCCAAATCGTGGCCCAGGGCGGCCTGGAGGACATCAAAGGGGCGGAAAATTCCCGCATTGGACCCTTTTTGGCGGGGAAAATCCCCCTTCGGAGCCGGGAAAAAGTCGAAAAAACTGCCCTGTTTGACCAGGGGACTATCCATCTCTCCACCGGTGAGCTCCACACGGTGAAGCCTTTGGAGGTGGACATCCCCAAGGGCCGGCTGACGGCGGTGACGGGGGTGTCCGGCTCGGGCAAGACCACCTTGATTTTGGAAAGTCTTATCCCCGCTTTGGAGGCCCAGCTGAACAGCACAAGGCTGCCCGGCCATGTGAAAAAAATAGAGGCCCCGGGCATCCGCCAGGTGAAGCTGATGGACGCCACCCCCATCGGGGTCAACGTCCGCTCTACTGTGGCCACCTACGCCAACGTCCACGACGAGCTGCGGAAGGTCTACGCCCGCACCTCTGCCGCCAAGGAGCAGGGGTGGAAGGCGGGGGATTTTTCCTATAATACCGGGGCTCTGCGCTGCCCCACCTGCGACGGCACCGGCTCGGTGAGCCTGGACGTCCAGTTCCTCCCCGACGTGGACATCCCCTGCCCTCAGTGCCGGGGCTCCCGCTACCGGCAGGAGGCCATGGCCATCCTGCGGCGGAGCAAGCTGGGGGAGGAGCTCTCCCTACCCCAGCTTATGGCCATGGATGTGAAAACTGCTCTGACTGCCTGCGAGGACCTGAAGCTGGTCCACCAGCGGCTGGAGGTGCTGAATGACCTGGGGCTGGGCTACCTGACCCTGGGGGAGGCCACCCCCAGTCTCTCGGGGGGTGAGGCCCAGCGGCTCAAGCTGGCCAGCGAGATGGGCCGGCAGCAGGAGGATGCCCTCTTTGTCTTTGACGAGCCCACCATCGGCCTGCACCCCCAGGATGTGCAGACCCTGCTGGAGGTCTTTGACCGGCTGGTCCGAAGTGGGGCCACCGTAGTGGTCATCGAGCACGACCTGGACCTTATTGCCAACGCCGACTACATCATCGACATGGGTCCCGGCGGGGGAGAGGCAGGGGGACGGCTGGTGGCCACCGGAACGCCGGAGGAACTCTGCGTCTGCCGGGAGAGCCTGACCGGAGAATATCTCCGCTCCTTTGCCCAGTCCCGGCAGGGATGAACCCACCACCACAACAGAGAGAAAGGGAGGCCACGCTTATGACCAGCTTTTTTGTGCTCATGTTCCTGTTTAACATGGCGGCCAGCTTTGCCCACCCGGTGACCCCCACCATTATCCAGACCCTGGAGCTCCACGACTACATGTTCGGGCTGGCCCTGGGCACCATGATGTTCACAAACTTCCTCTTTGCCCCCTTCTGGGGCAAGCTCAGCGACTACATCTCCAGCCGGTGGACCCTGCTCATCTGCGGGCTGGGCTACGGGGTGGGCCAGCTGTTCTTCGGCCTGGCTCGGACCGAACTTCAGTTTGTGCTGGCCCGGATGTTCGCCGGCGCCTTCATCGGGGGCAGCTATGTCTGCTTCCTCACCTATGTGGCAAACCGCTCCCCCGAGGACAAGCGGGGGCGAAATTTGGCCATCAGCGCCACCATTCAGGCGGTGTCCGGAGCCTTCGGCTACTTTGTGGGCGGCATGGTGGGGGAGCTGGGCACCTATTACCCCGTGTGGCTCCAGGCGGCCACCCTGTCCGGCTGCGCCCTCCTTTTTTTCTTTACCATGACCTCGGACGCCAAGGAGCCGGTGAGCCATCTGACGGGGGAGGTCATCCGAAAGGAGTGCAACCCCTTCTCGGCCTTCCTGCGCTGCGGGAAGATCCTCACCCCGGCCATGGTGGCCCTGTTTCTGTTCTACGGACTGTCCAGCATGGGCTTTACCGCCTTTGACAACTGCTTCAACTACTATATTCGGGACCAGTTTGGTCTCAGCTCGGGCTACAACGGGGTCATCAAGGCGGCGCTGGGGGTTATCACACTGGTGGCCAACTCCACCATCTGTATGTGGATCCTGAAGCGGAAGGACACCACGGGCTATCTGGTGGGGCTCACCTTTGCCTGCACCCTGTCCATGCTGGGGGTGATTTTGTGCCGGGAGCTGGTCCCCTTCATCGTGGTCAACGTGATCTTCTTTGCCTTCTATCAGGTGAGCCTGCCCCTGACCCAGAACCGGGCGGCCGAGCTGGGCCGGGGTAAGGAGAGCAATCTTGTGATGGGGGCCATCAACTCCATCAAATCCTTCGGGGGTATCTTCGGGGCCCTGTCGGCGGGCTTTGCCTACGAGATCAGCCCCCGGCTGCCCTTCGTTCTGGGCTTCTGCAGCTTTGCCCTGGCGGCGGTGTTCGCCCTGCGATTCTGGCGCATTGAAAAGCGGGAGGGGCTCGGTGTCCAATGACCGCCCCATTGCCGGATAGGCCGGGGGAAGGAATAGTGAGGTGAGGATATATTGAGGATCCTTGTAAAGAAGGAGCGAGATCCGGCGCTGGTCCGGGAACTGCTGGAGATTTGGGAGAGCTCTGTCAGGGAGACCCATCTGTTTTTATCGGATGGGGAGATAGAGAAAATCAAGGAATATGTTCCGCAGGCTTTGATAAGTGTCCCGGTGCTGCTGGTCGCTGAAGATGAAACAGGGGCTTTGATGGGTTTTATGGGCATTGCAGAAAAGCGGCTTGAAATGCTGTTTCTCTCCAAAACGGCCAGAGGACGGGGCATTGGAAAGAGGCTACTGCAATACGGCATGGAGCACTATGGTGTGAATGAACTGACGGTAAATGAACAAAACCCCCTTGCAAGGGGATTTTATGAGCACATGGGATTTGAGGTTTACAAACGGACAGAGCTGGACGAAGAGGGAAACCCCTATCCGCTGCTGTATATGAAACGGAATAGATGATACAAAGGCCAAAGAAAAGCGGTGGACAGTCTATGGACTGTCCACCGCTTTTTCTTTGATTTGTTGAAGGGTGAGAGGGCCACCCTGGCTTCAGCCCTTGACCTTCAGCCGGGTGAGGGCCCGGAGGAGCTTGGCCTTGGCACGCTCCAGCTCCTGGGCGTCCTTGGCGTTTCGGATCATCTCCTCGGCCTTCTCCTTGGCCAGCTTGGCCCGCTGCTCATCAATGTCCTCGGCCCACTCGAAGGTGGTGGCCACGATGCGTACGTCGCCCCCTGTCACAGAGAGCATACCGCCGCTGGCGGCCGCCCGGCGGATCACGCCGTCCACCACCACGTCGGCCTCCCCGGTGCCCAGAACGGTGACATAGGGGATGTGGTGGGGCAGGATGGCCACGTCGCCATCAATGGTCCGGACCTTGAGACGCTCGGCGTCGCCGTCAAAGAAGGCGCCGTCGGGGGTCACGATCTGCAAATGAAAGGTTGACATAATTCTATCCTTTCCCCATTGACCGGCGGCGTTACAGGCTCTTGGCCTTTTCCACCACCTCGTCGATGGTCCCGGCGAAGAGGAAGGCGGACTCGGGCAGGTCGTCATGCTTGCCCTCGATGATCTCCTTGAAGCCCCGGACGGTCTCCTTCAGGGGCACATACTTGCCCACATAGCCGGTGAACTGCTCGGCCACATGGAAGGGCTGGGACAGGAACCGCTGGATCTTCCGGGCCCGGGAGACGGTGAGCTTATCCTCGTCGCTGAGCTCGTCCATGCCCATGATGGCGATGATGTCCTGCAGCTCCTTGTAGCGCTGGAGGATCTGCTGGACAGAGCGGGCCACATCGTAGTGCTCCTGGCCCACCACGTCGGGGGTGAGGATGCGGGAGGTGGAGTCCAGGGGATCCACGGCGGGGTAGATGCCCATGGAGGAGATGGCACGATCCAGCACGGTGGTGGCGTCCAGGTGGGCGAAGGTGGTGGCGGGGGCGGGGTCGGTGAGGTCGTCGGCGGGGACGTAGACGGCCTGGACCGAGGTGATGGAGCCCTTCTTGGTGGAGGTGATCCGCTCCTGCAGAGCACCCATCTCGGTGGCCAGAGTGGGCTGGTAGCCCACGGCGGAGGGCATCCGGCCCAGCAGGGCGGAGACCTCGGAGCCGGCCTGGGTGAAGCGGAAGATGTTGTCGATGAAGAGGAGCACATCCTGGTTCTCCCGGTCCCGGAAGTACTCGGCCATGGTCAGGCCGGAGAGGCCCACCCGCATACGGGCTCCGGGGGGCTCGTTCATCTGGCCGTAGACCAGGGCGGTCTTGGCCAGAACGCCCGACTCCTTCATCTCGTTGTAGAGGTCGTTGCCCTCACGGGTGCGCTCGCCCACGCCGGTAAAGACGGAATAGCCGTTGTGCTCGGTGGCGATGTTGTAGATCAGCTCCTGGATGAGCACGGTCTTGCCCACGCCGGCGCCGCCGAAGAGGCCGATCTTGCCGCCCTTGGCGTAGGGGCAGATGAGGTCAATGACCTTGATGCCTGTCTCCAGGATCTCGGTGGTGGACTCCTGCTC
The DNA here is from genome assembly GCA_910588975.1 of uncultured Oscillospiraceae bacterium. Classification (GTDB taxonomy): domain Bacteria; phylum Bacillota; class Clostridia; order Oscillospirales; family Oscillospiraceae; genus Vermiculatibacterium. The sequence goes on along the minus strand of CAJUSE010000008.1, from coordinate 35,521 downwards.
GTCAAAGGCGGGGGGCTGGCGGTGAATGGGCCAGCGCTCCTCGGTCTCGGGCGGGGGGAGCTCATCCACCGGCTCGCCCAGCAGGTTGAAGATCCGGCCCAGGCAGGCATCGCCCACAGGGACGGTGATGGGGGAGCCGGTATCCACCGCCTGGGCGCCCCGAACCAGACCGTCGGTGCCCGACATGGCGATGCAGCGGACCACATCGTCGCCGATGTGCTGGGCCACCTCCAGGGTGATGGTCTCCTCGCCGTTCTGCACGGTGATGGCGTTTAACAGGTTGGGGAGCTGGCCGTTGGGAAATTTGATATCCAGCACGGGCCCGATGATCTGGGTCACAGTGCCGATGTTCTGGCTGCTCATAGGCATTCTCCTTACTGAAAGAGAGTTCCGCTGCCGCAGGGGAGGGGGTCAGGCCTCCGCTCCGGCCACGATCTCGGTGATCTCCTGGGTGATGGCCCCCTGACGGGCCCGGTTGTACTTCAGGGAAAGGTCCTCGATCATCTCGCCGGCGTTTTTACTGGCGGCATCCATGGCGGTGCGCCGGGCCCCCTGCTCGCTGGCCTGGCTCTCGGAAATGGTGCCCCACAGCAGTCCGCCCACGTACTCGGGGACGATGGCGTTATAGACGGCCGGGGTGGAGGGCTCGTACTGAATGAGGCTTTCTACCTTGTCTCTGGCCTGGGTGCGGGGGTGGTGGATGGGGAGCATCTTCAGCACCTCCGGCTGCTGGGAGAGCATGGAGACGAAGTTGGTATAGCCCACGTAGAGCTCGTCAAACTCCCCCTTGGAAAAGCGGGCGCACAGCGTCCGGGCAATGGAGAAGCAGTCCTGAAGTCCCAGGTCCTCCACAGAGGCAAACTGGTCGGAGACCGTCTCCAGGCCGTGGTGGGCGCAGTACTCCACCGCCTTTTTGCCCACGGGCATGACACACACCGCCGGCTTGTCCGCCATGTGGGCGGTCACGGCTTTGAACAGGTTGTTGTTGTAGCCGCCTGCCAGCCCCCGGTCGCCGGCGATCATCACATAGCAGACCTTCTTCACCTCCCGGGGTTGGACAAAGGGGGAGGAGAAGTCGGTATTGGAGTGGGCGATGTCGTCCAGGGTCTGGCGCAGGGTGGTGAAGTAGGGGCGCACGGCCTCGGCCCGCTCCTTGGCCTTACGCAGCTTGGAGGAGGCCACAAGCTCCATGGCCTTGGTGATCTGCATGGTGCTCTCCACGCTTTTGATACGCAGCTTGATGTCCTTCATGGATGAGGCTGCCATGGGGCGATCCCTCCTTTACGCATGGGACTTCAGGAACCGGTCGGTGAACTCGCTCAGGGCCTTCTTCAAAGCCTCGGTGGTCTCCTCCGACAGATCCCCGGTGTTCCGGATGGGGGCGAGGACATCCCCGTCGTGGAGGTTGTCCAGATCCTCATAGAGCTCCTGCTCGTAGGCGGGGATCAGCTCCAGGGGCACATCCACCAGATAGTCGTTGATGACGGCGTAGAGGATGCACACCTGCTTCTCCACAGGCACGGGGGCGTTGCGGTCCTGCTTGAGGACCTCCACGATCCGCTCGCCCTGGGCCAGACGGCGCTTGGTGTCGGCGTCCAGATCGGAGCCGAACTGGGAGAAGGACTGAAGCTCCCGGTACTGGGAGTAGGCCAGCTTCAGGGTGCCGGCCACCTTCTTCATGGCCTTGATCTGGGCGCTGCCGCCCACTCGGGACACCGAGATGCCCGGGTTGACGGCGGGCATGATGCCGGAGTGGAACAGCTCGCTCTCCAGGAAGATCTGGCCGTCGGTGATGGAGATGACGTTGGTGGGGATGTAGGCCGACACGTCACCGGCCTGGGTCTCGATGATGGGCAGGGCGGTGAGGCTGCCGCCGCCGTACTCGGGGGCCATCCGGGCGGCCCGCTCCAGAAGGCGGGAGTGGAGGTAGAACACGTCGCCGGGGTAGGCCTCCCGTCCAGGGGGGCGGCGGATGAGCAGGGACAGGGCCCGGTAGGCCACGGCGTGCTTGGAGAGGTCATCGTAGATGATGAGCACGTCCTTGCCCTGCTCCATGAAGTACTCACCCATGGCGCAGCCCGAGTAGGGGGCGATATACTGCACCGGGGAGAGCTCGGAGGCCGAGGCCGAGACCACGATGGTGTAGTCCATGGCGCCGGATAGGGTCAGAGTCTCCACCAGCTGGGCCACGGTGGAGCGCTTCTGCCCGATGGCCACGTAGATGCAGATCACGTCCTTGCCCTTCTGGTTGATGATGGTGTCGGTGGCGATGACCGTCTTGCCGGTCTGGCGGTCGCCAATGATGAGCTCCCGTTGGCCCCGGCCGATGGGGATCATGGAGTCGATGGCCTTGATGCCCGTCTGCAGGGGGACCGAGACGCTCTTGCGCTGGATGATGCCGGGGGCCTTGCGCTCGATGGGCCGGGTCTCGGTGGTCTCGATGGGGCCCTTGCCGTCGATGGGCTGGCCCAGGGCGTTGACCACACGGCCGATCATGGCCTCGCCCACGGGGACGCTGACCACCTGGCCGGTGCGCTTGACGGTGTCGCCCTCCTTGATGCCCTCGTCGGAGCCCAGCAGCACGATGGCCACGCTGTCCTCCTCCAGGTTCAGAGCCATGCCGTACTCGCCGTTGGAGAACTCCACCAGCTCATTGGCCATGCACTTCTCCAGGCCGTAGGCCCGGGCGATGCCGTCGCCCACCAGGATGACGGTGCCCGTCTCGGCGCTCTCGATCTTGTTGTCGTAGTTTTTGATCTGGCTTTTGATGATCTTGCTGATATCTTCCGGTCTTAACTGCATAGTCTCACCAGCTTTCCAATGGTTCCGGATAAATTGTTTGCCATCCCTTACTGGGTCAGCCTGCGGCGCAGGGCCTCCAGCCGGCCGGCAGTGGTGCCGTCCACCTCTTTGCCCTCATAGCGCAGCTTCACCCCGCCCAATACAGCGGGATCAACGGTCTTGCGCAGCAAAATGTGCTTGCCCAGCTGGGCCGAGAGCTTGTCGGTCAGCGCCTTCTCCTGCTCCTCGGTGAGGGCCACGGCGGAGACGGCCTCCACAGGCAGGATGCCACGCTCGGTGTAGTAGCGGGCCTTGAACTGCTCCAGGCAGCCCGGGCACAGGCTCAAAGCGGAGCGCTCGCAGAGCAGCTTGAGCAGGTTGCGCACATAGAGGTGGGCGCCAGAGAAGGCCTGGTCCAGCATCTCCAGCCGCTCGGCTTTGCCGATGGCCGGGTTCTGGACCAGACGGAGGTAGTCGGGATTGTCCCCGAAAACGGTCACTGCCAGCTCCAGGGCGGGGAGTACCTCGTCGGCGCAGGACTCCTCCTGGGCCAGCTCGTACAGCCCGTTGCCGTACTCCTTTTCCAGGGCCGTCATGTGGCGTCACCCATGTGGTCGATGAACCCGTCGATAAGCTCCTTGTGGGCAGAGGGGTCGATCTCCTTCTCCACCACAAGCTGGGCAATGTCCAGCACCATTTCCGAGATGTCGTTCTTGAGCTCACCGGCGGCCTTGCGCCGCTCGCTGGCGATCTCGGCATCGGCCTTGGTCTTCATGGCCACGACCTCGGCCCGGGCGGTCATCATCATTTCCTCGGTCCGGGCGGTGGCCCGGGTGGTGGCGGTCCTGACGATCTCGGAGGCCTCATCTCTGGCCCCGGCCAGGCGGTTTTCGCACTCCTCCCGCATGGACAGAGCCTCGCTGCGGGCGGCCTCGGCCTCGCCGTAGGTGTCGTCGATCTCCTTCTGACGCTGGGCGATGATCTTCATCACGGGGTCGGTCAGATATTTCTTTGCAACAAAGTAAATGGCAAGGGTATTGAGCAGCACAAAAAGGGCCGTCCAAAAGTTGACGCCGACCAGTGCTTCAAATTGTGCCATTCCCGTCAACTCCTTTCTTTGCTCCGAAAGGGAGTCATCAGTTTACGGCAAACAGGATCAGGAAGGAGATGAGCAGGGAGTAGATACCGGTGGTCTCGGCAATGGCGCAGCCCAGGATCATGTTGGTCCGCAGGGTGCTGGTGGCGTCGGGCTGGCGGGCCATGCCCTCCAGAGCCTTACTGACGGCGATGCCCTCGCCAATGCCGGGGCCGATGGCGCCGATGCCCATACAGATGCCGGCGCCGATGGCGCAGGCTGCCTTCAAAATTGCGTGTTCCATAACATACAACCTCCAAAAATGATTTTGTATATGTTCAAATAAAAGAACATCAAAAATAGGGGAGGGGCCGATCAGGCCTCCTGGGGGGGCGGACAGGCCGCCGAGATATAGACCATGCTCAAAAGACTGAACACCAGGGCCTGCACGGCGCCGGAGAATACGTCGAAGTAGCAGCTGAGCACGGCGGGGATGCCAAAGGCCAGCACGGGCACGCCGGACAGCCAGCCCATGGCCTGAAGGAAGCCAAATAGGCCCAGGACCAGGCTCAGCCAGCCGAAGATGAGCAGGCTCAGCTTTTTCTTTTTCCTCCGCAGCAGGAGCAGGACGCCTCCCACAGCCATCAGGGCCAGGGCGATGAGATTTCCGCTGGCTGAGATCAAATTCAGCACTGCTGTGGAGGCCAGAGAGAAGGCCATATACACCACGCTTGTGATGACGCCGCCGCCGGCCAGGTTGCCGAAGTGACGGAAGGCCATGGAGATGGGCTGGGCGATCTCCGAGACGATGTTCATGGGGGTCATGACGGCCACCGGCTCGGTAAAGCCCTTGATCCAGCCCAGAAAACCACTGTGCTTGATGTTGTTGTACCAGATGATCACCGAGACCATCAGCGCCCAGACCAGGGTGCAGCTCAGATCGGCGGTGGCAGAGCGGAGAAAGCCCGTCATGCCGATGAGAGAGCCGCAGATGGAGCAGAGGAACAGGGTGATGATAAAGGGGAGCCAGTGCTCATTGTGCTCTCCCATGGTGCTCACCACCAGCTCCCGCATCATCAGTACGCCCTTTTCCACCAGAGTCTGCCGGGGACCGGGGCGGGTACTCAGGTCCTTTCCCAGCACCACGCAGGCGGTGCAGAGAAAGATGGTCACCAGCAGGAAGGATACGGTGGTCTGGGTGATGTTGATGCCGCCCAGGATGGGGATGGTAAAATAGATAAAAGGGCCTGTCACATTCAAACTCATGACTTGGCGTCACCGTCCTTTTGGAAGAATTGCTCCAGCAGCAGAATGGGCTTGACGAACAGCAGGGGCAGGAGCAGGGCAAACAAATTGCAAAGCCCGCTTTTCAGCAGGGCGAAAAGCACCACGAAGAGCAGGGCCGTCCGGATGAGAAAGGAAAACTGGACCAGGGCCTTGCCGCCCTTTATGTTTTCCCCACCGGCCTGCCGGGCGGCCATCATGACCCCCACAGCCAGGAAGAAGTGATTGACAGTGGCAAGCAGTCCGCCCAGCACGCCCCCCCGGAGGGCGGCGGCATCCAGCCGGCCCAGAAGGGCAAAGATGCCCAGCATGGCGGCCACACAGAGCGCTTGTCCCAGCGCCATGGTCACGGTCTCTCGCAACACCAGTTTCCGGTCCTCCAAGGCCATGCCTCCCTCGTTGTCTGTGCCGGGCTTTCCGGCTGAAATGAGCCACGAGTGACTTACTAAAGGGTATTATAGCACAGAAGAACCCAAAAATGAAGGTATTTTCCCCTGATATTTATGAAGAATTATAGTGAAACCTTTCACAAAACTTTGTTAAATTTTACACATATTCATCGGAGGAGGAAATAACGCTGCAAATACGGGGGAAGGGACTCTGGTTTTGGGGGAACCGGCGAGAAAACGGCGGTTTATGGGAGCGGGGGAGTGGCGTTGGGTGACAGCAAAGCCATCCCCGGAGCAATTTGCTCCGGGGATGGCTTTTGTTGAGGGGGGATATTTGGTCAGTTTCCCTTGATGCCCTTGAGGATGTCGGCGGGGTTGGGCAGGCCGCTGAGGGTGGAACAGTAATGGCTGTATGTAACGGTCAGGTCTCCGTCCACGCAGACAAAGGCGGGCAGCTGCAGGGGCCGGTTATCGGGATCGGCGGGGCCGTCGGCGGGATCCAGATAGGTGCTGATCATCTGGCTGAAGGCGTCGATGCGCAGGAACTTTTTCACGTCCCTGCCCATGAGCAGGTGGACCAGCTTGTCGTCCCCGATGATATTCATGACCCCATCGGCCTCAAAGACGTTATAGAGGTCATAGAGCCGGCTGTGGGGGTCGGCGATGAGCTCGAAGGGGCAGCCCGCCTGGGCCGGGGCCACCTGGTCCAGGTGGGACTGGATCAGGAATTTCACCCGGCAGTTCAGTCGCTTCAGGCCGGGGAGCATCCCCCTGGTCAGGGTCAGCAGGGCCTTGGTCACCGGGGAGTCCAAAGTGGTGCCGAAGATGAGCAGGGTGGATTTGTCGCTGGGGGTCAGGGCCCGGTCCATGCCCTGAGCCGAATCGTAGACGAAGTGTTCCAGCTTGTCCCCGGGGATCAGGGTCTTGTGGTAGGGCCGGCCCTCCGTCTCCCACCGGGCATAGACGGCCTCCATGCCAGAGCGGAACCGCTCCATGGCCCGCTCCAGGCTCAGCCGGGCGCAGGCCAGGTTGATGCGCTGATAGCCCCGGCCGGCGTCGCCGAACATCTCGCCGTTGTCCAGATAGAGGTGGTTTTCCTCCAGCAGGCGCTTCATCTCCTTGTGGGTCAGGCCGGTCTGGCGCATATCCAGCCACAGCAGATAGGTGCCCTCCAGGGGGATGACCTTGATCTGGGGGAAGTGCTCATTGAGATAGTCCTTGACGTACTCGGCGTTGTCGTGGATGACGGTGAGCATCTCCTCCAGCCAGTCCTCGCACTGGGTGTAGGCGGCGATGCAGGCCTCGTAGGCGAAGATGTTCAGCCCCTGGTTCATGTTGATGAGGGAGCAGGACAGGGCACGAGCCCGAATAGCAGCGTTGGGGATGATGATGTTGGAGCACTGGAGCCCCGCCAGGTTGAAGGTCTTGCTGGGAGCGGTGCAGACGGCGATGTGGTCCAAAATCTTCTCCCCCAGGGTGGCCATGAGGGTATGGGTGTAGCCGGGCATGATAATGTCGTTGTGGATCTCATCGTCGATGATGAACACCCCGTGGCGCAGGCAGATGGAGGCCACCCTGCCCAGCTCCTCCCGGGTCCACACCCGGCCGGTGGGGTTGTGGGGGTTGCAGAACATGAGGGCGGTGACGTTTTTCTTCCGGGCCTTGGCCTCCAGGTCGGCGAAGTCGATCTCGTAGTGGCCGTCGTTGTCGATGAGGGTGCTGTGGATCACCTTCCGGCTCTTGGCCATGACGGAGAGCTCGAAGGGGTAGTAGGCGGGGGTGAGGATGATGACCCCATCACCGGGCTTGGTGGTCGCCTCCACCAGGATGGCCAGTGCGTCCACCACACCGGGGGTGGTGATGATCCACTCCTTATTCACGTCAAAGCTGTGGCGGCGCTTCATCCAGCCCTGAACGGCCTCGAAGTAGGCCGGGGTGGGCCGGGCATAGCCCAGAATGCGGTTTTCGGCCAGGTCACTGAGAGCCTGGCGGATGGGCGGGGCGGTGGGGAACTCCATGTCCGCTGTGGATAGGGGGACGTAGGCCGGGTCGGTGACCTTGTGATTGTCCCATTTCATGCTGCCGGTGCCGGAGCGGTCAGGGATGCTCTCGAAATCGTATTTCATGGACTTGGGCAGGGAGATGCCCGCTCACATCCTTTCTGAATTTGGACAGGGCGGCCCAGGCCAGCCTATCCTGCTACTTTTGAGTATATCACAAAGCAAAAACCCTTGCAAAGGACTTTTTGTCCGGCTGACAAGGCCGCAGATGGGGAGGCGGCAGTGGCACCGGCACAGGGTGGATGTCCCACAGAAAAAATATCCAAAAAAATTTCGTTATAACTATTGACACTATAACGGGCGAGTGATATACTGGCTGTGTTGTAATAAATAAAACTACAACAAATCAAATAAAAACAGGAGGAAGCAGCAATGAATAAGAATATCATTTATAAGGACATGACCCAGGGAGACGTGACCATTTGCAAGGACTTGAGTGACAAGCTCTACGCCCATCAGGCCGAAATGAGCCAGGTGCCCAAGTACAAGGCCATTTTGGGGAACATGAAATTTGAAAACCGCCTGGGCCCCAGCTTTGCCAAGGCCGAGGAAAAGCAGCTCATCGTGGCCTTTGACGGCGATACTCCCATCGGCTACGTCTTTGTCAACACTGAGGTGGTCCAGGCAGAAGATGTCGCCGCTGCCCCGCCCATGGGGGAGGGGAAGGGCTTCTACCCCGATTGGCTGGAGACACCGGTGAAGCTGGCAGAGCTGAACAACCTCTACGTCCTGCCCGAGTACCGTGGCATGGGCATTGGTAAGGAGCTGATGGACCGGGCCATGGCGTGGCTGCGGAGCATCCCTGATGCCAAGTGGATCTTTGTGTTTGTCAGCAACGGGAATAACGCAGCCTCTCTTTATGCCAAGTACGGCTTCAAGCACAGCCATCAGGTGATGGGTGGGATCATTGACGCCTACTACCAGGAGAAGTGAGCGCTTTCCCCTTACTTAACACTGTCCCATCAAAGAACCCCCCACCCTGGAGCAGCGCTCTGGGGTGGGGGGTTGTACATTAAAATCATTTTATGTCCATTTAGGATTGGCTATCTTCCATCCTGCCGGCCGCAAGCCGTTCTACAACGGAGGGATCGAACCGGGCCAGGAGCTGGCTCAGGGTGATTTTTTTCATCTGCTCCCGCACGGCACCGGTGATCTCCTCGTAGGGGCCGGCCAGGATGGTGTCGATCTGGCAGCCCACCGGGCAGAGAGGGGAGGGATGGGGGTGGATGCCAATGAGATTTTCCAGGTCACTGTTTTCAACGGCCTGATACACATCCCAAATGGAGATCTGCTCCGGCGGGCGGCTTAGTTTGGCTCCACCTACCCCCCTGGCCACAGTGATGAACCCGGAGCGCTGGAGAGCGCTTAAAATGTTGCGGATGATGACCGGGTTGCTCCCGGTGCTGGAGGCCAGCATTTCCCCCGTCACCTTTTTCTTTTCGCCCAGAATAGCTACAAAGACAAGACAATGCAGGGCCACAGAGCATTTTGTATTGACACGCATAGTGCTCTATCCTCCTTTGAACAGTAAAAGCGTGATAGCTGTTTATCAATATGATACCACAAAGTAAAAATCCTTGCAAAGGGTATTATACCATGAGGTAAAAACACCTGCTTTCTGGGATCATTATATCACAAAAAATTTTTGATGTAAATATTGACATTATATCAAGATGGTGTTATACTGGCTTTGCTGTAATAAATAAAATTACAGCTATTGGTCACATCAATACATCTGATCAGGAGGAAGACAGAATGAAAATTGAGAAGGTCTACGCAGTTTACTTTAGCCCTACCAATGGCACCAAGCACTACGCCGAGGGCATCGCCCGCCGAATCTCCGCTGAGTTTGAGAGCATCGACCTGACCCGGCCCGAGGTGCGGGAGAAGTCCTATCAGTTCTCCGAAACGGACCTGGTGGTGTTTGGTACCCCGGTTTATACCAGACGGGTGCCCGACATCCAGGGGGGGATATTTGACCGGCTCTGGGGCTCCAACACTCCGGCCGTGTTTACTGTGTGCTACGGCAACCGGAACTTTGATGACGCCCTGCTGGAGGAGAAGAACTTATTGGAGGAGCGGGGCTTCCGTGGCGTGGCTGCCTCTGCCTGGATCGCTCCCCACAGCTTTTCGGACAAGATCGCCGCCGGACGGCCCGACGGCCAGGATGAGGAGGCGCTGGACCGTTTTGTGGAGCAGCTGCGGCCGGTATTGGCAGGGGAGATTCCTGCCGGGCTGACCATCCGGGGCGAATTTCCCTACCGGGAGGGGATGAAACTGCCCTTTCACCCCGCCGGGGAGGAGGGCTGCATAGGCTGCGGCACCTGCGTTGGCGTCTGCCCCACCGGTGCCATCGACGCCGCCGATCCCACCAAGACCGACGGCAGCAAGTGCATCAATTGCATGGCCTGCGTCAAGGCCTGCCCGACCCACGCCCGGAAACTCTCCAACCCTATGTACCTGGACATGGTGGCCAAGCTGGAGGATAATCTGACCAAGCAGCGGCAGGAGCCCGAGTTCTTCTTCTAAGCCCTCCTGCCAGAGCAGAATGCCAAAGGAGAAAACCATGAAGACTACGCTGATCTGTTTCAGTCCCACCCACACCACCCGAAAGGCCCTGGAGGCTGTGGCCCAGGGCATCGGCGGGGAGACGGTGGTCTATGACCTGACCCTGCCCGCCGGCAGAGGGCAGTTTATGGGCAACGTGCCCACCTTCGGGAGCGAGGACCTGGTGCTGCTGGGCTGCCCGGTCTACGGCGGGCACATGCCCCCGCCCCTGAAGATGCTGCTGTCCGGGGTGAACGGCGGAGGCGCCAAGGCCGCCGTGGTCTGCCTCTACGGCAACCGCCACTATGACGAGGCGGTGGCAGAGCTCTACGACCTTGCTAAGGCCCAGGGCTTTGTGCCCATCGGGGCCGGGGCCTTTGTGGGCGAGCACTCCTTCTCCCACCAGATCGCCGGCGGCCGGCCCAACGCCCAGGACCTGGCCCAGGCCAGGTCCTTTGGCGAGCAGCTCCGGGAGAAGGCCCTCCGGGGCGGCGAGCTGCCCCGGGAGCAGGTGCCCTTCCGTCCCTGGGACGGGGCGTACCTGCAGCACCACCGGGCTCACCTGTCCCAGGTGGCCGGCCCCCAGGTGGAGGCCGGGAAATGTACCGGCTGCGGCACCTGTGTCTCGGTCTGCCCCATGGGGGTCCTCCAGATCGGGGAGGACGGCAAGGCCCGTGCGGTGGGGGAGCCCTGCCTGAAGTGCCGCTCCTGTGCCCGCTCCTGCCCCACCCAGGCGGTGGACTTCCACCAGGAGGACTTCCAGCTCACCCTGCAGAACTGCCTGGACACCTTTGCCCAGCCCCTGCGGAAGAATGAGATGGCAATTTGAATGCTATCGAAGGAGAAAATGACCATGGACAAGAACATTATCTACAAGGACCTGAGCCAGGGCGATGTGACCATCTGCAAGGAGCTCAGCGACAAGCTCAACGCCCACCAGGCCGAGATGAGCCGGGTGCCCCAGTTCAAGATGGTTCTGGGCAGCATGAACTTTGAGAACCGGCTGGCCGTCAGCTTTGCCAATGCCCAGGAGAAGAAGCTCATCGTGGCCTTTGACGGGGACAAGCCCGTGGGCTACGTCTTCTGCAACAGCGAGATGGTCACCGCCGAGAATGTCAGCATGATGCCCCCCTGGGGGGAGGGCCGGGGCTTCTACCCCGAGTGGATGGAGAAGGAGGTCCCGGTGAAGATCGGCGATCTGAACAACCTCTACATCCTCCCCGAGTATCGGGGCATGGGCATCGGCAAGGAGCTGATTGAGCGGGCCATGGAGTGGCTGCGGAGCATCCCCGACGCCAAGTGGCTGTTCGTGTACGTGAGCAACGGGAACAATGTGGCCCCCCTCTATGAGAAGTACGGCTTCCAGCACAGCCACCAGGTGCTGGGCGGCCTCATCGAGGCCTATTATCAGGAGAAGTAAGAACGAACGTAAAAAACACCCCGGAGTTGAACTCTGGGGTGTTTTTTACAAAAATTTGGAAGGAGGAACCATCAGGGTAAAGGAATCGTTTTTTGTCTTGAGACACTTCTTTCAACCGCCGTTCAATATCCGATGCGCTATACAACACATTGGTTACAACAATGCGTTCGCCATAGACGACATAGAATACCGAATAGTTGCCAACCAACATCCGGCGCAGTCCGGCGGAATGTTCTGGCTCAAAATCCGATACCTCTTTGGAAATCTCTCCAAGGTCAGGATTTCATTTGCAATACGGTCATATAGATCCAAAGCGGTGTCAGGGGCTTTTAGCGTTTCCGCAATATAGTGATATATTTCTGCCAAGGCTTCGTCTGTGATTTGAACTATATAAGTCTCCATATCACAGTGCACCTCGGAAAGCGTCAAACGCTTGCCGAGCATCCTGCACCCGGCCTGCCTCTACATCAGACAGTCCCTTCTTCAGCTTTGCGTGTACCTCATCAGTTGTCATCCTGTCTGCATGAACAGCATCGGGAACTTTTGGCAGAGTAACAGAGAATGGAATACCGCCAACCAAAATAATTTGGTTGAGAAACATATCGATGGCGGTGGACATGGGAATTCCCAGTTGCTGAAGAATATCCTCTGCTCGCTCTTTTAAGGTCGGGTTCACTCGTAGGTTCAAGGTTGCTGATTTTTCCATAGTGATTACACTCCCTTCAATCATATTGTAACGCAAATGTCGTTACAATATAAGAAGGAAGAAATGAAAATTTTTGTCATCCAGTGATAAGGGTCAAAATCTCCTTTGTAAAGGTGATAATCACTCCACAGGCCAGGGTCAGAAAACCGTTGGAGCACTGGGAGAAGTCGTGGCTTTGAAAGGAACGACCCACCTGGACAATGCCCCAGCCCAACAGGGCCGTTTCAACCTATCTGCTAACCCATTTCTCAAAGTTAACCCATATTTAACCCACAAAAATGGGACTAAATTCCATAAAAATCGATCAAACTGTGTCAAAAGAAAAAACCTCGAAACCGTTGCGGTTTCGAGGTTTTTGAGGGCTTTTAGCGCTTGGAGAACTGAGGAGCCCGACGGGCGGCCTTGAGGCCGTACTTCTTCCGCTCCTTCATACGAGGATCCCGGGTGAGGAAGCCGGCCTGCTTCAGCACAGGACGGTACTCGGGGTTGACCTCCAGCAGGGCACGGGCGATGCCGTGACGGATGGCGCCGGCCTGGCCGGTGACCCCGCCGCCGGAGACGGTGGTGACGATGTCCACCTTGTCCAGCAGGTTGGTAGCCACCAGGGGCTGACGGACGATGAGCTTCAGGGTCTCCAGACCGAAGTAGTCATCAATGTCCCGGCCGTTGATGGTGATGGTGCCGGTGCCGTTGGGGAACAGGTGCACCCGGGCCACAGAGGACTTGCGGCGGCCGGTGCCATAGAGATAAGGCTTCTTGCTCTTATACATTGTCATTTACCTCCTGCTTAGTCCTGGGTCCAGGGCTCGGGCTTCTGGGCGGCGTACTTGTGCTCGCTGCCACGGACGATGTGCAGCCGGCTCAGGGAGTCCTTGGTGATGGTGTTGCGGGGCATCATGCCCCGGACGGCCAGCTTCATAGCCAGCTCGGGGTCCTTCTGCATCAGGGTCTTGTACTGGACCTCCTTGAGGCCGCCGACCCAACCGGTGTGGTGCCGATAGTACTTCTGCTCCAGCTTCTTGCCGGTGAGCACGGCCTTCTCGGCGTTGAGGATGATGACGAAGTCGCCGCAGTCGGCGTGGGGAGTGTACTCGGGCTTACGCTTGCCCCGCAGCAGATCAGCGGCGATGACAGCGGTCTTGCCCAGGGGCTTGCCGGCCGCATCGAGGATATACCACTTGCGGACGATGTTGCCCTTGTTGGCCATGAAAGTGGACATACTGAAACCTCCAATTTGATGCTCATATCGAGCGATTTTACATGGAAAGCGCCCCAACTCTGGACGAGCGGGGCGTTTTGTATTATAATACGGTGGTCCGGGAGTGTCAACCAGTTTTTGAAGTTTTTTTATCTGAAAAGCCGAAATCTATCTCAATCGCAAATTTTCTCTTAAATGCTCTTGAATACTCACTTTCGATTTTTGATTTTTTGGAGGCTCACCATGGAAAAAATATGCTCTCTGGTCCGCCGATGCATTGAGGATTACGATATGATCCAGGCCGGGGACCGGGTGGCCGTAGGGGTCAGCGGGGGCAAGGACTCCCTGGTGACCTTGGCAGCCCTGGCCAGGATCTCGGAATACTACCCCAAGCCTTTCACTGTGGAGGCCTTCACCCTGGATATGGGGGCGGTGGACGGGGGAGAGGGGATGGATTTTGCCCCTGTGGCCGCCTACTGCGAGAGCATCGGCGTGCCCTACCACATCATCCCCAGCGAGATCATGCACATCATCTTTGACCTGCGGAAGGAGAAAAACCCCTGCTCCATGTGTGCCAAAATGCGCCGGGGTGCCCTCCACAACGCCATTTTGGAGGCGGGCATCACAAAAATTGCCCTGGGCCACCACTTTGACGACGCCGTGGAGACCTTTTTTCTCTCCCTCTTTTACGAGGGGCGGCTGAGCTGCTTCCAACCGGTCACCCAGCTGACCCGCACCGGGGTCACCCAGATCCGGCCCCTGCTCTACTGTGGGGAGGGGATAGTCCGGGGGGCGGCCCGGCGGAATAACCTGCCCGTGGTGGAAAACCCCTGTCCCGCTGATGGCAACACCAAGCGGGAGGAGGTCAAGGAGCTCATCGCCGATTTGGAGCACCGTTACCCGGGGCTGAAGGAGCGGGTTTTTGGCTCCATGCAGCGCCTGCCCCTGCCCGAGTGGGGCCCGGTGGAGCATCGAAGAAGGCCCTATGCAGAGGACGGGAGAGAGGGAGAATAAAGAAAGCGGCGTGGTGCAAATGCACCACGCCGTTTCATTTATTCGCTTGCCCCTTCCTTCACCGCCCGCCAGGCACCCAGGCAGGTGGCTATAAAGTAGCCGCCGTAGATGGTCAGCAGCAGTCCCGCCGTCAAAAGACTGGAGTGGACCGAGTCCACATGTCCCACGGCATGGATGATCTCGTTGGCTGCTGTCATGCCCACAAAGGCGTGGATGACCCCCAGCACCAGGGGCAGCAGAAAGGCCAGGGCCACCTGCCGGATGAGAGCGCTCCGGCGCATGGCCTCGGAGGCCCCCAGCTTGGAGAGGAGCTGGTACCGCTGAGCGTTGTCAGCGGCCTGGCTCAGCTGCTGGAGGGCCAGTACCGCCGCAGCGGTGAGCAGGAACACAAGGCCCAGATAAAGGCCCATGTAGAGCACTAAAATTTTGCTTCCCATCAAATCGTAATAGTTGTCCAGCTTGCAGTTCAGCATGATGGAGAGCTCGCCCCCGAAGGTCCCCGCCCGCTCCAGCGCCGCCTGGATCTGCCCGTCCACCTGAACGGGATCCCCGGCGTAGTTGATATTTACCATCTGCCGCCGGGGCTGGAGCTGGGCCAGCATCTCATCGGGGACCACCACGATCCCATCGGCGGCGGGGCCATTGACAATGGCGTTGGGGGTGCGGATGGGCAGGGTGAGTCCCTCCGCCCCGGCCAGCCCCCGCCCCGCCATGAGCCGGTCGTAGTCACTGCGGCCAACGGCGGCGTAGTACCCGGCGGCGGGCATCCCGGTGATGTCCGGGTCATTATAGTACACCGTCACGCTTTCCACGCTGGCAAAGCTGGTGTCCGGATCTACCCCGATCTCCCGGAACAGGGCGGGGATGTCGGCCTCCTGATAGCTCCCGTCGTCCAGGCCGTAGTTGAGCACCGTCATGTCATAGGGGGTCTGGTCCCCCACCATAGAGGAGATGGTGTCGTTGAGGCCCACCGAGCAGGCGGTGACCCCGATGGCGAGGAGCAGGAGGATGGAGATGACCGTATTGGAGAAGCAGTTGGTGTGGACCTTGCCGCTCCACTGCCGCAGGACAAACATATTAAGGCCCTTGTAGTACCCCGGGTGCCCCTTGGTGAGCCGGAGGAGGAACCCGGACAGAGAGCGGAAGATGAGGAAGGTCCCCAACGTCCCCAGCCCCAGCATGACAAACCAGAGGGTGTCGATGCGCAGCAGCCCCCGGGTCAGAAGCAGGGTGTAGGCCGTCCCCAAAGAGACACATCCCAGCAGGAACAGGACCACCGACAGCCACAGCGGCCGCCGGGCCACCTCTTCATTGGTCCGCCCGGAGCGGATCAGGTCAATGAGGCGTGCCCGGGAGACGGACAGGCTGGAAAAGACCATCACCACCAGGAAAATGGCCCCAAAGTAGAGGGCGGTCTTGCCGGCGGCGGCCCAGGAGACCGAGAAGGAGAAGATCTCTCCCGGTGTGGCCAGGAACATGGCCACCGTCAGCCTGTCCAGGGCCCAGGAGCCCAGTATCCCCAGGGCGATGCCAAATACCAGGGCGCACAGGCCGATGAGCAAGGTCTCCTCCACCAGCAGCCGGGCCACCTGTCCTGTGGGCATCCCCAGCAGGGCGTAGGTCCCCAGCTCCCGCTTGCGCCGCTTCATAAGGAACTGGTTGGCATAGAGGATGAGCCCGGCCAGCACCACGGCTACAAAGGCGGAAAAGACCCCCATGAGCATGAAGATGCCCTCCACCACACCCACATTTCCGTTGGTGCCCAAAAACCGTATGACCTGCTGATCTCCCAGGGAGTTGAACACATAAAACAGGCACACGCCGAAGGTGAGGGTCAAAAAGTAGACGGCGTAGTCCCGAATGCTCCGCCGCACGTTGCGCAGGGCCAGCTTAAAGGACATCGCTATCGTCACCTCCCAGATCGCTCATCACCGAGAGGATCTCCCGGAAGAAGGCCTTGCGGTCCATCTCTCCCCGGTGAAGCTCCCGGTACAGCGCCCCGTCCCGGAGGAAGAGGATGCGCCGGCACCAGGAGGCGGTGAAGGCGTCGTGAGTCACCAGCAGGATGGTGGCCCCCTCCTCCCGGTTTAGCTCCTCCAGCTGCTTCAGCAGCAGCCCGGTGGACTTGGAGTCCAGGGCCCCTGTGGGCTCGTCGGCCAGAATGAGGGCGGGCCGGGTCACCATGGCCCGGGCCGCCGCCACCCGCTGCTGCTGGCCGCCGGACATCTGGTAGGGGAACTTGTCCAGCACCTCCTCCACCCCCAGCAGCCGGGCGGCCTGGCGGGATCGCTCCTCCACCGAGCGGGGGTCGGCCCCGCCGATGGTGAGGGCCAGGGCGATATTCTCCAGCCCCGTCAGGGTGTCCAGCAGGTTGCAGTCCTGAAAGATGAACCCCAGCCGCTCCCGGCGGAACTTGCTCAGGGCCCTGCCCCGGAGGGCGGTGAGCTCGGTCCCATCCACCAGAATGGACCCGGCGGAAGGGGTGTCGATGGTGGAGATACAGTTCAAAAGGGTGGTCTTGCCGCTGCCCGAGGGGCCCATGATGCCCACAAACTCGCCGGGAAACACTCGCAGATCCAGCCCCCGCAGGGCCTGGGTATGGCTGCCCCGGCCCCCATATACCTTTTGCAGCCCCTGTACATTCAAGATCGGTTCCATAGCGTGGCCTCCTTTTCAAGGTAGGCCCAGTATACCAAAAGCCCTTCAAGGAATCTTTTATAGAACATAAAGAAAAAGTGAACCTTTTCTGACAATGGCCCCAGGGGCGCAAAAGGGCGGCGCCGTATTCCGATACGGCGCCGCCCGGCGTGCTTATTTCACCGGCGGTCCTCAACCCCGCCCCTGCTCGGTCAGCATATGCTGCTTCAGCTCCCACAGCTTCTGGGAGAGGTCCACATAGTAGTTGTGGGGGTTTTCAAAGCGCTTGACCTCGTCCCACTGAAGCTCCAGCTGCTCTGCGCAGTAGTCCCGGACCTGCTGGAGGGTGGGCACCTCATAGACCAGCTCTCCGCCCCGGAAGATGGGCAAGAGCAGCTCCCTGGCGGTGTAGTCGGTGAAGGTCTGCCGCTTCCAGGTACACTCGGGGTCGAAAAGCTCCAAAGGCTGGGTGAAGTCCATGACCTCGTCGTGGAGGGTGATAAGGTCGGCAAAGGCCTTGCCGTCGGCGTTGTTGTAGAGCCGGTAGACCTTCTTGAAGTGGGGGTTGGTGATCTTGGCGGCGTTTTCGCTGAGCTTGATCTTGGGGATGATATTGCCCTGACCGTCCTCGATGGCGGCCAGCTTGTAGACCCCGCCAAAGACGGGCTCAGACCGGGAGGTGATAAGCCGCTCGCCCACTCCGAAGGCGTCGATGGCCGCCCCCTGGAGCAGCAGGTCCCGGATGAGGTACTCGTCCAGGGCGTTGGAGGCGAAGATCTTGCACTCCGTAAGCCCGGCCTCGTCCAGCATCTTCCGGGCCTTCCGGCTCAGGTAGGCCAGATCGCCGCTGTCCAGCCGGATGCCGCAGGTGGTGATGCCCTGGGGCAGCAGGACCTCCTTGAAGGCCCGGATGGCGTTGGGCACGCCGGATTTGAGCACATTGTAGGTGTCCACCAGCAGGGTGGCGTTGTGGGGGTAGAGCTGGCAGTAGGTCTTGAAGGCGGTGTACTCGTCGGGGAACATCTGCACCCAGGAGTGGGCCATGGTGCCGGTGGCGGGGGAGCCGTACCGCTGGTCGGCCATGGTGCAGGCGGTGGCGGCGCAGCCGGCGATGTAGCTGGCCCGGGCCCCCAGCAGAGCGCCGTCCGCCCCCTGAGCCCGGCGGGAGCCAAACTCAGCCACCGGCCGGCCTTCGGCGGCCCGGACGATGCGGTTGGACTTGGTGGCGATGAGACTCTGGTGGTTCAGGGTGAGCAGGAGGAAGGTCTCCACAAACTGGGCCTGGATGGCGTTGGCCCGGACGGTGAGAATGGGCTCCCGGGGGAAGATGGGGGTGCCCTCAGGGACGGCCCAGATGTCGCCGGTGAACTTGAAGTGGCGCAGGTAGTCCAAAAACTCCTCGCTGAAGCCCCCCTTGCCCCGGAGGTAGGAAATGTCCTCCTCGTCAAAGCGCAGGTTTTGGATGTACTGGATGACTTGCTCCAGCCCGGCGGCAATGGCGAAGCCGCCGCCGTCGGGGACGTTACGGAAGAAGATGTCGAAGTAGCAGATCTGCTCCCCCATGCCCGTCTGGAAATAGCCGTTGGCCATGGTGAGCTCGTAGAAATCGCAGAGCATGGTGTAATTGAGGTGCTGTTTCATGGAAAAACCTCCCTCGATGGATTGCCCGGACAGGCCGCAGGCCGGGGGCGAGCTGCGGTGTGCCGGGGTACAGCTTATCGTAAGGGTATTATACCCCTTGCAGAGGAGAAAGGCAACTGGTCGCATTGCCACCGGGGGAAAAATATGTTAAAATAGCCCCAAGCGGCTATTTGATTGAAATGATCACAGTCACGGCGGCCCTGCGGGCCTTGTGCTATCATAATTCCAGAAAAAGATTTCAGGAGAGGGGGAGAGGATATGGATCTGCATACACCACTGGTGGAGTTTCCCGGCGTCGGCCCGGCCCGGGCCAAGGCTCTTGCCAAGCTGGGGCTGAACACCGCCGGCGATTTGCTGGAGTACTTCCCCCGGGACTACGAGGACCGGCGGCAGATCTATGACATCAGCGAGGCCCCCGAGGGGATTCCCGTCTGCATCTCCGCCCTGGTGGCGGCTCCTGCCACCACCGCCCGCATCCGGAAGGGGCTCTCCATCAGCAAGTGCCGCATCGCCGGTGACTTCGGTACGGCAGAGGTCACCTTTTTCAACCAGGACTACGTCCGCCAGGCGTTGACGGTGGGGCAGGAGTACATCTTCTACGGCAAGGTGGAGCGCTTTGGCTCCAAGCGCCAAATGACAAACCCCGCCTTTGAGCGTGCAGATAAGCCCCGGTTCACCGGGCGCATCATGCCCGTCTACCCCCTCACTGCCGGGGTGAGCAACAACCTGCTTGCCGGCCTTGCCCTCCGGGCGGTGGAGGAGTGCGCCGCCCTGGTGGAGGACTACCTGCCCCCCCAGGTGCGGCAGGAACACAGCCTCTGCACCGCCGAATATTCCCGCTGCCACGTCCACTTTCCCGGTGACGAGGAGGCCCTGGCCCTGGCCCGGCGGCGGGTGGTTTTTGAAGAGCTGTTCACCCTCTCCTGCGGCATGGCCTTCCTCCGCTCCCGACGGGGGGATGTGGCCGGCCAGCCCTTCCCCCGGGCGGATATGGGGGAGTTTTTGGCCCTGCTGCCCTTTGCCCCCACCAATGCCCAGCGCCGGGCCATGGAGGAGCTTGCCGCCGACCTCACTGGGGAGCGGCCCATGAACCGGCTCATCCAGGGAGATGTGGGCTCGGGTAAGACGGCGGTGGCCGCCTACGCCGCCTGGCTGGCCCACAGGGGCGGGTTCCAGACGGCCATGATGGCCCCCACCGAGATTTTGGCCCGACAGCACTACGAGACCCTCACCAAGCTCCTCGCCCCGGCGGGGATTCGGGTGGGGCTGCTCACCGGCAGCCTGAAGGCGGCCCAGAAGCGGGCCGCCCACGCCGCCCTGGCCTCGGGAGAAGTGGATCTGATGGTAGGTACCCACGCCCTGCTGTCGGCGGGGGTGGAGTGGGCCAATTTGGGCCTTGTCATCACCGACGAGCAGCACCGCTTCGGGGTGGGCCAGCGCTCGGCCCTCACCTCTAAGGCGGAAAAGCCCCCCCATGTGCTGGTCATGTCGGCCACCCCCATTCCCCGGACCCTGGCCCTGCTTATCTACGGGGATCTGGACGTGACCATTATTGACGAGCTGCCCCCGGGCCGCACCCCCATCGAGACCTACCTCATCCACGAGAACAAACGGGAGCGGATGAACAATTTTGTCCGCAAGCAGGTGGCCGAGGACCATCAGGTCTACGTCATTTGTCCCGCCGTGGAGGAGGGGGAGGGCAGCGAGCTGAAGGCGGTCACCGCATTTGCCAGGGAACTGGCCCAAAAGACCTTCCCCGACCTGCGGGTGGCCTTTGTCCACGGCAAGCTGAAAAGCGCCGACAAGGACCAGGTCATGGCCGCCTTTGCGGCGGGTGAGGTAGATGTGCTGGTCTCCACCACTGTGGTGGAGGTGGGGGTGGACGTGCCCAACGCCAGCCTCATGGTCATTGAAAACGCCGACCGCTTCGGCCTGAGCCAGCTCCACCAGCTCCGGGGCCGGGTGGGCCGGGGACAGTGGCAGAGCTACTGTATCCTCCTCAGCGATAATGACGCCCCCGAGACCCGGGAGCGGCTGAAATACTTCTGCCAGACCACCGACGGCTTCAAGATCGCCGAGAAGGATCTGGAGCTCCGGGGCCCCGGTGACTTCTTCGGCCAGCGTCAGCACGGCCTGCCCACCCTGCGCTCGGCCGACCTGGCCGGGGACACCCGGGTGCTGAAGGAGGCCCAGCAGGCCGCCCAGGAGCTGCTGGCGACCGACCCTGACCTGTCCGCCTACCCCCAACTCATGGCTCGTGTCCGCCGCCTCTTCAGCCAGGAGGGGGATATTTTCAACTGACCATTGCCCACAAACCACACGAAACGCCTGCCCGCTTTAAGCGGACAGGCGTTTATACAAATTTTACAATGTCATTGGGTGTGCAATCTAAAATCTGACAGAGTTTTTCCATCGTGAGAAGTGTGATATTTTTACCCTTCTTTAGCGAATCAAGGGTCTTGTTATCCACGCCGCTCTGCAAAAGTGCATACTGGGTGACACCCTTGATTTTCATTGTCTCCCATAAAGGGCTATAATCTATCACCGATAACCCACCCTTATCTCTTGGTGAGTTTCATTATATTGAGATATATTCAAAATATGTATTGTGGAGATTGCCACAATATGATATAATACGATTTACACCGTATAGGTGTTGTGCAAAGGGGCTTTTTACAGCCCATAGAAATCATTTCTTGTAAGTCCTCTACTTCCGTATAGACCTAAGTGTCTCGATATGCGGACGAGCGGAGGCCAGACAGGGAGGCTTTTGCCTCCCTGTCCGCATTTTAGATGACGAAGGGAAGGTTCTTTTGCCCGGCCTGAAATAAGAGGGAGTGCAGCCGCCGGGCTGCACTCCCTCTTTTGTTGGAACAGCTTCATTTTCAGACCAATACCTCCAGGGCCTTTGCATCGGCGTCCATGGCGCACACTGCCCCCATGGGCAGGGACATGGTGGGCAGACCGTGGCCGCAGGGCAGGCCGGCAAGCACCGGCTTGTTGCAGGGCAGCACCAGCTCCTCAATGATCTCCTGAATAGAAAGGGAGTCCTCCTGCCCGGCAGGGGCGGTGCAGTTGGCCCACCTGCCCAGCAGGATGCCGGCGCAGTCGTCCAGCTTGCCGGCGTTGCGCAGCTGGGTCAGGGCGTTGTCGATCTGCCACAGAGGCAGGTCTACCTCCTCCAAAAACAGCAGCTTGCCCTTGGTGTCCAGCTCCCAGGGGGTGCCCAGGCTGTCCCGAACCCGGGTCAGGCTGCCCCCGCACAGCTGGCCCCGGGCCTTGCCGCCCTGCAGGGTCTCTGCCGCCTCTCCCAAAGGCAAAGGGCCGGTGAGAGCCCCAAAGAGGGCCCGGCGCAGGTAGGTGAGGGTGAACGTATCTCCGCTGCCCCACCAGCCGTCAGCGGGCATGGGGGCGTGGTAGCTCACCATCCGGCAGCGCTGGTTGAGGGCGATATGGATATGGGTCAGATCGGAGCAGCCGAAAAAGGGCTTGGGGTGGCGGGCGATCTCCTTCCAGTCCAGCAGGGGCAGCAGCCGGGGGGCGCCGTTGCCCCCACGCAGGCAGAGAATACCCTTGATCTCCCCGTCGGCAAAGGCATCCTGAAGGTCCTTGGCCCGCTGGGCATCGTCGGCGGCAAAGCTGCCGTGATGGTTAACATAATAGCAGGAAGGATAGACCACCGGCTCCAGTCCAAGAGCCTTGATGTCGTCCACTATGGACTCCAGTCCGTCCTGAGCCACAAAAGAGGAGAGGCAGAGCAGGGCCACCTTGGCCCCGGGATAGAGAGAGCTTGGAGTTAACATAATATTTCACCTCAAAATAAGATGCTGTCCATTGTATTTTGTCTGGACCTGTGCTACAATAACAGTACGATTTAACGGACTGAAAGGGGAGGAGACCATGGCCAGACAGACAGGCCAGAAGGCCAAACTGCTAATTTTGCGGGACTATCTGCTCCGCTGCTCTGATGAGGACCATCCGCTGTCCACCGCCGACCTTATCGCAGAGCTGGACCGCCACGGCATCAGCGCCGAGCGCAAGAGCATTTACAGCGACATGGAGGCTCTGGGCGAGCTGGGCCTGGACGTGCAGAACGTCCGGGGCAAGACGGCGGGATGGTTCGTGGGGGAGCGGGAGTTCGAGCTGGCCGAGCTGAAGCTGCTGGTGGATGCCGTCCAGTCCAGCCGCTTCATCAGCCGGAAAAAGAGCGCCCAGCTCATCGCCAAGCTGGAGGGGCTCACCAGCGTGGGCCAGGCCCGGCAGCTCCACCGCCAGGTCTACGTGGACCAGCGGGTCAAAACCCTCAACGAGGGGGTCTATTACGCCATTGACCAGCTCCACACCGCCATCGCCGCCGGGCGGGCGGTGGAGTTCCGCTATTTCGACTACGATGTGGCCCGGCAGCGGGTCTTTCGCCGGGAGGGGGCGGCCTACGAGGTCTCTCCCTACGGTCTCATCTGGGCCGACGAGAACTACTATCTGGTGGGCTATGACCACACCAAGCCCGGCCTGCGCCACTACCGGGTGGACAAGATGGCCTCCCTCACCGTCACCGACCGTCCCTGGGAGGGGGATGAAAGCTGCGCCAATTTTGACCTGGTGGACTACGGCCAAAAGCACTTTCATATGTTCTCCGGCCGGGAGGCCAAAATTCGCCTGCGGTGCGAAAACCGGCTGGTCAACGTGATGCTGGACCGGTTCGGGGAGGAGACCATGCTCATCCCCGACGGGGAGGACCACTTCACCCTGACGGTGGATGCGGTGGTGTCCCCCCAGTTTTATGGCTGGCTCTTCGGCCTGGGCGCCGGAGCGGTGCTGACCGGGCCGGACTGGGCGGTGGAGGAGTACCGGGCCATGCTGAAAATGGTCCTGGAGGAGTGAGCGTTACTCCCAGCTTTTCCACACCTCGGGCTGATAGCCCACAGTGGCCTGCTTGCCGTTTCGCACGATGGGGGTCTTGAGCAGCTTGGGGTTTTCCAGCAGCTTTTCGATTTTGTCCTCGTCGTAGGCCAGATAATTGACCAGCGGGGCGTCGGGGCTCTTGGGGTCGATAAGCTCCTCCAGCATGACCTGGCGCAGCACGCTTTGGAGCTCTCCCCGGCTGATGCCGTAGCGCAGCAGGTCCACTGACTGGAATTTCACCCGCCGCTCCTTGAAGTACCGCTCGGCCTTTTTTGTGTCAAAGCACTTGCTCTTGCCGAAAATTTGAATGTTCATAGCCCGTTCCTCCCATTATAATAGCTTCATCTTACCACCATTTACCGGAAAAGCAAAGGGGTGAAAGGGGAAAATCCCACGGATTTTCCCCTCCTCTCCCTCATTTGCAGCCCTATTTTGCCCCCTAAAGGCGGTCTTTTGCCTGTCAAAGCCCGCCTTTGGGGATATTTTTTTGCCCATTTTGGCCATACTAAGGGAACTCTTAGAATTTGAGGTGGTGTTCCCCATGAAAGCAGTCATCCTGGCCGGGGGCGAGGGCAGCCGGCTCCGGCCGCTGACCATCGGCCGGCCCAAGCCCATGGCGCCCCTGCTGGGCAAGCCGGTGCTGGGTCATATCCTGGACCTGCTGCGCCGCCACGGCATCACCCAGGTGGCCCTCACCCTGCGGACTCTGCCGGCGGCCGTCACCGACTACTTTGGCGACGGGGGAGAGTACGGGGTCAGGCTGACCTATTTTGTGGAGCAGGAGCCGCTGGGCACCGCCGGCAGCGTCCGTCAGTGTATGGATTTCCTGGGGGAGGAGGACTTTCTGGTCCTCAGCGGGGATGGAGTGTGTGATCTGGACCTGGGGGCCTTCCTGGCCCTGCACCAGAGCTGTGGGGCGGCGGCCAGCCTGGCCCTGTGCCGCCGCAGCGAGCCACTGGAGTACGGCCTGGTCCGCACCGATGACGCCGGCCGGGTGCTGGGCTTTGTGGAAAAGCCGGGCTGGGGCCAGGTGGACACCGAGCTTGTAAACACGGGCATTTATCTCCTCTCCCGCCGGTGCATGGAGCAGGTGCCCCCCAGGGTGGAATACGACTTTGGCCGGGACCTGTTTCCCGCCCTCCTGCAAAAGGGGGAGGCCCTCTACGGCTGGGAGATACCCGGCTACTGGCAGGATATGGGGGACTGCGGGGCCTACCTCTCCGCCGCTGTGGATGCCCTGGCGGGCCGGGTGGCCCTGGATGCCGGAACAGGCCGGGTGGAGCCGCCGGCGGGGGTGGAGATCCGGGAGCCGGTGTGGATCGGCCAGCGCTCCCAGCTCTCCCCGGGCTGTGTGGTGGGGCCCTATGCCGTCATCGGGGCGGGCTCCACCCTGGGCACCGGAGCGGTGGTGGAGCGGTCGGTGGTGCTGGGGGCCAGCGTGGGGGAGGGGGCCGAGGTGACCGGGGCCATCCTCTGCCCCGGCGCCGCCGTCCACCGCCGGGCCATGGTGGGAGCGGGGGCCGTCATCGGTGACGGAGCAGTGGTGGGGGCCGAGGCCATTGTGGCCCCCGGAGTCAAGCTGTGGCCGGGCTGCCGGGTGGAGGAGGGGGGCAGAGCCACCGCCTCCCGGCTCACCGCTGGGGCGGGTGCCCCCCTGCACTTTTCCCACGGCGGCGCCCTCCGGGGCACGGTGGGGGAACAGGTGGGGGCCGAGACCCTCTTTGCCCTGGGGGCCCTGCTGGGGGAGCGGGGAAAGGTGGCCATCGGCTGGACAGGCGGGCCCGCCGCCAGTATGCTGGCCCGGGCGGCCAGCTGTGGGGTGGCCTCGGCGGGGGGCGAGAGCCTGTTCCATGACGGCACCTGCCCCGCCGCCGGCGCCTGGCTGGGCCGGTATTACCGATTGCCTGTCAGCCTGTTCGTGCAGGTGGATGACGACCTGGCCGAGCTGCGGCTCTTCGGCCCGGACGGCTTGCCCCTGCCCCGGGAGGGGCAGCGAAAGCTGGAGGGGGCCCTGCTCCGGGGCGAGACCGCCCGGGTCCCCGCCTCCCGGATGGGCAGGGCCCAGACCATCACCGGCGTCCGGCCCGGCTACGCCGAGGAGACGGCCCGGGCCGCCCGGCTGAGCCAGCTTCCCCTGCGCCGGCTTCGGGTCTGGGTGGAGCCGGGGGAGGGGGCCAACGACGCCCTGGCCCGGGCCCTTGGAGCGCTGGGCTGTGAGGTGAGCCGGGGGACAGGCCGGGGAGCACCCACCCTTCGAGCCGACTGGGGCGGGTTCCGTCTCTCGGCCTGGGACGAGACAGGCCGGCCCATCTCCCCCGACCGGCTGCTGGTGCTGCTCACCCGCATCGAGATGGAGCAGGGCCGCCGGCGGATGGCCCTGCCCGGCTGGGCCCCCGCCGCCGCCGAGGAGGTGGCCCGGTCCTTTCGGGGCGGCGTGCTGCGGCTGGGCCGGGACGGGGAGGATGCCTTGGACCTGTGGCGGGAGCAGCCCTGGTTCTGGGATGCCGCCAGCGCCGGCTGCCGCCTCTGCGCCCGGCTGGCCCTCACCGGGGAGAGCCTGGCCCACCTCAACGACAGCGTGCCCAAGTTCCACACCGTCCGCCGGGAGGTGCCCCTCCACTCGGGCCGGGGCAAGGTCATGGGGGAGATCCTGGCCCGGGACAAGGGGGCCAGAAGCCAGGGGGAGGGGATCCGCACGGCAGTGGGGGAGGGCTGGGTCTATCTCTCCCCCATGAGCGCCCGGAACTCCCTGCGGCTCATCGCCGAGGCCACCGAGCTGGAGGCGGCGGAGGAGATCTGCGCCCTCTATGACAGGCGGCTGCGGCAGTTGGACAGAGAATAGATGAGGGCAAAAAAAGACGGGCAGTCAGTTTGACTACCCGTCTTTTTTGTTATAGCACGGGGAAAGACCGTTATTGAGACCATTCTCTCCGCAAAATAGCATATTGCAGGGTGTTTTCGTAGATGGGTTTTCCCTGCTCGTCTCTTACAAAGGAGACAAATTCCCTGAACTCTCCTTCCAGGCGCATACCCAGCTTTTGGCAAAGAGCCTGACAAGGGAGATTGTTCACCTCGGTATAAGTGTAGATCCTCCGAATGTCACAGGAGGTAAAAAGATAATCATAATAGGCCTTTGCGGCCTCGTACATATAACCCTTGCCCTGGTAGGCGGGGTTTAGCATCCAGCAGGGGGAGAAGGTGTCCTGTTCCCCCTGCTCGGGATCGCTGGCTTCGGGGGCACCGAAGATCTCTCCGATGACCTTACCCCCCTCCTTCAGCGCAAGGGCGCAGTAAAACTCCTCCGATGCCCGCTTCTGGATGGCGGCTTGGGCCGCCTCCATGTCCCTGAGTTTCATAGAGACAAAACAGTGAACGGTGGGCGTTTGTAGGTATTCCAGCAGGTCGGCCGCATCGGTATGGACAAAGGGACGCAGGATCAGTCTCTCCGTATACAAAGTCATATTGGCGTCTCCATTCTTATTGCAGTGCACACAGGGAACCGGAAGGACCGCTGTGCGATCTCTACTGTCTGAGCGGGATCGGCTGCTGCCTATTGCCCAGGCTCTTTTTCAGGCGTAATGGTAGGTTTTCCGGCGGGAGATCAGGAAGTAGAGGCTGACCAGGAAGGCCAGCATCTCGGCCAGGGGGGTAGCCCACCAGATGCCGTTCACCCCCAGCAGCAGGGGCAGCAGGAGGATGGCTCCCACCTGAAACAGCAGGGTCCGTAAAAAGGAGATAGCCGCCGAGACGGGGCCGTCCCCCAGGGCGGTGAAGAGGCCTGAGGAGAAGCCGCTGACCACCATAAAGAGGTAGGACAGGGAGAAGATCCGCATTCCCCGGACGGTGAGGGAGAGAAGCTCCCCATCATAGCCCACAAAGACGGAGGCCATGGGCCGGGCCAGGACCTGGGCCAGGATGAGCATGATGGCCGAGGATGTCCCCACCACCGTCATGCACCGGCGAAACAGGCTTTTAAGTTCGCTGCGATTGCCGGCGCCGTAGTGGTAGCTGAAAATGGGGGCCACCCCGATGGAGAAGCCGATAAACAGGGCAGAAAAGACGAACTGGGTATACATGATGGCGGTGTAGGCGGCCACCCCACGGCTGCCCGCCAGGGCCATAAGGGCCCGGTTATAGAGGACGGTGATCAGGGAGGCCGAGATGTTGCTCATCAGCTCGGAGGAGCCGTTGAGGGAGCTCCTGGCCAGCATCCTGGGATGGAGGTGGGTCCTCACCAGCCGGAGGGGGCTGGAGTTGGGGAGGATAAAATAGACCAGGGGGATGACCCCTCCCACCACATAGCCTGCCACCGTGGCCAGGGCGGCTCCCGCCACCCCCCACTGAAGCCGGACAATGAACAGATAGTCCAGCAGGGCGTTGACAAGCCCCGAGGCGATGGCCAGCACCATGCCCAGCTTGGGCCGTTCGGCGCAGATCAGGAAGGATTGAAAGGAGGTCTGAAGCATGAAAAAGGTGGAGCCTGCGATCATGATCACGCCGTAGGTGATGCAGTCCCCCATCAAGGCCTCGTCGGCCCCCAGCAGGGCGGCCATGGGGCGGATAAAGAGGATACACAGAACGGACAGGAGGGCGCCCAGGGCCACAATGGCGAGGATAAGGGTGGTGAAATATTCCCGGGCCTTTTGGTCCTCCCCCTCTCCCATGGCCCGGGCCACCTCGGCGCTGCCGCCGGTGCCCAGCATGAAGCCGAAGGCCCCCACCACCATGGTCAGGGGATAGATGATATTCACCGCCGCCAGGGCTTGCTGCCCCACCACATTGGAGACAAACAGGCCGTCCACCGTGGAGTAGATGGAGGTGACCAGCATCATGATGATGGAGGGCAGGGTGAAACGAAACAGGCGGGAATAGGTAAAATGGTCGGATAACTGGATCTTCATAGCATGGGGCGGCTCACCGCAGAGCCGCCGTTTCCTCCTTTAGATATTGATTGGCCTTGGCCGTCAGGGCAATGAGGGTCTCCCGCTCCCCGGGGGTGAGCCGGGCAAAAGAGCGCCGCTCGGCCTCCAGGATAGGGAGGATCCGCTCCCGGCACAGGGCCTGCCCTGACGGGGTGAGAAAAATGAGCTTGCGCCGGCGGTCTGCGGGACTGTCGCCGGTGGTGGTGATGCCCTGCCGCTCTATGGCGGCCAGTGCAGAGTGGACGGTCTGCTTGGTCAGGGACCACTCCTGGGCCAGCTCTATGGCGGTGGGGGGTGACTGGCGTTCACACAGGCTGTAAAGCAGGGCCAGCATAGAGTCGGACAGGCCGGCCTTCAGGGACATCTGGTGGTAGAGCCCATCCAGGTCCTTGGACAGCTGGATGAAGTCGGAAAAGCGGGGGGGGGCATGGGCTGCCATATATATCCCTCCAAATAGTCTGATTTCGGACCAAATGGCTGAAGGGTATTATAGTCTGATTTCGGACTTGTGTCAACCCCCATCTTGCCTTTTTTCCAAAAATACGCTATCATGGGCGTGAGCGGCTGTGAGACAGCCCCGGCCCCGAGGGCTTGGGGCACAAAAAGGAGAGAGATTCCGTGAAGATCAACTGCGATACCCTGTGCTATCTGGAAAATGACCGGGGGGAGTACCTCATGCTCCACCGGGTGAAGAAGGAAAAGGACATCAACAAGGACAAGTGGATCGGGGTGGGGGGCGGCTGCGAGGCCGGCGAGAGCCCGGAGGAGTGCATCTGCCGGGAGGTCCGGGAGGAGACGGGGCTCACCCTCACCGACTACCGCCTGCGGGGGCTGCTCACCTTCCTCATCGACGGAGAGCTGGAGTACTCCTTCCTCTACACGGCCACCGGCTGGACCGGGGAGATGCGGACCGACTGCGACGAGGGGGTATTGGAGTGGGTGAGCAAGGACCGGGTCCGGGACCTGCCCCTGTGGGAGGGGGATAAGCTCTTTTTCCGGCTGCTGGAGGAGGGGAGGCCCTTCTTCTCCCTGAAGCTGACCTACGAGCGGGATGTTTTGACAGCGGCCCATCTGGACGGGGTGGAATTGGCGATGTAAGGGATGGGCCGGCGAGGGCGCCGGCCCCCACATTCGTTACTGATATTTTTGGAGGTAACTACATTGAAGATATTTCCAAGTGACACCTGTTCTTTTTGCCGTTGTGGGGCGGGCCGCCCTCGGCCCGCCATCTGTGCTGAACAAATCAACCAACCCGCAAAGAAGCGCCGCCTGCATATGCAGGCGGCGCTCTGTACGTTCTGCGGCCTTAATCCATAGGGTTCTGGCCCATGGCCTCCTTCAGCTCCTGGCTGGTGGCGGCGTTGAACAGCCGCACGGCATAGTCGTGAAGGTTGCCCAAATGGGCAGTGATCCGGTCGGCGGGGATGTTCTGCTCCATGACGGAGAAGTCCCCGTCCAGAATGAACTTGGGCTCGGGGTCCTGCTTGCCGCTGAGCATACCGGGGCCGGCGTGGAGCTTCATCCGGCAGCCCTGCTCCAGGTTCATCTCCACATCCAAAGCGTTCTTGCTCACCTTGTCCTGGTCCACGTCAGGCTCGGCCAGGATGCCGATGAAGGGGGACTCGATAAGGTCGTCCCAAAGCTCGTCCTCCAGCCCCAGCTTTTTCCGGGAGATGGCGTTGACATACCGCAGGCCGATGCGCTCGAAGAAGGCGGGCTGGTAGATCTGGATGAACAGGGCCAACACCTTGTCCAGCTTCTGAGCGAAGTCCTCCCAGCGGGTGTAGCGCAGGGTGGACAGGGCGATGAAATCCTTGGTCAGGTTCACCTTCCAAAGGCCATCGGCACTGATGAAGTTGTAGTTGGTGACCGCCGGGGGCTGCTCCACCTGGCCGTTGACCAGCCGGGCCTGCTGCTGCTCCTGCCGGGCGGCGTACTGGGGGAAGTCTGAGCGGATGGCCTCCTGGAACTGGGCGGGCTCGGTGGAGCCGATGGACAGGATGGTGGGAAAGCGCAGCTGGCAGATGGTCTCGATGAGGGGAGAGCTGGCGTAAGAGTATCGGGTGTTGTCGGCAAACAGCATGGAAAAGGCTCCTTTCAAAGGTGGGCTTAATAGTGCTATTGTACCCGTTTGCGGGAAAAAAGTCAAAGAAAATATGGGGGCAGGCTACCGGCCCGCCCCCATATGGAAATCAACCCTGCCAGGGGATGACCTGGCCCGCCTTCAGGGTGGCGGGCACATCGATGAGCCGCTGGTTGCTGGAGCCCCGGAAGCGGAGGGTGATGTCCTTCAGCTCCTGGACGAACCGGCCGTCCACCAGCACGTCCAGCAGGGAGAGCATCTCCCCGGTGCAGTCGATGTGGCACCGGCTGGGGGTCTGGCCGGTGAGCTCCTCCCAGGTGAAGCCCGAGTAGGCCCAGATGGTCTTGCCGGGCAGCTCCTGCCGCACCCGGCGGAGCAGGGGGATGAGAGCAGGCTGGTTCTCCGGTTCGAAGGGCTCGCCTCCCAGGAGGGTGAGGCCATCCACAAAGCTGGGGGCCATCTCGGCCAGAATGTGGTCCTGGACGGCCTCGGTGAAGGGGTCGCCGTAGGAAAAGTCCCAGGTCTCGGGCTGGAAGCACTCGGGGCAGCGGTTGCGGCAGCCGGACACGAACAGGGTCACCCGGACGCCGATGCCGTCGGCAATGTCCCGGGGCTTGATGTTACAGTAGTTCATAAAAATCTCCTTTGCAGTAACAGGGGCGGGCCTTTGCCCGCCCCTGTTGGGCCTGAAAAAACTATTTGCTCCAGTTCTCACGGTCAAAGCGATAATACTTGAACCTGTCGTCCTCTTTTATGGGCAGGAACCCCACTTTTTCCAGTACGTGCTGACTCCTGGCGTTTTTTTGCACGCAGTCGGCAAAGACGGTCTGCAGCCCCAAGATTTCAAAGGCATATTGAAGGGCCAGCTTCTCTGCCTGGGTCCCGAAGCCCCTGTTTTTAACTGTGTCGTTTTTCAGATGGATGGACAGCTCGCAAAAGCCGGCGTCCAAATCAATATTTTTCAGGAGCAGCTCGCCCACGGCGGTAGAGCCCTGCATGATGTAGAACACCCGTCTGTCCGGGCGGTCAATTTTTGCATCGTAGTATGTATCTACTTTTTGGGGGTCGTACCGATAGGGCTGAAACTGCTCCATATCCATAAATATGTCGGGGTCTGCTTCAAACTCCTTATAATAATCATGGACAAGCTCCCGTGTGGCCGAGAGAAGAAAAATATCGCTCATATGTCTTACAGGTGGAGAACTCTTTCCTTGATCTCCTGGGTCCGGCCCTGGTTCCAGAACTGGGTACCGATATACCCGCAGGTGCGCCGAGCCACATTCATCTTGTCCTGGTCCCGGTTGTGGCAGTGGGGGCACTCCCACACCAGCTTGCCGTCGTCCTCCACGATCTGGATCTCGCCGTCGAAGCCGCAGACCTGGCAGTAGTCGCTCTTGGTGTTCAGCTCGGCGTACATGATGTTCTCGTAGATGAACTGCATCAGGCTGAGGACGGCGGGCAGGTTGTCCTGCATGTTGGGGACCTCCACATAGCTGATGGCCCCGCCGGGGGAGAGCTTCTGGAACTTGGACTCGAAGGCCAGCTTGGAGAAGGCGTCGATCTCCTCGCTGACGTGGATGTGATAGGAGTTGGTGATGTAGGCCCTGTCGGTGATGCCCTCAATGAGCCCGAAGCGCTTCTGCAGGCACTTGGCGAAGCGGTAGGTGGTGGACTCAATGGGGGAGCCGTAGAGGGAGAAGTCGATGTTGCTCTCGGCCTTCCACTTGGCGCAGGCGTCGTTCATGTGCTGCATGACCTGAAGGCCGAAGGGGGTGCCCACCTCGGGCTCGGTGTGGCTCACGCCGGTCATGTACTTGACGCACTCGTAGAGCCCGGCATAGCCCAGGGAGATGGTGGAATAGCCGTTGAACAGCAGCTTGTCGATGGGCTCGCCCTTCTCCAGCCGGGCCAGGGCGCCGTCCTGCCAGAGGATGGGGGCGGCATCGGACAGGGTGCCCTTCAGCCGCTCGTGGCGGCAGAGCAGGGCCCGGTGGCACAGCTCCAGCCGCTCGTCAAAGATCTCCCAGAACTTGTCCATATCCTTGCCCGAGGAGAGGGCCACATCCACCAGGTTGATGGTGCACACGCCCTGGTTGAACCGGCCGTAGTACTTCTTCTTGCCGGGGACATAGTTCTTGGCGTTGGCCACGTTGCCTACCCCGGCCTCGGTGAACCGGTCGGGGGTCAGGAAGGAGCGGCAGCCCATGCAGGTGTAGCAGTCACCCTTGTCCTGAAGCATGATCTTCTCCGAGATATAGTCAGGCACCAGCCGCTTGGCGGTGCACTTGGCGGCCAGCTCGGTGAGGTACCAGTAGGGGGTGCCCTCCTTCACGTTGTCCTCCTCCAGCACGTAGATGAGCTTGGGGAAGGCGGGGGTGATCCACACGCCCTTCTCGTTCTTCACGCCCTGATAGCGCTGCTTGAGGACCTCCTCGATGATGAGGGCGAGGTCCTTCTTCTCCTGCTCGTTCTGGGCCTCTCCCAGGTACATGAACACGGTGATGAAGGGGGCCTGGCCGTTGGTGGTCATAAGGGTGACCACCTGATACTGGATGGTCTGTACCCCCCGCTTGATCTCCTCCAGCAGCCGCTTCTCCACGATTTGGGAGATGACGGCCTCATCCACCTCGCCGCCGGAGATGGTCTTATACTCCTCCACCACGTCCCGGCGGATCTTCTGCCGGGAGATGTCCACGAAGGGGGCCAGATGGGTCAGGGAGATGGACTGGCCGCCGTACTGGTTGGAGGCCACCTGGGCGATGATCTGGGTGGCGATGTTGCAGGCGGTGGAGAAGCTGTGGGGCTTCTCGATCATGGTGCCCGAAATGACAGTGCCATTCTGGAGCATGTCCTCCAGATTCACCAGGTCACAGTTATGCATGTGCTGGGCAAAGTAGTCCATGTCGTGGAAGTGGATGATGCCCTGCTCGTGGGCCTCCACGATGTCGGTGGGCAGCAGCACCCGGCGGGTCAGGTCCTTGCTGACCTCGCCGGCCATGTAGTCCCGCTGGACGGCATTGACCTTGGGGTCCTTGTTGGAGTTCTCCTGCATGACCTCCTCATTGTTGGACTCAATGAGGGTGAGGATCTGCTCGTCGGTGGTGTTGGACTGGCGGATGAGGGAGCGGGTGTAGCGGTAGCGAATGTACCGCTTGGCGGTCTCGTAGGCCCCCTCCTTCATGATCTCGGTCTCCACCAGCTCCTGGATCTCCTCCACGCTGAGGGTCCGGCTCACGGCGGAGGCCTGCTTTTCCACCCGGTCGGCGATGGCGGTGACCTGGCCGGGAGTCAGCTCCCTGGCCCCGCTGGTGGCGGCGTTGGCCTTGGCGATGGCGGCCGAGATCTTGTCCACATCAAAGGCGACCTCCTGGCCGCTGCGCTTGATGATCTTCATAACTGCGGGCTCCCCTTTCTGTATCTCTGGCAGGGCGGTCGTTCCCCGGAGCGGACAGAGAGGGGGAAAGCCGATGTGCACAGGATAAATTTACATAATTTATGTGTCAGCAATAGAGATTATACAATATCTTGTAGCGGAGTGCAAGGGCTTTTTCACAAGATATAGTAGAAAATTTTTTGACAGAAGCCTAAATATAGTATCGAAAGGATAACTACCCGCAAAAGAGTTGCCAAGACCGGCCCAAAAGATGGGTTTACGGAACAAAAAAAGAAAAAACAGAGACAGGCCATCTTGTGGTCCGTCTCTGTTTTTATTGGTTGTATCGCAAAAGCCCCCAAAGGGGCCGATGATTTTTTCGCCCGTTGGCCTGGTCAGGCCATACACCGGGCCATGACGATGTTGGACACCCTGCTGCCCGGCACGAGGGACTCCTCCAGGATATGAAAGCCAAACTTCCGATAATAATCCCGGTTTTTGGTCGACTGGGTCTCAAGGGCGGCCATCTCGCCCTGGGGGACTACCTCCTCCAGGACGTAGTGCAAAAGGGCGGCGCCATATCCCTGCCCCTGGGCGGCGGGGGCCACAGCCAGGGGGCCGATGATCCAGTCGGTTTGGGAGAGATTTTTCGCCTCCCGCCGGCTGACATAGCCCATGAACCGCAGCAGGCGCATAATGTCCCGGGGGTTACAGCACAGGGCGGTCCAAAGCCCGTCCAGGGTGAGGAACTCCCGGATGGATACACCGCTGTGGACAGGGTGGCAGGAGATAAGGCCCAGGCCGTCCTCCGTGACCCAGACCGCCTTTTCCTTTGCGGCGAACCGGAGACGGAGGGCCATCATGCGGCGTAGAAATAAAGTGCGCCGCCGACTGCACCGAATAAGATGCTCATAGGCCGGGTCATGGAGAAAGGCGTCCGCCAACAGGGCGGCAGCGGTGGGGATCTCCTCGTTGCGGATGGGGCGAATGTTCATAAAAGGCTCCTTTCCCATTTGTCAGAATTGGCGTTTCCCTTCTGGTTTGGGCCATTATACAATGGAGAAGGGGAAAAGTCCACGTTGAGAAAGAAAGTCAAGACCATAGAAATGCCGCAGGGGGAAGCTCCCCCCTGCGGCGGGTTTGGGCGGCGGTGGATAAGGCGGGTTTACTGGGCCTGCCCCAGCAGCACCGGCTGGAGCTGCCGCCCCTCCAAAGCGGCGGCCACCGTGTCGGGGACCAGGGAGAAGTCGGCCACCAGCGAGGTGGGCTTGCCGGTGGGGTCATCCTGGCGGAAGGGGACGAAGTAGACGTTTTTCTTGTCCAGCAGGGCGCCGATGGCCTTGGCCGAGGAGGCCAGGCCGTCGTTGGTGGACACGGCGATGACCACCGGCCGGCCGTTGCGCAGATGGCTCTTGGTGGCCATGGTCACCGGGGTGTCGGCGATGCCGGCGGCCAGCTTGCCCAGGGTGTTGCCCGTGCAGGGGCAGAT
>CAJUSE010000007.1 GCA_910588975.1 uncultured Oscillospiraceae bacterium | reverse complement strand
GTCCATCTCGCAGGAGGGCTCGGTGAAGGGGAAGTGGTGGGGGCGGAACCGGGTGGCAGTCCCCTTGCCAAAAAGCTCCTCGGCCAGCAGGCTCAGGGTGCCCTTCAGATCGGCCATGGTGATTCCCTTATCAATGACCATGCCCTCCACCTGATGGAACATGGGGGAGTGGGTGGCGTCCACCTCGTCCTTGCGGTAGACCCGGCCCGGGGCGATGATGCGGATGGGCAGCTCCATGGAGTCCATGGCCCGGACCTGCATGGGGGAGGTCTGGGAGCGGAGCATGACCCGCTCATCGGTGTCGAAGTAGAAGGTATCCGACCAGTCCCGGCTGGGGTGGCCGGGCTCGGCGTTGAGCCGGTCGAAGTTCAGCTCGCCCAGCTCGATCTCGGGGCCATCCAGTACGGTGAAGCCCATGCCGATGAAAATGTCCTTGATCTCGTCCAGGGCAATGTACATGGGGTGCTTGTGGCCCTGCTTGAGCTCGCTGCCGGGGATGGTCACATCCACTGTCTCCAGCTTCAGCCGGGCATCCAGAGCGGCCTGCTGGAGCTTGTCGCCGGCCTGCTGCAGGGCATTTTCCAAGGCAGAGCGGACCTCGTTGGCCATCTGGCCCATGGCAGGGCGCTCCTCGGCGGACAGGCCGCCCATCTGCTTGAGCAGGTTGGTGAGCTCACCCTTCTTGCCCAGGTACTTGACCCGCAGATCGTCCAGCTCCCGCTGGTCCGAGATGCGCTCCAGGGCGGAGAGGGCCTCCAGGCGAATTTTTGATAGCTGTTCTTTCATATCCTTTGTCTCCTTACTGATGGAATTTATTCTGTGGTGACAGCGGTGCCGCTGGCGGTGACCATGAGCATCTGGGCGTGGGACTCGTAATCGACATCCATCCCAACGATGGCATTGGCCCCCAGGGCCAGAGCCCGCTTTTTCATCTCCTCGATGGCATTGTCTCTGGCCTCGGCAAGGGATTGCTCATAGGTTTCGGACCGGCCGCCGAAAAAATTGTTGAAGCCGGCCACGAAGTCCTGGCCCATGTTGGTGGCCATAATGACCTCGCCAAAGACCACGCCGTGATAGGCGATGATATGAGCCCCCTCAATGGAGGGCGTTGTGGTGATGATCATAAAAACGCTTCCTCTCCTGTTTATTTGGGAAGCACCATCCAGACGGGCTGGCTGGCGTTGATGGTGAACCGGGGCAGTCGGTAGAGTCCTTTGGACAGCCGGGCCGTGCCGTAGTCGGTGGATACCGACATGGTAAATCGGTGGCTCAAATGTTCGTTGGACCAGCTGTCATAGAGGCCGTTGGGATAGGCAAAGAAGGTGACGCTCTCGCCCAGCTCCTCCTGAATACGCTGAACGCTTTTGTCAATGTCGGGGAAGATGCGATCTTCGTAATTTTCCCGGCTTTCTCCCTCCAGCCGTTTCAGGCAGTCGTCATAGCTGTGGTGGTCGTAGGTGTGGGAGCCAATCTCCACAAGGCCGGACCCCACCATCTCCCGGCACTGGTCCCAGGTGAGAAAGTCGCTGTTTTCCTCGTCCAGGCACCGGACCACCGGGGAAATGACCGCCTTGGCGCCAAACTCCTGCAAAATGGGGTAGGCCAGGGTATAGTTGGTGGCATAGCCATCGTCAAAGGTGATGAGCACTGCCCGGCTGGGCAGGGCTTCCCCGGCGGCGATCTGCCGGGGAAGGACGGTGGTATAGCCGTGATCCTGGAGCCACTGGAGATAGCTGCGCAGCTGGCTGACGCTCACTGTCCAGTTGTTGCATTCGTACTCATCGGGGAGCACGCTGTGGAACATAAGGATATAGAGCCGGTCCTTGCCCGAGGTGTATTTGGGGTGGGCGGGCTCGGTCCACACAAAGGGGGTGGGACTGGGCTCCGGCTCGGGGGCAGCGGGCTCCGGCGTAGCGGCTGTCATGGCAGGGACGGTCTGGCAGGCCTCCGCCGTGGGCAGAGGAGTGGGGGGTAAAAAGCTCTCCACAGGCGCATCGGGCTGAGGGCTCAGGGCCTGAGGCACCATCAGCAAAGCACTGAGAAACAGGGCCAAAAAGTTGGACAGATGATCCATAGATACCTCCTGATATTGCTTGCAAAGAATAGAAAAGGGATAAAAAAATACCTTTCCTCCCGGAAAACCGGGACGAAAGGCAAACCCTCCGTGGTACCACCCGCATTCACGTCCCACAGTGGGACGTGCGCTCTTGCCCCGCTATCGGTGGGCGTCCGTCCGTGTCTCCACGGCCCCTCCGGGGCGAACCAAGCGGCAGAGCCTTGCATCCGCTTTCAGCCGGTGACGGATACTCTCTTATAGGCCATGGACCCGCTATTTTCCCCTTCATTGGGTTGCATCCCTATTTATATACCACACTTGAAGAAAAAATGCAAGGAGAAATTGACAAGGTGTCCCTCCGGACTTATAATTGACCCATCTTTTTTAGGGGGAGAGGAATATGCTTTATCTCAAAGAGGTCAGCTGTACCGATGGCAGGGAGATCTACGATCTGCTCCAGACCATCGACGCCAATGAAAACGGCTTTTCCAACGGCGTCAGGGACCTGCCCTATGAGCAGTTTCCCGCCTGGCTCAAAAAGCATGTGGACATGGGCCTGGGACTGGGTCTGGAGGATTGGATGGTCCCCGCCCGGACCTACTGGCTCTATGACGGCGATACCCCTGTGGGCCAGGCCAATATCCGGGTCCGGCTCACCGACGCTCTGCGGGAGGGGGGCGGCACCATCGGCTACGCCATCGGCAGGCCTTACCGGGGCAGAGGCTATGGAAAGACCATCCTCCGTCTGGCCCTGGAGAAGTGCAGAGAGCTGGGAGTGGAGGAGATTTTGGTCACCGTCCACCCGGACAACCTGCCCTCTCGGCGGGTGGCCGAGAGCAACGGAGGCGTGCTGAAGCGGGAGAGTGGGGAGCACGTCTACTACTGGTTCTAAAAAAGGAAGTGAGGGATATGAAGGAACTGGAACCCAACACCTGGGAAGTGACACCCCTTGACGTAAAACTGCCCCACCGGGACCGGCAGGCCCACAAAGGGAATTTTGGCCGGGTGGCCATTCTGGGGGGAGCTGTGGGCTATGCGGGAGCGCCGGTGCTGGCCGCCCGGGCCGCCCTGCGCACCGGAGCGGGGCTTGTGGAGGTGCTGGTGCCCGACATCATCTATCCCACTGTGGCGGCCCACCTCACCTGCGCCATGCCCTACCCTCTGCGCTCGGATGCGGCGGGCGTGGGAGCGGCCATGGCCATGGACGGGCTCTCCGCCGTGACCACCGGTCTTGCCAAGGGGATACTGGACAAGGGGGCCTTTCGCCCGGCCCTGGAGCGGCTGGAGAGGGCTGACGCCGTCCTTCTGGGCCCTGGTCTCACCTGGGAGAAGGGTCCCGGAGAGGTCTGCCGCAGGCTGACAGAGAAACTGACCTGTCCGTTGGTGCTGGATGCCGATGGCATAAATGCCCTCAGCGGGCATATAGATGTGTTGGACAGCCGCCAGGGCCGGCTGACCGTGCTCACCCCCCACGAGCGGGAGTTCATCCGGCTGGGGGCTGAATTGGAAGGGCTGGAGCGGACCGAAGCGGCCCGCCGTTTTGCCGTGGAGCATGGCTGTGTGCTGGTGCTGAAGGGCCACCGAACGGTGACCGCCCTGCCCGACGGGCGGTGCTTTGTGAACACCACCGGCAACCCGGGTATGGCCACCGGGGGCAGCGGAGACGTGCTTGCCGGTATGATCCTCTCCCTGCTGGGCCAGGGCCTGCCGGCGGAACAGGCCGTCCCCTGGGCGGTCTGCCTTCACGGCCAGGCGGGGGACGAGGCCGCTGGGAGGATGGGGGAGTATGCCATGACCCCGGTGGATCTGATCGAGGCCATACCAGATGTGACAAAATCCTTTTGAAAAGCGGGAGGGACTGCTGTGGGCAGAAAAGGCTGCCTACTGATGATACTGCCCCTGCTCCTGCTCTCGGCCTGCGCCGGGGGGCGGGTGAGCGAGGCCGAGACCTTGACCAACCGGGCCAGGACGGCCTACCTGGAGCTGACAGCCTGCTCCGGCAGTGCCAGCATTACCGCCGACTACGGACTGCGGGTGTATGACTACGCACTGGATTTCAGCTATGAGCGGGAGGGTGAGACGGTACTCACCCTCACCGCCCCGGAGAATGTGGCCGGGGTCACCGCCACCATTGCCCAGGGAGAGACCGGCCTGGCCTTTGACGGGGTGGCGGTGGAGACCGGGCCTGTGGACCCCTCGGGGCTGAGCCCCCTGGATGCCATCCCAGCCCTTTTGGGCTACGCCAGGGAGGGCTTTGTGGCCGAGTGCGCCCTGGAGGGGGAGGAGGGCCAGCCGGAAAAGCTCCACCTCATCTGCCGTGACCCGGAAAAAGGACCGGGAGAGGGGCTGGAGTGCGATTTGTGGCTGGATGGCGAGAGCTTGGCCCTGCTGCGGGGAGAATTGAGCCAGGATGGGCTCACCGTCATTCAATGCGAGTTTTCCAACTGGTCCATGACCGGAGCGGAGGAATAAAAACAGCGGCCACCCATTTTGGGGTGGCCGCTGTCTCGCTTAGCTGTCCAGCACCTCGTGGAAATCGGGGCACAGGTTGGGCCGCTGGGGGTCCAGCACCATGGGGAGGTCCTTTTCCTGAAAGACCTCATCCAGCTTTTCCATACCGTATTTCAGCTTGTATTCGATCTCTTCTTTATAGGCGGGGATCATAAACAGAAGGTTGATCCGCCGTCCGTCCCGGGCGGTAAAGCCGCCCAGCTTACCGTCGCCGCCCCCGGAAAATACCACGCCGCCAAAGCCCACGCTGTCGTCCAGAGGAGTGTACTCCGGCCCGTTGGGCATGGTGTGGCCCCAGCCCAGCCAGGTGCGGTACTGGTGGGGGAAGCGGGCCATAAATTTCATGGTGCGGATGGGCCAGTAGGCGTTTTCCGGCGGAACACTGTCGGGAGACAGGGGCCAATCACCGGGGAGGAACAGGTAGAGCTCTGCTAGCTCCAGTTTTTTGCGTGTCTCGGCGGGGATCTCACTGTCCAGGGTCATAGGGAGGTCACTCATGCCGGTGGTGTAAAGGACAAAGAAGTTTTGTTCCTTGCTGGGCCACATGACGTGGACGTCAACGTGGACAATATCACTGACGATCTCATGGAGCACCCGGCTCTCCCGGCCGGGAAAGAGAGCCTCAAAATGGGCTTCGATCTCCTCGGCATAAACGCCGCTCTGCTGGGGGATATGGAGACTCTCATCTCCTGTCTCCTCATAGCGGTAGATGGGAGAGCCACCGGGGGTGACAGTCTCATCCTTCTTTTTGCGAAAACGGTCAAACAGGCCCATGGCCAGCCCCTCCTTATCGGTTTATGGTATCATTTTACAGGTCTTGTGCTGCCATGTCAAGAGG
Source organism: uncultured Oscillospiraceae bacterium (assembly GCA_910588975.1). GTDB lineage: Bacteria > Bacillota > Clostridia > Oscillospirales > Oscillospiraceae > Vermiculatibacterium. The sequence continues at coordinate 82,672 of CAJUSE010000007.1, read as the reverse complement.
GCTTCTTGGGGGAAAACCCTTGACCTGAGCCCCCGCATAGTCTACAATAGAGCTGTATCAAGAAAAGAGGGCGCCTATGGAACACTATGACCGCCGTACCTGGGCGGAGATCGACCTGCGCAATCTGAAGCACAACTACCACGCCCTGCGCTCCCTGTTGGAGCCGGGGTGCAAACTGCTCTGCCCGGTGAAGGCTGACGCATACGGCCACGGAGCTTTGCCCGTGGCCAGATGTCTGGAGGAGCTGGGGGCGGACTATCTGGCTGTGGCCTGCCTGGAGGAGGGCGTGGAGCTGCGTCAGGGGGGAGTAAAGGCCCCCATTCTCATTCTGGGCCACACCGACCCCGCCTGGGCGGGGGAGCTGATGGAATACGCCCTGACCCAGACGGTGGACGACGAGGTTACCGCCCAGGCCCTGTCCCAGGCGGCGGTGACTGCTGGTAGGACCATCACCGTCCACCTGAAGGTGGACACAGGCATGAGCCGCATCGGCCTGCTCTGCAACGAGGAAAGCCTGGGGGAGACGGCGGAGACCGCCGCCCGGATGTGTGCCCTGCCCGGCCTTGTGTGGGAGGGGGTCTTTACCCATTTCTCCGACGCCGACGGCAGCGAGGAATATACCATGACCCAGTTCACCCGCTTTCTGGACCTGCTGAAGGCCCTGGAGGGGCAGGGAGCTTCCTTCCCCCTGCGCCACTGCGCCGCCAGCGCTGCCACCCTCCGATTTCCCAGCACCCACCTGGATATGGTGCGCCCAGGCATTGCTCTTTACGGCCACTATCCAGACCCCTGCTGTGAGGGGCTGGTGGAGGAGTGCCTTCGGCCTCTGATGACGGTAAAGACCCGGGTGGCGGCAGTGCGCCGGCTGCCCGCCGGTACACCGGTGAGCTATGGACGGACCCACACCCTGGACCATGACGCCACTTTGGCTGTTATCAATATAGGCTATGGCGACGGGCTTCACCGCCAGTGCTCCAATGGCCTGCAGGTCTATCTGGCCGGGGAAAAAGCCCCGGTGGTGGGCCGGGTCTGTATGGATGTGTGCATGGTGGACATCACCGGCCTGTCCGGGGTGAAGCCGGGAGACGAGGTGGAGATCTACGGTCCCCATGTACCTATCGAGGATGCCGCCGGCTTGGCCGGCACCATTCAATACGAGCTGCTCTGCGCCCTCACCCCCCGGGTGAAGCGGCATTACATCGGCTGACACCGGCTGCCCGCCGGGGGCATATCATGGCTTGGGGAGGCAACGCCGGAGCAGGCGGGACACGCCCGGGCCGGGAGAATAGTTTGGCCCCGGTGGTATAAAACCGCCCCGCCGTGGGAAAATCATAGTGACCGCTGTAGGCCGGCTTTGCCGGCGGCTGCGGTGACTTTGAACCCCGGAGAGTGAGCCTTTGTGGACAGCAGTGTGAGACGTGGAGACATTTTTTACGCCGATCTCAGCCCCGTGGTGGGCAGCGAGCAGGGGGGCGTGCGGCCGGTGCTCATCATTCAGAACGACACCGGCAACCGCCATAGCCCCACCATCATTGCCGCTGCCATCACCTCTCAGACCGGCAAGGCCCGGCTGCCTACCCACATCGACCTGACGGCCAACACCTACGGCCTGCCCAAGGATTCGGTGGTCCTGCTGGAGCAGGTACGGACCCTGGACAAGAAACGGCTGCGGGAGTATATGGGCCGGCTGGATGAGGAGCAGATGGCCCGGGTGGACGGAGCCATTGCCGTGAGCTTTGGTCTGCGGCCGAGGCAGCTTGTATAATAGCGATCTGGTTATTATACTTACCCTCTGTTTCCGTTTGAAGGACCGGGCTGACAGGGGAGGGGCAGAATGGAATTTAGACCCCGGTCCGGGTCGTGTTCCCGGACCGGGGCAGATCAACGATACATAGGAGGAAGACCCATGAAAAAAATCTGGACACGCCGTATCCTCTGTGCCGCCCTGCTTTTGGGGATGTTGGGCACTGTTGCTCTGGCCGCCGGGGCCCAGGGCACCCAGAGCAACCCCTTGGTGACCCTGAGCTACATCAACGAGCAGGTGATCCCCGACCTGCTCAAGCAGGTGGAGGCCAAGATCGCCAAGCACGAGAAGGAGGCTGTCCCCGGCCAGGAGGCCGCTTTTCGGAAGGTGGAGGTGAAGGCGGGTAAATCGGTGGAGCTCTCCGCCGGGGCCCAGGTGGTGCTGCGCAGCGGAAAGGCCACCAGCAAAGACCTGCTCACCGATCTCACTGATGCTATCGGTCTGACGGGCACAGGAGAGCTGGTGGAAAACCACCTCTATCTTGCCACCGCCGATGGGCAAAAAATCACTGCCGGGGAGAAGGTCACCCTCATGATTTTGGGGGGCTATACGGCGCAGTGAAAGCTCTGGAGAAGCCGGACCTGTAAAGGAAAAGCCCCTGCGGGAAACTTTCTGCGTGGACAAGCCTGTTTTGCGTAGGAATGTCGGGCGGAAAACTGGACAGAGAAAAGCGTGGGCGGCCTTCAAAAAGGCCGCCCACGTTTTTATATTCTTGTGATCACATCGTACATGAGGAAGAAGTGGCACAGGCTGCCCAGCAGGATGCAGACATGAAAGATCTCGTGACAGCCGAACCGAGGGTTGTCCCGCCCCGGCCATTTAATGGCGTAGAGCACCCCGCCCACGGTATACAGCCCCCCTCCCGCCAGGAGCCAGGCCATTCCAGCGGTGGGCAGGGTCCGGGCAAGGGGAATCAGCGCCACCACCGCCAGCCAACCCATGACCAGATAGACCACCGAGGAGAGCCACCGGGGAGAGTCGATCCACACCAGGCTCAAAATGCAGGAGCACACCGCCATGGCCCAAATGATCCCAAAAACCGTCCAGCCCCAGGCCCCCTGACTGCGCAGAGCGGTGAGACAGACGGGAGTGTAGCTGCCGGCGATGAGCAGAGCGATGGAGCAGTGGTCCAGCTTCCGCAGCCAAAGCCGACCTGAGATTGAGGTGTTGACACTGTGATAGAGGGTGGATGCGGTGTAGAGACAGACCATGGAGCCGCCATAGACGGCAAAGGAGATGAGGTGCCACAGATCCAGCTCCCACCGGGCCGAACGCCACAGCAGCAGGAGGGTCCCTGCCACCGCCAGAAGGGCGCCCACCCCGTGGGTGATGGCCGACCAGGGCCGTAGACCGTCATAGGGGTCCCGTCCCTGCTTATCCCGGGGGCGGGATGACGCTTGCACGCCGGGCGAGAGGGAATAGAGGCCTTTGGCCTTATCCATGCTGTCACCTCATTTTCTGCTTGATAGGGATAGTATACCGCATATATTTGAAATAATCAAGAAAAACAGTAAATATAATTTTGAAAATTATATTGCAGATAAAAAAGGCTGGGGAACATGGAGGACCATGTGCCCCAGCCGGCTGTTTCAGGATTTGCTTTTAGGCTTGCACACCAGGGCCACCAGATAGCCGAAGAAAATGGCCGCTGTGATGCCGCCGGCGGCTGCGGTGACCCCTCCGGTGAGGGCACCCAGAAGACCTCGCTCCTCCACCGCTGTCCGCACGCCCTTGGCCAGCAGGTAGCCAAAGCCGGTGAGGGGGACGGTAGCGCCTGCGCCGCCGAACTCCACCACATATTTGTAGAGCCCCAGCCCCCCCAGCACCACGCCGGAGACCACGTAGGTCACCAGGATGCGGGCGGGGGTGAGGGAGGTCTTGTCAATGAGCAGCTGGCCGATGACGCACAGCAGCCCGCCGCAGAGAAAGGCTTTGAGAAATTCCATAATAGTCTCCTTTGGAAAAGAATGGGGCTTTGCCCGACACAAAAGGGGTCAGGAGGCCGAGATGGCCACGGCGTGGCAGATGGAGGGAATGCTCTCCCCCTGCTGGGTGGAGGTGGTGGAGAGCAGGGCCCCTGTGGGGCAAAAGAGGATGTTCTGCCACTTGCCCGAGCGCATTCCATTGAGCAGATAGCCTGTCAGCACGCTGGCGGCACAGCCGCAGCCCGAGCCGCCGCAGTGGACATCTTGCCCCGCCGGGTCGAAAATGAGCCGCCCGCAGTCGTCGTAATTGTTCAGGGTGATCCCGTCCCGGGCGAAGAGGTCCAGCAGCAGATCGCCGCCCAGCACGCCCAAATCTCCAGTGATGATAAGGTCGTAGAAGGAGGGCTGCCGCCCCGTGTCCCGGAGGTGGGCGGTGATGGTGTCGTAGGCGGCGGGGGCCATGGCAGCCCCCATGTTGTTGGCATCCTTGATCCCCTTGTCCACCACCTTGCCGGCGGTGACATGGGTCACATGGGGGCCGGGTCCATCCTTGGCCAGCACCACCGCCCCCGCCCCGGTCACCGTCCACTGGGCGGTGGGGGTGCGCTGCCCGCCATACTCCAGGGGAGTGCGGTACTGTCGCTCAGCCGTACAGAAGTGGGAGGAGGTGACGGCGGCGGCAAATTCACCAAAGCCGCCGTCCAGCATCATCGCCGCCAGAGCCAGCCCCTCGCCCATGGTGGAGCAGGCCCCATAGATACCGAAGAAGGGAACGGTCTGTCCCCGAACGGCGAAGGAGGAGCCAATACACTGGTTGAGCAGGTCCCCGGCAAAGAGGTAGTCCAGGTTGGAGGCAGATTGGCCCGCCTTGTCCAGCGCCATGGAGAAGGCCATCTTCTGCATGGCGGTCTCGGCCTTTTCCCAACTCTTCTCCCCGAAGGTGTCGTCCTGCTCGATATGGTCGAAGGAGGCGGCCAGGGGACCATCCCCCTCCTTTTTGCCCACCACGTTGGCGTGGCCGATGATGGCGGGAGGAGCGGAAAGGGCCACCGTCTGCTGTCCCAGCTTCTTTGTTGGCATGGTATCACCTGTGCTTTCTTTGATGTGTGAGCATAGTTTGAGCCGCCAGGCGAAAAAATACTCGCCGGAAGCAAAAAAACGCCAAACAGACAAAAATGGGCGGGAGAGGAACTTCCTCTCCCGCCCGGAGATATATTCATATGTCAGAGGTCAGAGCCCAGCACATCGGAGACCTCGGTGATGGTGACGTAGGCCCTCCGGTCCTGTTCCCGGACAATGGTACGCACCTTGTTGATCTGAAAGCGGTTGACCACAAAATAGATAAGAGCCTTTTCCGAGTCGGAATAGTACCCCCTGGCCGAGAGCAGGGTGATGCCGTTGCCGAACTCCTGGGACAGGGCCTGGCAGATCTCCTGGGGCTTGTCGGTGATGATCATGGCCGACTTGGCCTTGTCAAGACCCTCTGCGATGAAGTCCACCGTCTTAACTGCGGCGGCATAGGTGATGATGGAGTAGAGGGGCAGGATCCAGCTGGAGATGACGAAGCCGGCCACAATGTAAAGCCCCACATTAAAGACCATGACAAACATTCCCACCGAAAGCCCCAGCTTTTTGGCAAAGAGGACGGCCAGGATCTCAATGCCGTCCATGGCGCCGCCAAAGCGGATGGTAAGGCCGCTGCCAATGCCCGAGATGAGCCCGCCGAAGATGGCACACAGCAGCAGGTCCTGCTGGGCCAGTGGTGAAGCGATGGACAGATCCACCGGCAGTACCTCGGTAAAGAGATAGGCGGCCAGGGAATAGATCCCCACGGCATAGGCTGAGCGCAGAGTGAAGGAAAGCCCCGTTTTTTTGTAGCCGTACAAAAACAGGGGCAGGTTCAACATAACCAGGAAGAGAGACAGGGGCAGAAATTCGGGGGTGACCTGGGCCAGGAGCATAGAGGCTCCGGAGATCCCCGAGTCATAGAGGTTGACCGGGTAGAGGAAAAAGGTGATGCCGAAGGCATTGATGATACCGGCAGCAGTAAGGGCGGCAAAGTCCCGCAGCTGGTGGGTTCGGTTTGTCACAGGTTCTTCCACCTCACATTCAGTATATCCCGGCAGAATGTATCCGTTTCCCCGCCCGGGTTAGAAGGCGGCTGCAGAGCCTGGTCAGATATGGCCCGGAAATGCGCACCGTCAGTCACTTGCAATCAGGCCTGTGGCGGCGCTCCACTGTCGAGAAAATATTGTTTTCATGATACCACGCAGAGGAGAAAAAAGCAACAGAAAGCCCCCGCAGGAAACCCTGCGGGAGCCGAAGAAAATTTACTCGAAAATGCGCCGTGCGTAGACATAGTTTCGGTCGTAGGTGTTGCCCCCGGCCATGGAGCTGACCACCACCTCGTAGCTGTTGGTGGAGGCGTGGATAAACTGGTCATCTCCAATATAAACCCCCACATGGGACACAGGGGTGCTCACCTTGCCATCGAAGAAAAAGACCAGATCACCGGGCTGAAGCTGGCTGCGCTCAATGGCGGTGCCGTTGCTCAGCTGGCCAGTGGCCCCCCGGTTGAGGGTCACGTCAAAATGGCGAAAGACGTAGTAGACGAAGCCCGAACAGTCGAAGCTGTTGGGTCCGCTGGCCCCGTAGACATAGGGGGAACCCAGCAGGGTGTTGGCGAAGTCCACCACCTCCTGCCCTTTGGTGGAGGTGGTATCCAGGGCCTCGGGGGGGAGGGTAGGCTCTTCAGAGAGGGGGACGGCCTGGTCGGCCTGGGGGGTCGGGGCATTGGCGGCAACAGGGGAGGTCTGGATGGCCACCTTGGGGGCGGGGGTGGGAGCGGGGGTCTCCTCCGCAGGGAGGAGATAGTCGGCCGAAACATATCCCTTGAGTTCGCCCAGCTGAATGTGGTACCAACCCTCGGTCAGCTCCAGAATGTCCACAGTGGCGCCGTCGGAGAGAGCATCGATGCGCTGGTAGCCGGTGCCCGGCCCGGAGCGGACATTGAGGGTAGCTCCCTGGGCATTCACCTTACCCTTGGCGGGGACGGTCCACTCCACCGCCACATACTCGGCGGACATATAGCCCTCGGTGCCCTTGTAGGAGACCTTGTACCAACCGTTTTCCTCCCGGGAGAGGACATCGGCCTGGGTCCCGGCATTGACCATGGTCAGAATGGAGGAGGTGGTGTTGGCCTGGGAGCGGAGCCGGAGGGCATCGGCGGTGACAGTGCCCGTACCCAAACTGGCGGCGCCGGCGCCTACAACACACAAGGCCCCAAGAGCAACAGAGAGAACAAAAGCCCGCAGGCCTTGGCGCAGATGATGTGACAAGGGAAACCCCCTCCTTTCGTCGAGAATACGGAAATCTTGTCTCAAATTGTACCATGGACTGGAAGGAGCGTCAAGGGCCTGGAGGAAACTGAAACAATAATGAAAAATTTAGCCGGTTACAAAAGGGGGGGGCCGTAGGGGCGTGCAATAAGTGCCCGCCGCTCCTAAAAATTTGTATCGTGGTGTGGCCTTTTCCCAGGGGTGCCCTGCGGGCTTCCGGTCCATTCTAAAAAAGAGGAGCACCCTGTACCAGGGCGCTCCTCCCAAATGCATCCGCTTACTCCACCCGCCAGAAAAATACCGAGTAGGGGGGTAGGGTGACCTCCCCCAGCTCCCGGCGCTCCCCGGTGAGCAGGTCCACCCCTCGGCCGGCATCCAGCCGGGCGGTGAAGGGGGCGCTGTCGGCGTTGAAGGCACAGAGCATCCGCTCCCCGTCCCCCTGCCGCTCCATCACCAGCTGCCGGTTGGTGAGCAGGGCGTTGCGGTAGCCCCCATAGCGCAGTGCTCCGCTCTCTTTGCGGGCCGCTGCCAGGGCGGCGATGAAGGAGGTGAGGTCATTCTCTCCGGGCTGCTCAATGGCGGGGCGCAGGGCGTTATCCCCCTGGTTTTTGTGACCGGTGAGCCCCCATTCGCTGCCGTAGTAGATGGCGGGCACTCCCGGCATGGCAAAGATAAGGCCGTAGGCCAGCTTCAGATGATTGGGGTCGGTGAGTTGGCTGGCAATGCGGGTCACATCGTGATTGTCCAGGAAGGAGAGCAAGTGCCGGCCCTTGTAGAGAGTCCAGTCCTCAGGGCCGAACTGCCGGGCCAGGGAGTGGGCGATTTCAAACATGTTCATGGAGTTCAGGGCCGACCACAGCCCCTTGTAGCACTCGTAGTTGGTGACGCTGTGGCACAGCCCGGGCCCCATCCAGCGGTTGTAGTCCCCGTGGAGGGTCTCCCCCATGAGAATAAAGTCGGGCTTGAGGGTATCGGTGAAGGAGCGCAGCTGCCCCAGATATTCGGGGGGCAGGCAGTAGCACACATCCAGCCGCAGTCCATCAATGCCGTACTGCTCCGCCCAGGAGCGGATGGCGGCAAACTGGTGCTCCACCACCGCCGGGTTCTGTACATTCAGCTTGACAAGCTCATTGTGGCCCTCCCAGCCCTCGTACCAAAAGCCGTCGTTGTACTCGGTGTTGCCCTCAAAGCTGATGTGGAACCAGTCCTTGTAGGGGCTGTCCCACTTCTTTTCCTGCACATCCCGGAAGGCCCAGAAGCCCCGGCCCACATGGTTGAGCACGGCGTCAAACATGACTCGCAGCCCGGCGGCGTGGAAGGCGTCGCACACCGCCTTCAAATCCTCGCTGTCCCCCAGCCGGGGATCTACGGTGAAGTAGTCCCGGGTGTCGTAGCCGTGGTGGTCGGAGTCAAAGAGGGGGTTGAGCAGCACCGCCGTACAGCCCAGCGACTTGATGTGTTCCACCCAGTCCAGCAGCCGGGGCAGCCGGTGGGTCAGCATCCCATCGTTGTCCGCCGGGGCCCCGCACAATCCCAGGGGGTAGATCTGATAGAGCACTCCATCGTCAAACCACATAGGAGAAATGCCCCTTTCCCAAAATATCAAAACCGAAATAAATTATAAGGGATAGCATGTTATTTCGCAAGGAGAAATTGTTTGCCGTTTACACCGTTGACAGCCTGTGCTAAAATAGGGGAAACGAGACAAAGGAGGCCGCACTTATGATACGAAAAGCCAAAATGGAGGATATGCCCCAGCTGCGGCGCATCTGCCTGGCCGCCAAGGCCTTTATGCGGGCAAACGGGAACCATCTTCAGTGGACCGAGCCCGGCTTTCCCGAGGACACCCTGCCCGAGAACATCCGGCGGGACGAGCTTTACGTCATCTGCGGCGAGGATGGAGCACCTCACGCCCTCTTTGCTTTTGTCATGGGGGAGGACCCGGCCTACGGCACCATTTACGATGGGGACTGGCACAGTGATGAGCCCTACGGCACCATCCACCGTATGGCCAGTGATGGCGTGCTCCACGGCACCTTTGCCCAGTGCGTGGAATTTTGCAAAGGCATAATGAGCCATATCCGGGCGGATACCCACGAGCTGAACAAGCCCATGCAGCACCAATTTGAAAAGTGTGGCTTTGTCCGCTGCGGCACCGTCCACCTGGCCGACGGCAGCCCCCGCCTGGCCTATGAGCTGAAGGTATAAGGAGATCAGGGAATATGGAAGAAACCAAGCGCACCTTAGCCTATATCTGTCCCAAGTGCAAGCAGAGCGTGGTCATAGAACGCACGGAATTTCAGCTGGCCGCCTCCTCCAGCCGCCTGCCCTGCCCCTGCGGGGGCTCGGCCCTGCGGGTGGAGATGGAGGCCGACCACGCCGACCTCACCGTGCCCTGCCACGCCTGCGGCCAGGATCACCATATCCGCTGCTCGGTCCATGATCTGCTCCATCACCGGGCCCTGGCCTTTTCCTGTAAAGCGACTGGCCTTGACTGCCTATACATCGGGGAGGAGGGGCCCGTATTCCAGGCTATGCGCCACCTGGAGGAGACCGCTGCCCAAATGGAGGAAAAGCCCGAGGGTGAGGGAGTTTTCCTCAATGAGACCATTATGGAAGAGGTGCTGGGGGAGCTTACTGACATCGCCGGTCGGGGCGGCATTTCCTGTGCCTGCGGCAGCAAGGACTATCAAGTAAAAGTCCATTACAGCACTGTGGAGCTTCAATGTGCCCGCTGCGGCGGTCGGCTGCGGCTGAGCGCCGCCACCGGGGAGGATCTGGAGGAGCTGTGCTGCCAGGCCACCCTCACCATTCCCAGCGGGGAGGGTGCATGATGGACCACTTTTATCAGGACACCTATCCCATCGACACCCGGGATATGGACCTGTTCAGCCACTGCCGTCCATCGGCTCTGCTGGGCCATCTTCAGGAGGGAGCCACCCAGGCGGCAGCGGCCATGGGCCTATCCCACCGGGAGAGCACCGAAAAGTATAACGCCTTCTGGATGCTGGTGCGTCTTCGCTATGAACTCTATCGTCCCATCCGCTGGGGCGAACAGCTCACCGTCAAGACCTGGCACCGTGGGGCCCGTGCGGCCATGACTTACCGGGAATTTGATTTGTTGGTGGGGGAGGAGACAGTGGGCCGGGCCCTGTCGGTGTGGGTGCTGGCCAGCTGGGAGGGCCGGCAGCTGTTGAAGCTGGGGGAGTTGAAGGAGCTGACTGATACCGACGGGGGCTCCCTGTGCCGCAAGGATACCCTCCACAGGCCCAAGGCCCCAAAGCGCCTGACCTCTGTGGGCCTGCGGCGGCTCAACTACTCGGATACTGACATCAATGGCCACATCAACAACACCCGCTACGCCGACTACGCCTGCGATGCCCTACCCCTGGAGCAGCTGGGCCGGGGCAAGTATGTCTCCGCCCTTCAGATCGACTACCTCCATGAGTGTATGCCGGGGGAGACCCTTGAGTTGCTCATCGGAGAGACAGAGGAGGGCGGCTGGTATGTGGCGGGCCGGGACGGAGCAGGCCAGGAGCGCTTTGACGCTCTGGTGACCCTCTCCGACTTGTGAACGGAGCCCCATCCCATATGCGGCCTGCTCCGTAGGGGCGCCCCGTGGGCGCCCGATCAATTTTGTTTTGGCGACCTATCATATGAACGCCTCCAGCCCCTGCGGCCGGGGGCGTTTTTCATATATTTGGACCGTTCAAAGGGTTTGTCCCACAAGATGTTGGGATTTTCTTTCTGAAAGGGGTTGCAATGGGCGGAGAAATCAGCTACAATATGGTAACAAATAGTTACAAAATCAATCCCGCCAAAGGAGCGATCACTTTGATGAAATCTATGCTGCGACCCCTATTGTGTCTGACATTGGTCCTGTCCACGGCTCTGCCCGTCTCTGCCGGGATGGTGCCGGTGGTGACCACTCCGGTGGAGGCAGAATCCCCCATTTCCCCCGCTGAAACGGCCAATTCTGCCCCTCAAGCAGCGGAAATTGCCCCTGAAACCCCGGCCCAGACCACGGAAAAGCCCGAAAATACCCTGGAACAGGTCGGTGAGACGGCCGAAAATCCCCCTGAAAACACCGAAAATACCCCCGTTGAGACCGATCCGAACCGGGTGGTGGTGACGGTGGATGGGGTGGCCTCCGAAAGCTGCTTTGCCCGGCTGGAGGGTTGGACCTCCTATGTCTCCTTCTACTATGGTGCCAAGGCCATCCGCCCCGATCTGGAGATCACCTGGGAGGAAGGGGTCTTTGTGGCCCGGGCTGAGGACGTTTTTATGACGGTGAGCTGCGGTGACCGCTATCTTCAAATTAACGGCCGCTACCTGCCGGTGGCGGGGGGCATCCAGGAGGCTGAGGATGGGGCGGCCTGGCTGCCCATCCGGGTGCTGGCCACCGCCCTGGGGGCCCAGGTGAACTGGACCGGTCAGGTGGAGCTGACCGCCGGGGGCAGTCCCCTCACTGAGGACAGCCGTCCTTACTCCGCTGAAGATCTGGACATCCTCGCCCGGGTCATCCAGCACGAGGCGGGTTATGAGCCCATGGACGGCCGCATTGCCGTAGGCAACGTCATTATGAACCGGGTGGCCAGCCCCTCTTTCCCCAACACGGTCTCCGGGGTGGTCTACGCCCGGAACCAGTTCCCCGGTGCCACCAACGCCACCCCCCGGGAGGGGGCCATCCTGGCAGCCAAGCTGGCCCTGGAGGGGATCAATGTGGTCCCCGGGGCCTACTACTTCAACGGGGTGGGGAAGCCCTGCTGGGCCTCCCGGTATAAAGCCCATCTCTACACCATCGGCGGCCACGCCTTCTATGGCTGAACTGCCTGCAACTGATAAAAAGGTCCCGGATACAGCCGTATCCGGGACCTTTTTGCGTCAAAGGGAACTTACTGCATAAACCGCTCCATGGCGTACTTGGCCTGTGCCAGGATCATATAGGCGGTGTAGGCCACAATGGCCGCCACTCCAACGATGAGGATGGGGAAAGCAAGGATGCCAAAGAGGGGGGAGAGGAGCATGACCAGAAGGACACCGAGGATGGGCAGGGCAAGGACGATTTGGAAGCCCACGATGTCCCAGAAGTCGCCGTAGCCGGCCCGGAAGCCCTCGCTGATGACCTTGCCCACAGGCCAGTCGGGATAGAAGAACAGCACATAGGGGATGGGGAAGAGGGCGGTGGAGATGACAAAACCAAGGATGGAGGACAATATGCCCCGCAGACCTTCATCGGGCAGGGCAGCCTCCACAACAGACCACAGGGAGAGAAGCAGGGCCACTGCCAGGGCCTTGCCCACCCAGGAGGGTTGAAAAGGGGTGGACAGAGCGGCCAGGTCCTGCTCCCCGGTGCGGATGAGCTTGAGGACCACGCAAATGCTTGCCAGGTTCATAAAATGGCCCACGAAATCCAGCGCCCATTCCCAGGGGGCGGCGAGACTGTCCCGGGAAAACAGGGAGAAAAAGCCGCCAATGAGACCGGGAAGGCTGCAAATGAAGGAGAGCAGCAGCAAAAACCAAATGCTGCCCCTGATGTTCTCTCTGGCCCAAAGTCGAATGTCCTGATTACTCATAATGAGACTCCTTTCCGAGGTGAGAGTGTGGGGCGTGTTTGACCTTGTCAAGCAAAGGTAAAAGCAATGGGGCAAAGGGGAAATGGCTTACTGCATGAACCTCTCTATGGCGTACTTGCCCCGGGCCAGCATTATATAGGAGTTATAGAGCACTAGGCCGATGCCCCCGAAGATCCAGATGAAAACGGTCAAAACGCTGACAAAAATATAGGAGAGGACCATCAAAAGCACAATGGTCAGAATTGGCAGGACGAGGGCCAGCATAAAGCTCAGAATATTCCAAAAGTGCTCATAGCCGGCCCGAAGACCCTGGCTGATGACCTGACCCACCGGCCAGTCGGGGAAGAAGAACAGCATATAGGAGATGGGGAAGAGGACCGTGGCAATGGCAAGCTGCAAAAGAGCGGAGGGCAGCCCTATGAGCCCCTCATTGAAAATGGACAATAGGCCCCGGCGGAACAGATACTTCCCGATGACAGTCAGCAGGGAGAGGAAAAGGATCACCATCAGGCTCTTGCTCACATAGTCAGGGGTAAAGGGGGTGTTCAGGGTGGCCAGGTCCCGCTTTTCCTCCCAAATGAGTTTCAGGACCACGCAGATGCCCCCCAGGTTCAAAAGAGAGGAACAGATGCTTACTGCCCATGACCAGATGGGCGAGATCCTGCCATAGGAAGAGTAATACACAAGAAGCCAAATCAGAGTGGGTAGGCTGCAAATAAAGGAAATCAGCAGAAGAAAGCCGATATTTCCCCGAATGGCCTCGCTGGTCCAGGCTCTGATCTCTCGATTGCTCATATGCTGCGCTCCTTTCTGTGGGGGATATTCGACAATAAAATGATACCATAAAATTGGAAAAATGTCTACTATGTACAATAAAACGTCTGGGCCGGAAAACTGCAACATTCCACATAGGACGGTCCGTCAGTCTTGCAATTTTCTGTCGGCTCTGGTAGAATGTGACCCATACAAAATGGTGAAAAGGGGTTGCAGTTTCCCTATTTCTGTCGTCTTACACCATGAGGGACCCAGGGAGGTGAAGGGCTTGGATGATCAGCAGTATATGGAGGCGCTCTACCACCAGTTCAAGCGGCTCATGTACGCCACAGCGGGCAAATATGCCGCCGGGGCAGAGGATCGGGAGGACCTGGTGCAGAGCGCCCTGGTGCGGCTGGTGAAAAAGCTGCCCACCCTGCGCTTCATGGAGCATGGCGCCCAGGCCAGCTACATCGTCTTTACCGTCAGGAGCGTGGCCATTGACGCTTTGCGCAAGGGCTCACGCCAGGTCTCCGGTGTGAGTCTGGAGGGGGCCGAGGCTCTGCAGGTCCCTGACGAGGGGCTTACCATGGATGAGTATATGCTGGCCCGGGAGCGGTCGGAGCGGCTGCGTGTCATCTGGCCCAGGCTGGGGGAGGAGGACCGGCTGCTGTTGGAGGGGAAATATCTCCACGACTGCAGCGACCGGGAGCTGGCCCAGCTGCTGGGCTGTCAGGTGGACAGCGTTCGCATGAAGCTGACCCGTGCCCGGCGGAAGGCCCTGAAATGGATGACAGAAGGGGAGGTGGAGCCATGATACGGCACGAGCAGCTGCTGGAGCAGTATGAGGAGGCCCTCTTTGCCCTGCTTATGGAGGAGAACGCCCCCAAGTGGGAGGAGGAGCTGGAGAAGGAGCTGACGGCCCTGGAGGCCGACCCTGCCGCCGCAGTCTCCCCTGAGAATGACCGGCGGAATGTGGTGACCATCCGCTCCGCATTGGCCCAGGAGGGGGATAGACAGCGGCGAAACCGAGGGGGCAGAGGCCGTCTGCGGCCCCTGCTGGCGGCGGCCTGTCTGGCCCTGGCCTTTCTGGCAGGCGGCTTTTTCGGGCCCCAGTTGGCCCGGGAGGGGGCATTGAGCGCCCTGCTGGCAGGCATTGGGGTGGAGATGCCCCAAAAGACGCTGGAGCTGGAAGTGAAATGGCTGCCGGAAGGGTATCAACTGGCCGGTGAAAGCTGGGGAGAGGATTTTCGCATCCAAACCTATCAGAACCATCGGGGTGGGCGGCTCGTGGTGAGCCGCCATGGCCCCAAATGGACTGTGGAGCCGGTGCCGGATGCGGAGGAAGTGGATATTTTGGACCACCCGGCCAAGCTGGCGTGGCTTGGGCAGGAGGGATGGCAGGTCCTTTGGTCCGACGGCGAGAACTGGCAAATCGAAGTGAAAGCCAGGGACCTGTCCCGAGAGGATGTCATCAAGTTCTGTGAAAAGCTGAAATATTGATCTGCGGGGCCCTCTGATTTTTTCGTCAGAGGGTCTCTTTTTTGCCCACCGGGCCTTTTCAAGGCTCTTGAAATATGGTATAATTTTTTAATTCTATCACCCTGGAGAAAGAGAGGAGAGAGGCAGATGGATCAGTGGGAGGCCTTGAAGGCGGAGTGCCTGCAGTGCCGCAAGTGTGCCCTGGCCGACACCCGGACCAACGTGGTCTTTGGAGAGGGGGTCAAGGATGCCGAGGTGCTCTGCATCGGGGAGGGCCCCGGCGAGCAGGAGGATCTGACAGGCCGGCCCTTTGTGGGCCGGGCGGGCAAGCTGCTGGACGATATGCTGGAGATCATCGACCTGAGCCGGGAGAAGAACGTCTACATCGGCAACATGGTCAAGTGCCGGCCGCCCCAGAACCGGGACCCGCTGAACATTGAGCAGGAGGCCTGCGAGGGCTGGCTCACTGCCCAGATCGAGCTGATGAAGCCCAAGATCATCATCTGCTTGGGCCGCATTGCCGCCATGAAGTATATCAAAGAGGATTTCAAGATCACCAAGGAGCACGGTCAGTGGTTTGAAAAGGACGGTATTCTGCGTATCGCTCTGTTCCACCCCGCCGCCCTGCTCCGGGACCCCCGGCGCAAGCCGGAGACCTTCGAGGACCTGAAGACCATCCAGGCGAAGATCAGAGAGGTTTGTACCCATACCTATTAACGAATTGACGAGGAGGAATTACCATGTCTAACACCACAAAGCTGCTCCAGCTGCTGGAGAGCGACTGCACCCTGAAGCACGACCAGCTCTCCGCCATGACCGGCCTGTCCGTCCAGGAGGTGGAGAACACCATCCGTGACCTGGAGGAGCGCAAGGCCATTTTGGGTTATCAGGCTCTGGTGGACTGGGACAAGACCGACCGGGAGTCTGTCACCGCCCTCATCGAGGTGAAGGTGGTCCCCCAGCGGGGGGACGGCTTTGACCGCATTGCCCAGCGCATCTACCAGTACGACGAGGTGGAGAGCATGTACCTCATGTCCGGGGCCTTTGACTTCACCGTTATCATCTCGGGCCGCACCCTGCGGGAGGTGAGTCAGTTCGTCAGTGACAAGCTGGCCCCCCTGGAGGGGGTCACCGCCACCGCCACCCATTTTATCCTCCAGAAGTACAAGGAGAACCACATGGTCTTCCAGAAGAAGGAGGAGCAGGATAAGGAGTGGATCTTCGTATGATCGATTACAATAAGGTCCTCTCTGACAAGGTCAAGAAGGTCCAGCCCTCGGGCATCCGAAAGTTTTTTGACCTGCTCCAGGACATGACAGGGGCCATCTCCCTGGGGGTGGGCGAGCCCGACTTTGTCACCCCCTGGCACATCCGGGACGCCGGCATCTACTCGTTGGAGAAGGGCTTTACCAAGTACTCCTCCAACGCCGGCCTTGCGGCCCTGCGCCGGGAGATCGCCAAGTACCTCAAGCGCCGGTTCGACCTGAGCTATGACTACAACACCGAGATGATCGTCACCGTGGGGGGCAGCGAGGCCATCGACATGGCCATGCGGGCCCTGCTCAACCCCGGGGACGAGGTCATTGTGCCTATGCCTTCCTTCGTGTGCTATCCGCCCCTGGCCGAGATGACCGGGGCCAAGGCCGTGCTGGTGGAGACCCGGGCGGAGGACGAGTTCAAGCTGACGTCGGAGCTGATCCGACAGCACATCACCCCCAGGACCAAGCTCATCGTGCTGCCCTTCCCCAACAACCCCACCGGGGGCACCATGGAGAAGGAGGACTACGACGCCATCGCCCAGATCATTGAGGGCACTGACATTATGCTGCTCAGCGATGAGATATACGCCGAGCTTACCTACGGCGGACACCACTACTCCCCGGCCAACCATCCCAAGCTCTATGAGCGCACCATTCTGGTCAACGGCTTCTCCAAGTCCCACGCTATGACCGGTTGGCGGATGGGCTATGTCTGTGGCCCCGCCCCTGTCATTGCCCAGATGATCAAGCTCCACCAGTTTGCCATCATGTGCGCCCCTACCACCAGCCAGTATGCCGCCCTGGAGGCCATGCAGAATGGAGATGGGGACATTGAGATGATGCGGGAGGAGTACGACGGCCGGCGCAAGTACATCGTGGAGGGGCTCAACCGCATCGGCCTGCCCTGCCGGGAGCCCAAGGGGGCTTTCTACGCCTTCCCCGACATCCGGCCCACCGGGCTGGACAGCGACACCTTCTGCGAGCGGCTGCTCCGGGAGGAGAAGGTGGCCGTCATCCCCGGCAACGCCTTCGGCGAGTGTGGGGAGGGCTTTGTGCGCTGCTCCTACGCCTCCTCCATGCACGATCTGGAAGAGGCCCTTATCCGCATGGAGCGGTTTTTGAACAAGCTGCGGGACGAGGGCACCATGAAGGGCTGAGCGCCGCCCCATAAGCATAAGAGACTGGGAATGGGAGGTCATCCCTTGGCAGTTTTTTACGAGCAGGCCCCCGCCAAGCTGAACCTGACTTTGGACGTGTTGGGCAAGCGGGCGGACGGCTATCACGAGATGAAGATGATCATGACCTCGATCTCCCTCTGCGACCGGCTCACTCTGGAGCTGGAGGAGGGAGAGGGGCTGTCCCTGCGGACCAACCTGGGCTTTCTGCCCCTGGACGAGCGGAACCTGGCTGCCGCCGCCGCCCTGGCCCTGGCCCGGGAGACGGGAGCGGAGCTGGGCAAGCTCACCATTGCGCTGGAAAAGCAGGTGCCCGTCTGCGCCGGCATGGCCGGGGGTTCCTCCGATGCCGCCGCCGTCCTGCGGTGCCTGAATGAGGCGCTGGACCTGGGCCTGTCCGGGGAGAGGTTGGCCGAGATCGGGGCCGGGGTGGGCTCCGATGTGCCCTACTGCGTTCTGGGGGGCACCGCCCTGGCCACAGGCCGGGGGGAGGAGATTGCTCCGCTGCCCCCCTTGCCGCCCTGCTGGGTGGTGCTGGCCAAGCCGGGCTTTCCCATCTCCACCCCCGAGCTCTTTGCTCGGCTGGACACCCAGCGGGTGCGCTGTCATCCGGACACGGCGGGGATGGTGACCGCCCTGGAGGCAGGGGACCTGCGGGGGGTGGCCCGGCGGCTGTTCAACGTCTTTGAGGAGGTGCTTCCCCCACGCAAGCGGGATCGGGTGAAGGAGCTGAAGCACCTGCTGCTTCAGCATGGGGCGCTAGGGGCCAGCATGAGCGGCACCGGCCCCACCGTCTTTGGCCTGTTTGACGAGGAGGAGAAGGCCGCCCAGGCCCACAAGGCCCTTCAGGACCTGTGCAGGGATGTTTTTCTCTGCCAAAGCCTGTGATAAAAGGGCCTATATGCCCGCATTTTTGGCGCAAATCAGGGGAAAAGGCCGATAAAATACCGGCTTGGTCACGCTTTTTTTCGGCTCTCAACTCTCTTTTTGGCCAAAAGTATGTTTGAAAAAGGAAAGAAGCGGCTAAAATGGGCTCATCTCAACATAGGAGATGAGCCTGTTTTGTTACATGGAAAAAATCGTCTGTATCCTCTGGAATTGGCCCTGCTGCTGGGGCTGTGCATTGCCCTGCTGGCGGGCACCTGGTCTGCCGGAACGGCCCGGCGGCTGAGCAGTCAGGTCCTTCGCCTTCACGTGGTGGGGGCCTCGGACTCGGCCCAGGACCAGGCTGTCAAGCTGGCCGTCCGGGACGCCGTGCTGGCTCAGGCCGCCCCCCTGCTGGAGGGAGTAGAGGACCAGGAGAGGGCCCGGGCCATTCTGGGGGAAAATCTCTCCACTCTGGCCCGGGCAGGGGCGGAGACGGCGGGGGTAGCTGTCTCGGCTGCCCTGGAGGATGAGGTGTGGTTCCCCACCAAGCACTACACTGGCTTCTCCCTGCCGGCGGGGCGGTACACCGCCCTACGGATCACCGTGGGGGAGGGGGAGGGCCGGAACTGGTGGTGTGTGGTTTTTCCGCCCTTGTGCATGGGGGCGGTGAGCGAGAGCGCCGACACCGCCATGGAGGCTCTGTCCCCCGACCAGGTGGCCCTGCTCACCGGGGAAAATGAGGGCTATGTGGTGAAATTCAAGCTGCTGGAGTGGTGGGGCCAGCTCCAGGAAAAATAAAGCAAGAGCCGGCGTTCAAGGGAACGCCGGCCCTTTTTCATCGCTGAAACGTTTATAGACTGTTGTAGGGCACCACGGCGTCCAGAACGGGCAGGATGCCCATTTTGCTGGGGTTCTGCCCGGGCAGATTGTAGATGTCGTGGCCGGGATACTGATTGCCCTCCACCAATGTGGGGCCGTTGGGGGTGACGGCTACGTCCCAGGCCACATAGCGGACCTGGGGGATCACCAAAGCGGCCTTTTGGATGAAGGAGAGGACCTCCTCCCACATGGGCACCTGAAAGCCCTCAAACGTCACCCCGGTGACCGGGTGGGTCTGGGACAAAAAGCCCGACTTGTCCCGGGCAGGGGCGAGGATGACTCCGGTTTTGGGATCTAGGGGGGTGACCATGCCGCCGCTGTTGAAGTTGTCCACCGGCCGGGGGCCGTTGCCCACCCGCAGGTAGGCGGCCACCGTGTGGACGGTGTTGTCACTGCCCAGAATGGTCACAAGGCGGATGGTGTTCACCGAGCCGGGCCACAGCCGGTCCAGCTCCGGGTGCTGGGCGATGACCTCCTCACAGAGGGTTTGTCCCTTTTCGGTGAGACTGTCGTAGAGGGCCTGCCAGTCGGTGACCTCCCCGGCCCTGATGATCTCCACCCCATCCCCATGGGTGCCGTCCCGGGGCTTGACCAAAAAGGAGCCCAACTCCTCGCCAAAGGATTGAAGAGCCTGGGGGTCAGAAACTGTCAAGTCCAGCCACTTGCGGTCCGCAAAGGGGGCGAAGAGACGCAGGAAGGTGGGCTTCACATCAAAGTCATCCCAGTGGGACTTGTCATTGAGGGTACGGACATAGGCATTGTTCTTCCCCCGGGTGAGGATACTGGCCCGCTGAGGACCGTTCAGATTCCAGAACTGGAACAGGGAGTAATCCAGGTAGCCCGCCTGATACTTGAAGCCGCACCAGACCATGTCGCAGAAGATGACGGGGTAGGGCTTGCGGGCCTGCCTGGCCACCTCCTTGGCGGTCTGGCGCATCCGCTTGGTGTCCATGTGTCGGATCATATTGAGAACGCCCATGTGCTTCAGCTCCTTTCTGTATCGTAAGAGCCGGGCCGCTTCAGCACATAGCTGGGGTGGTCCAGCCCGGTGGGGGGATAAAATTCGGTGCCCAGGTAGGTGAAGCCCAGCTTTCCAATAAGCCGGGCCGAGGGGGCGTTGTTGGGGTTGTGGCCGCAGAAAAGAGCTTTGGCCCCCAGGGTCTCAAAGGCATAGCGAATGACCATTTGACACCCCTCCTGGGCATAGCCCTGGCCCCAGAAGCGGGGGATGAGGTGGACGCCCAGCTCCAGCACGCCCTCCCCCTTGGGCCGCAGGCCGCAGCAGCCCACAAAGTGGCCTCCGCCCCGGGTGAAAATGGGCCAGTAGGAGTAGCCGTATTTGGCCTGGTTGTCCATCTCCAGAGCCAGGCGGGTATCGATCTCATCCTCGGTAAAAACCCCGGCGGCACAGATATATTGGCTTACCCTGGGATCTCCCCAGAGCTGATGGGCCAGCTCTCTGTCCCCGTCTGTCCAGGTGGAAAAGCCCAGCCGGTCCCCCAGCAGGAAAAAGTCACGCATGGGTCACCCTCCCTTATTGTTTCCGCTGTCTGTCTTTATTATAGCCATAATTTGACACAGGGTCAAGCAGGTGTGGAAATATGGCGGAGAATGTGCTATACTGTAAAATACGAAATCTATCAGCATAGGACGGTGAGGGAGCCATGGCGGGAAAAAAGCCCAGCGGCGACGCCACATATCGGGATCTGCGGGGGGAGCTGAAGGAGGACAAGCTGCGCAATCTCTACATTTTCTACGGAGAGGAGAGCTACCTGCGGGAGTTCTACCTGAAGCAGATCAAGGACAAGGCCCTCACCGGCGGATTGGACGATTTCAACTACCACGCCCTTCCGGCCAAGGACTTCACCACCCGGCGGCTCCAGGAGCTGGTGGATGCCATGCCCATGATGAGCGAGCGCACCCTTGTGGTGGTCACGGACTATGATATTTATAAGGGGGATCGGGAGGGCCTCAGTGAGGTGCTGTCCGATCTGCCTGAGTATGTGTGCCTCATCTTTGTCTATGACGTCATCGAATATAAACCCGATGGCCGCTCCAAGCTGGCCAAGCTCATCAAGGAGCAGGGTCTTGTTGTGGATTTTGCCCGGCAGGAGCAGGGGGATCTTACCGACTGGATCGCCCGGCGGTTCCGGGCACTGGACCACGACATTTCCACCGAGGATGCCCGCTATCTCATCTTCCTGTGCGGCGATCTGATGACAGGGCTCATTTCGGAGATCGGCAAGGTGGCCGCCTACGCTAAGGAGCGGCGGGTTACCCGGCAGGACATTGATGCCGTGGCCACCGCCCAGTTGGATGCTGTGGTCTTTCAGCTCACCGATACCATCGCCAACGGGGATTTTGACCGGGGCTTTTCCGTGCTCAGTGACCTTTTAAGCATGGGAGAGCACCCCATCATGCTCCTGTCGGTGCTGGGGAAGAACCTGCGGCAGCTCTACACCGCCCGGCTGTGCCTGGACCGGCGCAAGGGCAGCGGGGCCCTCATGGAGCTGTGGGGGATGAAGTCTTACCCGGCGGAGAAGCTGATGACATCGGCCCGGCGGTTTTCCCTGGATTGGTGCCGCAGGGCGGTACGCCGCTGCGAGGAGACCGACCTTGCCATGAAATCCACCGGCTCTGATGCCAAAGAGCTGCTGGTGGGGCTGCTGCTGGAGCTGTCCGACAGGCGGCAGTGAGACGGAGAGAGGGGCACTTGTAACCGCATTTGGAAAGCGAGGTCCCTTGTTTTGAATATCTGGATGGAGCGGCTCTGCCTGCCCCCGGCTCTGGGCCGGGTGCTGGAGGAGAGCCCCAGTGTCATCGTGCCCGAGAGCCCAGCGGCCCTCTATGGGCTTATTTTTGGCAACAGCTCCACAGACGAGATAGAAGTGAGCTATCCTGTGGCGGGCCAGAGCATCCCGGAAGCCCGGGTGGTCCGCTGCCGCAACGGGGCAGTGGTCAACTTCCCCGAAGATTACATGCGCCGCCGGGATCCGGACAGTATGCGCATCGGCGACGACAACCCCACCGATAAACCCCGGTTTGACCAGGTCTACGGCTATCCCTTTGCCTCTCTCCGGGAGGAGACTATGGACTGGCTCTCACAACAGGAGCTGGTGTTGGTCCCCTTTTTGGCCGGCGGGGCGGCTTTGGGCTATGAGGCCCTTTTGGTCTGCCCCCGGAATGCCGCCTTTTTTGCCTTTGCCCTGAGCCAGCTGCAGGCCTTTGTGAACATCCGCCAGGAGGAGCAGTTCATCCCCCGGTGTATCATCTATGTGGCGCCCCCCTTCCGCCACACCCATTTCGCCGGTAAGCAGGTGGTGGTCCACCACAGGGGGGAGACCCTCCATGAGGTGTTCTCTTACAACCTCTACCCCGGCCCCTCGGCCAAGAAGGGGGTTTACAGCTTTTTGCTGGACGTGGGGGAGAGCGAGGGCTGGACCACCGCCCACGCTTCCTGTGCCCGGGTCATTACCCCCTATGAAAACCAGCTGGTGATGATGCACGAGGGGGCCTCCGGCGGGGGCAAGAGCGAGCTGCTGCAGACCCTGCGCCGGGAGGAGGATGGCCGGGTGCTGGTGGGGGAGAATACCCTCACGGGCCAGAAGCATTATATCAGCATGAGCGACAGCTGCGCCATTGAGCCGGTGGTGGACGACATGGCCATCTGTCACCCCGCCTTCCGTACCGGCTCGGGTAAGTTGGCAGTGGGAGACGGGGAGGATGGGTGGTTTGTCCGGGTGGACGGCATCCGCAGCTATGGCTGCGACCCCTGCTATGAAAAGATGTCCATCCATACGGATGAGCCCCTGGTGTTCTTCAATCTCCGGGCTGTGCCCGGGGCCACCTGCCTGCTGTGGGAGCACACGGCGGACGCCGATGGCAAGCCCTGCTCCAATCCCCGGGTCATCCTGCCCCGGCGGCAGATGCCGGGGGTGGTGGATGGGCCGGTGGAGGTAGATGTGCGGTCCTTTGGGGTGCGGATGCCCCCGGCCACCGCCGAAAACCCCAGCTATGGCATCGTGGGGCTGTTTCACGTTCTGCCCCCGGCCTTGGCCTGGCTGTGGCGGCTGGTGGCCCCCAGAGGGTACAATAACCCTTCCATTACCTCGGCTCAGGCCCTGGACAGCGAGGGGGTGGGCTCCTATTGGCCTTTTGCCACCGGGCGGCGAGTCCGCCAGGCCAATCTGCTGCTGGAGCAGATCCTCTCCTGCCCCAATACCCGCCATGTTCTCATTCCCAACCAGCACATCGGCATCTACGCCGTGGGCTTCTCCGCTGAGTGGATCGCCCGGGAGTATCTGGCCCGCCGGGGCGGGGTGAACATGGGTGCGGACCAGCTTTTGCCCGCCCGGTGTCCCATTCTGGGCTATTGCCTGCGGGAGATGAAGGTGGACGGGCAGTATATCCCTCCCAAGCTGCTGCGGCCCGAGCTTCAGGAGCGGCTGGGAGAGGCGGGCTACGACGCCGGGGCAGAGATGCTCACCGACTTTTTCCGGCAGGAGCTGGAGGCCTATGACAGCGACGAGCTCCACCCCACCGGCCGGGCCATCCTGGAGTGCTTTTACCAGGGCGGCAGCGTAGAGGAGTATGAGGCCATCATACCGAGAGAATAGGAGGAAACTGCCATGTACCGCATCCGGGAAGCCATCGTGGTGGAGGGCCGCTATGACAAAAATACCCTCGCCCAGGTGGTGGAGGCCACCATTCTGGAGACCTCTGGCTTTGGCATTTTCAAGGATAAGGAGCGACTGGCTCTGCTTCGCCGACTGGCCGAGAGCCGGGGGCTCATCGTCCTCACCGACTCGGATGGGGCGGGCTTTGTCATCCGCAACTACCTGAAAGGGGCAGTGGATCCCGCCCTTGTGAAGCAGGCATATATCCCCGACCGCTACGGCAAGGAAAGGCGGAAAACCGCCCCCAGCAAGGAGGGCAAGCTGGGGGTGGAGGGGATGCCCCCGGAGGTCCTTCTGGATGCCCTGCGCCAGGCGGGAGCCACCTTTTTGGATGAGACAGAGGAGCGGAGCCCGCCTCGACGGGCTATCACCAAGGCTGACCTTTACGCCGCCGGTTACAGCGGGGGAGAGGGGGCGGCCCAGCGGCGGCAGGAGCTGCTGAAACGGCTGGATCTGCCCCAGCATTTGAGTCCAAATGCCCTTTTGGAGGTCCTCAATGCCCTCTATGGGTATGAAAAGCTGGAGGAAATGGGGATATTATAAAGGGTTTTACCCCCTTTTGAGGGGACGTAGAGGGCTTTCTGACGGGAAAACGCCGCCTGTTTGGGGCGAAAAAGCGAAAAAGGAAGGATCGTTATGTGGTTTGTCTTTGCACTTGGCTCGGCAGTCTTTGCCGCCCTCACGTCTATTTTGGCGAAGGTGGGCATTGAGGGGGTCAACTCCAATTTGGCCACCGCCATCCGCACGGTGGTGGTGCTGGTCATGTCCTGGGGGATGGTCTTTCTCACCCACGCCCAGACGGGGCTGGGGGACATTGGACGGAAGAGCTGGATCTTTCTCATCCTCTCGGGCCTTGCCACCGGGGTCTCCTGGCTGTGCTATTACCACGCCCTGCAGATCGGGGAGGCATCCAAGGTGGTGCCCATCGACAAGCTCAGCGTGGTTATCACCCTGGTCATGGCCTTTGTCTTTCTCCATGAGAAGTTCACGGTGAAGTCCTTTGTGGGCTGCCTGCTCATCGGGGCGGGCACCCTGGCTATGGTGCTGTGAGAAAAGGGGCTGCGGGGACGGCGAGGGGCCGTCCCCGCAGTCTTTTTGCCCCGGTTGCATATTTGACCTGCGCCGGGCCTTGCAATCGGTGTCGAATGATGGTAGAATAGCAGAATAAGGCAGAGTAGGAAAAGGCGTGTTCAGTGCCGGCGGGACGGGGAGTTGTCCGCCGGACGAAGTGAGGGAGACCTCCGCAGTGCCTTTTCCGCATCCCGCTGCCGCATGTGGGGCGGTGGTTTGTCTTCCTCCTTGTGTGCGGCACCCCCTTGAGGGCTGCCAATATCATAAGGAGGAATTGTTATGTCCGAAAACACTCTGTACGACCCCTGCCCCTCGCCCTTCACCGCCGCCTATTGGCGCCTGGCAGTCCAGGACTTCAAAAAGGTGCGCACCCTGGCCTTTGCGGCGCTGATGATCGCCGCCTGCACCGGCTTGACTCTCATCCCCTCCATCCCTACCACCGATCCCAATGTGCGGGTGACCTGGGGCTTTCTGGCCCGGGCGGTATGCGGCATGGTGGGGGGGCCTGTGACCGCCCTGGTCTTTGGAGCGGCTGAGGATACCATCAACTATATGATCGCCCCCTCGGGGCCCTATTTTCCGGGCTATGCCATCACCACTATGGTGGGCACCTTTCTCTATGCCCTGTTCCTCTACCGGATGAGGGATACTCGGCCCCACAAGCTGCTCTTGCGGGTATTTTTGGCCAAGCTGTCCACCAACATCCTCAATGTGGTGCTGGGCTCGCTCTGGAGTGCCATTCTGTACAGCAAGGGCTATTACTACTACATGGTCAAGAGCTTTTGGAAAAACCTTGTGATGCTGCCGGTGCAGACGGCTATGCTCTATTTCCTGCTCATCGCCCTCATCCCCATTTTGCGGCGAATGGGGCTTATCCCCAAGGGGGAGAGTCGGACTGGGAAGGATCCCGAGCCCTGGGAGGGCTAAAAAAGACAGAGAGGAGAGGAAAGAATGAAGAAGGCCCTGAAGAAGATACGGCCTTGGGACGTATGTATTCTGGGGGTGTTTGCCCTTATCCTCTGCCTCTATGCCTTCAAGTTGCCCCTGGGTATGCCAAGCGGGGACGAGGCATTCTATCTCACCATCCCCAAGCGGCTGCTTCAGGGAGATGCCCTGGTGGTGGACGAGTGGCACGGCTCCCAGCTCTCTGCTTTCCTCACTATGCCCCTTATGGCCCTGCGCAACGCCCTGTTTCCGGGCAGCGAAGGCATTGTGCTCCAGTGGCGGTGGCTCTATGTGGCTGTCCACGGTCTGTTCTCACTGGGGGTGTACCTCCGGCTCCGGGACCGGGGCTGGTACGCCCTGGGGGCGGCCAGTCTGCTTTTTTTCTTTACCCCCTTTGACATTCCGGCCTATGGATACACCGCTCTGGCACTGGACACGGTATGCCTGTCCTCTGTGATGGCGTACAGTGCCAAAAACCGGTGGGATTGGTTCCTCGCCGGCCTGCTCTTTGCCGCCGGGGTGTTGTGTACGCCCTATCTGGTGCTTATTTTTGCCCTTTATGTTTTGGGGGTACAGCTCTATTGCCTGCGGAAGGGCAGGGAGGCTCTCTACTGCAACGCCGCCAATTTCTGTATGGGCTGCGTGGTGCTGGCAGTGGCCCTGTTTACCTTTATCTTCAGCCGGGGAGAGGTGCTGGAGTTCTTCTCCGCCCTGCCCTATATCCTCTCCGACCCGGCTCATCCGCTGCCCTCCCTGAGCCAGCGGTTTCTGAGCTACGGTACCACCCTTTGGGAGACCTTCGGCCTGCCCCTTGCACTGCTGTTGGGCCTGCTGGCCCTGGCCTTTCTGGACAGGGGACGCCACCGCCGGTCCCTGATCTATTTTCCCGCCGCCGCCATCCTGGGGGCGGTGATGATGGCCGGCACAGTGGAAAATTTGCTGGTCGACAGCTACCACTTTCCTCTTGTCCCTGCGGCACTGGTGGGGCTGATGGCCTACCTGTTGACCCAGAAGCGGGACAGGCGGCTGTTCTTTACCGTTTACCTGATGGGGCTCGGGGAGTCCCTGGCCATCCACTTGGCATCCAACCAAAGCATCCACATTTTCACTGCCATGTATCTCATTCCTGAAATCGCCAGCATTTGCTTCGTGGCTGATTTAATGAAGGAGCTCCAGGGAGAGCATTGGGTTATTCGGGCCAGACGGGGAGCGGTGGGGCTCATGGCCGCCTGCTTTATGGTGACCCAGATGGGGATGCTGCTTTACGTCAAGGTCAATCATAAATACTGGTCCTCTCTGCCCAACAGCGCCCTTACCGTCACCCTGACCGAAGGGCCTTTTGCCGGGTTCCGGGTGGGGGAGGAGGCAGCGGAGCGCTACCAGAGTCAGCTTACGGCCATCCAGGCCAGCTTTGCCGGCAGGGAGGAGGCGGTAGCTGCCTTTGCCGCCGGGGATATCTGGCCCAATCTTATCTTCCCCCAGCTACGCAACGGGGCCTTTTCAGCCTGGCTGGAGGATGGCCGCAACGCCACGGTGGACCGCTGGGTGGAGTTTTACGAGATGCGGCCCGAGCTGCTGCCGGAATACATTCTGTTCTATCGGGACGGCAAGTGGAACATGGACTATGTGAAAGAGCACCTGTTGGAGCCCTATGGCTTTGACCGAATGGAACGCCGAGACATGGTAGAGCTCTACATACGCACCTTGCCCGAGGAGACGGAGAATTAAATCCCCTTTGCCCCCCCCCCTGACAAGGTCGAAGGTGGGAAAGTAGAATTGAAAAGCCGTCTGCCGAATTTTCGGCAGACGGCTTTTTCGATGTTTATTCGATCCAGTAGGGGATCTCGTACATCTCGGCGTGGTCGGGGTACATCTCCTGAAGGGGGTCGGAGATGTCGTAATATTCCTCCAGCCACCAGGGACGGGTGCGCTCAAAGATGCGGACGGTGACACCGTTGGCCAAATGGAAGGTCTCGGGCAGCTCCTCATAGGCCTGGCCGGGGCCGGTGCCATCCAGCACATGATGGGCCAGCAGGGCCATGACCTGCTGGTTCTCCTCTCCCAGATGGACCTGGACAGGGTCGCCCACCACCAGATAATCGGCGGTGACCGAGTTCCAGTTGAAGGGGTCCCGCTTGTCCACTGTGCCATGGTATTGGATCCGGGTGGTGAGTTCGGGCTCAGGCAGATCCAAAGAGGCCCGAAGGCTGGACACCGTTTCGGTATTGAAGGTGAAGGAGGAGGCCAGAATGACCGCCGATTTAGGCTCCTCCTCGGTGGAGAGACTGTCCAGGAAGTCGGCCAACCGGATCAGCTCGTCAATGTCCGAGCGCTGGGGGCCGTAGTAGTGGAAGGAGGGAAACAGGTCGGGGAAGGTGCCGCTTACCACTGTGCCAAGCTGGGCCTTGGGAATGAAACAGTTGATGGTCATGGCCATGGCGAACAGGGCACTCCAGAATTGGGGAGCCATGCTGAATACGGTGATGGTGAGCATGGCGATGGCGGGCAGGTACATGAGCAGATGCTGCTGCCCATGGGACTGGATGGAGACAAAGGCGGCGAAGCATACGGCGATCTGAGTCACCCCCATGACCAGCTTATATCGCTCGCTGCTCTTGACCAGACCGTAGAGCACGCCGCCGATGATGACCACCAGCAAAACGGCGCCGAAATAGCGGCAGAACAGCAGTAGGTCGTTGGTGACAGGGCTTTTGTAGGCGGAGTAGATGTCGCCGTAGTCGGTGCCCAGCACCTTGTCCAGCAGGAAGGGGTAGGTGAAGGTGACAGCACAGATGGCGCAGGAGAGAAACAAAGAGAAGAAGTCTCCCCAGTGCTTGGGCTCCCGGAACAGCTTCTGGACAAGGGCGGCCACCCCGAAGGAGGCGGCGAAAAAGAGGAAATAACGCCGGAAGAGGAAGGTGAGCACCAGCAGCAGTCCGGACAGGATGCCCCGGCTGGCGGCAGGCCGGTCGCTGTTGTAGATGGCAAAAGCCCAGATGCCCAGCCCGCAGCAGAACACATCCACAAAGCCCACAAGGCCGGTGTAGGTCAGCATAGGGAAGAGCTGGGCGGGAATGAGGCCGGTCCAGCCCTTTTCTTTGGCCAGAGCGGTGAAGCCCCACAGGCCGGGGAGAATGTAGAGGTTGCTCACGGCAAAGGTGAACACCGTCCGGCTGGTGCCAAAGACCCGCATGACCAGAGAAATGGGGAAGGCCAGCAGGTGGTTATAGTCCAGGGTGATGGTGGTGCGCAGCACGTCCAGGATAGATTTGTAGGTCACCGTGTCGGTCTGAGCCAGGGTCCGGGCGATGGCCCAGTAGCCGGCGTTGTCCCAGACATAAACCGTCTCCGAGGTGAAGGCGTAGACGGCGGTGACCAGGTTCAGGGCCAGTATCAGCACCAGCATCTGGACCCAGTTGACCTTGCCGATGCCCTTCATGTCCCGCAGGGCTTTGGTGCAGGCCAGAGCGATGATGGCAAAGACGGTCCCATTACCCAGCTTGAAGAAGGTGATGAGGGGGAAGCCCACCAGGGGGGGCAGGCGGATGGACCGGCCCAAAATGGCCATGCTGATGTCAAAGTAATAGCCCAGGGCAAAGGCGGCGCCACCCAGCAGGGCAGCCCCCAACAGGCCCTTCCAGCCTGTGCCCCAGGGCAGCAAAAACCGCTCCCCGACCCGAAAAAGGCCGGCGAGTACGGCAAGGCATGCAGTGATGAGTATAGCGGTTTGGATAAGGTCCTCGGCGCTCCAAATGCCCCCCAGAGGGAGGTCCAGCCGCAGCAAAACAAAGGCCCATACAAAGGGGGCCAGGGCGGCAAAAAGGAGGAGCTGGAGGACAATGGACAGGGCCTTGGACCCTTTTTCGCTTAACCGGGGGGCCAAGTCATATCCCTCCCGCCCAGAACATGGAAGTGGAGATGCTTTACGCTCTGGCCCGCCTGGTCTCCGATATTGGAGACCACCCGGTAGCTCTCCAGGCCCAAATCCTTACACAGCTGGGCGATGACGGCGAAAATGTGGCCCACCACGGCGGCATTGCCGGTGGTGATGGGGGAAGAGAGGGCGCTTTCGGCGGTATAGGGGGCCGGACCCTCGATGACCTCGGCCACCGAGCCAATGTGCGTCTTGGGGATGACCAGGAAGTGGATGGGGGCCTGGGGGTCGATGTCGTAGAAGGCGTAGCACAGCTCGTCCTCATAGACCTTGTTGGAGGGGATGTCCCCGGCGACGATCTTGCAGAACAGGCACTCAGGATCACGGTGGAGCATTTGGGACATGGAGCAGCACTCCTTTCTGTCTCTGTGTTGCCCTTGCCAGGCAAGGGTAAGAAGTGTGTTGGAAAAAGCTTTTCTCCCCCTTATTGTACGACAAGGGGGAGAAAAAGGCAATATGGCAGAAAAAACTTATGATTTGACCGCCGCCTTCAGCGGAACTGGTTGAGGCTGGGGTCGTAGCGAAACAGAGCCCCACCCAGAATGGCGACGAGCTCCTCCCGGTCCACGCCCTCCGCCTGGCAGAAGGCCTCCAGGGTGGGGTAGAGATCCCGGAGCCGGGTGTTGACGTAGCTCAGGAGGATATAGGGATCCTGGGGCAGCACCTCTCAAAGCCCCAGGGCCTTGGCCACCAGATCGTCCACACTGGCCAGAGCATCGTCCAACTTGAGAAGGTCGGTGCCGCCGCCCATGGCGGAGTCGGGCTTGCCGCCGCCCTTGCCACCGCAGATGGCAGTGATGGTGCGGATGATGTCGCCGGCCTTCACCCCGGCCTCCACGGCGTTTTTCCCGCACACGCACAGGAAGGAGATCTTGCCCTCGTTGACGCTGGAGAGGACTGCCACCACATTGGGGGCTTTGTCCCGGAGCATGTCACCCATCTGGCGCAGCTTGGCGGCATCGGCGTTGGGCAGAGTGGCGGTGAGCACCTTCAGGCTGCCCACCTCCTTGGCTCCCATGAGGAAGTTGGATACCTCGCCGGCGGCCTCACGGGCCCGGAAGGCCTCCACACTGTGGCGCAGTTTGCGCATCTCCTCCATCTCCTGAACGATGCGCCGGGCCAGCTCCTGGGGCTTGGCCTTCAGGGCAGCAGCCGCCTGGAAGAGGGTGGTCTGGTGGCTCTCCATGGTCTCCAGGGTGGCAAGGCCGGTGGTGGCCTCAATACGCCGCACGCCGGAGGCTACGGAGAATTCGCTGTCGATGTGGAAGATGCCCGCCTTGGCGGTGTTGTCCAAGTGGGTGCCGCCGCAGAATTCCACGCTCCAGCCCCGGCCCATGTCCACCACCCGGACCTGATCGCCGTACTTTTCACCAAACAGGGCGATGGCCCCACGCTGCTTGGCCTCCTCGATGGGCAGCTCCTCGGTGACGATGTCATAGCCCTCCAGGATGGCCTCGTTGACCATCCGGCTGACCTGATTGAGCTCCTCGGCGGTCATGGCGGAGAAGTGGGTGAAGTCGAAGCGCAGCCGGTCGGGCTCCACCAGGGAGCCGGCCTGCTGGACATGGGCGCCCAGAACAGTACGCAGGGCCTTGTCCAGCATATGGGTGGCCGAATGAGCCCGGGCGATGGCCTTACGGCGGCCCTCGTCAATGGCGGCGGTGACAGTGTCCCCAACCTTGAGGGAGCCCTCCTTCATCACGCCGTAGTGCATATACTTGCCGCCCTTGTTCTTCTGCACATCGTTGATGGAAAAGATGCCGCTGCCCACGGTGATGGTGCCGTGGTCGGCCACCTGGCCGCCCATCTCGGCATAGAAGGGGGTCTTATCCAGCACCACAATGCCCTCCACACCGGGCATGATGGTCTCGGCCAGCTCATTTTCCACCACCAGGGCCAGCACCTTGGCATTCTCCACGGTGGTGTGGGTGTAGCCCACAAACTGGGTCTCGGGCATATCCTTGCCGAACTCGATGCCGGCCCAGCCCAGGTCGCCCAGAGCCTCCCGGGCCTGGCGGGCCCGGACACGCTGTTCCTCCATGAGGGCCTTGAAGCCCTCCTGGTCCACCTCCATGCCGTCGTCCTGGGCCATCTCGATGGTCAGGTCAATGGGGAAGCCATAAGTGTCGTAGAGCTTGAAAGCGTCGGCGCCGGAGAAGACAGTCTCCCCCTTGGCCTTGTGCTCGGCGAGCATCTCGCCAAAAATGCGCAGGCCGCCGTCAATGGTCTTGGCGAAGTTCTCCTCCTCGGAGCGGATGACCCGGGTAATATAGTCCTGGCGCTCCCGCAGCTCAGGGTAGTGGCCCTCATTCTCGTGGATCACGGTATCGATGATCTGGTAAAGGAAGGGCTCGTTGACACCCAGCAGCTTGCCGTGGCGGGCGGCCCGGCGGAGCAGCCGGCGCAGCACATAGCCCCGGCCCTCGTTGGAGGGGAGCACGCCGTCACAAATCATGAAGCTGGCCGAACGGATGTGGTCGGTGATGACCCGCAGGGACACGTCCCGCTCCTTGCTCTCACCGTAGTGGGCGCCGGTGAGCTCGGAGACCTTGTTGGTGATGTTGATAACGGTGTCCACGTCAAAGAGGCTGTCCACGTCCTGACAGACCACGGCCAGACGCTCCAGGCCCATGCCGGTGTCGATGTTCTTCTGGGCCAGCTCGGTGTAGTGGTCCTCGCCATCGTTGTTGAACTGAGAGAACACCACGTTCCAGACCTCCACGAACCGGTCACAGTCGCAGCCGGGGGCGCAGTCGGGCTTGCCGCAGCCGTATTTCTCGCCCCGGTCGTAGTAGATCTCCGAGCAGGGGCCGCAGGGGCCGGAGCCGTGCTCCCAGAAGTTATCCTCCTTGCCGAACTTGTAGATGTGGCTCATGGGTACGCCGATCTCCTCGGTCCAGATGCGCACGGCCTCGTCGTCGGCGGGGGTGGTCTCGTTGCCGGCAAAGACGGAGGGATAGAGCCGGTCGGGGTCCAGGCCCACCCACTCGGGGGAGGTGAGGAACTCCCAGGCCCAGTGGAGAGCCTCGGTCTTGAAGTAGTCGCCGAAGGAGAAGTTACCCAGCATCTCAAAGTAGGTGCCGTGGCGGGCGGTGTGGCCGATGTTTTCAATGTCGCCGGTGCGGATGCACTTCTGGCAGGTGGTCACCCGGCGGCGGGGGGGCTCCTTCTCCCCGGTGAAGTAGGGCTTCATGGGGGCCATGCCGCTGTTGATGAGCAGCAGGGAGGCGTCCCCCTGGGGGATCAGGGAGAAGCTGGGCAGACGGAGATGGCCCTTGCTCTCGAAGAACTTCAGGTACATCTCACGCAGCTCGTTGAGTCCAAAATACTTGGCGTCCATGGATATTACCTCCTAAAAATAATACAACGCAGGTGTGGGGCAGTCCGGGCCGGGGGAGAAAAATAAAAAACGCTTCGCCCCTGTGTGCCAGGGGCGAAGCGTATGTGCTCCGCGGTACCACCCTGATTGCGCCTTTGGCGCATCTCGTGTCGTCCTGTATCGGGAACGGCCCGCCCGGTCTCCCGGGACGCTCGGAAGTGGCTTGTCTGTCCGTGCGGCTGAGGGCTTTCACCATCCCCTCTCGCTCATAGCCCCGTGACAGACTTGGCTTCGTCATTGCAACACTCATATTATATCCATTTTTCGGGCACTGTCAAGACTTTTTCCCCTTTTTTCCCGCCTTTTGGCCGGTAAAGAGGTAGGAGAGCACCGGAATGTGGGACAGGACAAGAGCGCTAAGAAAGCTACCAAGCACAGCCAGCAGATAAAAGCAAAGCTGCTCCGGAACAGAGAGAGGGTCGGTGTGCTGGAACAGCCGGCCCCACACCAGCCGGATGACCCCAATGACAAGAGGATGGGCCAGGTACATGGAAAAGGAGAGACGAGAGAGCAGAGACAGGAAGGCCCCTGAGCTCTTGTCCTTCCACAGGGCCATGGCCAGAAGGAACAGCAGGGCGGAGAGGGCAGCGGTGAGTAGGGAGAGGTAGTCGGTGAACCGGGTGGAGTAGGCCATGGTCCGGGTGGTGTCCCACCAGGTGCCCACCACACTGGCGCACAGACAGAGAAGTACCCCAAAGGCCAAGGGGACGGGCTTGGGAGTCTTGTGCCGGTCCAGATAGGCTCCCAGCAGGAAATAACCCAGATAGCCCCCCGCTACGTTGATGTTCATGGTCCAGTGTTCAGTGAAGGTCATCTCCAGCTCCTGGGGCACAAAAAGCCGCAGGGTGGCAAGACCCAGGGTCAGCCCCGCCCACAGGGCGAGGGCATATTGCCAGTGGCTCTCCTCCATCCGGTCGGTCATCAGCTTGAGAAAGGGGGAGAGGAGATAGAGGGGCACAAGGGCATAGAGGAACCAGTAGGGCACCACCACCGGGGTGTTGAGCAGGGTGGACAGGGAGGCCATGGCCTGCTCTCCCTTGCCGGTGGCCATAAGGTAACACAGGATGAGCCCACTCCAACACAGGGCGGGGACGATCACCCGGGGCAGACGGTGGTGAAAGAGATGGCCCAGCTCGGCGGTTTTCTCCTGGTGCAGCAACAGGGCTCCCGACAGCATGAAGAACAGGGGCACCGCCGCAGCAGAAAGGGCGGCGATGGGGTTGGAGAAGGCCCACAGGCCCCCCTCCTGGGGGCGATTCAGAGCCCCGGAGGCCACATGGAGGTAGATGACCCCCAACATGGAGCAGACCCGCAGCACGTCAAAGTCCCGCCGACGGGTCATGGACCCACCTTCTTCCGCAGAATGGATAGGGGGGGCGCCTGGCAGGGCAGGGGGAGGTGGAAGGCCATCTGGGGGATCCTGGCTTCATCCAGAGAAAGACCGTTTTCATCTGTCAAATCAGCCACTGTAAAGGAAATAGGCTTAATACCGGGGCCAATAAGCTCCAGGGTCTCGCCCCGGCCAAATTTGTTGCGCAGGGAGCATAGGGCCCGGCCGTCAGGGGAGCAGGAGGTGACGATGGCTGACACCTGCCAGTCCCGGATATACCGGGCATCGCCGGTATACTGTTCGGGGTGGCCGAACCAGAACCCCTCGGAGTAGGGCCGGTGGCTGATCTTATCCAGCTCCTGCCGCCAGATGGGATCCAGTGCCTCACCGGCCAGAGCGGCGTCAATGGCGTGGCGATAGGCCCCAGTGGCCACGGCGGCATAATAGGCGCTCTTGGCCCGGCCCTCGATCTTCAGACTGCTTAGCCCAGTGGAGAGGAGTTGGGGGATGTGGTCGATCATGCACATATCCTTGGAATTGAAAAGGTAGGTGCCCTGGTCATCCTCCTCCACAGGGAAGAACTCGCCGGGGCGCTGCTCCTCCATGAGGGCGTATTTGTACCGGCAGGGCTGGGCGCAGGCCCCCCGGGAGGCATCACGGCCGGTCATGTAGTTGGAGATGACACACCGCCCCGAAAAGGACACGCACATGGCTCCGTGGACGAAGGCCTCCACCTCCAGCCCCTTGGGCCGTTTGGCGCAGAGGGTGGACACCTCCTCCAGAGTCAGTTCCCGGGCCAGAATGACCCGGCTGGCCCCCTGGTCATACCAGAACTGGGCGGCGGCGTAGTTGGTGACCCCGATCTGGGTGGAGATGTGCAAAGGCAGCTTGGGGGCATGGCGCTTGGCCAGGGCCAGCACGCCGGCATCCCCGATGATGAGGGCATCTACCCCCAGGGCCTGGAGGTATTCCAGATATTCGGGCAGAGCGTCCAGCTCCTCATTTCGGGGCATAGTGTTACAGGTGACATGGACCTTGACCCCATGGCTGTGGCACAGCTCCACCGCCTGGGATAGCTCCTCCCGGGAGAAATTTCCGGCAAAGGCCCGCATCCCGAATTGCCCTCCGGCCAGATAGACGGCGTCGGCCCCATAGGCCACCGCCATTTGCAGCCGCTCCATATCTCCGGCAGGGGACAAAAGCTCAATGGGCATGGGTGTATTTCCCTCCTCTACAAGGTGTGGGCCGGTGGGGAGTGAGGCCCTCCGGAAGTCCGGCAGGGTCCGGTATCCCCACCGGCCCAGGTCCGGTTTTATTTCTTGGCCGCTGCGGCCTGCTGGGCGATGAAGTCCAGCTGGCCCTGGTGGGTCTTGAAGAAGTGATGGGCTCCGTCATTGCCCAGCACATAGTAATAGTCGTTGGTGCTGGCCGGGTTGAGGGCAGAGTTGAGGGCCACCATGCCCGGGCTGGCGATGGGTCCGGGGGGCAGACCCGGGTTGGTATAGGTGTTATAGGGAGTGTCGGCAGTGTAGTCGGCCTGGCTGATCTGCCGGCCCAGGGCGTAGACCAGGGTGGCGTCGATTTGCAGCATGCCCACTGTCTCACTGTTTGGCCGCTCCAGCCGGTTGTAGATGACCGAAGCGATGTGGGTCTGGTCCTTGCCGTCGGTCTCCTTCTCAATGAGAGAGGCGATGGTGACAATATCGTGGATGGAATAGCCCATGTCCACGCACTGCTGGCGCAGGGCATCAGGGAACATCTGGTCGAAGCGCAGGATCATCTTGTTGAGCACCTGCACAGCCGCACTTTCCCCGCCGCCCATGTAAAACTCGTAGGTGTCGGGGAAGAGGTAGCCCTCCAGCCGGTGGTAGTCACCCAGAGGGATGATCCCCTTGAGGAAGGAGAACTTGAAGTCATAGCTGGCCGCCACCTTTTGCAGGGTGGCCACGGTGGATACCCCCTCCTCCTCCAGCAGAGCGAAGATCTGGTCGATGGTAAAGCCCTCGGGGATGGTGACGGTGGTCTGGCTCCGGCTGCCCGAACGGGCGGACATGGCGTTGATAAGGGCACTGTAATCCATGTCGGTGCTGAGGTTGTAAGTGCCTGGAGACAGCTTTCCCTTCTTTTCCACCCCGGTAACAGAGCAGAAGAGCTTGAACAGGGGCTTATAGTCAATCAGCCCGTTGTCCTTGAGCAGGTCGGCCACATAGTCCACGTCGGCGATGCTGATAGTGGAGGTGGTGCTGACCTTGTTTCCATCCTTATCGGTGGAGGTGCCCTTCACCTCCCGGTCGGTGAAAATGCTGGTGGGCAGGGTGACGGTGGCCTCCCGGGCGGGCTTATTGAGGGCCAGCACATCTCCGGCCCACAGCCAGCCCAGCCCCGCCAATACGGCCGAGGTGGCGATGACCAGGAGCATATAGAGGAACGGGTTCATGCGTTTTCTGCGCCGGCGGCGTCTCCGGGGAGCGGGGGCGGGGCGGCTGGTATGGGATTCCTGTGGCATTTGCGGTCCACTCCTTATACTCTGTGCCGGCGGGAACCACTTTTCCGCTGCCGACATAGGATATTGCGGATGGCGACAGGGGAAAGCCCCCCGCCGTCAAATAATCAACGAGGTGAAGTTTTTATGTGCTGTGGGAACAACGGTTGGGGCGGTAACTGCTGCTGGATCATCATTCTCATCATCATTCTGTTCTGCTGCTGCGGCAACGGCGGCGGCTGTGGCTGCGGCTGCGGGTGCAACAACGGCTGTGGCTGCAACGACGGCTGCTGCTGAGAAAGATCCAGCTACATGGGGCGGGGCTTCGGCCTCGCCCCAACTCTTTATTCAGAATTCCCCGTGGTAGTGGATGGCCTGGGCCACCTCCCGGGCGGCCTGAGGCCCCCGGAGGGTCTCCACCAGCTTCAGGCCAAAGGGAATGGCCGAACCCGCCGCCTCTCCGGTAATGACCCGGCCGTCTGGGACCACCGGGGTGCCCTTTTGTACCTGAGCCCCTAAAAGGCCCTCTTCCATGCCGGGGTAGCATACCGCACGTTTGCCCTCCAGCAGGCCGTAAGAGCCCAGCAGGGTAGGGGCGGCGCAAATAGCTGTCACGTATTTTCCCTTGTCAGCCATTTCCTGGACAAGAGCGGCCACCTGGCCATCCTTGGAGAGGTTGTCCACCCCACCAAGGCCACCAGGGAGAAAGATCAGCTCCAGCTGAGCACTGTCCAGCTCACCGAGGGTCATGTCGGCCTGGACAGTAATGTGGTGGGAGCTCTCCACCAGGCTTTCCCCGATGCTCACAAGGGCCACTTCGATACCGGCACGGCGGAGCAGGTCGGCGGGGACAATGGCTTCGGTTTCCTCGAAGCCGGGAGCCAGAAGAATTGCGACCATAGGATGAATGTCTCCTTTCGTCAGGTAAGAAGTCCCTCCAGGGCATTCCAGACCTGGGCGTGGATGTCCTCAATGGAGCGGATGGCATCGTGTTCGTCCACACAGGACACCCGGTACCAGCCGTAATGCTCGCTGGCCCGAAGGGCGGTCTGCCGGCACAGGGCCAGATAGTCAGTGTCCACCTCGTGGATGTCCCCCTTGGTGTGGGTCTGACTCTCCCGGGAACGGAGAAGCCGGACTGACTGCTCGGTGGGCATATCCAGGTAGACCACCAGATCGGGTCGGGGCAGGCCCAGCTTGCGGTATTCAAAGTCAAAGAGCCAGTCAAAGAAGGCCGGCTGTTCCTGCTCTTCCAGCTTGCCCCCCTGGTGGACGGCGTTGGAGGTGGTGTAGCGGTCGGAGAGGACAAGCCCACCCGACTGGTAGTATTCCCCCCACACCTTTTTCCAGGCAGCGTATCGGTCCACGGCGTAGAAGGTAGAGGCGGCGTAGGGGTTCACATCGCTGGGGTGGGAGCCAAACTCCCCGGCGAGATACATCCGCAGCAGGGCGGAGGAGGGCTCGCTGTACTGGGGAAAGACCAGCTTCTCAAACTGGGTGCCCCGGTCCTGAAGCTTCTGGCACAGCAGCTTAAACTGGGTGGACTTGCCCGAGCCGTCGGTGCCTTCAAAGACGATGAGTTTTCCCTTTCCCATATCACTTGCCTCCCAATCTTGCCCCTAGAGCATCCACCAGGATGAGGGGAAGCTTGGCCATGCGGCCGATGCGGCTGGGCTCCTGGATGAGCCGGTAGAGCCACTCCAACCCTGCCTTCTGCCACCCCTCGGGGGCCCGCTGCACGTTGCCGGCAAAGACGTCCAGACAGCCCCCCAGCCCAACGGCCAGCTTGGCTCCGGTGTCGGGGCCGTTTTGAACCATCCACCGCTCCTGCTTGGGAGCCCCCAGACAGACGAAGACCACATCGGCTTCCGCAGCCCGGATCTCTTCAACTACAGGGCCGTCCTCCTGGAAATATCCGTCGTGGGTGCCGCAAATTTGCAGGCCCGGGTGGGCCTTTTTCAGGTTTTCGGCGGCCTGCTGGGCCACGCCGGGCTTGGCACCCAGCAGAAACAGCTTCTCTCCGGTCTGGACCATGTGCTGGCAGAGCAGTTGGGCGAAATCGGCCCCGGGGGAGCGGCCCTTCAAAGGCCGGCCCAGGATCTTGGCGGCGTAGACCACCCCGATGCCGTCAGGCAGGGACAGGTCGGCGTTGTTGAGAATGGAACGGAACGCCTCATCCTTTTTGGCCGAGAGGATGAATTCCGGATTGGGGGTGACCACATAGTGAAAGCCTCCCTGGGCCATGAGGGCCCCGGCGGCCTCCACCGCCTCGGGCAGGGTCAGGTCATCGATTCCCACACCCAAGATATCTGTTTTCATGGTGCACCCTCCCCGTAAGACATAAGATAACTGATATATTTTACCAC
Organism: uncultured Oscillospiraceae bacterium; assembly: GCA_910588975.1. Lineage (GTDB taxonomy): Bacteria > Bacillota > Clostridia > Oscillospirales > Oscillospiraceae > Vermiculatibacterium. The sequence continues at coordinate 43,431 of CAJUSE010000007.1, read as the reverse complement.
AGGATGGGAAAAAAGTCCATGCCAAGCTGCCTTTGGGAGATAAAGATTTTATAAACAGGGGAAAACCGCCCCTCTCCAGCCGGAAAAGGGCGGTTTTGGACACATTATGAGGGAAAAGAGCCCCTTTTTTCCATCACGTAGTTGGTGAGAAGGACCCCGTGACGCTCCACCTGCTGCTCCTGCACCACCCGGTAGCCCCGGTGCTCAAAAAAGGGCCGGGCGGTAATGGAGGCGTGGGTGGTGAAGGAGGAGGCGGCTGATGCACCCTCCAGGGCATCGCAAAGGGCGGTGGCGATGCCTTGTCCCAGATGGTCAGCGTGGACATAAAGTCGATCCAGATAGCCTGTCTCGTCCATATCGCCAAAGCCCACGATAATGCCGTCCAGCCAGGCCACAAGGCTGTGGTGGGCCCGCAGAGAGGTGTCCCACACAAGGGCATCCGGCCTGCCGTCGGCCCAGGCCGAGAGCTGCTCCGGAGTGTAGTGACGGGCATTGACGGTATGGACGGTATTATAGAACAGATTTAGAATAGCCGGTAGATCTTCCGAATTGTAAGATCTCAGCTCCAAAGCGATCATCGTCAAAAATTGACCTCCCTTTTTTCCTTGTGCTGCTAAAAGCTAACTTCCGATACGGAAAAATAGCCGGTTTTATTTTACCATGCTGGGTGGTGAAAGGTCAATTTCTTATGGAAAACATTTGAAGAGGGAAGGAAAGAGCGGCAAATCTGGAAAATAGGTTGGAAAATGGTATAAGAGCCGGGAATGTGGCCAGAATTTTCTTGGGTAAGATACCCATAGATCACTGTAAGGAGGAAGAACATATGAAGTTTTATTTGGATAAGGGCGGCCAGGTGCTTCTGCCTGCCGCCGATGGGACGGAGTGCCTCCAGCGTCTCATTCCCGACTCCACCGATGCTGCACAGGAAAAGCATGTCCCCCAGGTCAGTCGGCAGGGCGAACGGGTGGAGGTCCTTGTGGGGGAGGTGTTCCACCCCATGACCGAGGCCCACCTCATTGACTGGGTGTTGCTGGAAACGGACATGGGACACTATCTGCGGCGGCTGGCCCCCAATGATCCGCCCCAGGCGACCTTTACGCTGGCTTCGGGGGAAGAGCCTGTGGCGGCGTATAGCTACTGCAACCTCCATGGCCTGTGGAAAAAGGAGCTGTAAGGGGAAAAAACTATACAAAAATGCCTTGGTACAATGGGCCTTATTTCAATGCCTCAGCCACTTTGGTCAGGGTTGCGGTGTGCAGCTGGTCTACCAAATGGGTGTAGATCCTGCCTGTGGTGGCCGGAGTGGAGTGTCCCAAGGCTTTTCCGATGTCGAACAGGGGCGCACCCTGGGCTGAGGCCACCGTGGCAAAGGTGTGCCGCAGGCCATGGAAGGTGATGGAGGGCAGCTCAGGGTGGGCCCGGACAAAACGGGTGAAATTCATGGATAGACAGTTGGGGGAGAGGGGCACCCCCTTTCTGTCCACGGCGACCAGGCCGCTGTTGGGCCAGTTTGGCCCCATGGCCAGCTTGTGCTCGTTTTGCCGCCGCCGCTCCTGACGCAGTAAGCGATAAATGTCATCTCCCATGTGGAGTACCCGGGTGGAGGAGCGGTTTTTGGTCTCCTTTTCTATGATATTGGCTCCTGCCGCCGTCCGGGCTGCCCGGATATGGATCTTCCGCAGCTGGAAATCCACGCTGTCCCAGCGCAGCCCGCAAATCTCCTCCCGGCGCAGGCCCAGACTGCCCGCCAGATGGACCACAGTTTCCAAACTGTGTCCCTCTATGAGCTGGTAGAGCTTCTTCAGGCTTTCCGAGGTGTAGTAGCGGGTCTCCTTGGGGATAACATGGGGAGGTTCCACCCGCTCTGTGGGGCAGCGGAGAATCAGGTCCTGCCGCAGGGCGGCGTGGAGGGCAGCCGAGAGCAGGTCATGGTGTCGGCGTACTGTGTTGGCACATAGGCCCTTCTCGGTCATAAGCAGGGCGTAGTAGTGTTGCAGGTCCTTAGGGGAGAGCTTTTGCAGGGGGATGGATCCCAGTGCAGGAGAGAGGTGGTTGCGAATGATTTTTTGGTAGCCGTATACTGTGGTCTCGGCTCGGTTGGGAATGATGACCTCCTGCATCCAGGTCTCCAGCCAGTCGTCCAGAGTGGTTTCCGCAGGGATCACGAGCTTGGCCTGGGCCTTTTCTATCAGGTACTCATCCCGGGCCTTTCGGGCGGCAGAGAGGGAGGGAAAGGTGCGGTACTGCCGCCGCCGACGGCCCTCCTCGTCCCGCCCCATGTCCATGTAGAGGTAGTAGCTCTGTCGGGCCTCGTCGTAAGAGATGCCCCGTTCATATTTGATCCTGCTCATATTTTTCTATCTCCTTTCAGATAGCAAGATTTGACAATTTTACACTGGTTTACATAAAAATGGAAGAAAGGAGATAAAACATTAGCGCTGGAAAAGTAAAGGCGCAAAAAGCCCCTGCCCAAATATGGATTGGGCAGGGGCTTGTCTGTGAAAAAAGAAAAGGCGAGGTGTAGCCTTATCCCGCCTTGATTTATGCGGCAAATGTGATTATAATGAGACAGAGGATACCCCAAATAAGGGATGAGTGCTTTTCTTGTTTCAAAGTTCTGTAAGTGAGGAAGTGCAATCCATTGACCGAGACAAAAGAATCATTTCTTTCGCTTCTAGTATCTTCTTAAAGAATATTATGGCGAAGACCATAGTGCAGTAAAAAAGGGGATAGAACTTTATGAAACGACCCATTAAAGGCCGAAAATGCACAGTGGTTCCCCAAATAGCATTATTACTTGTTTTTATATTTCTACTTTATTTGTTTTATAAGCCGTCTGTACGGAGTTACCAAGTTAAAAATCCTGCTCCATTTAATGTAATAGTAACCTATTTTACCGAAAATCCATCAGAGAAACCAGTCTCAGCACATCGAAATAATGTGCTGAGGTATGGATGGGATGATGTGGAGACAAATGAAACTCTACCACAAGAAGTTAAAAATGCAATAGAAGACATATTTTTATCTTCAAAATGCAAAGACATATACATTTCAATGTGGGATGGAGAATTAGATTATTGCGCATTTACTACCTCTAGGGAAAAAATACAATCAGGCATTGCTTTCCTTCCCACAGCTGAGAAAGAGCAAAAATTACTTGCTGCACACATGGTTCGGGAATGTTTATCTATCTCAGATAATTGGGTCTATTATGAAGTTTATACTCCATTAGGAGAAAAAGATTTCCCGTATTGAAAATAGAGTAACAGTTCTTTTGTCCTGATACTTAAGAGCAACGAGGGAGAAGTGCGTGTGCACTTCTCCCTCACTTTGTCGATGCTTTATTATTTATGCCAAACCGGCCACCGCCTCGGCCACCCGGATGCCATCCACGGCGGCCGAGGTGATCCCCCCGGCGTAGCCCGCCCCCTCTCCACAGGGGAAGAGACCCCGGAGGGAGGCTTGGAAGGTGTCGTCCCGAAGGATGCGTACCGGGGAGGAGGAGCGGGTCTCCACTCCGGTAAGCAGCGCCCCGCCGTCGGCAAAGCCGTGGAGCTTGCCCTCCAGCAGGGGCAGGGCAGAGCGGAGGGTGTGGGACACATAGTCGGGCAGGCAGTCGTCCAGACTGGCGGGGGTGACCCCGGGGCGGTAGGTGGGGCCTATACCCGTCAAGCGCTTGGAGGGCCGTCCGGCGAGGAAGTCGGCCACCGACTGGACTGGGGCGTGAAAGACGGGCCGATGGCCGTCAAAGACAGGAGGCGCTCCGTCACTGCCTAGGGCCCAGGCCGCTTGCTCCCAGCGTTCCTGAAAGGCAATGCCGTCCAACACGCCGGGGCCGAAGTCGGCGGGGGAGACCCCCACCAAAAACCCGCCGTTGATGTTCTCTCCGTCCCGGGAGCGCAGGCTCATGCCGTTGGTCACCACCTGACCGTAACCGCTGGCCGCCGCCACCACCTGCCCCCCAGGGCAGACGCAGAAGGTGAAGGCCGACCGACCTGTGGGCAGGTGGCAGGAGAGCTTGTAGTCCGCCGGGGGCAGCTTGTCCCAGGCAGGGCCATATTGGCTTTTGGAAATGAGCTCCTGAGGGTGCTCGATGCGGCAGCCGATGGCAAAGGCCTTGGCCTCCATACTGATCCCGGTGTCATAGAGTATCCGAAAGGTGTCCCGGGCCGAATGGCCGGGGGCCAGGACCAGAGCATCGCAGTCCAGGTCATAGGGCCCGGTCTCGGTCATAACAGTGATTCCGGTAAGACGGCAGCCATCCGTACGCAAAGCGTAGAGTTGATGCTCAAACCGGATCTCACAGCCCAGGGCAATGAGCTCCTGCCGGATGGACTTTACCACCCCCTGGAGCAGATCAGTGCCCACATGGGGCTTTTTCTGGTAGAGGATATCCTCCGGCGCCCCATGGCGGACAAATTCCGAGAGAACGGCGGAAATGCGGGGGTCGTGGGTGCCTGTGTTCAGCTTGCCGTCGGAGAAGGTGCCGGCGCCCCCCTCTCCAAACTGGACATTGGAGGTAGTAGACAGTTGCCCGGTGTGCCAGAAATGCTCCACATCCCCGGTCCGCTCCTCCACACTTCGGCCCCGCTCCAATACAAGGGAGGGAATGCCGTTTCGGGCCAGAAACAGGGCTGCAAAGAGTCCGGCAGGCCCCATGCCAACCACCACAGGCTTCTGGGGGGAGGTGCGCCGAACCGGGGGGAAGATGTATTGGGCCGGTTCATAGGGGGTGATGGACGTATCGTGAAGGCGGCGTAGCAGCCCCACCTCATCGGCCACCGTGACGCCCAGGGAGCAGACGTAGTGGACGTTGCTCTTTTTTCGGGCATCCACCGACAGGTGGAGCAGGCGCACCTCACCGAGGCTCCCTGGGGATACTCCCAGAGCCTTAGCTGCTTTTCGTTTTAAGGTCTCCTCCCCGTAGAGAAGGGGAAGGGAGAGATTTTGAATACGGATCATTGTTATCACCAAGGGTAGTGTACCACAAAGCTGGGCCCGGGGCAATAAAAAGTGGCATCCTGTCCCAGTTTGCAGGTTCGTCATTTTTTGTTTGCAATTTCCCTCTCCGGCGGCTATAATGTCCACAGCCTGCATGTGTGAAGGAGTTGGATGCCATGGCCCTGAAGAATACATACTTGAAAGAGGTCTATGACCGTCAGGTACAGAAGGACCCCCACGAGAGCGAGTATCTCCAGGCTCTGCTGGAGGTACTGGAGTCCCTGGAGCCGGTGGTGGAGCGCCACCCGGAGATCGAGCAAAACGGTATCATCGAGCGGCTGGTGGAGCCCGAGCGGGTGGTGATGTTCCGGGTACCCTGGGTGGACGATGTCGGGAGGGTCCATGTCAACCGGGGCTACCGGGTCCAGTACAGTTCAGCCATTGGCCCTTACAAGGGAGGCCTGCGGTTCCACCCCAGTGTAAATTTATCCATCATCAAATTTTTGGGGTTTGAGCAGACCTTCAAAAATTCCCTCACCACCCTCCCCATGGGGGGCGGCAAGGGGGGCAGCGACTTTGACCCCAAGGAAAAAAGTGACGGGGAGATCATGCGTTTCTGCCAGTCCTTTATGACTGAGCTGCAGCGGCACATCGGCCCGGATACCGATGTGCCCGCCGGGGATATTGGAGTGGGAGGCCGGGAGATCGGCTATCTTTTTGGCCAGTATAAGCGCATGAACAATGCCTTTACCGGGGTCCTCACCGGCAAGGGCATCCCCTACGGCGGCTCCCTGGGCCGTACCGAGGCCACGGGCCACGGCCTGTGCTACTTCACCCAGGAGATGCTCCGCTCCGCCGGGACCTCCTTTGAGGGCAAGCGAGTGGTCATCTCGGGCTCGGGGAACGTAGCCATCTACGCCGCCCAAAAGGCCATGGAGCTGGGGGCCAAGGTGGTGGCCATGAGCGATTCGGGGGGCTATATCGTGGATGAGAATGGGGTGGATCTGGACTTGATCCGGGATATCAAGGAGGTCCACCGGGGTCGGATCAGCGAGTATAACAGGACAGGTGCCCACTACAATCCGGGCAGTGCCGGTATCTGGACGGTGCCCTGTGACATTGCCCTGCCCTGCGCCACCCAAAACGAGCTGGACGAGGCGGGAGCCAGAGCCCTTGTGGCCAACGGCTGCATGGCGGTGGCCGAGGGGGCCAACATGCCAACCACCCCCGCTGCATTGGAAATTTTGCGAGAGGGCAGGGTCCTCTTTGCCCCGGCCAAGGCGGCCAACGCCGGCGGTGTGGCCACCTCGGGGCTGGAGATGAGCCAGAATTCCCAGCGGCTTAGCTGGAGCTTCGAGACAGTGGATGAAAAGCTCCGTGCCATTATGGCGGACATCTATCAAAATGTGACCCAGGCGGCAGCGGAGTACGGCCGCCCCGGTGACCTGGTGGCCGGAGCCAATATTGCTGGCTTCTGGAAGGTGGCTCAGGCCATGCTGGCCCAGGGTATCGTGTAACAATATTTTTTTGGAAGACGGCGCTTCTTGATAAGGGGCGCCGTCTTTTTATAAGGGGACAAGGAAACTTGAAAATTTCCCCTGGTGTGAGAGAGCGGCCCTTGGGTACACTACTCCTCGGATGGAGATTCCGCTGTTCCAACGACCAAATGAGGAGGAGAGGCAAAGATGAAAAAGATCGGCCTTTTGGCTCTGGCCTTGACCCTGACTGGGGTGCTTGGCGCCTGTAAAAGTGCAGATGCTCCTGACGTGACCCCGTCCACGGCTCCCAGTCCCGCAGTCAGTGACAATGCGGGGATCCAGGGGAAGGAGCGGGGCCTCGGCGACATGGTGGACGATACGGTCCGGGGTGTGGGCGATGCCGTGGGCGACGTGGCCCGGGGTGCCGGCGATATGGCCCGGGGCGTGGGTGATGCCATGACAGACATGATGGACGGTGTGCCCGACGGCACTTACGGTGCCTATACAAACCGGAACGCCCGGCAGGACGCCAGGTACTGGTAAACGACAGGAGAAAAGGGCCGGCGGGAACGATTCCGCCGGCTCTTTTTTATTTGGGGCTCAGTCCCTCCTGGGCCGGACCGTTGATGAGCTGCCCATCCTCCCGGAACCGGGAGCCGTGGCAGGGGCAGTCCCAGCTGTGCTCCTGGCTGTTCCATTTCAGGGCGCAGCCCATATGGGGACAGCGGGGACGGGTGGGAGTAAGCAAATCTGCCGCAGAGGAAATCAGGTTGGAGAACAGTTGGGGGCAGAGCATGGACCTGTTCGGGGCAAACAGCTTTGCCCAAGGTGTATCCCGCCCGGTGACCAGGTCCCCCAGGAGCAGGGCGGCCACCATGGAGTTTGTCATGCCCCACTTGTTGAAGCCGGTGGCCACATAAAGCCCCGGCGTAGAGGGGGAATAGGGACCGATATAGGGTACGCCGTCCAAACTCATACAGTCCTGGGTGGCCCAGCGGTACTTGACCTGGGCCTTGGGCCAGTAGCGCTGTGCCAGCGTCTCCAGCTCTGACCAGCCGCCTCCCGCTTTGCCTGTCCGGTGGTCGCCGCCGCCAAAGAGGAGATAGGGGCCGCAAGGGCGGAAGGTAAGCCCTCCCTGGGCGTTGTCCACATACATACCGGGCAGGGCAGGGGCGCCCTCTAGCGCCAGCAGGTAGGAGCGGTGTTGATAGAGCTTGATGAAATAGCTCCCCCAACGGTTGAGCATGGGAAAGTGGGTGCAGATCAGAATGTGCTTTGCGGTGACGACATGACCCTGGTCGGTGATGGCGTAGCCCGGCCGTATTTTGCGGATGGGGGAGTGCGCATAGACAGTCAGGCCGGGGAGAAGGCCCCGGACAAACTTTAAGGGATGAAACTGTCCCTGGTCAGGAAAGCGGACCGCTCCGGCCACGGGGAAGGGCAGGGGGAGTTGGCGCTCCAATGTGGCGGGATAGCCCAACTCCTGAAGGGCAGAGAACTCCTCCTGGGCTGCCTTCGGGTCATCCAGTGTATAGACGTAGCTGTCCCGCTCCTCAAAATCGCAGTCAATGCGCTGGCACAGAGTGCGGTAGCGCTCCAGAGCGGTCAGGTTGGCCTCCAGATAGGCAGCAGCCCCCGACCGGCCAAAATGATCCAGCAGGGTGCGGTAGAGAAAGCCATGTTGTGCGGTGAGCTTTGCGGTGGTGTGGGCCGTGACCCCACCGCAGATATTCTCGGCCTCCACCAGCACGCAGTCCACCCCCAGCTCCGTGAGACGGTGGGCACACAGCACGCCCGCCAGACCACCGCCCACAATGAGCACATCGGTGTTTAGGCTTTTTTCCAGGGGTCCGTAGTCAGGTAAGGTAGTGGTTTCCAGCCACAGTGATCCCATCCGATCACCTCCGTAAACCAGTATGCCCCATGTGATAGAAATAACGCTTGACAGACCTCAGCAAGAGGAATATAATTTGCGTGTTCGTTTTTGAACATGAAGGGAGGCGATACCATGGCCACAAACCGACCTTCCGCCGGACCTTGTTCCGGGGAGGGCCATCAGCCCCACTATCCTGTTCGGCAGAATGCCCTTTGGACTCTTTATGTTCAACTGGAAAAGGGCTACAGTGCCGCCTTCAAGTGGATCATGGAGGATGACGGGCTGACCGTCATGGAGCGCAAGGTCCTTCTGGCCCTGGACAATGATCCCTGCCTTCGTACCGCCGCCGACCTGGTTCGGACCCATAAGATGGCCAAGTCCCATGTGTCCCTGGCGGTGAACAGTCTCACAGAAAAGGGCTACCTGACCCAGGATGCCGGGGTGGGAAAGAGTATCTATCTCCGGCTTACTCCAATGGCGCTGGAGCTGATCCAGCGGGATCGAAGGCATATGCAGGGCTTCCACGATTTGGTATATCAGGGCTTCTCCTTGGAGGAGATGGACAAGGTTCTGGGTTTCTTTACCCGCATTGCAGAAAATTTGAAAGGAGCGCAAGAAAAGAACTATGGCAAAGGAAACAGCAAAGAATGACAAGGTATATCTATTTGAACATGCCCCCGTTCCCAAGGCAGTGATGAGCCTGTGCCTGCCCACCATTCTGACCTCTCTGGTCATGGTGGTCTACTCTCTGGCCGATACCTATTTTGTGGGTATGCTTAATGATGCTATTCAGACGGCGGCGGTGTCGGTGGCCTCTCCCGCTCTGTTGGCCTTCAACGCCATCAACAACCTTTTTGGCGTGGGTACCTCCAGCGCCATGAGCCGGGCCATGGGCCGGGGAGATCAGGATGCGGTGAGACGTTCTTCCGTTTTCGGAGTCTATTGTGCTCTGACCTGCTCTGCCCTCTTTGCCCTGTTCACCGGCATTTTCCGTACTCCTTTGGCCACTTTGCTGGGGGCCGATGCAACCACTCTGGCCGCCAGCGAGAGCTATATGCTCTGGGCCGTGACGTATAATGCCATCCCCGGCATTATGAATGTGGTGCTGGCCTTCCTGGTCCGTTCTGAGGGGGCGGCCCTCCACGCCAGTATCGGTACCATGAGCGGCTGTATCCTCAACATCATTCTGGATCCCATCTTTATCATGCCATGGGGTTTTGGTATGGGGGCCGCCGGTGCAGGTCTTGCCACCTTCCTTTCCAATACCGTGGCCTGCTGCTATTTCCTGGTGCTGCTCTATGTGCGTCGGGGCAAGACGCTGGTGTCGGTAAACCCCAAGCTGTTCCGCTTCAATAAGCGCATCGCCATGGACATCTTCGGCGTGGGCGTGCCCGCCTCCATCCAGAACCTGCTCAATGTCACCAGCATGACCATCTTTAATAACTTTGCCGCCGCTTACGGCGCTGACGTCATGGCTGCCATGGGCATCGCCCACAAGATCCAGATGGTGCCCATGCAGATCTCCATGGGTGCCAGCCAGGGCATCATGCCCTTTGTGGGGTACAATTACGCCAGCGAAAACCGGGAGCGGATGAAGGACGCCATTCTCTATGTCTCGCTGCGGATGGTGGCCGTGGTCATCCTCATGGCCGGTCTGTGCATCATCTTTGGCCGCAACCTGATGGGCCTGTTTATTCAAACCGAGTCGGTCATTTCCTACGGCGCCGCCTTCCTGGTGGGCTTTATGCTGGCCATGCCCTTCCAGTTTATCGACTTTTTGGGGGTGGGCGTTTACCAGGCCATTGGCGATGGTAAGACTGCATTGATCTTTGCCTTCCTGCGGAAGATCGTGCTGGAGATCCCCGCCCTCATCATCCTGAATAAGCTGGTTCCCCTCTACGGTCTGGCCTATGCCACCTTCTGTGCTGAGACTGTATTGGCCATGGCGGCCTTTGTCATGCTGCGCAACATTCTTAGTGGTAAGAGAAAACCAACAGCAAACTAAGGACGAACTAAAAAGGTCCGGCATCCTGACAAGGGATGCCGGACCTTTTTATATTGCTTAAGCTGTTGTAATCTGTGTGCTGGGATAGCGGATGGGAATGAGCCGGGCCTTGGTCAGTACGAAAACCAGGGTGGGCAGGGTGATGAGCTGGAGCAGGGCGCCGGGGGCAGTACCCGCCAGATAGCTTCCCGCCCACAGGGCCAGGGAGTAGGCCCGGGCACTGGAGAGGTAAACTGCGGCCTGGCACAGTCCGCCCACCACCCGGCCCAGGACCATGGCGGGGAGCAGGGCCAGATATAGGTCGGCAGTAAGCCGCCCGGTGTGCAGACGGTCAAAGATCAGACCTGTCATCAGGCCGTAGGTCACAAGCTCGGGAACCATGTGGATCAGCATGGGAGCAGCGGGCATTCCCGAGAGCAGAGAGGAAATGATAGGGCCGGCCAGACCACAAAAGGCGCCATAGGGCCAACCGCACAGCAGCCCGCACAGCAGCACAGGCAGATGCATGGGGGAGAAGGCCATACCAAGGCCAAAGGCGTGAAAGGCCAGGGGCAGTACGTAGCACAGAGCGACACAGAAGGACGTAATGGTGATTTTCTTGACGGTGGACACGATCAACACTCCTTATAGCAAGAATAAAAACCGTTCAAAAACAGGCAAAAAAACAAAAAAAGGTATGTTTTTCCCCTTGTGGGAAAGCACATACCTTCTGGTATATCATTTCAAAGGATGATATAGGGCTGTTTTTGAACGGTCAAGAGGCCTTCTGGACCTCAAAATACCGGCTTCCTGCCGATTTTGATAGGGATATTTTACGGTAGAAGGGGCCGTTTGTCAAGATTTTCATGCCGCTATATTCCATACCTGTTTGTTATGGTCCCGTATAGAAAAGAGGTATCGTCATAGAACAGATTTTCCTTGACGTACCCAGGGCCCCATCTGGTATAGTAAAAGAAAGCTACCGTCTCTCTCAGAGCGGGTGATAAGGAGGAGCAAAGCATGAAAAAAGCATTAGTAGCCTATTTCTCTGCCAGCGGTGTCACCGGGAAGGTGGCCCAGGCTTTGGCCCAGGCGGCGGGGGCCGACCTGTTTGAAATCCGGCCAGAGGTCCCCTACACCGCCGCCGACCTGGACTGGCATGACAAGACTAGCCGCTCCACTCTGGAGATGCAGGACCCCGCCTCCCGGCCCGCCATCGGAGAGACACTGGAGAACATGGCCGACTATGACGTGGTCTTTGTGGGCTTTCCCATCTGGTGGTATGTGGCCCCCACCATCGTCTCCACCTTCTTGGAAAGCTATGATTTCTCAGGAAAAACGGTGATTCCCTTTGCCACCAGCGGAGGAAGTGGCATGGGTAAGACAGATAGCGTGCTTCACGCCCTGTGCCCTGACACTGTGCAGTGGAGGTCGGGCAAGCTGCTCAACATGGCCAGCGAAAAGGAGCTGAAGGACTGGCTGGCCAGTCTGGAGATCTAAAACAAAGGGCGGCCGGAAGGCCGCCCTTTATCATGCATTTTTCTCACTCTTCCAGGGGGCACCCATCCACAGACAGGGTGACTACCTGCCAGGGCAGGAGCTTGCCACAGGCGGCGAGGGCCTTTTTCAAGGCATTTTCCATGCCGCCGCAGCAGGGGACCTCCATGCGCACCAAGGCCACTGACTTGATGGCATTGACCTTCAAAATTTCGGTGAGCTTTTCCGAGTAGTCCACCCCATCCAGTTTGGGGCAGCCCACCAGGGTGACCCGGCCTTTCATATATTCCTCATGAAAGGCGGCATAGGCATAGGCGGTACAATCGGCGGCGATGAGCAGCTTGCAGCCATCGAAATAGGGGGCTTTGACAGGGGCCAGCTTGATCTGACAGGGCCACTGGGCCAGCCGACTGGGGGTCCGGACGACATCGGTGGGTGTCGGGGTGGCGGAAGCGGGTTCCAACTGCCGGGTCCGGGTACCGGGGCAGGCGGGGATAGGCTCGTCCTCTGGGATACCCTTGGCCTGCCGGGCCTTATGGGCCAGCACAGCCACCTCATCATAGGCTTTGGCTTCCCGCTCTACAAATGTGATGGCCCCGGTGGGACAGGCGGGCAGACAGTCTCCCAGTCCGTCGCAGTAGTCGTCCCGCATGAGCTGGGCCTTGCCCTCCACCATGGCAATGGCCCCCTCATGACAGGCTGCTGCACAGGAGCTGCAGCCATTGCACTTGTCCTGGTCGATATGAATGATTTTCCGAAGCATGGTCGAGTCTCCTCTATGTTTTGGTAAGATTAAAATAGGCTGATATATGTTCCAACGGCCCCCTTGAGATGGAAGGAGCCGGCCCCACCATAGTACACATTTTTTTGCCCTGTGTCAAACGCCGTTTTTTGGATTTGGCATTGGATATTTTTCTCGGTATGGCATGGGTACTGCGCCTGTCGTCCGGGCCGCCTGTTTAGAAAAGAACAGCTGAAATTGAGATAAAAGGAGAGAGTGCTGTGCCGCTGCTGCATATAGAAAAGGACCGGGAACGGCTCCGACTGCGGTGGAAGCTGGGCTGGCTATGGCCTATGACCTGAGCGGTCGAGACATTTTATCCATGGCCCGCTGGTATCAAAAAAAGTGGGCAAAGCTGTGCGGTTTGCGAGGCCAGAGCGTCTGATGGGACACTGCCTCTTGCCGGAACAGAAAAACATACAAAATCCCACCCGGGATCATCAGGGGTGGGGTTTTACTTGACAAGTGGGAGAGCAATATGTATGATAATATGGTTAGCGATAGATAACTATAAAATTTGACGATGAAAATCGGACTGCCGGGGCATGAATAGGAAGGCGGAAAAGAAAAACGGAGGAGTGAATATGCCGATAGCTGTGGTTTATGGTCTGCTTTTGCCCTTTTTGGGAACGGCGCTGGGGGCGGGATGTGTTCTTTTCCTGCGGGGGGACATGCCTATCCTGCTGCGCCGGGGCCTTACCGGCTTTGCCGCTGGAGTGATGATGGCCGCTTCGATTTGGAGCTTGCTGGTCCCCGCCATAGATGAGTGTGAACATCTGGGGCGGTGGGCGTTCTTGCCTGCGTTCATGGGCTTTTGGGCGGGGATTTTGTTTCTGCTGCTGTTGGATCAGGCCATTCCCCATTTGCACATGGGCTCCGACCGGCCTGAGGGGCCCCGGTCCAGTCTGGGTCGAAGTGCTATGCTGGTTCTGGCGGTGATCCTCCACAATATTCCCGAGGGCATCGCTGTGGGTGTGATTTATGCCGGGTTGCTCACGGAGACAGGGGGGATTACGGCAATCGGAGCGCTGGCACTCTCCCTCGGCATTGCCATCCAGAACTTTCCAGAGGGGGCCATTGTGTCCATGCCGCTGGCCTCGGAGGGGGTGGGAAGGGGAAGGGCTCTTTGCTGGGGGATCCTCTCCGGCGTAGTGGAGCCGGTGGGTGCCTTGGCTGCCATTGGCCTTGCGGAGCTGGTCCTGCCCGCCTTGCCCTATTTGCTCAGCTTTGCCGCTGGGGCCATGGTGTATGTGGTGGTAGAAGAGCTCATCCCGGAGAGCGCCCAAGGCGCCCACTGGAATCTGGGTACCCTCTGCTTTGCAGCGGGCTTTACCATTATGATGGCGCTGGATGTGGCGCTGGGATAAAACGCAAAAAAGCGGGGAGCACAGTACAAAAGCTGTACTGTGCTCCCTGTTTTTCTGCTATATGGCGGAAAAGTCGGCCTGAAGCTGCTGGAGAAAAAGCTGGGCGGCTTTGCTGAGAGTCTGATATTTCTTCCAAACTATGTCCAATCCCACTTCCATGCGGGGCTCCAGGGGGCGAAAGCAGAGGAGGCTGTCCTCTCCGGTGGAGACCAGTCGGTCCAAAGTCAGGGCCAGTCCTACCCGCTCCTCCACCATTCGGGCGGCATTGTAAATCAAATTAAAGGTGGCAGCGATGTCCAAATCAGCCGCATCACAGCCCAGCCACTGGAGCAGCTGCCCCTGATGGAGGCGCTGATGGGAGACCAATAAAGGCTCCTGCCGCAGCTGGTGAGGGCGGATGACCGTCTCTTGGGCCAGGGGGTGATCCTTGGGCATCAAAACGCCCCACAGGTCGGTACCGGGAAGGCGGAGCGAGTCATATTTTTTCAGATCCACCGGCTCAATGAGGATGCCGAAGTCCAGCAGGCCTTGATCCAGCCGTTCGGTGACATCCTCAGCATTTCCGCTGTATAGACGGAAACGGATGCGGTGGCCCTGCTCCCGCAATGCCCTGACCGCCCGGGCCACCAGTCCCATGACATGGGTCTCTCCGGCACCAATATAAATTTCTCCGGTGACCGCCTGAGTGCCTTCCCGGACCTCGGCCTGGGCCTTGTCGGTAAGCTCCAGGATCTCTCTGGCACGCTTACGCAGCAGACGGCCCTCTTCGGTGAGCTCCACCTTGCGGCTGCCACGAAGGAACAGGGGGCGGCCCAACTCGTCTTCCAGGTCCTTTAGCTGCCGGGAAAGTGTGGGCTGAGTCAGATGAAGATAGTCGGCGGCAGCAGAAATGCTCTCTTCCTGAGCTACGGCCAAAAAATAGCGCAGTACACGCAGTTCCATAAGGGGTCCTCCTATCTCTTGTACATTGGTATCTCTGCCCAGGGAGGGCATTGAAACAATAACATATAAAGTGCTCTTCATGTCAAGGGAAAAAGTTGGGCAGGGCAACAGAGACTGTGTGATTATTATAGAGAGGCGATCAATGCCTGTCAAGCATAGAACTTTATAAAATATAGGTATTTGTATTATCAATAGTTTCCCATTATAATGCAGATCAGAGGTGATGGCATGGGGACAGATGCAGAGCAGATAGCGGAAAATCTCCGGGCCGCCGGCTGCGGAGAGGAATTTATCGCCGAATTTCAACGCATTATGGCGCAGGGTACTGCCCGGGAGCGGGAACGAATGTTGGAGACTCAACGCAGGTGTATCCTGGGTAAGCTCCACGATGAGCAAAAGAAGTTGGAATGTATTGACTTCCTTCGTTACCAGCTTCGTCGGCGGGAGGAATGAGCTCCTCTTGACATGAAGCGGACTTCAGGTGATATGCTGAAACAGAAGGGAGCTCTTCTACAGGAAGGGCTTTTGAGACAGAAATTCAAAAAAGGAGTGTTTGAAATGATTTACCGTAGCTTTCAGGATCTGAGATTGTCCGGGTTGGGCCTTGGTATGATGCGCCTGCCCACTCTGGAGGGCAACGATGCCCAAATCGATGAGACCCTCACAGAAAAGATGATCGACTATGCCTATACCCATGGGATCAACTACTTTGATACCGCCTGGGGGTATCACGCCGGAAACTCTGAGCTTATGGCGGGCAAATTCCTGTCCCGCTATCCCCGGGAGAGCTACTATCTGGCCTCCAAGTTTCCCGGCTATGACAATTCCAATATGCCCAAGGTGAAGGAGATTTTTGAGCGGCAGTTGGAGAAGTGCCAGACCCCCTATTTTGACTTCTACCTGTTTCACAATGTCTATGAAGGTAACATTGATGACTATCTGGACCCTAAGTTTGGCATTTTAGACTACCTGCTGGAACAGAAGAAAAATGGCCGCATCAAGCATCTGGGCTTCTCTCTCCATGGCAGCGTGGAGGTGCTCAAGCGTTTCCTGGACGCCTATGGGGAGCACATGGAGTTCTGTCAGATCCAGCTCAACTATATGGATTGGCATTTTCAGGACAGTGAGACCAAGGCTTGTATTCTGACAGAGCACGGTATTCCCGTCTGGGTCATGGAGCCCTTGCGGGGCGGCAAGCTGGCCAAGGCGGGGGAGGAGATGGCCGCTCAGCTCCAGACCATGCGACCGGATGAGACGGTACCCGCCTGGGCCTTCCGGTTCCTCCAGTCCATTCCCGGGGTGACCATGGTGCTCTCCGGCATGTCCAATATGGAACAACTTCAGGAGAACATCGCCACCTGGGAGAGCGATAGGCCCCTCACCGAAGGCGAGCGGGAGAAGCTGTTGGCCCTGGCCGACGAGGAGGCTAAGAAAGCCGGAGTGCCCTGTACTGCTTGTCACTACTGCACCACTCACTGCCCCCGGGGCCTGCCCATCCCGGAAATTTTGGCCTTCTACAATGAGCACAAGCTCACCGGGGGCGGCTTTATTCCTGCCATGGGCATTCAGAGCTTGCCCGAGCCCAAACGGCCCAGCGCCTGTATTGGCTGTCGCTCCTGTGAGCAGGTTTGCCCTCAGCAGATCAAGATCTCTGAGGTCATGACAGATTTTTCTGCCCTACTTAAACTGTGAGAGGGGAGAGGAGAAGATGGAATATCGGATCAATAGGCGTACAGGGGACCGCATTGGAGTACTTGGTTTTGGTACCTCCTACATCGCCGATGCCCCCGAGGGAGAGGCCGTTGCCACTCTCCGCCGGGCCTATGAGGGGGGCGTGAACTACTATGACCTGGCGACGGCTAAGGCCAAGACCTTTCCCCTCTTTGGGGAGGCCCTGGGGGATGTGCGGCGGGATGTGATGTATCAGATCCACTTCGGGGCCAACTATGAAAATGGGGATTATGGCTGGACCACCGACCCGGACACCATCAAGAAGAGCCTGGAGTTTCAACTGAAAAATCTAAAAACCGACTACATCGACTACGGCTTTATCCACTGTATAGATGAAATTTCCGATTGGGCAGAGTACCAGAAGAACGGAGCCTTTAAATATTTGATGGAGATGAAGGAGCAGAGAGTGGTGCGCCATATTGGGCTTAGCTCCCATACCCCGGCCACCATTCAAAGGGTACTCTCTGAAGCGCCGGTGGATATGCTTATGTTTTCCATCAACCCGGGTTATGACTATCAGAAGGGGGAGTACGGCAAGGGCAGCGTAGCCGAACGCACCGCCATCTATCGCCGGTGCGAGGCCGAGGGCATTGGTATCTCGGTGATGAAGCCCTTCTCGGGTGGTCAGCTGTTGGATGCCAAGCAGTCTCCCTTTGGGCAGGCCTTGAGCCGATTCCAGTGTCTCCAGTATGCGCTGGACCGCCCCGGCGTGCTGACAGTGCTGCCGGGGGCTTCCAGCGTGGAGCAGGTGGAGCAGCTGTTGGCCTTCCTTGAAAGCAGCGAAGCCGAGAGGGATTATTCCCTTATCGGGTCTTTTAAGCCTGCCGAGGCGGTGGGCAAGTGCGTTTACTGTAACCACTGCAAGCCTTGCCCTGTGGGGCTGGACGTGGGCCTCATCAACAAATATTACGACCTGGCCCGGCAGGGAGATACCATGGCGGAAGAGCACTACAAAGGGCTGGAGCACCACGCCGGTGCCTGCGTGGGCTGTGGACATTGCAACGCCCGGTGTCCCTTTGGCGTGGATCAGGTGGAGCGGATGAAGGAGATCGCCGCCTACTTTGGCGAATAGGGAAAAGGAGAGGTACAGATATGAAAATCAAAGACCGGACAGAGTTTTCCAAGATCAATGCTTTTGGTGAGGGACTGCCCAACGACGCCTATGCTCAATATTTTGTGGGGCAATCTTTTCTCAACCCTCTCACCGCTGCGGACTGCCCTCTGTTTTTGGCAAATGTGACCTTTGAGCCGGGCTGCCGGAACAACTGGCACATTCACCATGCCCAAAATGGGGGCGGACAGATCCTGATCTGCACTGCAGGGGAGGGCTGGTATCAGGAGTGGGACAAGGCCCCTGTTTCCCTTACGCCGGATAAAGTTATCACCATTCCCGCCGGAGTGAAGCACTGGCACGGAGCCAAGGCCGACTCCTGGTTTGCCCACATCGCTTTGGAGATCCCCGGGGAGGAGACCTCCAATGAGTGGCTGGAACCGGTGGATGATGGCGACTATCAGAAATTGGAGGGCTAATTGATGGCAGTGAAGCAGACCGCAGGCCGGGACCAACTGGGGCAGTTTGCCCCCAAATTTGCTCAGCTCAATGATGATGTGCTCTTTGGTGAGGTGTGGAGCCGGGAGGACAAGCTCTCCCTCCGGGACCGATCCCTTATCACGGTAGTGGCCCTTCTGTCTCAGGGGCTTACCGACAGCTCTTTCCAGCACCACCTGACAACGGCTAAGGTCAACGGTATCACCAAGGAGGAGATGGCCGAGATCATCACCCACGCTGCCTTTTATGCGGGGTGGCCCAAAGCTTGGGCCGCCTTCCGTATGGCCAAGGAGATCTGGACAGAAGAATAAACAGGGGAGCTGCCCACTGCCGGGAAGTTTCCGAAGGGCTCCAATTGGAAAAAGAGATAAAGAAAAATGGAGGAACTAAAATGAAAGGACGATTGCTCTCTCTTGCCACGGCTGCCTGTATGGCAGGCTGTCTGGTGCTGACGGCATGTTCTGCAGCACGAGGTGCTGAGGATACAGAGACAGAGACCATCCTCGCCGCCGCAGAGCGGAGGACGACTTCCTTTGTGGATATCCCCGAGAATGCCGACTATGGAGAGGCGGTGAACTGGTGCAGAGACAGCGGCCTGATGGAGGGTACAGGCCAGGATCGGTTTGACCCGGAGGGGACGTTGACCCGTGCCATGCTGGTCACTGCGCTGTACCGGGCGGCAGGAAAGCCATTTGTGACGGTTACGCCATCTTTTCATGACATCCAAGCCGGAGCCTGGTATTGGGAGGCTGTGGCCTGGGCATCAGCCAATGCTCTGGTGCAGGGGTATGGTGACGGCTACTTTGGAACAAACGATCCAGTAAGTGTGGAGCAGCTGGATGTGATCTTAGGCCGGTATGCGGAAAAAGAGACAGTTTGGACTGGGGATCCGGCCAGGGCGCACGCAGCCACTCGTGCCCAGGTGGCACTGGCTCTTTACGAGGAGCTGGGACAGGGAGATGGGAGACCTGCAGAGGTGGCGGGCAGGACGCTGGTGGTCTATTTCTCGGCTACCAATACCACCCGGACCCTGGCTGGCTATGCGGCGGACCTCCTCAATGCGGATCTATTTGAGATACGGCCTGAAACACCATACACCGAGGCTGATCTGGCTTACTATACCGACTGCCGGGCTAACAGGGAGCAGAGCGACCCCGCCGCCCGACCTGTCATTGCCGACGACTGCACAGTGGAGGATATGGGACGTTATGATGTGGTGCTTTTGGGTTATCCAATCTGGCACGGTCAGGCCCCAAAAATCATTTACAGCTTTCTGGAGGGCTATGATTTTACCGGAAAGACCATTGTGCCCTTCTGCACCTCCGCAAGCAGCGGTATGGGCTCCAGCGCTGTTAATCTTCATGGCCTGACTGGAGATGCTGTCTGGCTGGAGGGCAGGCGCTTTGGCTCAGGGACCTCCAGCGATGAGATAAGAGCTTGGCTCGACAGCCTGGACCTGCCGAAGCAGAAGGGCAGCTCAGGCGGGATCACACTCTCCTTTAATGGGCACACCTATTCGGCCACCCTGGCGGACAATGCTTCGGCAGCGGCTTTTGCCGCTCTGTTGGAAAAGGAACCGTTGACCATCTCTGCTCATGACTACGGGAATTTTGAAAAGGTGGGATCTCTGGGGACAACATTGCCTTGCAGCGATGAGCAGATCACCACTGCCCCGGGGGACATTATTCTCTATCAGGGGAACCAGATTACGGTTTACTATGCCCCAAACACCTGGAGTTTTACTCGTTTAGGCCGGATCGACGATCCAAGCGGTCTGGAGTTAGCTCTGGGCGACGGGGACGTGGAACTCACCTTTCAGATGGCCCCACTTGAGACGCTGCCCTAACAACATGGGTCAGTAGCTAAAGTAAAAATAAACATTGCATGCGATAAAAACACCCCGTCGGGATACTATCCCGGCGGGGTGCTCTTTATGTTCCCTCCCGGGAGGTCAAGGCGGCGGGGGTGGGGCAGAGGGTCAGCTTACCTGCCTCTACGGTTACAGTGAGGCCGCTCCCCTGGGTCAGTTCTCCCTCCAGAAGGAGCTGGGCGCAGGGGTCCTCCACCTGGGAGCGGATGGTCCGCCGAAGGGGGCGGGCGCCGTAGTCCGGGTCATAACCCTCTCTGGTGAGCAGTTCTCTGGCCTCCTCCGTGACCGAGAGGGTCACACCCAGGTTTTCCAGCCGCCCGCCGAGGGCATCTAACAGCCGCTGGGCGATGGAGGAAAGTTGGGGCTGTCCCAACTGCTGAAAAACCACAATGTCATCCAGGCGGTTGAGAAATTCGGGGCGGAAGGTGGCCTTTACATCCTCCATAACGGCCTGTTTGACCTCTTCTATGGGGCGCAGCCCCTCATTGGAGGACAGGGAGGAAAAGCCCAACCGGCCCTTGCTGGTGAGCCGTCGGGCTCCCACATTGGAGGTGAGGATGAGCACACAGTTGCGAAAGTCGGCCCGCCGGCCTTGGGCATCGGTGATCCGGCCGTCCTCCAAGGCCTGAAGCAGAACGCTCCACACATCCTCATGGGCTTTCTCGATCTCGTCAAAAAGGACTACGGACCAGGGCTTGCGCCGCACTGCCTCGGTGAGCTGCCCGCCCTCCTCATGGCCCACGTAGCCCGGCGGAGAGCCTAACAGGCGGGAGACGGTGTGCTGCTCCATATATTCCGACATATCAAAGCGAATGAGCTGATCCTCACTGCCAAAGAGTGCTTGGGCAAGGGCTTTGCACAACTCGGTTTTTCCCACTCCGGTGGGCCCCAGAAAGAGAAAGGAACCAACTGGCCGGCCTGGCTCCTTGAGCCCCACCCGGCTGCGGCGGATGGCCCGGGCAACGGTTTCCACCGCCCGATCCTGTCCTACTATCCGGCGGCGAAGGGTATCCTCCAGCTCCAGCAATCGGTCGCTTTCTTTACGGGTGAGAGCGGTGACGGGGATGCCGGTCCAGCCAGCCACTACGGCGGCCACCTGGTCGGCAGTGACCGTAAGGGGAGAGCGGCCCTGCAGCAGTGCGGAGCGCTCCTGCTCCAGCTGGGCAGAGAAATCGCCTTCCGCATCCCGATACATGGCGGCAGTTTCAAAATCCTGATTTCGGATGGCCTCCTCCTTGCTTTGACGGGCTTGTGTTACCTTGTTTTCCAGGATCTTGAGGGAGAGGGGCAGTTCAATTCCGCTGAGCCTGGTTCGGGAGGCGGCCTCGTCCATCAGGTCCACCGCCTTGTCGGGAAGAAAGCGGTCAGGGAGATAGCGCACCGACAGTGCCACGGCCTGAGAGAGGGCTTCGTCCGAGATGGTAAGCTGGTGGTGGCGTTCATAGTGAGGCCGCAGCCCCTTGAGGATCTCCAGGGCCTCCTCCGCTGTGGGCTCAGGGACGGTGACCGGCTGAAACCGGCGCTCCAGAGCGGCGTCCTTTTCAATATATTTTCGGTATTCTTCGGTGGTGGTAGCCCCTACCACCTGAAGGTCTCCACGGCCCAGGGCAGGCTTGAGAATGTTGGCGGCGTCAATGGCCCCTTCGGCAGATCCAGCCCCAACAATGGTGTGCAGTTCATCAAGAAAGAGGATGACATCTCCTGCCCGGCGAACTTCGGTGAGAATATTTTTCACCCGCTCTTCAAACTCGCCCCGGTATTTGGTGCCGGCTATCATGGAGCTCATATCCAGAGCCACCAACCGTTTGGAGCATAGAGTCTCTGGCACCCTCCTCTGGGCGATGGCAAGGGCCAGGGCCTCGGCTACAGCGGTCTTGCCCACTCCCGGCTCCCCAATGAGGGCGGGGTTATTCTTCCGCCGGCGAGCCAGAATCTCGATGACCCGTTCTACCTCTCGCTCCCGACCGACCACCGGGTCCAGCGCCCCGGCTTGGGCCAGGGCGGTCAGGTCCCGGGAAAACTGATCCAGCAGCTTGGTGGGAGCACTTTGGCGCTCTTCCCGGCGGCGGTCCTGGATGCGGGCATCGTAGGCCCCAAAGCCGCCGGAGACATCCCCCAACAGCCGCCGGGGATCTCTGCCGGCAGTTTGGACCACCCGGGAGGCGGCGCTGTCAGTGGGGCGAAGCAGGCCGGTGAGTAGGTGACCGGTGTCGGCCTTAGGCGCCTGACAGCGGCGGGCTTCGTTCAGGGCCAATTCCAGACATTCCCGACAGCGGGGGGTGAGCCCCTGAGTGGGAAGGCCTCCCGCCGTTCCAAGGCCCACAAGGCGGACCAGAGCATTTCGCAAAACTTCAGGGGACAGGCCGGCGGCAGATAGGGCCTTCGCCCCTGGCCCCCGGCCCTCCCGTGCCACCCCGAGCAGGAGGTGCTCACTGCCTACATAGCTGTGGCCCAGCTCAGCTGCGCTTTCCTGGGCCAGGCGGAGGGCGGTCTCGGCCCCTTGGGTAAACTCCATGGCTTTCAAGAGGTAATTCCCCCTCTTTTTTGCTGTGATATCTCCATTTAAGCCCTCCTATTTTTGAAATTCAGGTCCGGCAATAGAAATATACCCAACTTAGGGGCAGATTAGCAGTGAAATTACCCTTGAAATTTCCGCAGGATGTGGTATAATGATGTCACATTCAAGAGGCTTGGAGGTGTAAACTATGGCCTATGTGATCAGCAACGCTTGCGTGATGTGTGGCTCTTGCGCCGACGCTTGCCCTGTGGGCGCCATCTCCCAGGGCGACGGTCAGTACGTCATCGATGCCGGTATGTGCATCGATTGCGGTACCTGCGCTGGCACTTGCCCCACCGGCGCCATTTCTCAGGGCTGAGAAACGGGTACATGAAGTGACGGCGCTGTCCCAGTGGGCAGCGCCGGTCTCTTTGGTTTGCATCTTTACAAAAGGGAAAGGACGTGGATAGAGTGCTCAGAGCGGCAACAGCGGCTGACGCCTCCCGATTGGCGGAGATCTATATTTTTGCCAAACGAATGGCCTACCGGCCCATTTTTAATGATGATATGGTATCCTTCAACGAGATGCAGGTGCTGCCTTTGGCTCTGGACCTGCGAGACAATGAAGAGGCTCGAAAGGGCCTTTACGTCTGGGATGATGGCATTGTTCGGGGCCTGGCCCGGCGTGGCTGGCTGGAAGGGGAGGAGAAGACCTTCTTTTTTGACGAGCTTTACATTGATCCCTGCTTCCAGGGGCTGGGCTACGGCAGCAAGCTGATGAACAGTTTTTTGGATGCCGCCCGGACCGAGGGGGCCAAGGAGGTCTTTTTGTGGGTGCTGGAGAAGAACACCAGAGCCCAGGCTATGTATCGAAAGTTTGGCTTTGTCCCTGACGGTTCCCGGGAGCTGGAGAAGGGGACGCCGGAGTACCGGGTGGGCTACCGTCTCAAGCTGTAAGGAAAAATCAAATTATGGTTTATCAAGGACTGGACAGAGATAGAAAGGGAGATGGGACAAGCTGTCCCATCTCCCTTTTTTAACAGACGTATCTATTTCTCCTCGAGTGAGGTATCCCCTTTATTCTGCTTGAGCCGGGCGGGGGAGATGATCTCTCTGCCATATTTGCCACGGATGGTGTCCATGGTCCGCTCCAGCCGCTCCACTTTCTGCCGCTGAGGAGCGGCCTGTGGGGCGAACAGATCCAGCTGTTCCCCGGCCTGGTCGGCAGGGAGGAGGTTCTGGGCCGTAACGGTTAGAGCACGGACAGGAGCGCCGGAGCTCCAGCTCTCCCGCAACAGGGCCATAGCCACCTGAGCGATCTCCCGAGCCAGGTAGGAGGGAACAGAAAGCCCACGCTGGCGGGAAATATCCTTGAAGTTGGGGTCCCGGACGGCGATAGAGACGGTGGCGCACTTCATATCCAGCTGACGCAGCCGGGCAGCCACTTCGTCGGAAAGAAGGGAGATGCCCCCTTGCAGATCCTCCCATCCGACGAGGTTTCGGGGGAAGGTGAGGCCATTGCCCACCGATTTGGGAGGGGGCATATCCCGGGCGGGGATAACAGGAGCATGCTCGGTGCCGGTGGCGCAACTGTACAGGGTGGAGCCTTGCTTGCCCAGCAGGCGGACCAGGGCATTTTCGTCAAACCGTGCCAGATCCCCAATGGTCTGGATGCCATACTCTCCCAAGGTCTTGGCTGCCGCCCGCCCCACAAAGATAAGGTCGGTGATCGGAAGGGGCCAGAGCAGGTCTTGAAAGTTTTCCCGGGAGATAAGAGTGGTGGCGTCAGGCTTTTTGTAGTCGCTACCCATCTTGGCAAAAATCTTGTTGAAAGATACGCCTACCGAAATGGTGAGATCCAGCTCCTCTCGTACGGTTTGGCGTATCAGGTCTCCCAGACCCTTACCGTCTGTATGAAACAAATGGAGCGTATTTGTCACGTCCAGCCAGCTCTCATCCACCGAAAAGGGCTCCACCAGGTCGGTGAAACGCTCGTAGATGGCGTTGACCAGCCTGGAATAGTGGTGGTACTTATCATGGTGGGCCGCCAAAAGGTGGAGGTCGGGGCACTTTTTCCGGGCTTGCCAGACAGTTTCAGCTGTCTTGACCCCATAGGCTTTGGCCGCCTCATTCTTGGCCAGGATGACGCCGTGGCGGCTCTCCGGGTCGCCGCAGACGGCCACAGGCAGGTGGCGTAGCTCGGGATGATCCAGCAGCTCTACCGAGGCGTAAAAGCTATTCATGTCACAGTGCAAGATGACCCGGTCGACCATTGAAACCACCTCCTTTTTCTTATGATAGCACATCAGTTCTATTTTTGCAAGAGAGAATGGAGACGGAGTAAAAGAGAGGGGGACCGCTTTACAGCGGTCTCCCTGCACTGTTATTTCTGATGAAGGATGGGGGAGAGGGGCTTATAAACAAGAAAACAGAGCAAAGCGGTGAGGGCACCCTTGAGAAGAGTGAAGGGGGCGTTAAAGACCACCAGGCACTCTAAGAGGCCATTGACCTCCGGGCGGATGGAGCGGTACATTTCCAAAATGGCATCAATGGGCATGAATTTGGAATAGATGGGATAGGAGATAAAATAGTTGAAAGGGATGGAGAGCAGTGCCATGGTGATGGCTCCGACAATCACGCTGATAAGAGCTCCTTTGCGGGATTTGCAACGGCGGTAAATAAGTCCTGCAGGGAGCACAAAGGAAGCCCCCAACAGGAAGTTACACAGCTCTCCAGTCCCGCCGGTGGTGGTGATGAGCAGATGCAGCAGGTTCTTGACCAGGCACACCCCCACGCCGTATATGGGGCCAAGGGCAAAGGAGGCCAACAGGGCGGGTAGCTCGGAGAAGTCCATTTTGACAAAGGGTGGGATGAGGAAGGGGATGGGAAAGTCCAGAAACATGAGCACAAAAGCCACGCCGGAAAGCATGGCGCAGATGGTAATACTTCTGGCTCGACTGATGGACTTTCTCTGAGAGGTCATGGTAAGTTCGGACATAATAAAACACTCCTTTTTTGTTGGTAACACCTGAAAGAGCAATGCCTTCCAGGAGCCAAACAAAAAGGAGCGTGGGTTTGTCTCACATCTTCTTCCATCCAGACTTCGCATCCCAAAGGATACGTCACTGTCGGTCCCGGAGTTTCACCGGGTCAGTTCTCTTGCGAGAAGTTGCGGACTGTACCGCCGATCGGGATTTTCACCCTGCCCTGAAGACAATTCTGATTCAGTTGTTCCAATGGGTATTATAGCATGTCATCGGGAAAATGCAAGTGAAAAATATGGCGTGTGGAATTGACTATTTCTCCTTCATTGGGTAGAATAGCAGGGAGAGAAAACGGCGGCAGAGGGAGGGGGGTATACATGGAGCGGGAAAAGACCTGTTGCTTTACTGGACATCGGCCGGAAAAGCTGCCTTGGGGTCACGATGAGACAGACCAGAGGTGTCTGGCGTTGAAGACGAAAATTGCTCGGGCGGTGGAGGGGGCCTATATCCAGGGCTACCGCCACTTTATCTGCGGTATGGCCAATGGGGCAGATTTCTATTTCTGTGAGGCTGCCCAGGCCCTCCGGGATGACTGTCCCGGCGTTACTGTGGAGGCCGCTATCCCCTGTGAAAGCCAGCCTGACCGATGGAGCGAGGCCGACCGGAACCGCTACTTCCAGCTGGTGGGGCTGTGTGACTTTGAGACCATGGTCCAGCATCAGTATGACCGAGGGTGTATGCTTCGGCGCAACCGATACATGGTTGACCATTCCTCACTGGTGATTGCCGCCTTTGACGGCACACTGGGGGGGACCATGTATACGCTGACCTATGCCATGAAAAAGGGCGTGGAGACCCGTATCATCGACCTGGAAGAGTGAATCCATCCGGTCAAAATAAAATACCCCTGGAGTGGCCATAGCCGCTCCAGGGGTATTTTGTCATTTGGTGAGCTTTTCCACCAGGGCCATGCCCTGGGCGATAGTGAGTTCGTCATTGGGACGGAAGTGCTCACCCGGTGCGGCCAGTCCCAGGTCCAAAGAGGCATAGGCGGTGGCCCAGGCGGGGATGAGATCCTGATCGGTGTAGCTGTCCTCTATGGTGGAGATCTGACGTCCAGTGGCCTGCGCATATCGGCCTGCCAGGACGGCGGCTTCGGCTCGGGTGACGGGGCGGGCACCTTCCAGGGTATTCTGGTCAGTGCCAGTGACGATGCCCTGTTTGGCCGCCCAGGCGGCGGCATCCAGATAATAGACAATGGGGAACAGGTCATCGAAGGAAGCGGGGTCATATCCTTGCGGACAGCCCTCTGTCTCGTAGAGCAGCTGCAGCAGTCGGCCCCGAGTCAGGGGGAGACCTTCCTTCACGCTGGGCTGAAAGTCCAGTCCCTGGGCCAAAAGTGTCTCTACCTGAGTGTCCACCCCGGCCAGATAGTCGGCCAGTGTGGTGGGGATGGGCAGGTCGGGCTGTAGGGACTCCACGCCGTAGGGGATGGCGGCTTCAAAAAGGGTGCTTTGGTCAATGTACTTCCGGGAACAGCCCACACGGATGCCGGAATTGGGCAGGGAGAAGGAGCCCACCGAGCCGAAGTGGTCTACGCTGCCGCTGGTGGGTTCGCCGGCCAGTAGGCCGCCCATTTCCTTAATTTCAACGGCGTTGATGATGGCCGAGGAGAAAGTGGTCTCGCCGATGAGCCCCCATAGCCGGAGTTCTCCGGAGCGGACTTTGGGACCCAGGGCCTCCAGCAGGGGGAAGATGGCGCCATCGGAGCCGCCGCCATTGCTGCGCAGGTCGAGGATCACCTGCCGATAGGCTCCATCGGACAGCTCTGCCACGACTCGGCCAGTGAAGGCCTCCATAGGGTCTGTTTCGTCCTCTTGACAGACGTTATATTGGATATAATAGGTGTCGCTATTTAGGGGGAAGGAGAGATAGTGCTTTCCCTTTACAGTCGCCGTAACTGGGGGAGTTTTTGGCTTGAGCCGGATGAATTCCACCTCTGATAGCTCCTCATAGCTGAGCCGGGAGAGGGTCAGGGTTTCCTCTCCCTCCAGCGTGAGAGTGAGGTCCTCGCCAGGCTCGGTGATTCCGACAAAATCCAGAATGTCAGCCGTGTTTAGTGTCTGGGCCACCTGCCGGCGCAGTTTTACCTGGTTGTCAGCGCTGATCAGGCGGGAAAAGGCCGTCTCTACCTCCTCCATGGTGTGGCCGTTTATAGTCAGAACACAGCGGCCCAGAGCAGCCTCTTTGCCGGCCTCTACGGTGAGGAGATACCACTGCCCGTCAAAAAACTGGAGGGCAAAGGGGAAGAAGCTACACCGGGTCATGAGGCTGCCCCCGAGACTTGTGGTGGTGTGGGAGTCTCCCGCCAAGGCCACAAAAGCTTGCAGAGACAGGGCAAAATCCACTTCATCCATTCCTGCCAGATGCTTTTCCAGCTCTGTCTTGGCGGAATCATATTCTGTCTGAGGGGTGGCAGAAAAGAGGTTAGGATGCCCCGCCTGCAAAGCTGTGTAGAGATAGTCCAGATCCTCTTGCATTTGGGCCGGGGTGATAGGGACTGCCGGTTCCTCCTGAGCGGCGTGGGCAGGGAGGAGGAGAGCGGCGCAGAGGGACAGGGCAGCGAGACGGGGGAACAGAGGCTTCATGGACAGTCATCCTTTCCAATTTCGATTATTCTATCTTGGCATATAAATTGAAAATCCGGGAGAAGAAAGAATTAAGATTTTATAAAAACTGCCCCGGAGGTATCCATCCTCCGAGGCAGTTTCTATATGCTTGCTTATTCGCTGGCAATGTTGAGCTTTTCGCCGTCGGCAGTAACGGTGATCTTGCTGACAGGTTCCATATAGCTGTCGATGATCCTGGTGGCAATGGGGTCCTCCAGGTCCTTCTGGATCTGCCGGCGCAGATTTCGGGCGCCATAGGTGATGGAGTAGGACTTGGTCACCAGGTAGTCCAGCAGATCCTCCCCGTAGGTAAAGACGATGCCCTTCTCTTTCAGGTTGCCCTGAAGCTCGGTGAGCATGATCCGGGCAATGGCCTTGAAGTTGTCCTCGGAGAGCTTGTTGAAGTAGACGATCTCGTCCACTCGATTGATAAACTCAGGCCGGAGAAAACCTTCCAGTGCCTTCATGGCCTTGGCCTTGCCCTGCTCGTTCTCGGTACGACCAAAGCCCACAGCCCCGGTGGAGCCGGTGGTGGAGCCGGCATTGGAGGTCATGACAATGACGGTGTTTTCAAAGTTTACGTTGCGGCCCTGGGCGTCGGTGATGTGACCGTCATCCAGGATCTGCAGCAG
Source organism: uncultured Oscillospiraceae bacterium (assembly GCA_910588975.1). GTDB lineage: Bacteria > Bacillota > Clostridia > Oscillospirales > Oscillospiraceae > Vermiculatibacterium. Next base: position 14,633 of record CAJUSE010000007.1, on the reverse strand, counting down.
GATATTGAGCACATCGGGATGGGCCTTTTCAATCTCATCGAAAAGAATGACACAGTAGGGCTTACGCCGGACCTTTTCGGTAAGCTGGCCTGCCTCGTCATAGCCCACATAGCCCGGGGGAGAGCCAATGATTCGGGAGACGCTGAACTTCTCCATAAATTCGCTCATATCCAGCCGGATGAGGGACTCAGGCGAGGAGAACATATCCTCGCTGAGCCGCTTCACAAGCTCGGTCTTGCCCACGCCGGTGGAACCCACGAAGATAAAGGAGACGGGCTTACGCTTGGAGGCAATGCCCACCCGGCCACGGCGGACGGCGGCGGCCACAGCGGCCACGGCCTCGTCTTGGCCGATGATGTGCTCCTTGAGCCGATCCTCCAGCTTGGCAAGACGCTCGTACTCCTGCTCCTGGATCTGGCTGGCAGGGATCTTGGTCCACAACTCAATGACCCGGGCCAGATGCTCCATGGTCAGAGGAGGAGCAGACATTTTCTCCAGCTGCTCCAGTTCCTGCTGAAGCTGGACCTCCTGGCTCTTGAGCTGGGCCAGCTGCTCAAAGTCCTGTCCGTCGTGGCTCTGGCTGAGCAGGGTGGTGCGCTCGGCGCTAAGCTTTTCCAACTCGACATTGAGACTGGCCTGCTCCCGCTCATTGTCCTTCAGCCCCTTTTCCTGCTCGGGATCGAGGGACAGAGCGGCATGCTCCCCGGCCAGGGTGGACAGCTTACGGCGGATCTCTCCCTGACGGGTCTCGTTGGCCTTCAAGTCGCTCTGGCGCTTGTTTTCCTTGGTGCTGCTCTCATTCATCAGGGTCTCCCGCTGGTTGGCCAGCTCCTGGAGCAGCTTTTTCACCTGGGCTTCCCGAGCCAGAGACTTGTTGTGCAGGTTTACGTCAGAGCAGGCCTCGTCGATGAGGTCGATGGCCTTATCGGGGAGATAGCGGTCGGTGATATACCGCTCGGACATGGTCACTGCCGCCCGGCAGATAACGGGGGAGATGGAGACAAAGTGGTACTTTTCATAATAGGGGGCGATGCCCTCCAGGATCTTCACGCTATCGGCAATGGAGGGTTCCTCCACCATAACAGGCTGGAAGCGGCGCTCCAGGGCGGAGTCCTTTTCGATGTACTTGCGATACTCGGTGAGCGTAGTGGCGCCAATGACCTGGATCTCGCCCCGGCTCAAAGCGGGCTTGAGGATATTGGCGGCGTTCATGCTGCCCTCGGCATCGCCGGCGCCCACAATGTTGTGGACCTCGTCAATAACCAGAATAATATTGCCCAGTCGCTTGACCTCGTCAATGAGCCCCTTCATCCGAGACTCGAACTGGCCCCGGAACTGGGTGCCTGCCACCAGGGCAGTCAGGTCCAGAAGATAGACCTCCTTGTCCTGGAGCTTATAGGGAACATCCCCATTGTGGATGCGCAGGGCAAGGCCCTCGGCGATGGCTGTCTTGCCTACGCCGGGCTCGCCGATGAGGCAGGGGTTATTCTTCTGCCGGCGGTTGAGGATCTGAATGGTCCGGGCGATCTCCTCGTCCCGGCCAATGATCTTGTCCAGTTTGCCATCGGCGGCCTTCTGGGTCAGGGAGATACAGTAGTTCTCCAAAAACTTCCGCTTCTCCTTTTCCTTGCCCTTCTCGCCCCGCTTCTCCTCACGACCGCTTCGGGGGCTCTGCTCTTCCTTCTCGGAGGAGGCAGGAGGCTCCTGAGGAGGCTGGGCCGAGGCCGAGCCGCCAAAGAGCTTGTTGAGGAAGGGGAAGGTGGCAGTCTTGCCCTCATCCTCCTCCTCGCCGTCGACAGGTTCGGTGAGTCCTTCCATCCCCTCGGCACCGCCAAAGGCAGAGAGCATTTCGGAGGTCAGGTTCTGCACATCGTCGTCGCTGAGCCCCATCTTCTGGATCATATCGTCTACGGGCTTGATCCCCAGCTCCCTGGCGCAGTTGAGACAGAGACCCTCGGATTTGGTCTCCCCATTTTCTATGCGCTGGACAAAGACAACGGCCACGTTTTTCTGACATCTGGAACAAAGTGTAGGCTGCATAGTCTTGCTCACTCCTTTATCTGAGTTACTGCCAAAACAATGCGGTGAAAGCATATGTATGTTCAGCAAATTAAGTGTTTCATTTGACACTGCCCGAAGTAATGTTTGGGTCTCCGGCGGGGACCTTGTCCCTCAGAGAGATGATTGTACTGTGTAATTGTGAACTGGGTATGAAAACGGGCAAATTATTTTCTACCAATTTACTTTGTTTTTGTCCTATGTACCCAATAGGGTCTGGCCCGCCATGAGCAGCTCCAGCGGTCCGTGTTGGGTCAGGAACAGGAACAGGTGGGTCTGCTGGGCGGTTTCCTGACTCACTGTCCCGGTGAGGGTGTAGAGTCCCCATACGATGATGTAAACGATGACGAGACCCTTTACAAAGCCTACCACGCCGCCTAACAGGCCGTTGAGACTGTTAAGGCCAGGTAATTTGGCCACCAGGTCCAAAGCGTGGGAGAGGATGGTCCAGCCGATGAGCACCACGAAAAAGGCCACAAGGAATAAAATGCCGTGGGCCAGCTGGGCAGCTACGGCGGTGGCCGCCTGGGTAGCTACCAGAGACACCGAAGGGGCGAGATCCACGCCCTCCAGCGCATCAGCCATGGCATCGGCCACAAAGGCGTAGAGCCCACCCTTGTCCCGAATGGCGGTCAGGGTTTCACCGGTAGCGGCGTCCTGAAGGGATTGGACCTGACTTTCCAAGGCGGCCTGGATGGTAGTTTCGATGGTGGGCTCTATCGCTTTGGACACCGCCGGAGTCAGGGTGTCGGCCAGAAAGTTGGCCCCCACCAAGGCCACAACGACGGCCACCAGAGAACACAGAGTGAGGACAAAGCCCTTTTTGGCCCCACGGATCACCGCCAGCACAAGGGCGGCAAGAAGAATGAGGTCAATCAGGATCGCAGGGCCGGAAAACATGGGACATCAACCTTTCGTGAGAAAATATCAGGAGGGCAGGTATAGCCGGGCACTTTCACCGGCGATAAGGAAAGTAGAACCGTCGGGGCGCTGAAATACCTTTCGGGCGCCCTGAAGCTCCTCCAACACGTGGTAGGGCTCAGCCAGGCTGTTGCTGAAAATGGTCAGGCTGTCAGCAGTGAGCAAGGACAAATACCGCCCAGCCGAGGACAGAGACAGTACCTGATCGCTAAGGGGAATGCTCTCCAGCTGGTTGCCGGAGGTGTCCACCGTTACCAGCTCTGCGCTGCTTCCTGCCCGGTATTTACCCAACAGCAGGGCACAGGAGCTCTCCCAATCCAGGGCAAAACCCTTCAGGTAGCGTCCGCTGTAGGAGTAGGCTCCGGCCAGAGTACCGTCGTTCTTTACAAAGCACAAGGCATTTTCGCCCAACACCCGCAGGGGTCCTTCGGCCCAGCGCAGCGCCAGTACGGTGTTGTTGCCCAGAGAACAGACGGCGTCAGGATCATCGTTGCCGTTAGAGCGGTTGAGCCGGTAAAAGGACACCTGACTGTCAAAAACACCTCCAGTCTGACCGGCGGTAGCCAGGGCCAGGGTGCTTCCGTCAGGGGAGAGGATGGCATCGGTGATGAATCGGGAGGACAGGCTGACTCCAAGAGCGGGCTGAAATTTCTCATCATAAACGGTGACCGAACCCTTGACTCCGCTGGCCTGCGTGACCACAGTCAAGCGCCCCTGGGCAGATAAGGAAGCCGACAAGATGATCCGGCCGGCCTCCACAGGCAGGGAAAAGACCTGCTTGCGGTCCCGATAGACATAGAGCTGGCTGCCGCCGGCATCATAGACAAGCCCCGAGCCTCCCCCAGAGGAGAGAATGGGAGTGGTCAAGGTGCAGTGATCCTCCAGATAAAGCCCACCGCTGACGGAGTAGAGCCGCACGCCGCTGGCTGAACACACCAGAAGATCATCACCCAGAGGGAGGAAGGAACTGGAGGAACCAGAGCCATAGGAGAAGGATTCGGCCTGACCGCTTTCGTTGCGCTCCAGAGAGCGGTAAGCGAAGTAGCGGCGGACCGAGTCGAAGTTCAGCTTCTGCCAGTTGGCCACCAGAAAGACGGCCCCAAATACCAGAGCCGCTGTGAGCAGAAAGGTGAGCAAACGCCGGACAGGGTTTTTCTTCTTTTCGTCCATCCTATTCCACCGCCCCCTTATTCAGACCGGGTTCATCGTACCACAGCCGGCTCATGTAAAGCCCTCCCGGCGGCGCTGTGGGGCCGGCATCAGTGCGGCACCTGCCCTCCAGAATGTCACTGACAGACTCGGGGGGAAATTTTCCCTCGGCGGCATAGACCACGGTGCCCACCATAGCCCGGACCATGTTGTAGAGAAAGCCATTGGCACAGACCTTACACTCGATGGTCTTGCCCTGACGGGTAATGTCAAACCAGTGGACGGTGCGGACGGTGGACTTCACATCAGTACCCACACTGCGCACGGCGGCAAAATCGTGGGTGCCCACAAAGCAGTCAGCGGCACGCTGCATAATAGAGACATCCAACTCCTTATAGGGATAAAACCACACCCGGTCCACCAAAAAGGCGTTGCGGGAACGGGAGTTGTAGATGCGGTAAGTATACTCCTTTTTCACGCAGGAGGAGATGGCGTTGAAGCCCTCGCTGACCTCCACGGCCTCGGTGACCACGATATCATCGGGCAGGCGGGTATTCACCGCCAGGGGTAACCGGTCGCAGGGAATGGTGGAGGTGGTGCGGAAGTTGGCGATGTAGGCCAGGGCGTGGACCCCGGCATCGGTCCGGCCGGCACCGGTACACTTCACCGGATGGCCTACCACGTAGCTCAGGCACTTCTCCAGGGTCTCCTCCACGCTGACGGCATTTTTTTGGATCTGCCAGCCATGGTAGGCAGTGCCCACATACATCAGTTTTAAGGCGATATTTCTCATAAAAACCTCTTAGAATACCCCCAAATGGTTGAGGAGGAACACGCTGACACACAGTCCAAAGCCCAGGCACAGGGCCCAAATATCCCGCCCCTGGTATTTCAGCTGCCGCAGCCGGGTCCGCCCCTCGCCGCCATGGTAGCACCGGCACTCCATGGCCACTGCCAGTTCGTCGGCCCGGCGGAAGGCGGAGATGAACAGGGGGACCAGCAGGGGGATAAGGGCTTTGGCCTTCTGGATGAGATTGCCCGTCTCGAAGTCGGCCCCCCGGGCCTTTTGGGCGGCCATGATCTTGTCGGTTTCCTCAATGAGAATGGGGATGAACCGCAGAGCGATGGACATCATCATGGCCAGCTCATGGACGGGGACCTTGATCTTTTTCAGCGGGCCCAGCAATCGTTCCAAAGCGTCGGTGAGCATGATGGGGGAGGTGGTGTAGGTCAAAAGAAAGGTGCAGGAGATGAGCATGGTGATCCGCAGCACCATAAAGATGGCGGTGCGGATGCCCTCGTAGTAGATAGTAAAGATCCAGAAGGTCACCAGAGGCTCTCCCTGGCCGGGGGTATAAAGTACATTGAGGACGGCGGTAAATACAATGATGATATAGACCGGCTTCATGCCCCGGCGGATGGCCTTAAAGCCCACCCTGGATACTTGAATGGCCGCAGTGAGTACCACACCCATCAAGGCGTAACCAAGGGCATTTCTGGCCACAAAGAGGGCCACGATGTAAAAGACCACCATCAAGATTTTTGTTCTGGGGTCCAGACGGTGAAGAATGGTATCGCCGGGGAAGTACTGGCCCAGAGTAATGTCCTTCAGTGCCATTTATACCGCCCCCTTTTCGTCGGAGGAAACTGTCCTAGTGCTGCGGGGGCTTTGGCCCAGGGCAGTCAGAATGGCTGCCTTAGCTTGCTCCACGGTGTAAACGGTGTCGTCCACTGGCGCTCCCATAGCCTTGAGCCGGTGGAATACCCGAGTCATCTGGGGCACACCCAAGCCCATCTCCTCCAGCTCCTCTACATGAGAAAAGACCTCTCGGGGAGTGCCGGAAAAGGGGATGCGGCCATCATTGATGACCACCAGTCGATCAGCGGTGCGGGCCATCTGCTCCATAGAGTGGGAGACGATGATGATGGTGGCATTCTTGGCCTTGTGGTAGTCCTGGATATTGCCCAAAATCTGCTCCACACCCACCGGGTCCAATCCGGCGGTGGGCTCGTCCAGAATGAGAACGGCGGGTTCCATGGCAATGACACCGGCGATGGCCACCCGGCGCTTCTGACCGCCGGAGAGCTCGAAGGGGGAGTGGTCCAGCTGATCCTGGCGCAGCCCCACGAACTCGGCGGCCTGACGGACCCGGCGGTCCACTTCGGTTTCGTCCAGCCCCATATTCTTGGGGCCAAAAGCAATGTCCTTGTAGACCGTCTCCTCAAAGAGCTGATACTCCGGGTACTGGAATACCAGCCCAACCTGAAACCGGGCCTGGCGAGTGGCCTCCTTGCTCTCCCAAATGTCCTTGCCCGCCACCAGCACCTGGCCCGAGGTGGGCTTCAGCAGACCATTGAGGTGTTGGATGAGGGTGGACTTGCCCGAACCGGTGTGGCCGATGACCCCCAAGTATTCTCCCTGGTAGGCGACAAAATCCACACTGTCCAGAGCCACATGTTGAAAGGGGGTCCCGGCAGAGTAGATATGGGTCAGCTGTTGAGTTTGGATGATAGGCTCCAAAATGGCAACATTCCTTTGCGTGAAGGTTGGAAATGTGACAATGTTCTGTAAGGCAAATTACCTTTGCAGCAGTTGGTACAATGTCTGGGCGCACTCCTCATCGCTGAGGGTGTCCAGGGGCAGGTCCAGCCCCTCCTGGCGCAGTTCATAGCAGAGGCGGACGGTTTCAGGAACAGTAAGCCCCGTGGTTTTGAGCTCCTCCACCCGCTGAAAAACCTCTTTGGGGGCGCCGTCGGAGACGATCTTCCCCCCGGACATGACCACCAGCCGGTCGGCCTGGGCGGCCTCGTCCATATGGTGGGTGATGAGGACCACGGTGACGCCGCTATCCCGGTTCAGAGCTTTGATGGTCTCCATGACCTCCCGTCGGCCAATGGGGTCCAGCATGGCAGTGGGCTCGTCCAGCACTACGCACCGGGGCTCCATGGCCAGTACCCCGGCGATTGCGATGCGCTGCTTTTGTCCTCCCGAGAGAAGATGGGGGGCGTGGTCCTTGAAGTGGTACATCCCCACCGCTTTCAGGGCCCGGTCCACCCGCTCCCGGATCTCGTCAGGGGGGACGCCCAGGTTTTCCGGGCCAAAGGCGCAGTCCTCCTCCACCACATTGGCCACGATTTGGTTGTCCGGGTTCTGGAACACCATGCCCACCGTGCGGCGAATGTCCAGCAGCAGGGCCTCGTCGGCGGTGTCCATGCCGCTGACGTAGACCTTGCCCCCGGAAGGGAGAAGAATGGCGTTGAGGTGCTTGGCTAGGGTGGATTTCCCTGAGCCGTTATGGCCCAACACGGCCACAAAGGTGCCCGGCTCAATGTCCAGATCCACCCCGTTTAGCACCACCCGGGGCTCCCCCTCCTCCACGGGATAGGAGAAGGTGAGATCTTCAATTTTAAGAATGGGTTCATTCATAAGAGGTACTCCCTTTAGAACCAGTAGTTTCGCATCTTTTCAAGAAATTCCCTGGTGATGGGATAGCCGGAGGAGGCCCCAATGACGGTGTCAATGCCGCAGTGGGGGCAGAGGGCAGTGCCCTCCGGGTCCAGCCATGCCTCAATCTCCCGGGGAGGAAAGACAGACAGGCAATAGAAGCAGCCGCACAGGGTGTCCCCTTGCAGTTGGGCCTTGTGGCCGCTGGAAAAGCGGTGGGCGGCGATATAGTCAATATTTGTCATGGCATTTTACTTCTTCACAATTCGTCAATTGGTCGGGTGAAACACAGAAAAAATGCTGTTCAGGCGAAGATTCTATATCATCAGGAAACTTTAGTATCGATTTGTACCATATCATCTCTTTTTTTCGTATAGGGTACAGCGGATAAAGCCATCACAGGGAAGCATGGATGCGCTAATGTCGTGGGGGGAGAAGTGCGGTATTTTTCCCTGAAATCAATGCTCTGTTCCAAATGTATCAAGCAAAGAACATTCCGCCATGCCGGGATACCAATCGGTGTCCCATATTCTAATGATTTGGACCTTGAGGTAAGTTATTTCGCCATCCACCGCCCAGTGGCCCCGCAGGGGAGGGCCAGACCGGTGTTGGTGACGGGCAGTCCCAGCTCCTCACTTTCGGTATGTCCGCCGTGCTTTTTGGTGATGAGGGTCTCCAGAATGTAGGTCAGCACGCTGGGGGCCAGGCCGGTGGTGTAGGAGTTGATGAGGAAGAAGAGGGGCTTGTCCGACAGCACCTGGGTCACCAGCTCCACAAAGGGCCACAGGTTTTCCTCCAGCTTCCAGATCTCTCTCGAGGGGCCCCGGCCATAGCTGGGAGGGTCCATGATGACGGCGTCATAGGTGTGGCCCCGGCGGATCTCCCGCTGGACGAATTTGGCGCAGTCATCCACGATCCAGCGGATGGGCCGGTCAGCCACCCCAGAGGATTGGGCGTTCTCCTTAGCCCAGGCCACCATCCCCTTGGCGGCGTCCACATGGCACACGCTGGCCCCGGCAGCGGCGCAGGCCACGGTGGCCGCCCCGGTGTAGGCGAACAGGTTCAGCACCGAGATGGGCCGGCCTGCATTCTCAATGGCCTCCATGCAGAAGTCCCAGTTGGCCGCCTGCTCGGGGAAAAGCCCGGTGTGCTTGAAATTCATGGGCTTAATATTGAAAGTAAGGCCCTTGTAGTCCACCGTCCACCGCTCCGGCACGTCCTTTTTTGCCCATTGTCCGCCCCCTGTGGAGGAGCGGGCATAGCGCCCGTGGGGTTTCTGCCAGCGGGGGTCGGTGCGGGGGGTGTCCCAGATGGCCTGGGGGTCGGGCCGGACCAACAGATATTTGCCCCACCGCTCCAGCTTCTCGCCGCCGCCGCAGTCGATGAGCTCGTAGTCCTTCCAATCCTCACTGCGCCACATGGTATATCCTCCCAATCTACAATAGTCATAATATTATAGCACTCTGCTGGGAAGCAGTCAATGAAAGACTTGTCTGAAAAAGGGCGGAAACCTGAAAATGTGAAACAAACGCAAGGAAAAGTTAAAGCCTCCTCCTGCTGGACCATATCCTGTCCCAAATCGGCAGAGCAGTTGATGAAACAACGGGTATAAAAATAGGAAGTGGACAGCCTAAAAAGACTGTCCACCCTCTATTACAAAGATTTAAAAAAGATCTCGATCTCTGCCTGGGTGCATTGGACGGAGCCCTGGACAAAGTGGGGCTTTCCGCCCCCACGGCCATTCAGGGTAGTGTTGAGAGCCTTGCTCAGTTCCTTCAGGTCCCCACCGGGCAGAGTGATGGCATACTTATATTCTCCCTCATGGCCGGAAAAAATGGCACAGCGCCCCCCACAGACTTTGCCTACTGCGTCGCATAGCCGCCGCAGCCCATCGGGGGAGAGGCCAGGCTCAAAGAGCAACAGGTCGCCAGCGCCGGTGTACTGGCTGGCCAAAGTGGCAAAACGCTGATCCTCCATTGCCAGCAGCCGGGCCTTCAGGGCACTATTTTCCTCCAGAAGCCGCTCCACCGCCCCGGCGGTCTCGAAGGGTTTGGCGGACAGCAGATTAGAGATACGGTGGTTTTGCCTGGCCAAAGTGTCCATATAGGCCAGAGCCCGCCCGCCACAGACCAGCTCGATACGTACACCCTCCCGGAACTTCTGAACACTGAGTAGCTTTACCATCCCCACCTGGCCCGAGGTGAGTACATGAGTGCCACAGCAGGCGCAGGTATCCGCCCCGGGGAAGGAGACGATACGGACCCGACCACTGAGGGCTTTTTTGCTGCGGTACTCTAACTCTTCCAACTCCTCGGGGGAGGGGAATGTAATGGAAATGGGGTGGTCGGCCCAGATGTAAGTGTTGGCCTCCCGTTCCAGCTCTCGAAGTTGCTCTTCGTTGATGAGAACACTCAAATCAATGGTGATGACGTCGCTGCCCATATGAAAGCCCACATTTTCCGCCCCCCATTTTTGATGGGCCAGGCCCGAGACAATGTGTTCCCCAGAGTGGTGCTGCATCAGGTCGAACCGGCGTGGCCAGTCGATTTCACCTACCACCTGGCTGCCTGCCTCCAGTGCTCGATCGCAGGTGTGGACCACTCGACCATCCCGCTCATGGACCTCCAGGATCCGGGCATCTCCCAGGGTGCCCAGATCATAGGGCTGGCCACCACCCTCGGGATAAAAGGCGGTCCGGTCCAGCAGGACATCATAGCCCTTTTTGCTTTGGCTGCAGGACTCCACCGTGGCGGTAAAATGGGTCAGAAAAGGGTTTTCCTCATATAGCTTTTCCATTGTGTTCACCTCATTGGTAAAATGCTTGTCTTAAGATAATTATATCACAAAACTGCGGAAAGAGGAAGGACATAAAACACTTGAAAACCACCGTCCAACATGGTATGCTTAACTTGACCCGGTGGGACCGGGAATTGATAAAAAAGGGAGGAACAGTCTGTGGACATCTGCCCACGAAGTAGCAATCGGGACAGCGACGTCCCCTTATGGGCCCGGATAGCCCTGCCGTTCCTCATTGCTAGAGGACGGCAGTAAGAGCCGGATACTCATAAGGTTTGTGTTGCTGTACCAGTGAAGTATAAATACTTTACTGGTATATTTTTGTCCCCATTGCCTTCCGACTGCACCGAAATGCAAATCAGAAGGAGGGAGCTTCCATGGAAGAGATGGAGCGTGGCGCTCTGCGGGAGCGCTGGCAGGCACTTTTGGAGAATAAGGACCTGCGAAATCTTAAGATCGAGCTCATAGAGGCCAATGAGGTAGATGTAGCCGAGTTTATGGCTGATCTGGACCGGGACAAGACCTTGCTGGTATTTCGAATGCTGCCAAAGGAGGAGGCGTCTGACGTCTTTGCCAACCTGGACAGCGAGGATCAGGAGGTCATCATCTCGGCGGCCACCGACCGAGAGCTTTCCGAGCTGGTGGAGGAAATGTATGTGGACGACGCCGTGGACATGCTGGAGGAACTGCCTGCCAATGTGGTCAAGCGGGTGCTCAAGACAGCCAGGGCGGACACTAGACAGCTTATCAACCAGTTTTTGAACTACCCGGAAAACTCGGTGGGCAGTATTATGACCGCCGAATTTGTAGACCTGAAAAAAACCATGACAGTGGGGCAGGCCATAGCCGTCATTCGCTCTGTAGCTGAGGATAGCGAGTCCATTTATACCTGTTATGTCACCGATGAGCGCCGGGTGCTGGGAGGCGTGGTCACCCTTCGGGAACTGCTCATGGCCCCTGACGATGAATTGGTGAGCGAGCTGATGAGCACCGACATTATTACCGCTCACACCACAGAGGACCAGGAGGAAGCCGTTCAGCGCATTATGCGTTACGATTTTATCTCTTTGCCCGTAGTGGACCAGGAGGGTCGGCTGGTGGGCGTCGTTACAGTAGACGACGTTATGGATGTTATGGAGGAGGAGGCCACCGAGGACATCGAGAAAATGGCTGCCATTGTTCCCACGGACAAGCCCTATTTTCAGACCGGTGTCTTTGAGACCTGGAAGCACCGTATCCCCTGGCTGCTGCTGCTTATGGTATCGGCCACTTTCACCGGCACCATCCTGGGCATTTTTGAGGGGGCCCTGGCCGCCAACGCTGCCCTGACCCTTTTTATCCCCATGCTTATGGACACCGGCGGTAACTCAGGCTCTCAAGCCTCGGTGACCATCATCCGGGCCATGAGCTTGGGGGATGTGGAGTTCCGGGATATCCTCCGGGTGGTCTGGAAGGAACTGCGAGTGGCCGCCCTCTGTGCCGCAACGCTGACAGTTGTGGTATTTGCCAAGGTCATTCTGCTGGATCGAAAAGGGGTCATGGTGGCCGCTGTGGTGGCCGTCACTATTTTTCTCACCATTGTTATCGCCAAACTGGTGGGCTGTACGCTGCCCATGCTGGCCAAAAAGCTGGGGTTTGACCCGGCTGTGATGGCCTCACCCTTCATCACCACTGTGGTGGATGCCCTGTCCCTGCTGGTCTACTTTGCCGTGGCTACTCAGCTGCTGGGGCTGTAATGTCGATAGAAAGGAGCATGCGGATATGGGGACCACCATGGCGTTTTACCTCATTGAAAACCGGGACCTGACCCCGGCGGGGCTAAAGAAGGGGATGGACCTGCTCCGGGCAGAGACAAAGGAACGGCGGCAGAGGCAGGAGGCGCTGTTGGATTCGCTTCTGCTTTCCTTCATTGACCGGGAGCGGTTTCAAGAGGTGAAGGACCAGATGCGCCGGGAAAGCCCCGAGGCCTTTGCCCACATTTCCCGATTGCTGGGCCAGGAAGAGGAGCCAAAGGGGAATATCATTCCCTTTCCGGGCACCGTCTTGCCGGAGGAACCACAGGACCGGGAAAAGGGCCCTGTGCTGGCCTATCGCTCGGATGCCCGCTGGCTGCCCCTGTTCGAGGAGACCCTCTGCGAGGGCTGCACCGCCTCTAGCCGGGATACAGAGCGGCTGGCCAGGAAATTTGGTGCCCCGGTGCTGGCCTTTTCCATCTTTGACAGTGACATTCTTTTCCTCTCATATAGTGATCCGGGGCGGGGGTTCCGGGCAGACTTTGCCCAGCCCAACTTTGACGAGGCCCAAGAGATGATCGACGAGCCCTACCGAATGGAATTCCCCGCCTTCCTCTGCGCCTATGCCGATGAGGAGGCTCTCCGCAAAGTCTGGGAGGGTGAGGAAGTTTTTGCCGATGATCGGATGCACAAACTTTGTCAGCTCATAGGGGCCGAAGTCCTCTATGACAGTGTGGAGCTGCCCCAGGGCTTCCAGCCTATCGTATAACTGAAGAAGTAAAAAAACGAGCCGTTCCCGCATGGGGAACAGCTCGTTTTTTGTAAATAGGGAAGGGACTGATTACTTCAGCTCCACCTTGGCGCCGGCCTCTTCCAGGGCCTTCTTCATCTCCTCGGCCTCGTCCTTGCTGACGCCCTCCTTCAGGGTCTTGGGGGCCTCCTCGACGGTAGCCTTGGCCTCGGCCAGGCCCTGGCCGGTGATCTCGCGGACGGCCTTGATGACCTTGATCTTGGCGGCAGCATCGAAGCCGGCCAGGACCACGTCGAACTCGGTCTTCTCCTCGGCAGAACCACCAGCGGCAGCGCCACCGGCAGCGGGAGCAGCCATAGCAGCGGCGGAAACGCCGAACTCCTCCTCCAGAGCCTTAACCAGGTCGTTGAGCTCCAGAACGGTAAGAGCCTTGACCTCTTCGATCAGAGCAGTGATCTTCTCGCTAGCCATAATTGTAACCTCCTAAGTTTTGATATGTGTTTTCTTTGAGATGGGTGGACTGTCACGTTACAAAGCAGCCAGAGCGTTCGGTCGCTTTCCCTTGACTCGGGCTGGTCTTCAAGTCGCTTTGCGACTTTCCGCTCACCCTCGCTTCGGTCTAAGCTCCCTCACTGTTTGCTTTTCCACGCTTCTTCTTACTCGGCCTCAGGGGCAGCGGCCTCCTCAGCGGGGGCGGCAGTCTCTTCGGCAGGGGCCTCGGCGGCGGGAGCCTCCTCAGCAGGGGCAGCGGTCTCCTCAGCGGCAGGGGCCTCTTCGACCTCGGCCTTGGGAGCGGGCTCGTCGCCCTTCTCGGCGATGGCCTTGATAACGATGGCCAAGCTGGTGATGGGGGAGAGCATCATGCCCAGCACCTGACCCACCAGCACCTCCTTGGAGGGCAGATCGGCCAGAGCGGCGATGTCAGCCAGGGGGATCACCTTGCCATCCATGAAGCCGGCCTTGATGGCGAAACGCTCGCCCTCCAGACCCTTGGCGAACTTGTACAGCACCCGCATGGGAGCGATGGGGTCCTCCTTGCTCACAGCCAGGGAAGTGGTGCCATGAAGCACACCGTCCAGCTCGCTGAGCCCGGCATCATCCAGGGCACGGCGGACCAGGGTGTTCTTCACCACGGAATACTCCACACCGGCCTTGCGCAGTTCGTTACGAAGGGTGGTGTCCTCGGACACGGTGATACCCTCGTAATTCACCAGCACGCCGCTGGCAGAGGTCTTCAGGGTGTCGACCAGCTGGGCCACAATGGCCTGCTTCTCACTCAGGACTTTTGCATTCGGCATTTTGGGAATTCACCTCCGAAAAGTTGATAGCGACATAAAAGAAAATGCCGCTTTCGTGTCCGACACGAAAACAGCACAATAATACCTTATTGTAGGCTGTATTCTCGGCGGGCGATGGAGCATCGTTAGGGCCTTGCGGCCACCCACTGTCTCTGAACACGAGTAATAATATATCATCCCTGGGGGATTTTGTCAAGTAAAATCCCCCAGGGAGGTATATTTTTAGAAAAATGGGGCTGTCACATTTTGCAGCATCCCCATGCGTTCCACTTCTTACACGAAGCGGGCGGCGTTCAGCTTCACACCGGGGCCCATGGTGGAGGCGGCCACGCAGGAGCGGACATACTGACCCTTGGCGGCAGAAGGCTTGGCCTTGACAATGGCGCCCATGAGAGCGTTCAGGTTCTCGCTGAGCTTCTCAGGGCCGAAGGAGACCTTGCCGATGGGGCAGTGGATGATGTTGGTCTTGTCCAGACGGTACT